>JAJZVM010000009.1 GCA_021845645.1 Bacillota bacterium
GCCGCGTCGCACGCCCGGCTCGCCGCCGGCGACGCGATCCCTTGCGCCGCCGGGCGCCCTTGCCGGCCGCCATGGTGGCCGTCCCGCCATGCCGGTGACGTCCGCTTGTCTTGCGAACCGGCACGGTTTTTTAATGATACGGCGACCACCGAGATCTACACTTCAAACATGTTTGATACAAAAGAACTTGCATTGACGCGCGCCGCCCAGTTTCAGGCTCTCGCAGATCCTGTACGCCTGCAGATCGTGGCGGTGCTCGGCACACAGCCGCGCTGCGTTTGTGAAATCCAGTCCGCTGTCGGTCCGATCGCTGCCAATCTCCTCTCCTACCACCTCGGGATCCTGCGCGGCGCCGGGCTCGTGACGGCACGGCGCCGCGGCCGCTGGGTCGACTACAGCCTGAAGGCGGACGCCTTTTCCGCATTGCGCGCGAGCCTGCCGCAGCCCGTCCAGACCGCGCAGGCACCCCTGGAGGTGCCCCCCGACCAGGTCGGGGGCAAGCAGGAGGCGCGCTGCGCCCTCCCGCGGCGCCGCCAAGATTCCGCCACGAAGGGCGGGACCGCATCGCCGCGGGCCAGCCGCGAAGGCTAGCCACCAGAGTCCGGTTCCCAAGGTCGCACGCACCGCGCAAGACGTTCTGGAGGGAGACATATGTCCTTGGACGCCGCAACCCGCTACACCCCGCCCGAATGGGCCTTCGCGTTCCACGGCCACCGCTGCCCGTTCATGCCGCTCGGCTACCGCATGGGCGTACTGGCCCTATCGCGACTGGCGCTCGACCGCGAGCCCGACCACACGCTGCATGTCATCTGCGAACTGGGCGAGGGCCACCCCCAGACCTGCCTCATGGACGGCATCCAAGTCGCGACCGGAGCCACGTTCGGCAAGGCCTTGATCGAAAAGACGTACTGGGGCAAGCTCGCCGCCACGTTCTGGTATCCCGGCAAGACGGCGGTGCGTTACGCCCTGACGCCGTCCTTCCTCGACGCATTCGGCCAGCAGGAGTTCTTCTCGTACCGCAAGCGAGGCATCGAGCCGTCGGGCATCCCGGAGCACGTCACGGCGGCAGCGATCGCGTGGACGCTCGCACAGCCCGACGAGGCGGTGTTCGCCGTACGCGAGCTCCCGGATTTCTCCTACAAGCCGCCGAGGGGCTCGTTCCAGCGCACCGCGTGCTCTGTCTGCGGCGAATACGTGTTCGAGCGCTACGTGCGTCTCAAGGACGGCCAGCCGGTCTGCATCCCCTGCTCCGGCTACACGGGCTGACCCAGGAGCCTGCAACCCTCCCGGCCGTCTCACCCGGAGACGGCCGGGAGCGCAGTCTCGCAGGCGATGGTTCAGCCAGCGAAGGAGGCCTCCCCGATGGTCGCACTTGTCGCACTGCTCATCTTCGCGGTCTCGGCCATCTTCGCCATGCTCGGGCTGGGCGGCGGCATGCTCTACGTGCCGATCTTCCACTGGCTCGGCTTCGGGCTGACGTCCGTGGTCATCCCCCTCGGCCTCCTGCTGAACGGACTCAACACACTGCTGGCCCTCATCCCGTACGGCCGAAGGCACCTCGTGGATTGGCCCGGCGGCCTGCCGATGGCCGCCGCGGCGCTCGTCTTCGCGCCTCTCGGAGCTCTCGCGGCGCCGCACGTGCCGACTAGGGTGCTGCTCATCCTGTTCGCGGCCGCCGTCGCCGTCGCCGCAGTGCGCACACTGCGCACCGCCGGCCGGCCCGAACCGACCGAGATGATGCAGCTCGGCCGCAGGATGCTGATCGGCGGCACCGTCGCGGCCGCCGCCGGTTTCCTTGGCGGCATGCTCGGTCTCGGCGGCGGTTTCATCATCGGGCCTCTCCTGATGTGGATCGGCTACGACACGAAGCGCGCGGCGGCGACGACCGCCTACATCGTCACCTTCTCGAGCTTCTCCGGGTTCCTCGGCCACGTCGGTCACATGACGATCGACTGGCCGTTGCTCGTGACGCTGGTGCTGGCGGTGACGACGGCGTCGCTCCTCGGCTCCTGGTTCATGGCCAACCGTGCCAAGCCGTCCTGGGTGAAGTGGTTCTACGGCATGCTGCTGCTCGGCGTGGCCGTGAAGCTCGTCGTCTGACCGCCCTCTCCCCTGGACGCGGCCAGCCGGCCCCCGCGCACCCCGCCACCCGGCGGTGCCGGGGGTCCTACCCGCTCCCGGCCTAGCCCTCCACAGCAGGAGCCAGCCGGAGCGCACGCGGCGCACAGCTGAGGATCTGACCGCCGATGTCGATCACGACATCCATCTCGGCCACCTCCGGCGCCTCGTCCGCCAAGCGGCTGAGGCGCAGCAGTGCGTCGCCGAGCCTCTCCTCGGCCGCGTCGTCCCCCTCCATGCCGAGGGCGTGCAGGCTGCGCCTGGCCAGGGCCTGCGCGTCGCGGTCCGTCAAGGGAACGATCCGCTCGAGCGCGGCGGCCTGGCTGCGCACGACAGGCTCCACCGCGATGATCGGGCCGAAGAGGGCGTCTTGCGTGATCATGACGCGCACCCGCGGCCCGGCGGCGTCTTCGGAGCCAGCGCCCGCAGGCAGGCCGAGATGCGTCAGGACGGCCCCGGCAAGCTCGCGCAGATCCCCTTCGCCGCCTGCCGCCACCTGCTGGCGCAAGAGGTCGCGCGCGCTGGCCGCATCGCAGCCCTGAAGGTCCGGGATGCGCCCGTGCGGCTGGTTCTTGACGCGCGCGTAGCGGACCACCTTCCCGAGCGCCCGCACCGCCCGCTCGGGGAACGGGTAGACCGGGATGCGCTGGCAGCAGGTGTCGATCCAGCCGAGCGGCACCTTGCCATCCAGAGGCAGCAGGAAGTTCGCGACGATCGGCTTCGTCGTGCCCCCGGACTCCGCCACCACCCCCTGCACGGCGTCGGCGATGCTGCGCGCCACCTCGTCGCTCTGCGACATGCCCACAGGGATGAAGAGGACGATGACCGCGTCGACGTCGGGGTTGCGCAGCACCTCCGGCAAGACCTTGCGGTAGCCGTCGGCCAGCGCCTCGAAGCCGAGGTCGATGGGCGGCACCGCGAGCTCGAGGCCCTCCTTCGGCAGGCCGTCCACGGTCAGGACCGCGCCGCCGGCGGAGTTCGTCACCACGGCGACGCGCCCGCCCGCGGGCAGCGGGCTCCCGTCCAGCAGCGCCGCGACATCGAAGAGCTCCTCGAGGGTATCCGCGCGGATGATGCCCGCCTGGCGGAAGAGACCCTCGAAGATGCGGTCGCGGGGTTCGCCGCCGAACTCCGAGACGGCGGCGCCGCCCCGCGTGCGGGCGCTCTTCACGACCAGCACCGGCTTTTCACGGGTGAGGCGGCGGCAGATGCGCGTGAACTTGCGGGGATTGCCGAACGACTCCAGGTAGAGCGCGATCAAGGACGTCTCGGGATCGGTCTCCCAGTACTGCAGAAGGTCGTTGCCGGAGACGTCGGCCTTGTTGCCCATGCTGACGAAGCTCGAAACGCCCACGCCCATGCGGCTCGCGTAGTCCAGGATGGCCACGCCCAGGGCCCCGGACTGGCTTGCGATCGCCATGCGGCCGCGGCGCGGCAGCACCGGGGCGAAGCTCGCGTTGAGCGGCGCGCTCGGCGTCGTCGTCAGCAGGCCGAAGCAGTTCGGGCCGAGCAGGCGTATGCCGGCCTCGCGCAAGCGGTGCGCGAGCTCCTGCTGCTCAGAGACGGCGCCGGCATCGGCGAAGCCCGCCGAAAGGATGGCGACGCTGCCCACGTGCGCCTCGATGCACTGGCCGACGATCTCCCGCACCTGCATCGCCGGCACCACCAGCAGCGCGAGATCGACCGCCTCCGGCAGGTCGCGCAGCTGGGGGTAGGCGCGCACGCCGGCCACGGCGCGTGCGCTCGGGTTCACGGGGTAGACCGTGCCGGTGAAGCCGCTCTCGACGATATGCCGGAAGACGAGGTGTCCGAGGTGGCTCGGGTCGCGCGAGGCCCCGATCACCGCCACCGTCTGGGGATTCAGGAACGGCCGCAGCGAGGCGGCGGTCGCCATCTGCTCACGGGTGTCGCGCAGGGCGCGGCTGCGCTCCGTCTCCGCGAGCGGCAGGACCATGCGCACCGCGGTGTAGTCGTCCGGGTCGTAGTGGTGCTGCACCTCGAAGCCGGAGTTGCGGAAGACCTGGATCATCTTCTGGTTCTCCTGCAGCACGTAGGCCTCGAAGCGGCGCAGCCCGTAGCGCCAGGCCACATCGGCCATCTCCTCGAGCAGGAGGGTGCCGATGCCGTACCCATGGAAGCGCTCGTCGACGAAGAAGTCGATCTCGGCCCCTTCGTCGTCGGTGCGCAGGAAGTGGCTGATGCCGATGATGGTGTCGCCCGAGATCAGCAGAAGCGCGTACTTGTCCGGAAGGTCGCTCTGCAGCATCTCGGCGATCTTGCTGTCGTCCACCTCGCGCACCGCATGGAAGAACCGGTAGTAAAGCGACGTCTGTGAGACGCCCTGAAACAGGGCATGCAGCATCCGGCGCTCCTCGTCGCTGCCTGTCGCTTCGCGCACGTCCGCAACCCGACCATCCCGCAGGATCACCCGCAAGGTGATCACCTCCGCCCATCGCTGTCCCTATTCTGACGCGGGAAGGCGCCGTCTGCCAGCGTCTCCATGTCGCAATCTGGTCCTTGTGCGGTCCTTCATCTACCATAGTGTCGCCACGTCGGTTCCAAGTGCGGTGCGAAGGCGCTATGATTCCCATGAGGTTGCAAGCCCTTCAAGTTTCGGCCGCCTGTACCGTGCGAAAGAGGTGCCTGCCCCTTGCCGCATCCCGTCGCGCTCATCTACAGCGACGCATACCAGGGCTATCGCTTCTCGCCGGAGCATCCCTTCAATCCTATCCGCCTGCGCTGGACCTACCAACTGATCGAGGGCCTGCATCTCCTCGGCCCCGGCGAGCTGCGGGCACCCGAGCCCGCGACCGAAGAGGACCTGCTCAGAGTGCACAGCCCATCCTACATCGCCGAGGTGCAGCGGCTCTCGCGCGGCGGCGCCGTGCGCGAGTCGTCGCTGCTCTACGGCCTGGGCACCGAGGACGACCCCGGCTTTCCAGGCATGCACGAGGCTGCGGCGCTGGCCGTCGGCGGCACGCTCACGGGGGCGCGCGCCGTCGCATCGGGCGAACTCCTGCACGCCTTCAACATCGGCGGCGGCCTGCACCACGCGTTCGCCGCGCAGGCAGCCGGCTTCTGCATCTACAACGACATCGCACTCGGCATCCTCGCGTTGCGCGACGCCGGGCTGCGCGTCGCCTACATCGACATCGACGTGCACCACGGCGACGGCGTCCAGGAGATCTTCTACCGGGACCCTCAGGTGCTCACCATCTCGTTCCACGAGAGCGGGCGCTACCTCTTTCCCGGCACCGGCGCCGTGGAGGAGCTGGGCGCCGGGCCAGGACTCGGCGCCTGCATCAACGTGCCGCTCGAGCCCTTCACGGACGACACCTCGTGGCTCGAACTGTTCGAGGCGGTGGTGCCGCCGGCCCTTGCGAGCTTCCGCCCCGACGCCATCGTCACCTTGCACGGCTGCGACGGCCACCTGCTGGACCCCCTCGCGGACATGCGCCTCTCGACGCGCTTCTACTGGCAGACGGCCAGGCGACTGCACGAGCTCGCCCACGAGATCGCCGGGGGGCGATGGCTTGCCCTCGGCGGCGGCGGCTACGAGCTTCTGCGCGTAGTGCCGCGCGCCTGGACGCTCGTCTGGGCGGAGATGCGGCAGACGCCTGCCGGAGAAGCCGCAGAGGTGCCGGCCGCCTTCCTGGCGCTGCACCAGCCGCCAGGCCAGCCGCCTCTGCCACGCCTGCTCGTCGATCCGCCCGACTTCGTGCCCGTCCTCGACCGGCAGGCGGAAATCGCGGGCCGCAACCGCGCCACCCTGGCGCGCCTGCGGCAGATCTCGCCCCTGCTCTGATCTGCCACGTTCCGACAGGCCGGCAAGGCAGGAGTTCCGTGCCGGACTGCGAACCGTGCCACATATGATGGGTTGCTGGCGACGATGGACGATTGCGTCCGCCCTGGTCCTGTTCCTTCTGTCGAACGGCGCCGCACCGGCTGCGGCCGCGCCGTCCCTCTCCGACCTCGAGAGCCAGTTGCACAGCGTGCACGTGAACCTCGTGGCGGACACGGCCAAGGCCAACCAGCTGCAGCAGCAGGAGGCCGAGACGCAGGCCGAGCTGAACGCGGTGGACGGGCAGCTTGCGGCGAAGCAGACCATGATCGCCACAACGCAGCGGCAGATCGTCAAGACCAAGGATGAGATCGCCACCACGTCCCGGCGTCTCGCCGCGACGCGGAATTCCCTCAGGAAGGAGCAGGGCGGTCTCGATGCCGTTCTGCTCTACACGCAGCAGTACGGGCCGGTCGGCTACCTCGCCGTGCTGCTGCGGGTGAGCAGCTTCGGCGAGTTCGTCACCCGCCTCGGTGACGTGGTCGAGGTGGCCTCCTTCGAGCGCGAACTCGTGCAGCACCTGAACCGCGACGCCGACGCCATCCACAGCGACCTCTTGCAGCTCGGCCGCATCGACCGGCGGCTCGGGAACCAGGAGGCCACGCTGGTCGCGCAGCGCAACCAGCTCGCCGCCATCGCCAGCCAGCGGCGGCAGGTGCTCTCACAGCAGCAGGCGGAACAGCAGCAGGTCCTGGCGCTCAAGGCGGACCTGCAGGCACAGGGCCAGAAGCTCTGGAACGCCATCCAGCAGATCAAGGCGGAACTGGCCGACGGGCAGTTGAACTCGAGCCAGATCCTGTCGATCGTGCAGTCCATCTCGGCCGTCTACGGCATCGACCCGCTGCTCGTCATGGCGGTGATCCGCGAGGAAAGCGGCGGCAACACCCACGCCGTCTCGTCCGCCGGCGCAGAGGGGCTGATGCAGCTCATGCCCGGAACAGCGGCGGAGCTCGGCGTCGCGGATCCCTTCAACGCCGAGCAGAACGTCCATGGCGGCATCGCCTACCTCGCCTATCTCCTCAAGCTCTTCCACAACAACATCCCGTTCGCCCTCGCGGCGTACAACGCGGGGCCGAACGCCGTCAAGGCCTACGGCGGCATCCCGCCCTACCCCGAGACCCAGAGCTACGTCAAGAACATCATGTACATGTACCAGCACGGCATCTGACCGTGGACACAAGCCGCGGCCCGGACGCGGCACGCTCTCGTGCGACGTAGATCGGAGGTCTGGCATTGCGCGTACTCGTGACAGGTGGCGCCGGATTCATCGGCTCGCATACGGTCGATCGGCTGATCGGAGAAGGCCACGACGTATCGGTCGTCGACAGCCTCGTCACAGGATTCCGCGAGCAGGTTCACCCGCGTGCGAGCTTCCATGAGGTCGACATCACGGACGAGCAGGCCCTTGCCGGCGTCTTCGCCGCGGAACGCCCAGAAGCCGTGATCCACCTCGCGGCGCAGATGGACGTCCGCGTCTCGACGCGGGAGCCGGCCTACGACGCCAGGGTGAACATCCTCGGCAGCCTGAACGTGATCGAATCCGCACTGGCGCACGGAACGCGCAAGATCGTCTACGCGTCGAGCGGCGGCGCCATCTACGGCGAGCCCGAGGACCTGCCGGTGCGCGAGGATCACCCGATCCAGCCCCTGTCGCAGTACGGCGTGACGAAGCACACCGTCGAGCACTACCTGTATCTCTACGCCCACCAGCAGGGCCTGCGCTACACGGCCCTGCGCTACGCGAACGTCTACGGGCCGCGCCAGAACCCCGGGGGCGAGGCCGGCGTGATCGCGATCTTCGCGCGCAGCCTCCTGCTCTCGCTGCCCTGCCGCATATTCGGCGACGGCGAGCAGACCCGCGACTACGTCTACGTCGGCGACGTCGTGGCGGCGAACCTGATGGCGCTCACGGCGGCCGACCAGGAGGCCCTGCACATCGGCTGCGGCGTCGAGACGAGCGTCAACGACCTGCATCGCAACCTCTCCGCCATCTGCGACAGCCGTCGTCCACCGCAGTACGAACCGGAGCGCCCGGGTGAGGTGCGCCGCATCGCGCTCGACCCCTCGCTTGCCGTGGAGCGCCTCGGCTGGCGGCCGCAGGTGCCGCTCGCCGAGGGCCTCGAGCGGACGGTGGACTACCTGCGCCAGCGCCGGGAGGAAGGCAGGCTGGCCTGACGGGATGGCGTCAGGGCCGGTTACGGCAACGGCCGGCACCGGGGCGCCAGCGCATCACGAGGAGCCGGCGCCAGCGCCGGCTCCTCTCATGTGCCCCACGTCGCGGAAAAGGGATCTCACAGGGGGCGGTCCGCACCGGCGGGCCGGCCACTGCAGCGGCGGCGGGCCAGAGTCTCATGCCCGCGTCCTGCAGCAGCGCCTCGTCCCCCGCGACTCTGGCAGGCGGGATCCGCGGAAAACGTCCGGGTGGCCGCGGCTGTGACGAAGCGGACCCGCGGCGCCGAAGTCGGCCTGCAGCCGTGCGCGCCGCGCGTGTCGACGGGGAGCGCGTTCGCGGCGGTGAGGAGCGGGCGCCAAGCGTTCGGGGTCCTGAGCGTTCGCGTGAGCCAAGGCTGGCCGACCGATGCACGCGCTGCCACCGAGACCTCCTCGCTGCCGGCCGGCACGAAGCTTGCCGCGGGGCGCGCCGGCGCCACGGTCAGCTCGCGGGCGAGCGAGTAGAGGCTGCCGGATCCCGCCGGCTGCGCCGTCAGCAGCACGGTATCGCTCATGGGGTGCCGCGCGAGCACGGCCAGTCCCAGCCGGTGATGCCGCGGCAGCGCTGATGGGGCCGTTCCCCGAGACGCAGTAGCCGAGCCGCTCGAGCCTTGGCAGGTAGTAGGCGTAGACGGCCTGCGGTGCGCGTCGCACGGCATGGGTGGCCAAGGCCTCGGGCGCAGGTACACCGACGGGACCGTTTCGAAGGGCGGCAGCTCCCGGCTCCCGGGGCTCGCCCTGGCCGCGGCGCGACCGCGACAGGACCGCCGGCCCCGGCGCGTCATGCGCCGATCCGAGGTAGCTGGCCCCCCCCCGCGAGCATGACGCTGAGGATGCCGTAGAGCGGTCGCCAGTAACGCATCATCCCGAACGCCCTTCCCAGGGTTCGGCCCGGCCCGGGTGTCTCGGGCGTCCTTGGGGCCGTGCCTTGAGAACACCCGATCCGCCCGTCCGTGACAGGGACGCAAGAGCAGCCCGCCGTTGGCAGCGCCTCGGTCCAGGCGGGGCCGCGGAGCTGCGGCGGATGCCGCCGGTAACAGTCCCGCGATCGGGCCTAGCGGGCCAACCCTGCCCCCAGCACCACGACAGCCACCGAGCCGAGGGCAATGAAGGGACCGAAGGCGAAGGCATCCCTGCCGGTCGCCCGGCGCGTCAGGAGGAGCCATGCTGCGTAGAGCCCTCCGAGCAGCACCGCGAGGAAGAGCGTCGCGATGCCGCGCTGCCAGCCGAGCAGGAGCCCGAGCGCCCCGAGGTATTTGACGTCGCCGAGCCCGAACCCGCCGCGCCCGACCCAGGCGATCAGCAGGCCGATGGTCAGCAGCAGCACGGCGCCGGCGAGACCGGCGACATAGGCCGACCGGCCGAACGGCAGCAGGGCCACGAGCCCGAGTACCGCCGCGACGAGCAGAAGCCTGTTGGGGATGACGCGGCGGCGCAGGTCGATCGCGGCCACCGCGAGGCCGAGCCAGAGCACGAGGAGATCGAGCGGCAAGGCCGTCCCCGGGCGCAGCGCGCAGACGAGCGCGGTGCCCAGGATGGCGAGCACATCGAGCCAGAGGTCAGGCGTCCCCGCAGGCCGTCGGCAGGCGCGGCAGGCGCCGGCGCGGCTGTGCCGCAGCAGGGGGATGTACGCCGCGGGACCGGGGTCCGCGTGGCAGTGCGGGCAGCGGCGCGGCCAGAAGGGGCCGTCGCGGACGAACGCCTCCACGACGAGGCTCAGCACAACCGCCGCTGCGGCTCCCACGAATAGACCGAACATCGCCCAGATCCCCTGCAAGCTGCCGGCCTCCTCCGCCCGCCTCCCGGACCGGATGCCGCCTTCAGGCGCTGTGCACCTTGGACAGGAGCCACGCGCTCGCGTAGTGCGTCAACGCCGACTCGCCATCTCCGAGTTCCGCCTCGATGGCGGCCACCTGCCTGCCTGCGGGGCCGTCTTCCTGGCAGATCAGCCCCGTGCGTCCGGGTCCCAGCTCCAGTGGCGCCTGCCGGACGGGCGCTCCCGCCACGAGGCCCTCATAGTTGATGCCGATCTGCGGCGTGCCGGTCTCGGCACGCGTCAGCCGCAGCCTGAGGGGCGCGCCTGGTGCAGGCGCGACATACGCATAGTAGCCCTCCGCAGGCAGCAGTTCGGCCAGACCCTCGCGGGCCAGAAGGAGCATGTCCGTCACATCGTAGGGCGACGCGACCTTGGCGCGAAAGGCGTCCCAGACCTCGTCCACCGTGGCCCGCCGCGCCCGGGGCCGGCTGAGGAGACTGGCAGTTGCATCAAGAGCGTACGGCAGGATCTGCCCGTCCAAAGAACCATCAACTCCAAAGTTCAATTCGCCATGGCCCCTCGGCTTTCCCTACCGCCCCGCGCCCGTGCCGCGGCGCGCAGGCCGAGGACCACAACCGCCGCCGCACCAAGCGTCTGCGCCACTACGTAGCCGGCAACGAGCGAACTCGTGCCCCTACCCCAGACGAGGCTCCACACCGCCCAGGCGACGCAGACAGCGAGGAGCGGCCACCAGTGGTGCATCTCGCGCTGAGCATCCGCACCGCTCCACAGGTAGCCGAGTCCCAGTGCGCAGGTGCCGAGGAAGTACGCTGCAAGCAGCCAGGCAGGCTCGCGCACGCCCATGAGACGCATGGCGAATGAGCCGAAGACAAAGCCGAGCAGCACGCTGACGGCGGCGATCGCGGCAACGGCCAGACTGCCTTCGCGCCGCTTCGACCTCCCCCAGCCCTCCTCGCCGATCGCCATCAGCACCAGTGGCTGTGCCAGGTAGAAGGGCGCCTTGCCGAGCAGCGCTACGACTGCGAATCCCGCCGCGCGCGCAGCGCCCAGGTGCAGTGTGGCGACCAGGATGTCCACGGACAGCCAGGCAGTCACTGCGAGAGCGACCCAACCCGACGCCCATGGCGTGGCCTTCACGGGCCGCACCGCCTCTGGGCTGGGCGTCCGATAGGGCAGGACGATGCCGTAAACGCCGAACGCGGCGAAGCTTACCACCTGGACCCAGAGCACCGTCAGCCCGCCTGCGGGGCGATGTCCGACAGCCAGGATCCCCAGAAGGCGACCGAGGTTCGGCAGCATGGTCACGACCGCCGATCCAACAAAGGCCGCGCGCCCGATCAGGACGCCGGTGGCGACGGCCGGAAGATAGCTCGAGAGGGCGACCAGAAGACCGATCGGCACGAGCCAAGCGCCGGGGAACCTACCGCGCAGGAACAGCACGCCCAAGGCGCTGAAGAGGCCTGCGGCCAGGAAGGCGCCCTGCACGAGGGGCAGCCGGCGGCGCCAGAGCGGCGCCTGCCCCGACCACGTCGCGACGGGCAGGCTGACAAGCGCGGCGGGCAGCCCGATCGTCGCACCCGCGCCGAGGGCCGCGAGCACCTGCGCCAGCACCTGCGGCCCATAGAAGGCGTCGATCAGCAGGTTGAAGCCGTAGGAAACCACACCGGACAGCAACGAGATACCGAAAATGACCACGGTGCGGTGGCTTACGCCTTCGGAACGCGGACTTCCGGCTGCCTTCAACGCTCATCCTCCGGCAGGGTCATGTAGACGATCATCTCCGGCAGGAGTCCCGCGACCTCGACCGGGTCCACGAGCTCATGCGTGATGCGCGTACCGCGCACCGCGAGCGTCACGCCGCCGGGGCCCACCAGATCACGGTCGACGACCTTGCCCGCGACGAATGCGAGGATATTGAGGCTCGCCTCGCCGGACAACCCCTGGCTCGCCTGCGTCGGCAGGGCTGCAGCGGGTCTGCTCGATTCGCGGCGCACAGCCGCTGATGCACCAGCGCTGCGTGCACCTCCCCTGGCAACTCCGGCTGGTCAGCCAGCGCCCACGCGGGCAAGGGCACGCCCGTAGGCCATGGCGGCTGCAAAGACGCCTGCAGACGCCGTGCAGAGTCCCGCGTGAGTGCTGCCAAAGGCAATGGGGAGTGCGATCTCAGCGGCGGGAACCGATGCCACTGCGGCCGGCAGAGGCTGCTCTTCGGCGCTAGCTGGCGGCTGCTTCGCGGCAAAGGTCTCCTTAGCCCCTTGCTGCCCGGCTTCCATGCGCGTCGCGAGCTCCAAAATGTCATCCCTTCGAAATTGAAAGAGGCCTACCGGTAGTCGCTAGACCCGAAAGCGCGGACGCGAACGCCGTGATGGCGCGCCTAAGTCCCTGCCCTCTCCTGCCTGTACCTTACGACCTCGTGCATGTCCGGAGCCGCCAGGGGAGGCTCAACCTCCGCCGGCGCCAGCTGCAGATCTGTGCCCCTTGCAGCGCCTGCCGAACGGTGGTCTCAGACAGAATGGCACCGGACCCCGTGATCCGGTGCCATTCTACAACGCCCTTCGTATTCCTGCGCGCAGGGATCGCCGGCGTCAGGGCTGTCCCGCACGCGAGAACGCCTCCTGCCACGCCACGGCGAACCGGGCCAAGGCCGCCCGGCTGACGGTCAGGGACTGCGGCCACACGCCTTGGGAGGGGGACGTCGTCCAGGACAGCACGCCGGAGGGCGTGGCCACCGGCCGCAAGAACGGCTTGGGCCAGTATCCCGCCGACTCAGCTGGAGCCGAGGCGGCAACGCGCAGATAGCGGATACGTCCGCCGGACATAATGGCAAGGGTCCACTCCGCGTCGGCGACCGCTGGGCCCTCCTGCCCCACCGCAGCAGCCGGCAGCCTCACGGCATAGGTCTGCGCAGCCACGCCCGGCCGGACAACGAACTCGCCTGTCGCCGCGATGCGATCGCCATGGTAGGCGAGGCAGTTCTGGTAGGCATAGCTCTCCAGGACGCCCAGATTGGGCGTCATCCACACCTGCAGGAGCACATAGGCCCCCTTGCTCGTGGAATACGCGTAAGCGACGGAGCGCGAGCCCTTGCCGAGGATGCTGGCGTCGTCGAAGCGTCCGAGAAGCACCCGACGGAATCCGGGCAGAACCGGAACCAGGCGCCTCAGGCTAAATGACGCCACCAGAAGCGGCGTGCCGGGCAGGCTGGCGCGCGCGAAGGTCAGGGGCAGAAGGCTCGCGCTGACAAGAGTGCCGGCCGCAACGGCCGCCAGTGCGGTGGCACGGCCCGGACCGCGCAGGTTCTGAAAGGAAAGGCCCTGCCCGGCGGGCCGCAGCCCGAGGATCACCGCACCAAGGACTTCGGCACCTACGAGCAGGAGGAACAGTACGAATCCCAGCATCGGGTGCAGCACATCGAAGGCGAAGGAGCTTCCGACGAGATGTACGGCGAGCACGAGAAGCCCCAGCCGGACAAGGTTCAGGAGCAGGGCAAGTACCCCGGAGATGGCGACGAGGAGCCCCTTGCGCCACACGGGACCCCGAAACCGAGTGAGCACCACCGGCAGTACGATCGCGACGGCGAGCAGACTGTCGGCCCCGCTGCAGACCGCACTGACCAGGATGGGATGCCAGTGCCCCGCGTGCTCGACAAGGAAGCTGCCGCCAGCGCCGCTGGCGATCCATGGCGCGCTCCGGGCCAAGGCGTGCACCCCTTCGACGGCCACGGCCGTCAGAGCACCCTGCACCTTGGCCACTACCGCCGCGAGTAGCGGCGGCCAGGCGAGGGCCAGGTAGAGGAGCGGCAACAGAAGCCGCGGCGTCACGCCGACCCCGAAGAGCAGCCACGCCATGCCCAGCGCCCAGAGCGGCCAGAGCAGGAGCCCCAGCGACTGCCCCACGAACGAGTAAGGCCAGATGGTCGGCCCCGTCGCCAGCACGAGTCCCACGATGAACAGGAGGCCGACGCCGAGGATCAGGTTCGTCTCGAGATCGTCGTTGTAGGACGGCTGGTCGGCGAGCACCCAGACGGCCCAAAGAAAGCCCAGCGGCGGAATCCAGACGAGATACGCGAGCGGCGTATCCGCGAGGGCTTGCCCTGCGAGGGGCTCGGCGTACGGCAGCAGAGGCAGGACCGAGAGGATGAGCCAGGCGGCGATCCACGAGCGGGGTCTGCGGCCTCTGGAACTCACGCTCCGTGGCGCTGCTGCAGCCTGCGGGCCAGAGGCAGGACCGCGAGCAGCAGGAGCGGCAGAACGACCGGATACGGCACTTCAGGCAGCTCGCCGGGCGGTCCGGCCGAGAACACCCACAGCCGAAACACCTGGCTTGAAGACAGATCCTGCACCGCGACCTGGACGTGCCCTTCGTAGTGCCGAGCAGCGAGGTTCGCGGGCACATCCAGCTGCTCTTGCACCAGCATCGTCGGCGATCCCGTCAGTTTCACCGGCAGCGCGTTCAGGCTGGTGCCGCCCGGGCTCAACTGCACGGTCACCGTCATGATCTGTCCGGCGTCGGAGCTCGGAATCCCTCTCACGGATAGGTTGAGTAGGAAGCTTCCGCCTGCTCCGACATCACCAGGGATCGCGTAGGCGCTGTCGATCTTCAGTCCTTGGCCACGGTCGTCCGCTGCAGCGGAAGCGGGCGCCAGGAAGAGCCCAAGCGCCAGAGCGCCGAGAAGAGCAATGCGGAAGGTGCCCAAGCGGCTTCTACCTGCGTTCATAGTGCATAGTCACCGGCGTCCTTCATACGGAATGCGGGGTACGCCCCTTGCCAAAAGCGCGGCGAAGAACCATATTTATTCTAGCACGTCACATGTGCCGTGGGGAGGCAAGATCCCTTGCGACGTTTCCGGCGCTCCTTTTGGGGCTATGCGCCGCGCGAGGTCGATCGACACCTTTCGCGGCTGGAGACGCGTCTTAGGGAGACCGAGGAACGGCAACGCCTTGCCGAAGGACTCGTGGCTGTAATGAAGAGGCATCTCGGCGAACTCAAGGCCGCGGTGCAGAGCCTGCACGAGGAACGCGAGTTCGTCGCCCAGCGCTTGCTCAGCGCCGACGAGGAAGCGCGTGCGATCCGACAAATTGCCCTGCGCGACGCTCAGGTGCTACGCACCTACTGGGCGGGCCAGGAACAGGCGGCCGCCGCTCAGTTGCAGGCCTTCCGAGAGCAGTTGGCCGAATTGCGCCGAGTGTCCGGGCTGCCCGCCGGTTCGAGCGAGCAGCCTTTGCATGTCGGTGCCGTCGGAGAGCCATCGGATTCCGTTGCTGATGGCCCCGACCGCAGGGGCGCTTGACATGACGAATGTCCTCCTGCTCACCGAGAACCCTACAGGAGCTCTGCCGGAATGGGCCGATGCCAGCCTCCACGTCGCGCTCCTGGAGGATCCTTTTGCCCTGCCGTTCCGTCTGCTTGCAGAGCCGGTGGACGTCGTCGTCAGCCCCGTCGCGCTGCCTGCGGAGATCGGGCCTATCGAGGTGCCTAGCATCTGGCAGGGAAGCCTGCCCAAGGATCCCCGTCTGACGCGCGCCCTGCTGCACCGCCTAGCTCGTCATCCCTTGCGGCGCTCTGCGCCTCTCGGGCGTCTGGCCGAAGGTCTTAACCGTCTGATGGCGGAGGTCGAGGATCTGGCCGGTGGCAGGACGGGTTCCGACCTGTTCCAGACACGCTCTGCACCCCCTTCCTGGGTTGCCGACTCGGAGCCGGCGGCCTTGACTGCACCACCTGACCTTCCTGTCGGCGCACCGCTGACGCCCACGTTGTCACTGCCGGGCATCCCCCTCAGCGTCCCCGTGACGATCCTGGCCGCACCGGCGCTGCGACTGCCCGACATCGAGGAGTTGGTGGATGCCCTTGAGGCGCTGCCTGGGCTGCACATCCGCTTCCGGCTCTTCCGCGACGGCGTCTACCGCGTCGACGGACTGCTGGTGGAGGAGCAGACTTCGCTCTTAACAGCACTCCGACTGCTGCCCGGTGTGGTCGAAGTCGCGGTGGACCTTGACCGGATCACGCTGATACTCGGACAACGCTCATGAAAGCCGTGCGGATTGTCGTCGTCACGTCGCTTGTGGCCATGGGCGCCGCGCTGTTCTTCGGCGGCGTCCTCTGGCTGATCGGCACACTGCCGATCGTGTTCTTCGCCGGCGCAGCGACCCTGTACATCGTCCTCTCGGCGACCTCGCGCCGGGGAGGGCGCAGAAGATCGTGAGCGGTGCTTACCCCTTGCCAGGGAACCCGCTGCCGCTCGTCTCACTTCGTCTCTTCCGCTGGGGTCCGCAGGCGATCGTCGTGGACCCCGTCGACAGCCGCGCGGCACGCCAGATCCCAGAGGATATCGCGCGCAGATCCCGCCTGCTCGTCTACGCGCGCAGCTCTACGGCGTACTACGTCACTACGGACGTGTCCTTAAGCGACACCGCGCTTGAGGTACTTGCGGATCTCGATCTGCCCTCGCGCCTCGCCCAAAGTTCCTCCGAGGAGCTGGAAGAAGCCTGGCGCCGTGCCTATGCCGCGCCGGAGGGGCTGACCGCCAAGCCGCGCCTCGGCGAGCTCCTCGAGGCGAGAGGTCATGCACCGTGGTCAGCCATACGGGAAGCGCTCGACGAGCAGCGCGTCTTCGGCGGCCAGCTCGGCTGGCACCTGACGAGCCGCAACGACGTGAGCTATCTCGACGTCGCGGAGGCCGTCGCCGCGCAGCACGCGTTGCCGCTCGTCGACCTTCTGACCGGATCGGGTGGCCCTGGTGCGTCCGCCCTGCGCCTCGAGCCTGCGCTCTTCGACTGCATGCCGGAGGAATTCTGGCGCACGCACCTCACGGTGCCCCTCGGTCGCACGGCACGCGGCCTGCACGTGGCCATGGTCGACCCGGACGACCAGGACGCACGTACCGAGCTTGCGGCGCTCGGCCTCGGTGCCGTGCGAGTCTCCGTCACGGGCTACCGCGATGTACTGGCGGCTCTCGAAACCCGTTACCACGAGGAGTATACCGAACGGAGCCTTGCCGATCTCGCCCGGCGCAGGCCGGACGACAGCGCGGGCTACCTGCTTTCGCGAGGGCAGGCGATCGGGATAATCGCCGTCCTCAGCCTGCTGACGCTGGGCCTCATAACGCACTTCATGTTCACCCTGACCATCGTGAACGCCGTCTTCGGCGTCCTCTACTTCTGGGCGATGGTGCACAAGGTGGTGCTCCTGACCCGCCCGGCCGACAGGCTGCTGGAGATCAGCCTGAGCGACGAGGATCTGACGGCCCTCCGCGCTCCGGGTCTGCCTCCCTACACGGTGCTCGTGCCGGCTTACCGCGAAGCCGAAGTCCTCCCCATCCTCGCGAAGGCCCTGACCGAACTCGATTACCCGAAGGACCGGCTCGACGTCAAGCTGCTGCTGGAAGCGGACGATCGCGAGACGATCGAGGCAGCCCGCGCCATGCGCCTGCCGAACTACATCGAGATCATGGTCGTCCCGCCGTCACGGCCTCAGACCAAGCCCAAGGCCTGCAACTACGGCCTCACGCATGCGCGGGGCGACTACGTCGTGATCTTCGACGCAGAGGACATTCCCGAGCGCAGCCAGCTGCGCAAGGCGGTCGCCGCCTTCCGCAAGGCGCCGTCCAACGTGGCCTGCATCCAGGCCAAGCTTTCCTACTTCAACTGGGACCAGAACCTCCTCACGCGGTGGTTCACGGCGGAGTACGCCGCGTGGTTCGACCTGCTGCTGCCCGCCCTGCACGGCGCCGGGCTGCCCATCCCACTCGGCGGTACGTCGAACCACTTCAGAACGGACGTCCTGCGAGAGGTCGGTGCCTGGGACCCCTTCAACGTGGCCGAGGACGCCGACCTCGGCGTGCGCCTCTACAAGGCCGGCTACCAGACGCTCGTGATGGACTCCACCACCTACGAGGAGGCCAACTCCGAGTTCGTCAACTGGGTCCGCCAGCGCTCAAGGTGGGTCAAGGGGTACATTCAGACCTGGCTCGTGCACATGCGCCATCCTTGGCGCCTCTACCGCGAGTTGGGTGCCAAGGGCTTCCTTGGCTTCCAGCTCGTCGTCGGCGGCACGCCCTTCCCGTTCCTCGTAAACCCCTTCTACTGGCTGCTCACGACGCTTTGGTTCCTCTCCATCTGGCGCTCGGTGCCGCTCATGTTCCCGAGTTGGCTCTACTTCCTCGCCTCCTTGAACCTCTTCCTCGGCAACCTCAGCTTCATCTTCATCAACATGGTCGGAGCGGCTCGCCGTGGCGACTGGCAGCTGGTGAAGTATGAAGTGGCCATGCCCGTCTACTGGTCCATGATGTCGGTCGCGGCCTGGAAGGCGGCGCTGCAGCTCATCTCACGACCGTCCTACTGGGAGAAGACGCAGCACGGACTTTTGCGCACGGCCGTGCTGGACGCCGAGGTGAAGCGGTCAGGTACGTTCGAGGCATGAGCACGCTCTCCGAGTGGGCCACGCGGGCCAGATCGCAGCGTCCGAATCTGGTGCCGGCGTCGGAGCGTCCCCCCCTGGCGGAGAGTATGGCGATTGGATCGACAACAAGCGTGCTGTCGTTTCTCCTTGCGCTGCATCTCGTACTGTATCTCCACGTCATACCGTCCGATGCCATCTCGCGTGTCGCAAACGCCTACTACGTGCTCTTCAGCCGCCAGCCGCACCTGGGTGCGATCGGCTTCGTCTGGAATCCCCTGCCGAGTCTCTTGGAACTGCCCTTTACGCTGCTGCACAGCGCGTGGCCGGCACTGGTATCGGACGGTCTGGCAGCCAACATCGTCAGTGCCGCCTTTGCCGGTCTCGGCGCCTTCTACATGAACAGGCTCATGTTTCGCTTCAATCTGGAACGCTGGCTGCGCATCACCCTTACGGCGATCTATGCGTACAATCCCCTGATTCTGTTCTATGGCGCAAATGGCATGACCGACGTGATGATGGTGTCGACTTTCCTGGCAGCCTGGGAAGGGGCCCTTGCGTACTACCAGGAGCATCACCTAGGCGCTCTCGTCGCTGCTGCTATCTGGCTTTCCATCGCGTTTCTCATCCGCTACGAAGCCGTGCCCTTCGCCGCATTGCTCGCGCTTGGCCTCGCCTTCGCCCTCTTCCAGCAGCGTCGGCCACCCCTGGAGATCGAAGGCGTGCTGACGATCCTGCTCACACCCGTGGTCTACGTTTCAGCGCTCTGGATCTATCTCAACTGGCTGATCATGAAGAACCCGCTCTACTTCCTGACCTCTGTCTACGGAAATGCTGCGCAGCTGGGGACCGGAGCCTACGCGTACGCAGGACTGCAGGGAGTCGCCGAGCACCCGGTTGCAGTGCTGGCATATGTGCTGAGGTTCACTCTGCTGTTCTGGCCGATCATACCTGCACTGGTACTCCTCGTCCCTCTCAGCATGTTCAAACGGACGCGCGACGCCCGCGTGGCTCTTCTGCTGCTGCCGGTGGCCGCTCTGCCGCTTCTCCAGGCAGTCATGCTGTATCTCGGCAAGTCGGCAGGCTGGGATCGTTTCTTCCTGACGTACATTCCGGCTGGCGTCCTGCTGGTCGCCTTTCTGATCTCCAAGGTAAGCGGATCGTGGCGTGGCCCTGTGGCCGCAGGCGCCTTGGTCGTTCTCCTAACGGGAGATGCGGGGACACTCTTGGCGATGAGCAGCCCTATCCTCGGACATGGTGATGGTCCAACGATGGCCGCCATCGTCCAAGACCGACCCGTCAGTTCGGGACTGTCCCAGGACCAGGCCATCGCCCGCTACATCGACCGACATCCGCACCTTCTGGTCGGGCTGGACACCTTCACCTTCTGGGACGTGGTGCTGTCGGCGCGCAATCCGCATCAGTACGTCATCACGTCCGACCTGAACTTCCAGAGCATCCTCCACTACCCCGAAGGCCGCATCAGCGACCTCCTCGTGCCGAAACCGACCAACGGCATGCAGCTCGACGCCGTAGACCAGGCCTATCCCGGTCTCTGGCGGCATGGCGAGTCCTGGGCGGTCCTCGTCAAGTCGTTTCCCGGCAGCCAGGGTGCCCGGCTCTACCGCATCCTGCCGAACGCGCCCGGTAGACCCTAGCCGGATGGGGCCCGTTGCCCAGCATCGCATCTACGCGCTCCCTTCCTCCGCCCTCCAGGAGTTCGGTGCCTGGGTGAGCCGATACCGCAGCCTGGCGACGGACCCTCCCAATGCCCTGGCGTCGTATCTCGACCGCGGCGCCGATCGCCCGAGGCAGGTCCAGGAGGAAGGGAGCGCGTGACGGTGCCATCCGAGGTGTCTGGCGCCATCGGCCGATGGCGGCCTGGCGACCCTGACGTTCGTGCGCCGGCTCACCCATCCCGTCGCGGAGGCGTGGGAGGCCATGACCGACCCGGAGCAGCGCCGTCGACGGAGAAGCACATGAGCGGCCGCATCCTGACGTGGGACCCGCCGCACGTGTTCGCGCACGAATGCCACCAGGCCATCGTCCGCGACAGCGTCGTGCGCTACGAGCTGGTCGCAGTCGGCGACGACACCATCCTCACCTTCACGCACTGCGGCCTGAATCCCCGCGATGCGCGCGGCTTCAACCCAGGCACGCACGCCTGCCTCGACCGCCTGACCGCCCAGATCGCCTGCACCGAACCGCTCGCCTGGTCTACGCGCCATCGCGAGGTCGCCGTGTCCTGCACGCAGGCGCTCCCCGCGCCTCCGCTGTCTGGTCTGTTGCGGCGCCTTCGGCCCCTCCGCACCTCTATCGGCGACGTCTAGCGGAAGCTGTAGGTCACCTGCACCGACACCTGGACCTGCTGGTTGCCCGTGGCGATCGGGGCGGCCGCCGCGCTCGCGTGCGCCGCCGAGTACATGATGGGCAGCGGCGTCTGCGATGTGGTCACATTCACGTTCTTCACCTTGCCGAGCACGACCCCGAGCTCGGCGGCCTCGGCGGCAGCCTGCTTCTTCGCGGCCTTGAGCGCCGCCGCCACCGCCTGCTGCTGGCCCGCGTTCGGATCCGAGGTCTGGAGCTGCAGGCCGTTCAGCTGGTTGGCGCCTGCGGCGGTCGCCGCCGTGACTACCGCGCCGAGGTGCTGCAGGTCTTGCGTCGTGACGGTGAACTGCTCCTGCGCCTGATAGCCCTGCGGCGTGCCGCTCGGTCCGTAGTTCTGGCTCAGGTTCAGGTTCGACGTCTGCACCTGCGCGGCGCTGATGCCGTACTTCGCGACCGCCTTCAGGAGCGCCGTCGCGACCGATGAGAGCTTCTGCAGCGCAGCCGGCGCCGTCGAGGCGGTCTCCTGCGCGCCGAGGTTGATCTGCGCCTCGTCGGGCTTGACCCACGCACTGCCCGACGCGCTGACCTCCAGCTGTCCCTGCGGGGCGCTCTGGCCGCGCACGCCGCTTCCTGCGAGAAAGCCGATGCCGAGCACCACGCAGACCACCACCAGCGCAAGCACCGCCTCGGACCACCTGGGCCAGGTCATCATGCGCCCCTCCCCTGCTCTTTCCGCCCAGAGAACACCCGTCGCAGCGTCGCGTGACGCTACGGTCGCAGGGCCACCGCCTTGATCTGCATCATGGTCCCTTCATGGCCCGGCGCGAGGAAGCGCAGGCTTCTGGTGCCACTCGGCAGCGGATCGAAGACGAGCGTCGCGCTCATGCCGCCCGGGGCCGGCGTCAGTTCCACGCGGACCGGCCGCTCCTCGCCGCGACCGGCCTCGAGGACGATCGCTGCCGCGAGCGACGGCTCCGCCACCCGGAACCGCGCCGCCGTCCCGCCGACACCGGCGTCGAGCGCGACGAGGCGCACGCCCTGAAGCCGCGTCGCCTGATCCCCAGGGGCCAGCCTAAGACGCGCCGTCACCGCGGACCCGGGCGGCGGCGGCAGGAGGACGGCGACAGTGCCCCCCTTCGCCTGCAGCCGGTACCAGCCGGAGGGGAGTTGGCCGAAGTCGATCAGGGCAAGGGGGCCACGCCGCCGCACCGCGAGCCTCGCGGTCCTGCCCCGCAGGTCCTGCGCCGTGACGAACGCCACCGCGGCGCCTGCCGGCCAGCGCAGTGCGAGGACGTCCGGGCGCAGCCAGATCCCCTGCAAGGTCTGTCGGGCGACCTGGGCAGCACCGTGGACGGCGAGTCCGACGCTTGGCGCCGCCGTCGCCTTCGGCTGGGACGGCGCAGTCGCAGAACGCATGTTCTGTGTGTACGTCTGCATTGGGCCGCTCCGGGGCCCCGAGGCGGCAGGCGCTGCACCGACCTGTGCAAAGTCCGTCCACGGGACGCTCGTCGCGGGCTGCGCCGCCAGAAGGGCCGCGGCGACAGCTGCCGCCGCCCCTGGCCATACGAAGACGCCGCGGCGACGGCCGCGGGCGGGCGGCATCAGCCGCTCGACGAACGCCGCCGCGTCCTCCGGCCAGAGAGGCTCGCCGAGGGCGCGGACAGCCCGCGCGAGGTCCAGGAGCTCGTCGCCCTGCGGATCGCCGGACGACGCCTGCCTATCGCCACGGGCGAGCCCGTCGAGGGCCTCGTCGAGCCGTCGCTGCAGCTCCTCGTCCATGCTCACCCCTCCCTCCGGGCGGCCTCACGGGCAAGGATGCCCTTCAGGCGCACGAGTGCGCGATACTGGAGCGCCCGCACCGCCTCAGGCGTGCGGGCGAGCGCCTGGCCGGCCTCGGCGGCGCTCAGCCCTGCGACGAGCCTGAGCTCCAGTACCCGCCGCTGGTCCGGGTCGAGCGCGGCGAGCGCCGCGCTGAGCCTTGCGCGGCCCTCCGCGGCCAGCAGTTGCTCCTCCGGCGTCGGGCCCGGGTCCGGCCGTGCATCGTCCAGGAGCTCAACCTGCGGATGGCGGTAGGCGTCCCGCGCGCGGTTGCGGCAGAGGTTCAGCGCGATGGTGCGCAGGTAGGGTCCGAGCCGCTCGCCCTCGAAGCGGTCGATCTGGCGCCACATGCGCAGGAACGTCTCCTGCGTGACGTCCTCCGCCTCGGCGCGGTCGCAAAGACGGCTGTAGACGACGCGATAGACGCCCTGCCAGTGCAGGCGGCAAAGCTCCGCCGCGGCATCACGCCGCCCGTCCTTCGCGGCGCGGATCAGTTCGCCTTCCTCCATCGTGTCGCCCTGTCACCGCCGTTCGATGAACACCTTGTCGCCCGCAGCGTGACGGGCGGCAGGAATCTTCCCGCCTGCAGCGGAATGCCAATGCCATGGTGCGTTCCGCCGCCAGCCCTTCCCCAACGCCCGAGACAACTCCTGCCGTCTGCGCAGGCTACCCCTGGAGGGTGAACGTGAAGAAACCGGACTACGATGACGTCATCGAGCGCCTGCGCGCCGTCGCCGACGACTACGGCGGCCAGCTGACGCAGGGCGCCGAGGCGGACGGCTACCCGCTCTACCACCTCGATCTGCCGGGCCCCGAAGGGGCGCCGCGCTTTCTCCTGTCGGCGGGCATCCATGGCGAGGAGCCGGGTGCCACGACAGGCTTCCTCCACTGGTGCGAGCGCGATCTCGCGAAGTGGCTGCACATCTTCCACATCGAAGCCTTCCCATGCCTCAATCCCTGGGGCTTCGAGCGGGGCATCCGCTACGACGCGCAGGGACGGGATCTGAACCGCTGCTTCCGCGACGAGAACCCCCCGCCGGCCGTGCAGATGGTGCGCGAGGCGACGGCCGGCGCACATTTCGCCATGGCCGTCGACATGCACGAAGACTGCGACTACTTCGGCTTCTACGTCTACGAGCGCCTGGAGCACGGTCCGGCGGTGGCGCCGGCCCTGCTGCAGCGCATCGCGCAGGAGGGACCGCTCTCCTACGGCGAGGAAGGCGACGACCCGCCGATCGAGCAGGGGCTCGTGCGCATGCCGTGGCCCCGCGGCAGGAGCCTCGTCGATCTGGCCGCCGAGCGCCCGCAGTGGCCGCTCGCGTTCTACCTCTACCATGTCGCCGACCATGTCATCACGGTCGAGACGCCCGGCCGCCAGCCGCTCGACGTCCGCGTGCGCATGCAGCGGGCTGCCGCGGAGACGGCCCTCTACTTCACGCAGCGCCGGCTCGGACTCTGAACGCGCGGGAACCGGGCTGCATCCTGCCTCGCCACTTCCCATCCTGTAGCGACGCAGGTCTGCGGCATGACCGATCTACCCTTGGAGGTGGCACCCTTGATTCTGTCCCAAGACGGCTGGCCCCTTGCGGAACCCTACAAGACGAAGATGATCGAATGGATCAACCTCCTCGGGCCGGAGGAGCGCGAGGCGGCCCTGAGCCGCGCGGGCTACAACCCCTTCAAGCTGCTCGCGCAGGAGGTCTACATCGACCTCCTGACCGATTCGGGCACGTCGGCCATGAGCCAGGAGCAATGGGGCGCCCTGATGCGCGGCGACGAGTCGTACGCGGGCTCCGTCAGCTTCCAGGACCTGCAGCGCTCGGTGGCGGACGTGCTCGGCTTCCCGCTCGTCCTGCCGACGCACCAGGGTCGCGCCGCCGAGCACGTGCTCTTCCGCGCGCTCGCCCACCCTGGGGACCTGGTGCCGAACAACCTGCACTTTGACACGACCAAGGCGCACGTGCTGGCGGTCGGCGCGACGCCGGTCGACATCGTCGTCAAGGAGGGCGAAGATCCCGAGGGCGACTTCCCCTTCAAGGGCAACCTGGACCTCGAGCGCCTCGACGCGCTCCTGCGCGATCAGGGCACGCTGGTGCCGGTCGTCATGGCCACCGTCACCTCGAACAACAACGGCGGCCAGCCGGTCTCGCTCGAGAACCTGCGCGCCGTCAGCGAGATCGCGCATCGTCACGGCAAGTTGCTCTTCCTGGACGCGGCACGCTTCGCGGAGAACGCCTACCTCATCCAGCAGCGCGAGCCTGGCCAGGCATCGCGCAGCGTCGCCGAGATTGCCCGCGAGATGATGTCCTACGCCGACGGCTGCACGATGTCCGCCAAGAAAGATCCCATGGTGAACATCGGCGGCTTCGTCGCGCTGCGCGACGAAGACCTCTACCGCCGGCTGCGCGACTTCGGCATCCTCTACGAGGGCTACGCCACCTACGGCGGCCTCGCGGGCCGCGACCTGGCCGCCCTCGCACAGGGCATCAGGGAGGCCGTGTACGAGCCGCATCTCAGCTACCGCGTCGCGCAGGTCGCGGAGCTCCACACGGCGCTGCGCCAGCATGGCGTGCCCGTGATGTCGCCCGCAGGCGGCCACGGCGTCTACATCGACGCAGGGCGGCTCTTCGACCACCTGCCGCGCGACGTCTTTCCCGGCTGGGCGCTCAGCGTCGAGCTCTACCGCGAGCGCGGCATCCGCTGCGTCGAGATCGGCACGGTGCTCGCAGGCCGCGATCCGCGCACCGGCGAGCACGACTATCCCGCGCTGGATCTGGTGCGCCTCGCGATTCCGCGCCGCGTGTACAGCCAGGCGCACCTTCAGCAGGTGGCCGAGGCGACGCGGCGGATCCTCGCGCGCCGTCATGATGTGCCCGGATACCGCTTCACCTACGAGCCGCCCACGCTGCGCCACTTCGCGGCGGAGTTCCAGCCGCTCGCCTAATGCCAGCCAGTCCTTCCGCACGTCCCCTGCGTTCCAGACCGCCCTGCGGCGGAGACTGACGCCAGAGGAGGTATGCAGGCATGGCGAAGCTGATGGACGAGAATCTCCGCGCCTACCTCGGGCAGCGCCTCGGCGTGAATGCGGACGTCGTTCGTCGCGAGGGCTGGGGCGCGGTACCGTCTCGCACGTGCGGCATGCTGGTGCGCGCGGCCGTCGAGGTGGCGGAGGAGTCCATGCGCCAGCAGCAGGTGCGGCGCTAGCATCGAGCGTCCGACCCGTACAGCGGCGGGGCCGTCTTGCAGACGGCCCCGCCGTATGTGCCAATATGATGCTGAAGGGCGGCGCACGTTGCTGCGGGCGTCCGACTGGTATATTATGGCTTTCGACAAGGCAACGCGGGCGTCGCGCCAGCCGCATGCCGCGGCTCATGCCGCTCCAGCAGGATTTTTCGGGGCGCATGGTGCAATGTCCATCACGGAAGAGGGTGTCGGAATGCCCCGTGTGCGCTCGCACGATCGCGAAGAGAAGATTCTCACGTTCATCCGGGAGAGCACCGCCGAGCAGGGATATCCCCCGTCCATCCGCGAGATCTGCCAGGCGGCCGGACTCAAGTCGACATCGACGGTGCACAGCTACCTGCAGCGCCTCGAGCAGGCCGGCCTGATCCGGCGCAGCGGACAGAAGAGCCGCACGATCGAGCTCGTCGGCGATCGGCCGCGCCTCGTGCGCCTTCCCCTGGTGGGCAAGGTGGCGGCAGGGCAGCCGATCCTGGCGGAGGAGCTGCGCGAAGGCGACGTCACGCTGCCCGCAGACCTCGTCGGCCCTGGCGAGCACTTCCTCCTGCGCGTTCGCGGAGACTCCATGATCGGGCGCGGCATCTTCGACGGGGATCTCGTGATCGTCCGCCAGCAGAGCTCGGCCGAGCGCGGCGCGCTCGTCGTGGCCCTGATCGACGGCGAAGCCACCGTGAAGCAGCTCGAGCGGGACGGCCCCGCATGGATCCTGCGGGCGGCGAATCCCGCCTACGCCGACATGCGCCCGCGCGACCTCAGCATCATCGGCCGCGTCGTCGGGCTCCTGCGCATGTACAGCGCCACGCAAGCGATGCGCCAGGCCTGACTGCCGCGCGGCAGATCGGGGCGGAAGGCCTTGCCTTCCGCCCCTGTCCGTTCCCGACCCGAAGGGCCTGCCCGCTAGCCGGCCTGCCCGACGTCATGCCGGCGCAGGTCCTCGAGCGCGGCCCGCAGTTCCGCGTCCGAGACCGCGGTGACGCGACCGCTCGTGAAGAGCCCCTCCACCCAGCGGTGCAGGCCGAGTACGGTGGCGTCGTCCTTGGCGATGGAACCCGGCGGTCGCCCGAGCTCACGCTCTAGCCAGAGCGCGACGCCGGCCACGCCCACCTTGTCGGTGACGAGCACGCCCGGCACCCGGCCGAGCAGTCTGGTCGTGTCGAAGATGCTGTAGATCTCCTCATCCTTGCGCAGGCCGTCCAGATGGATGCCCGCGGCGGTCGTCAGGCTCTGGGCGCCGACGAATGGCGTCATCGGCGGCACGTGGTAGCCGAGGCTCTCCTCCGCGTACCGTGCGATCTCCGTGATGGCCAGCGTGTCCACGTCGCTGCGGCCCGTCAAGCCCATCCATTCGAGCACGAGGCCTTCGATCGGCGTGTTGCCCGTGCGCTCACCGAATCCGAGCAGTGTGCCGTTCACGGCGCCGCAGCCGTACCGCCAGGCGGTCACGGCGTTCACAAAGCCGTGATGGAAATCGTTGTGGCCATGCCACTCCAAGGCCTGCTCCGGCACGCCGGCCTCCAGGCGCAGGGCCGAGACCAGCTTCGGCACGCTGCGCGGCGCGAGGGCGTCGCCGTAGGAGACGCCGTAGCCCAAGGTGTCGCAGAGCCGGATCTTGACCTCGATGCCGCTCTCGCGGCGACGCTGCATCAGGCTGCGCGCGAACGGCAGCACAAAGCCCTCGAGGTCCGCGCGCGTCACGTCCTCGAAGTGGCAGCGGGGAATGATGCCGGCGCCAAGCGCCGCATCGACGACCTGGAGGTAGCTCTCGAGAGCCTGGCGCCGGGTAAGGTGCAGCTTGCGGAATATATGGTAATCCGAGCAGGATGTGAGGATGCCAGTCTCGCGTACGCCTGCGGCCTTGACCAGCTTGAAGTCCTCGGGCCTGGCACGGATCCAGGCGGTCACCTCCGGGAAGCGGTAGCCGCGGTCCCGGCACGCGTCGAGCGCGACCCTGTCGCTCTCCGCATAGAGAAAGAACTCCGACTGGCGGACGAGGCCCGCCTCGCCGCCCAGTCGGTGCAGGAGATCGTAGAGCCGAACGATCTGCTGCGGCGTGTAGGGGGCCCGAGCCTGTTGGCCGTCGCGAAACGTGGTGTCCGTGATGTAGGGGTCCTGGGCGGGGCTTGGCGGCACGGTCACGCCGCCGAAGAGGATGCGCGGGGGAGCCGTGTAGGGGTAGACATCGCGGAACAGCTCGGGGCTCGTGCGGTCCAGGGCTGCGTCAGCCATACGATCACCTCAAGTCAAGCATGACTTGACCGAACGGTGCATGAATCCCAAAGTAACGAATGGAAGCTTTTGATTTTGCGATCAGAGGCGATGGCGATGGACACCGGAGCTCTGCGCACCTTCGTGGTGGCGGCGCGCTGCGGCAGCTTCCGTCGGGCCGCGACGCTGCGCTACCTCTCGCAGTCGACGGTGACCCAGCAGATCCAGCGGCTGGAGCTCGAACTCGGAGCGGAGCTCTTCGAGCGCGGTGGCCGCAGCGTCCGCCTGTCGGCGGCGGGTGCGCTCTTCCTGCCTCGCGCCGAGCGCGTGCTGCGTGAGCTCGCCGACGCCGCCGGCGAGCTCCTCGCAACGGGCCCCGGACCGCTGCGCATCAGCGCGGCTCCCCACATCGCCCGCGTCTTCCTGCCGCCGCTGCTCGCGGGCGGCGCCGCCTGCGGAGCGTTCGCGCTCTCGGTGCTGCCCTCGGCCGACGTTCCCGAAGCGGTGCGCGCAGGACAGGCCGACGTCGGCCTCGGACGCCTTCGGCCGCTCTCATTGGACCTCCGCTCCTCCTGCCTCGTCGAGGACGACCTCGTGCTGGTCGCGGGTCAGGACGGCCTGGACCTTGAGCGCGAGCCGCCAGACGCCTCAGCACTGCTCGAGAAGCTGCCGATCTTCACCTATGGGCCAGGGGCCACCTGGGTGGCGGTAGAGGAGGCGCTGCGCCAGATGCCCCTAAAGGGGCTGCGCCTGATGCATGTCGCACAGGTCGACATCGCAAAGCAGTTCGTGCTCGCCGGCTTCGGCCTCGCCGTGCTCCCCGCGGCCGCCGTGCGCGGCGATCTGGCCTTCGGGCGCCTCCTGGAGGTGCCCCTGCCAGGCGTGGCTCTGCCGAAGGACGGCGTCTACGCCATACTGCCGCAAGAACCAACCGCTGCCGCCGAGGCCTTCGTACGCAAGGCGGGCGGCTGGCTGCAGGACCGCACGCGACGCTGAACCGCCCTGCCGCCGGCGCCGACCTGTGCGGCGGGGCTGGTTGCGCCTCACCAGGGCTGCCCGTGAGATGGCGGAGCTGCAGTGGGCCTATTCCATGCAGGCGGGCAGCTGGAAGATGACGCCCGCCCGGTGCGGACGTCCTTGCCGCCGCCGCGATCCGGTACGGCCATCTGGACCTGCGCGAGGCAGCCGGCGCGGGGCTCGAGCGCTACGGCGCGGCAGGAGAGTTCGCGCCGGGTCTCATGCCGGGGAAGGTCGCGGCGTACATCGGCGCCCAGCGAGCGGGCAGATGAATCGCGATCGCGTCCAGCGACGGCGCAATCACGGCCCTGCGTGGCCTGCAGGGCACCCGGATCACCGCCTGAGGCTCAATAGGACATGAGGTACTGCTCGATCTCCCAGCCGTGCACCTGCGACTCGTAGATCTGCCACTCGATCTCCTTGGCCTCGAGGATCTGCCGCGTGATGTGCTCGCCCAGCGCCGCGCGCAGGAGCTCGTCCCCCCGCAGGGCACGCGCCGCCGCACCGAGGGTGCGCGGCAGCTCCTCGATGCCGAGTTCGCGCTGCTCCTCGCGGGTCAGGCGGTACATGTCGCGGGGTACCGGCGGCGGTGGCTCGAGCCGGCGCTGCACGCCGTCGAGGCCGGCCGCCAGCGTGGCCGCGAGCACGAGGTACGGGTTGCAGGACGGATCTGGGGAGCGCAGCTCGATGCGGGTCCTCTCCCCCCGCTCGTCCGGCACGCGGACGAGCGGGCTGCGGTTCGACAGCGACCAGGCGATGTGCACCGGCGCCTCGTAGCCGGGCTGCAGGCGCTTGTACGAGTTGACGAGCGGGTTGGCGATCAGCGTCAGGCCGCGGGCATGCGCCATCACCCCGGCGATGAAGTGCCGGGCCGCCTGCGAGAGGCCATCGGCGTTCGAGGCGTCCGCGAACGCGTTCACGCCGTCCTGCCAGAGCGCGAGGTGCAGGTGCAGTCCCGAGCCGTTGATGCCGAAGACGGGCTTCGGCATGAAGGTGGCGTGCAGCCCGTGCTCGCGTGCGACGATGCGCGCGACGATGCGGAAGGTCGCGATCAGGTCCGCCGCCTCGAGGGCGGGCAGCTCCTTGAAGTCGATCTCGTGTTGGGCCGGCGCCACCTCGTGGTGCGCCGTCTCGACCGCCACGCCCATCGCCGAGAGCTGTCCGACGATGTCGGCCCTGGCCCGCTCTCCCGGGTCCGCGGGCGAGAGGTCGAAGTAGCCCGCCTGGTCGGTCGTCTCGGCCCTGGCGCGGCCGTCCGGTCCAAGCGGGAAGAGGAAGAACTCCGGCTCGGCGCCCACCCGGAAGCTGAAGCCCGCCTCCCCCGCCTTCTGGATCTGGCGGCGCAGGGCGGTGCGCGGGCAGCCGTCGAAGGGACTGCCGTCGGGCCGCGCGATGTCGCAGAGCAAGCGGGCGGCCTTGGGCTGCCAGGGATAGCGCAGGTAGGTGGCGGGGTCCGGCCGCAGGAACATGTCCGACTCCTCGATGCGCACGAAGCCCTCGATCGAGGAGCCGTCGAAGACGATGCCCTCCTCGAGTGCCCGCCCGAGCTCCCTGCGCGGGATGCTCACGCTCTTCATCGTGCCGAGGATGTCGGTGAACTGCAGCTGGACGATCTCGACCTCCTGCTCCTGCGCCTGGCGCAGTACGTCCGCGACCGCTTGCGAAGCCAATGCCTCAGCCCCTTCGTCAACAATCTAGCACGCCGGGCGGCGGCACCGCACGCGTCTCACGTGCCCGGGGCCCGCCCCGCGATCTGCCCGCCTGGCCGCAGGCGCGCCATCAGGATCTCGTCGACGTACCTGCCGCCGCTCGCGACGCTCCCGACCTTCCGCCCCTCCGCTGCGAAGCCGAGCCGCTCGTACAGCTTCTGGGCGCGCGGGTTCGTCGCAAGCACCGAGAGCTCGACGCGCTCGAGCATCAGCCAGTTGTCGGCGAGGTCCAGCAAGGTGCCAAGGAGCGCCGTGCCGATCCCCTGCCCGTGCCGGGCGGCGTCCACGGCGAGGAAGACATGACCGGCGTGCGCCTCCCGCCCGCCGAGGCGGTAAAGGCCCGCGAAGCCCGCGACCCTTCCATCCGCCTCCGCGACGAAGAAGTGCATGTCGGGACCGAGCTGCTGCAGGCGCTCCTGCATCTGGCTGAGCCGCAGGCTCGGCACGGGCAGGATGTACGGCAGCACCTCGGGCTGGAGCTGGATCTCGTGCACGGCGGCGGCGTCCTCCAGCCGCACCGGCCGGATCGTGACGTCCATGCTCTCACCTCGTGGACCCGTTCGCCGCGGGCCACCGGGAGTCCCGCCAAGGTTCAGGTCAGGCGGAAGATCAGCCAGACGGCGGAGACGAACAGGCTCAGCACCCGCACGAACTCCGAGATCCAGAAGAGCGGGCTCAGGTGGCGGAGCTCCCCCACACCGCGCATCCATCCCGCCACCAGCGCGCCGAGGAAGCCGCCGTAAAGCGTCGCCGTCTGGTTGCCCGAGAGCAGAAGGCCGACGCCTGCGCCGACGAGCCCGCCCGCGAGCGGCAGCCAGCGTGGCAGGCCGCGGCCGAACCCGTTCTCGTTCAGGGCGGACGCCAGGATGCGCTCGAACAGCCACGCGACAAGCCACAGCGCCCCGATCTCCACGAAGTAGCGCGTGCCGATCGCACCCGCGAGGCGCGCCAGCAGAAGCCCCAGGCCGATCAGCCAGTGGCCCTGGCGGTAGCCTGCGAGCACAAGAAGCCAGCCGAAGGCGACCGAGGTCGCGAGCAGGAAGGTCAAGGCTCTCACCCGCTAACGCCTATGCGCCGCGGGCCCGTCTCAAGCCTCGCCGAAGGCTGCGGCGAACCCACGCGCGACGGCTTCGGCGGCATAGACCGCGGCGATGCCTCCCTGCAGGTAGCCGTCCCAGGGCGGACGCATCGGCGCGTCGAGGCTGAGTTCGAGTGATGCGCCGCTGATGAATGTGCCGCCGGCCATGAGCACCGGGTCAGGATAGCCGGGGAGCTCCTCGGGCTCCGGGCGGGCCCGGCTCTCGACGGGGGACGCGGCCTGCAGGGCCTGGGCGAAGCGCACGAGCGGTTCGGGCGCACCGAAGCCGATCAGCTGCACGATGTCGCCTCTCGCCGCGCCTGGCAGCGGGTCGACGAAGCAGCCGAGGGCCTGGCCGAAGGCGGCCGCGTACCTGGCGGTCGCCAAGGCCTCCGCCACGGCCTGCGGCGCCAGGTAGAGACCCTGGAAGAGGCTGCGCTTGCCGCCCGGGAACGCCCCGACATCGGCACCGAGGCCTGGCGCCGTGACACGGTCCGCCACGGCGTCGACAAGCTCGCGGCGGCCGGCGATGTAGCCGCCGCCTGGGGCGAGGCCGCCGCCGGGGTTCTTCGTCAGCGATCCCGCCAGGAGGTCCGCCGCAGGCTCGCGCACATCGACGAACTCGCCGTAGCAGTTGTCCACGACGGAGACGACGCCCGCCGCCCGGCAGGCGTCGAGCGCCGGCTCGAGCTCGGCGGGGCGCAGGCCGGGACGCCGCGCGTAGCCCCGGGACCGCTGGAAGAGCACCGCCTGCGTCTTGGGGCCGAGAGCGGCCCGCAGCATCTTGGGGTCCAGCCCCTGTGCCATCGGCAGCACCCGCACCCGGATCCCCCACTCCGCGAAGGAACGCGGAGTCGGCCTGAGGCCCAGCACCGAGCGCATGGTGTCGTAGGGCTCGCCCGTCGCGACGAGGATCTCCCCGCCCGGCTTCACGACGCCCCAGAGGGCGAGCGCGATCGCATGCGTGCCCGACGCGATCTGCTCCCGCACGAGCGCCGCCTCGCAGCCGAAGGCCCCGGCGAACACATGGCCCAGGCTCTCGCGGCCACGATCGCCGTAGCCGTAACCGACCGAAGGCGCGAAGTCGTACTCCGAAACGCCTGCCGCCTGGAACGCCGCGAGGACGCGGGCCGCGTTGCGGCGCGCGACCCCGAACGTCTCCTCGCGCGCCGCCGCCATCGCGTCCTCCGCACCGCCCCTGGCCACATCGAACCTATCCATGCAGCTCGGCCGCCACGCGGCCGGCCCAGGCGCTGTCGATCCACGCCTCCACGCGAATCTCCGTCTCGCCCGCCTCCTCGCGCAATACCTCGCCGTGCGCCCGCACCTGCGCCAGAATGTCGCCGCGGCTCAGGGGAATGGTGAACCGCCGCAGCACCCGGCGCGACGCCAGCCGCTCCGCGATCGCCGCCCTGAGGGCATCGACGCCCACGCCGTCGCGCGCCGAGATCCGCAGCCCGGGCACCTCCTCGCGCGCTGCCGGCGGCAGGCGGTCGATCTTGTTGAAGACCTGGATCTGCGGCAGGTCACCGGCGCCGATCGCCTGCAAGGTGGCCTGTACCGCATCGCTCTGGCGCGGCCAGTCCGGGTGCGAGGCGTCCACGACGTGCAGCAGGAGGTCGGCCAAGGCCGTCTCCTCGAGGGTCGCCCGGAACGCCGCGACGAGCTCCGTCGGCAGGTCCTGGACGAACCCGACCGTGTCCGTGAGCAGGGCCTCCTGCCGGCCCGGCAGCTTCAGGCGCCGGGTCAGCGGGTCGAGCGTCGCGAAGAGCCGGTCCTCCCCGCCGCCGCCGCCCTGCGTCAGGGCTCGCAGGAGGGTGCTCTTGCCGGCGTTCGTGTAGCCGACCAGCGCGACGCGCGGCAGGTCGCGGCGCTCCTGCCGAGAGACGGCGCGCTGGCGCTCCACCAGGGAGAGGCGCCGCTCGAGATCGGCGATGCGGTCGCGCAGGCGCCGGCGGTCCGTTTCGAGCTTCGACTCGCCGGGACCGCGCGTGCCGATGCCGCCGCCCAGCCGCGAGAGGCTTCCCGCCACGCGCCTGAGGCGCGGCAACAGGTAGGAGAGCTGTGCCAGCTCCACCTGCAGTTTGCCTTCCTGAGTCAGTGCCCTTTGGGCGAAGATATCAAGGATCAGGGCCGTGCGGTCTACGACCTTGAGTCCCGTCTGCCGTTCAAGTTCGCGCTCCTGGCGCGCGCTGAGCGCGGCGGCGGCCAGCAGGAAACCGGCCCCCAGCTCGGACGCATCCTGCGCCGCCTCCGCAAGCTTGCCGGGGCCGAGATATCCCTTGGGGTCGGGCTGCGGCAGACTCTGCACGATCTCTCCCGCCACCTCGGCGCCAGCAGCCTCGCAGAGGCCCCTGAGCTCCTCGAGGTAGAAGGCGAGATCGGCACCGCGGCGCGGCCCCGCATACACCAGGAAGGCACGCTCCGACTGCTCAGCCATGCCGTCTCTCCTCGTCACGCGTTCTTGATGCGAGCCCCCCGCCCCAGTTTCCGAGCCGCCGAGCCACGAGGGATGTCCCGCGGCAAAGGCGAAGATCGCACCGAGTCGAAGCGGGCAGGAGGCGACAAGCGTTGCGGGCATTTCGCCCCAGGGACATCTTCCACCTGCGGCGACTCTACGATGTCGCCATCGCGCCGGACGGCGCGTCGGTCGCCTACAGTCTCGGTCTGCCCGACCCGACGCTGGGCGGCTACCAGACCTGCATCTACCGCCTGGGGACCGACGACCGCAGCCCGCGGCCGCTGACCCGCGGCCCGGCCGATCGGAGGCCCTGGTTTGCCCCTGACGGGCGCCATCTCGCCTTTCTGCGCCACGACGGCGACGCCGCTCAGGTGCACCTTCTGCCACTCGCCGGTGGCGAAGCCCTGCAGATCACCGCCCTGCGCCACGGCGTGGACGCCTACGCCTGGGGGCCGCACGGCCGCCAGATCGCCGCCCTGGCCACGGTCGGACCAACCGGTCCGACCACACGTCAACTCTACCATTTCGACCTCGACGGCACCTGGCGCCAACTGAGCGACGACGCCTTCGACCACCGCGACGCGACCTTCGCGCCGGATGGACGGCACATCGCCTGCCTCCTGCTGCGCGCGGGCGGCGGCGTCGCCATCGGCCGGGTCGCGGTGGACGGTGGTCCGTGGCAGCTCTTGACACCTTGGCAGGCCCTCTGGGCGAGGCCCGTCTTCGCGCCGGACGGAAGCTGTCTCTACGCGGTCGGGGCCGGCGACGGCGAGGAGCCTCGCCTCTGGCGCGTGCTGCTTGCGGGCGACGCGCCGGAGAGCGTCGCCGAGGCCCCGTGGCCGGACGCCTTCTGGCCCTACGTACACCGTGACGACGGTCCAGGGCCGGACCTCTTCGTCACCGGTGACGGGCAGGGTCTCCTGGGACTCCTCTACGGCGGCAGAGAGCCGGTACTGGCGCGCTGCAACCTGCTGACGGGGCGCTGGCAGGCGGAGCAGGCGCAGGGGAGCAGGATCCAGTCCTTCGCCGCCACAGCCGCGGGGGACCGCATGGCGCTCCTCGCGGGCCCCCCCGACCGGCCGCCCGAGGTGCTGCTGCGCGACGAGAGCGGGCACATCGCGCTGCGCAGCGATCACCATGACCTGTTCCTCGCCGACGCGAGCTTCGCGCCGGTCATGCCCCTCGCCGACAGCACGCCCGGTACGGGCCTCCTGCTGCCGCCTCCCGGCCGGGGGAGCGCCCCGCTCGTCGTGGTGCTCGCGGATCGCGCCGACGCCGCGACCGGCGGCGCCTCGAGCCTGCTTGCACAGGCCCTCTGCGGCAGGGGACTGTCAGTGCTCCGCTTGCCGCTCGACGCGGGGGCGGCCGCGGCCGCGGCCGGCGATCCGCGGGCGCTGTCCCGACAGCTCGAGTCGCTGATCGCCCTCTGCGCGGCCCGCCCTGAGATCGATGCCGCGAGACTCGGCATCGTCGGTGAGGGCGTCGGCGGCTACCTGTCGCTGCTCCTGCTCGCGCGGGAAGGCGCCTTCCGGGCCGCCGCGACGCTTGGCGCCGCGACGGACCTCGTGAGCCTATGGGGCGGCGGCGACCTGCCGGGCGCGACGGCGCTGCGGGATCTGCCGCCGCCCTGGCAGGCTCCGCAGCGCTATATCGATCTCTCGCCGCTGCTCCAGGCACCGCGCATCACCGCACCTCTGCTGCTCGTGCAGGGCTCGGACGACCTCGTGGTGCCCGCCTCACAGGCCAGGGAACTCGAGGCTGCGCTCACAAGCCTGGGACGGGTGGTGCGCCTCGAGCTCTACAAGGGGCTCGGCCACCTGCCGCTGTCAGGGCACCCCTTGCGCCTCCAGGCGCAGGTCCTCGAACTGGTGGCCGGATGGCTCTTTGATCACCTCGCGCAGTAGAGGCGATAGCCCTTGTCCATAGCGACGTCCTCCACCGCAGGAAAGGTGCGGGCGAGCTCCTCGCGCAGGCTGCGCGCGCCCTGGCTCGTCCGAACCACCACCCAGAGCGACCCGCCCGGCCGCAGGTGCTCGCGGCTCGCGCCCAGCCAGGGGTAGTAGACCTGCTTGCCGGCGCGGATCGGCGGATTCAGCAGCACGAGGTCGAAGCGTTCGTCGGCCACGGCCGAGATGCCGTCGCCCAGCACGACCCTGTGCCGCACGCCCCAGCGCTCGAGGTTGCGCTCGCACAGCGCCGCGGCGCGCGCGTTCCGCTCGACGGCCCAGACCTCCGCCCCGTACCGGTGACCGATCGCGACGCCGACCGGGCCCCAGCCGGCGCCGAGATCGAGTACCCTGGCGCCTTGGGGCACCCGCGCCCGTTCGATCAGCAGGCGCGTGCCGTCGTCGAGCCCGGATTTGCCGAACACGCCGCTGTCGCTCATGCAGCGATACTCCTGGCCAAGCACGGTGAAGCGCACCTCGCGCTCCCGCGATGCTACCTGCGGCTCCGCGCTGTAATAATGCTCCACCGCCGCTCCTCCCGCCCGCCCTGTCATGCCGCCGTCGAGCGTATTCTGCCACGCTGCCCGCCAAAGAGCCATGGTGCGGTCGATCGCGGCCTCAGCCGAAGAAGGCGCCTTCGGGTCCCGGCCAGACCTCCTCCTTAGTCGGCCTGGGCAGCACGGTCTCGAGCTCGGGCAGGTCGCCGGCCAGGATGGCGGAAAGATCGCCGCGGCGCCAGCTGCGCTGGCGGTCGAGGCGCAGGGACTGGCGCCGCAGGGCCGCCTCCACCAGGTTGCGCGCCAGGCGCGCGTTGCCCGACAGCACGCCGCCGCGCCGCTCGGCTTCCTCGAGCAGGTCCCGCATGCGCTCCTTCGCCTGCGGCTCCAGATGGCAGTCCTGCTGGCCGAGCAGCTCCTCCGCGATGCGCAGGAGTTCCTCCGCCCCGTAGTCCGGGAAGTCCAGCAGGATCGGCAGGCGCGAAGAGAGTCCCGGGTTGGCCGCGATGAAGCGGTCCATTTCGCGCGGGTAGCCCGCGAGGACGACGATCACCTCGGCGCGCCGGTCCTCGATCGACTTGACGAGCGTGTCGATCGCCTCGCGCCCGAAGTCCCGCTCGCCGCCGCGCGCCAGGGCGTAGGCCTCGTCGACGAACAGCACGCCGCCCAGGGCGCGCCGGATCGCGGCGCGCGTCTTCTGCGCCGTGTGGCCGATATACTCGCCGACGAGGTCCGCGCGCTCCACCTCGACGAGGTGCCCGCGCTCCAGGAGACCGACGCCGTGCAGGATCCGTCCGAGGTGGCGCGCGACCGACGTTTTGCCAGTGCCGGGATTGCCCCTGAACACCATGTGCAGCATCTGGGGCTGCGTCCTCAGGCCGGCCGCCTGCTTGCGGGCGGTCACGCGCTGGAGCGCGAGGAGCTCCTCCACCGTCTGCTTGACCTGCTCCAGGCCGATCAGCCGCCGCAGCGACTGCAAGGCCTGCTCGCCCTCGAGCCGGCGCGTGGCGTCGGCGCCGCCCTCCCGCCTGGCCGTCGCGCGTACCACCTGGATGCTTGGCCTGCGCGCCATCGCCACCCCTCCCCGCCAGCTGGACCTCTTCGCCCGGCGGGGCGGGGATCCTGGCCCGTCCGGACGCAGGGAAGCGGGTGTGCCCGCCCGAATGCTGCGATGGTGATGTGATGACAAGGGGACTCGGGCGAGGGGTCCCGGCGGCGCTCCTTCTGGCCCTCGCGACCGCCGCGCAGGTCGGCGTCTCGATCCTGCAGCAGGGCACCGCCGTCTTGAGCTACGCGCTCGGCAAGCCGCTGGCCCTGAGCCTGTCCCAGGCCGGAACGCTCGTCAGTGCCACCTCGCTCGGCGTCATGCTCGCGATGCTCTTGGGCGGTGCCCTGATCGACCGCTACGGCGTGCGGCCCGTGCTCCTCTCATCCGCCCTCGTGGCGGTGCTCGGCGGTGCGGCCATCGGCAGCCAGACGACCTACGCGGGCCTCGCCCTCTGCCTCGCCGCCACGGGCTTCGGACTCGGCGCGCTGCCGATCGCCGGCGCCCGCGTGATCTTCGACGGCTTCGCCGGCGCATCGCGCGGCCTCGCCATGGGCATCCGCCAGACCGGCGTTCCCCTCGGCGCGGCGGTCGCGGCCGCGGCCCTGCCCACGCTCGCCCTGCGCTACGGTCCGAACGCCCCCTGGCTCTGGCTGGCGCTGCTGGCGGCCGTCCTGAACCTCGTCCTGGCCGCCGCCGCGCCGAATACCCCGCGCGTCCCGTCCGCCGAGCGGCCGCCGCTCGCCGGCGACCTTCGCCGCATCGCCCTGCCGGCACTGCTCGCCTTCATGCTCTCCGCAGGCCAATACGGGCTCCTCACCTACACCGTGCCGTCAGCTCCCGGCGGCCTGGCCCCAGCGGCCGCCGGCGTCCTGCTGGCCATCGCCCAGCTGGGCGGTGCGGCGGGCCGCATCGGCTTCGGCCAGCTGAGCGACCGTCTTGGGCGGCGCCCGCCGGTGATCGCCGTCGCCGCGGGCGTCGGCGCGCTGGGCATCGCGCTCGCGACGCACCTCGGCAGCGTGCCGTTCGTGCTGCGCGGCCTCGGCTACCTGGTGGCGGGGGCCGGCGCGGTCGGCTGGAACGCGCTCGTGCTCACCTGGGGCGGCGAGCGTGTCTCGCCGGGCCGCTCAGGGCAGGCGATGGGCACCATCGGCACGTCCGTGTTCCTGGGCTCCGCCGTCTGGCCGCCGCTGCTGGGGCTCCTGGCGCAGGCCGAAGGCTTCGCCGCCGCCTGGTCCGCCTTGGCCGGCCTGATCGCTCTGGCCGCCGTTGTCGCGCTTGCGGCAGGAACCGCCGATCGTCCGCGGAACTCCAGGCTTGGCAGCACGAACGGAGGTGCCTAGGATGGACTGGCAGATTTCGTCCGAGGAGATCCTTCGCGTCGCGCGCGCCCTCATCCGCGTGCGCTCCGTGCGGGAGACCGAGCAGCCGGGGGCTCCCTTCGGCCTGGGCGTGCGCAAGGCCTTCGACGCCTTCCTCGCGGAGGCGGGCAGGCTTGGCCTCACGCGCCGGCACGACGACCAGGGCTACGCCCTCGACGTGGAGATCGGACAGGGTGAAGAGATCGTCGGTGTGCTCGTACACCTCGACGTGGTCCCCGAGGGCGACGGCTGGACCGTACCCCCCTATGCCGGCACGGTCCAGGGCGGGCGCCTGTTCGGCCGCGGCGCGATCGACGACAAGGGGCCGGCTGCCGCCGCGCTGGTCGCGCTCGCGGCGGTCGCGGCCCACGGACCCGCCTTGAGCCGGCGCGTACGCCTGATCGCCGGCGGCGACGAGGAGAGCTACTGGCAGTGCATGCAACACTACCTCCAGCAGCGTGAGCGTCCGTCCCTCGGCTTCACGCCCGACGGCGACTTCCCGCTGGTCCACGGCGAGAAGGGCGGTCTCAGCCTGCGCCTTGAGCGGCCGCCGCAACTCCCCCAGCGCTACGCGCTCGAGGCGGGGCAGCAGCCCAACGTCGTGCCGGACCACGCCAGGCTCGAGCTGGCGCAGCCCCTGCCGCCCGAGTCCGTCCACCAGCTGGCGACCGAGCTTGGCGTGCACGTCGTGCCGGACTCGGACGAGCCGAAGCGCATCTTCGACGTGCTGGGCGAGGCCGCCCACGCGTCTGAGCCCGAGCGCGGCGTCAGCGCCATCCGCGAGGCCTATCGCCTGTTCGGCCCCAGCCTGCACGACCCTTTGCTCGACCTGCTGGTCGCCGACGACCACGGCGAGGCGCTCGGCATCGCTGCGCAGGACGAGCTGCTCGGCCGCCTGACGGTGAACCTCGGCATGATCCGACACGACGCCACAGGCACCAGGGCCTGGATCGACATCCGCTATCCCATGGCGACCGATGCTGGCGAGATCATCCGCCGGCTGCGCGAGAACCTGGCCCGCTTCGGCGTCGACGTCTTCGTGGAGTTCGAGGCGAAGCCGCACTGGATCTCGCCCGACGACCCGCTCGTGCAGACGCTGATGGGCATCTACCGGAGCCGCACCGGCGACGCGACGGAGCCGATGGTGATCGGCGGCCTGACCTACGCCCGCACGCTTGGGCGTGCCGTGGCCTTCGGCCCGCAGTTTCCGGGGCGGCTGGACGTCGCCCACCAGGCCGACGAGTCGGTGTCGCTCGCGGACCTCGAGTTGGCGGCGCGGATTTACGCGGACGCCATCGTCGCCCTCGCCACCTGAGTCCCGCCGCCGCGGGAGGCGGCAGAACGGCCCCTGCCCGCGCCTGCGGGCGAGGGCCGTCAGTTGCGCCTCAAGCCACCAGCTGCACGCCGCTCAGGAGCACGAGGCTCGACACGAGGAACTTGAGCGGCCGGCCGCTCACGCGCACGGTCAGCCTGCTGCCGATCAGCACGCCGGGCAGCGACCCGATCATCAGGTTCAGGGCCAGATGGACATCGACGCTGCCCATGGCCATATGCACCGCGCTCGCGGCCATGCTGATCAAAAGCGCGCTTGCGATGTCCGTCCCCACCACACGCCGCGGGGCAAGGCCGGAGGCGAGCATCGCCGGAGCCAGCAGAGAGCCGCTGCCGATCGACGTCAGGCCGACCAGGAGGCCGATCACGCCGCCGAACGCAGCGAGCCATGCCGGGGCAGGGGACGGCACGGCCCTTTGCGCATCTGTCGCCGCCGGGCCTACGCGTGCCAGGTGCTCGTGGATGCCCGTGCCGAGCGCCGCAGCGATCAGGGCCAGGCCGAGGAGGTGCTTCAGGACCGTCTCGCCGCCGGCCACGCGGGCAAGCGCGGCGCCGGCGAGCAGCGAGCCGGCGAGTGCCCCCGGCACTCCGCCGGCGGCGAGCCGCACGACCCATCTGAGGTCGATGGAGCGAAGCCGCCAGTGCTGCAACGCACCCAGAAGCTTGGTGCCGCTCGCGTAGAGGAGATCCGTCCCCACGGCGAGCGACGCTGGCACGCCCAACAGGATGAGCACGGGCGTGACAAGGCTCCCGCCCCCGACACCGCCCAGCCCGACCAGCACCCCGACCAGGAGACCTCCGGCCGCAACCGTCCACGACATGACGTCCCTCCCACCGCTAGCTATGCGGCGCGGCAGGGACCGGTCCCGGGCTGTGTCTATGGCTCGGCGGGTGTCCGGCCGGCCCTGCCATGGGGGCGCGCCGGCGGGACAGCGAAGCTTGAGACCCGTCGCAGCGGCGACGGGTCTCAAGGTTAGACGCTGGTTCCTTCGGCTCTCAGTCCCCGGCTTCGATCGCCACCGCCTGCACGGCCTCGTCGGCCAGCTGGGTGTGCAGCCCGCTCGCGACGCCCCAGTAGTAGAACACGAGCGAGAACACGACCACCACGATGAGGTCGAGCGGGTAGTGGATCAGGCCCTTGCCGCCGTTGGCCGCGGCACCGAACCTGGCCGACCCGAAGTACGACATGCCGAGCATGAAGAGGAGGTAGACGACGAGCCAGATGCCGGCGCCGATCGACTTGGCGTCCGGCCGCTCGATCTCGTTTGGCATGGCGGCAGAGAAGACGAGGTAGAGCACCACGCCCAACAGCAGCGTCACGAGCAGCTTCCAGTCGATGTTCCAACCGGTCCAGTAGATGATCAGCGAGGCGACGACGAACGCGACAGGCGCGATGACCGACATGCCGCCGAGCTTATAGGGTCGCTTGGCGTCCGGATGGGTGCGCCGCAGCACCGCGGCCGAGACCGGCCCGATCGCGTAGGTGAACACGGTCGCCGACGACACCAGGCCCACCAGGCTCTGCCACGCCGGGAACGGCAGCAGGAAGATGAGCCCGAGGATGAACGCGACCCAGAGCGACGCGTACGGGATGCCCGTCTTCTCGTCGATCTTGCCCAGGACCTTGGGGAAGTAGCGGTTCTGCGCCAGGGCGTAGATGACGCGTGCCGTGGAGGCGATGTAGATGTTGCCTGTGCCCGCCGGCGAGATGACGGCGTCGGCGTAGAGCAGCACCGCTAGCCAGCCGAGGTTCAGGGCTGTGGCCACCTGCGCCATCGGCGCGGAGAACGCGAGCTTGGCCCAGCCGCCGGAGAGTGCGCCCGGCGCCACGCCGCCGATGAACACGACCTGCAGCAGCACGTAGAGCACGATGCCGATGCCGATCGCCGTGATGATGGCGCTCGGCACGTCTCTCTGGGGGTTCTTCGCCTCGCCGGCCAGGTCCACCGCCTGGCGGAAGCCGAGGTAGGCGAAGACGACGCCGGACGTCGCCACCGCCTGCAGCACGCCAGACGTGCCGCCGGGGGCGAAGCCGTGGCTCGAGAAGTTGCCCCAGTGCAGGCCGCCGATCACGAAGATGATGACGGTGAGGGACGGCATGATGAACTTCACCGCGGTCACCACCGTGTTGACCCGCGCGAACAGCCGCACGCCGAAGTAGTTGATGATGAAGAAGACAAGCATCAGGGCCGCCGCGAGCGCGATGCCGCCGCCCTGGATCAGCCCGACCGCCGGATTGTAGATCGATGGGATGTAGTGCGACGCGTACTGCACCACCGCCTCGGCCTCGATCGCCGGCACGGAGGCGTACGCGATCCAGGCACCCCAGCCCATGATGAAGCTCGTCAGGCTGCCGTGCGAGTAGTGCGGGTAGCGGGCGATGCCGCCGGCTTCGGGCAGCATGCCGCCGAGTTCGGCGTAGACGAGCCCGATCAAAAGAACGGCGATGCCGCCGATGATCCACGAAATGATGGCCGAGGGTCCAGCATCGTTTGCCGCGAACAGGGATCCGAAGAGCCAGCCGGATCCGATAATGGCCCCGAGGCTGGCCATCGTCAGATCGAGTCGGCTCATCTCCCTCTTGAGGCCCTTGTTGATCAAGCCGGAACCCCTCCTTGCACTTGGGACCTCCCCACACCGTGACACGGCCGTTTGCCGACACTCTCCCCCTTTCCGGCCGGCCCGCGCCGCCGCCGGTCCTCCGGAGACGGTCGAAGTTGACCACCTATATTCTCTCGGTGGGCCATTGTTCCTGCTCTTATCCGGATCTTATGGCCCTATACTTCTCTCGATGCCCCTACTGCAATTGTCCTTTTGGCCCTCGTTTCCTACGGCCAAGGGAGCGACGCCAGAAGGCCGACCGCGGCGGTCGGCCTTCTGGCGTCGCCCATCGCTCGGCCCGGCGCGCGGACCGTATCAGCGGCGGAGCATGGGCCTCAGCTGCCCGAGGCCGCTCTCGGGCCGCAGCCAGATGGTGTTCGGCTCACGGCGCCACCAGGTGAGCTGGCGCCTCGCGAGCCGTCGCGTGTTCGTCTGCACCTGCGCGAGGCCTTCGTCCCGTCCGACCTCGCCGCGCAGGTGGCGCAAGGCCTCGCGGTAGCCGATCGTGCGCTCCGCGAGGGAAACGGCGGCCGCGCCGCGCGCGATGAGACGCTCGGTCTCCTCCAGGAGATGCGGCCAGAGCTCGATGGCCCGCTGGTCGATGCGCGCGTACAGCTCCTCGCGCGGCAGCTGCAGGCCGATCTTGATGTAGGACCGCTGGCCAACGCCCGCTGCGGGCGTTCTCTGCGCCCTTGCGCGCTCGATGATGCGCACGAGGCGGGGGCGGTCCTGCGGCGAGAGGCGCTGCGCCGCGTCGCGGTCCAGCGCGACGGCCCTCAGATAGACCTCCTCGGCCGGCGCCGCCTCGGCCCACCGCCGCACTTCGGGGTCGGGCGGGGCGCCGAAGGCGTCCCACTCGCCGAGCGCCGCGCGCAGGTAGAGCCCCGAGCCACCCGACACGATCGGCACGGCGCCTCGGCGCTCGATCTCCCGGAGCGCGGCCGCCGCGAGCAGCTGGTAGCTGGCCACCGTGATCTCCATGCCGGGGTCCGCGATGTCGATGAGATGGTGGGCGATGAGGAGGCGCTCCGCCGGCGCCGGCTTGGCGCTGCCCGCATCGAAGCCGCGGTAGAGCTGCACGGCGTCCGCGTTGACGATCTCGCCGCCAATCTCCCCGGCGAGGGCCATCGCAAACCCGCTCTTGCCCACCGCCGTCGGCCCGAAGACCGCAATCCGCAGGCTCATCGCCTGAGGAACCTCTGGCGCAGCTCGTCGTAGCCCAGCCGCAGGTAGGTCGGCCGGCCGTGCGGGCAGAAGCGCGGCTCGCGGCAGTTCCAGAGCTGGCGCACGAGGCTCTGCTGCTCGATCGGGCCCAGCCGGTCGCGGTCCTTGACGGACGCCCGGCAGGCGGCGAGTTCCCGCCGCACCCGCTCCTCGCGCTCGATCGGGCCCTCGCCGCCCTGCGCAAGGGCGTCGAGCAGCTCCGGCAGGAGCGACGGCGAGGCCTCGCGGCCGAAGAGCCGCGGCACCGACCGCACCAGCACGTCGCGATCGCCGAAGCTCTCCACCTGAAAGCCGTAGGCCCCGAGGTCCTCCTGGTGCAGGGCGAGCGTCTGGCTCTGCTCGGGGCTGAGGCGCACGACGAGGGGCGCGAGCAGCATCTGCGCCGCCCGGACGTCCTGGTGCTCGAGCTGCTCGTAGTGGATGCGCTCGTGCGCCGCGTGCTGGTCCAGGAGGTAGAGGGCATCCCGGTCCGCCGCCACCAGGAAGAGGCCCCCCGCCTGGCCGAGCGCCGCGGGGGCTTCGGGCGTCATGGCCGGCCCCGGGACCTCCTGCGGCGGGCGGCCGTAGTCCCGCAGCTCCTCGGCGAGGCTGAAGAGGCTCGGCGGCGGCTCCTGCGACGCGGCCACCTCAGGACGCGGCAGCGGCGGCGCGGGTGTCCCGGCCGCGAACGCCGTCGCCTGCGGTGCGAGGGCCGCCGCCACCGCGTCGTGCAGGAGCGACGACACCTCGCGCTCGCGGCGCAGCCGCACCTCGAGCTTCGCCGGGTGGACGTTGACGTCGACATCCCCCTCCGGCACCTCAAGCCTCAGGCAGAACAGCGGGAACCGCCCCTTGAGGAGGCGCCCCTGATAGGCGGCCTCGATCGCGTAGCGGAGGCGCCCCGCCTCCACAGGCCGACCGCCGACGACCAGGAACTGCCACTGCCGGTTGCCGCGATCCCGGCCGGGCCGTGAGACGAGCCCTTGCACGCGGCCGGCCTCGCCCGCCGCCGAGACGGGCAGCAGGCTCTCCGCCACGTCGACGCCGTAGAGGTCCGCGAACACCTCGCTCAGGTTGCCGCTGCCGCTGGTGCGCAGCACCTCCTGCCCGTCCAGGCTGAGGGTGAAGGCAACCTGCGGCACGGCGAGCGCCATGCGCTCCATGACGGCGACGACCCGCCTCGCCTCCGCAGCGGGCGCGAGCAGGAACTTGCGCCGCGCCGGCACCTGGCGAAACAGATCCTCTACCGTGACGCAGGTGCCGCTGGCCATGGCGACGGGCGCCGGCGTCGTCGTACGGCCGCCCTCAGCCTCGATCGCGAGGCCGCCCGGAAGGCCCCGGGAGCGCGAGGCGAGGCGCAGGTGCGAGACGGACGCGATCGAGGGCAGGGCCTCGCCGCGAAAGCCGAAGCTCCTGATGGCGCAGAGGTCGTCCATCGCCCTGAGCTTCGACGTCTGGTGGCGTCCGAGCGCCAAGGGCAGCTCCCCTGGCGCGATCCCCTCGCCGTCGTCCGTGACCTCGACGAGGTCGATGCCGCCTCCGGCGAGGCGTACGAACACGTGTCGCGCCGAGGCGTCGACCGCGTTCTCGACGAGCTCCTTCACGACCGACGCCGGGCGCTCCACCACCTCGCCCGCGGCGATCTGGTCGACCACGTCCGGCGGCAGCATGCGGATCGGCATCACGGCACCTCCTCGCAGAGCCCCTTGAGCGCCGCGAGCTCCGTCAAGGCCTCGAGCGGCGTCACGCGCATCGGGTCCAGGCGGCGCAGCCGCTCGAGCGCCGGGTGCGGCGGCAGCTCGAAGAGAGCGAGCTGCACGGCCCCCTGCTCCGCGCTCGCCGGGGCGGGTGCAAGGAGCCGTTCCTCGGCGCGGGAGAGCACCGCCTCCGGCACGCCGGCCAGGCGCGCGACGTCGAGGCCGTACGAGCGGCTGGCCGCCCCTGGCACGATGCGGTGCAGGAAGACGACCTTCCTGCCCTCCTCCGCCACGGCGACCGTGAAATTGCGGATGCCCTTCTCCCGCTCCGAGAGGGCGCACAGTTCGAGGTAGTGCGTCGCCACCAGCGCCCTGCAGCGCACGACGGACGCCAGGTACTCGGTCACGGCCGCGGCGATCGCGACGCCGTCCGCCGTGCCGGTGCCGCGCCCGACCTCGTCCAGCACCACCAGGCTCTGCGCGGACGCTTCGCGCAGGATCACCGCCACCTCCAGCATCTCCGCCATGAAGGTGGAGACGCCGCGCGCGAGGTCGTCGGACGCGCCGACGCGCGTGAAGACGCGATCGGCGAGGCCGATCACCGCCCGCTCCGCCGGCACCAGCGACCCGACCTGCGCCATCACCTGCAGCAGCGCGACCTGCCGCAGCACCGTCGACTTGCCGCCCATGTTCGGGCCGGTGATGAGGTGCAGGCGCTGGCCGCGGGCGTCGAGGCGCGTGTCGTTGGGCACGAAGGCCCCCTGCGGCAGCAGGGCCTCCACGACCGGGTGTCGCGCCGAGACGAGCTCGAGCACCGGTTCGCGGCGCAGCTCCGGCCGCACGTAGCCCCGCCGCCTGCCGACCTCCGCCAGGGACTGCAGCACGTCCAGCTCGGCCAGGGCCGCCGCCCTCGCCTGGATGTCGCTGGCCCTCTCCAGCACCGCCAGCCTCAGGCTGTCCAGCACGGCCGCCTCGAGCGACTGCAGTTCGCGCTCCGCGCGGCCGATCAGCTCCTCCTGGCGGCGCAGCTCCTCCGTGACATAGCGCTCGCCGCTCGCGATCGTCTGCCTGCGCTCCCAGGACGGCGGCACCAGCGCGAGGTTTGAGCGCGTCACCTCGATATAGTAGCCGAAGACCTTGTTGAAGCCGACCTTCAGCGTTCGGATGCCCGTCTCCTCGCGCGCCTGCCGCTCGAAGTCGGCGAGGTACTCCTTCGCGCCGTCCTTGGCGGCCCGCAGCCGGTCGATCTCCCCGGAAAAGCCCTGGCGCACGAAGTTGCCGTCGCGCGCCATGGCGGGCGGTTCGTCGCACAGCGACGCGGCGATGGTGTCCGCGATCGCGAGCGGTGTCGAGAGCGTGGCGCGGATCGCCTGCAGGCGCTCGCCGCCGGCCGGCAGGAGATCTGCGAGCCGCGGCCCGAGGCCGAGCGTCGCGGCGAGCGCGACATAGTCGCGCGGGCCAGCGCTGCCAAGCCCGATCCTGGCGAGCAGCCGCTCCATGTCGCGCGCCCCGCCCAGCAGGTCGCGCACGCGCGCACGGGTGAGGCCGTCGTCGTGCAGGGCCAGGACGGCCTCCTGCCGGGCGACGATCTCCTCGATGTCCGAGAGCGGACGCTCGAGCCATTCGCGCAGTAGCCTCCTGCCGGCGACGCTGCGGGTGTCGTCGAGCACCCAGAGGAGGCTTCCCTGGCGCTGCCCGTCGAGGCGCTCGAGGATCTCGAGGTTGCGGCGCGTCGCGCGGTCGAGCCCGAGCCCCCGCTCCACTTCGTAGAGATGCGGCGGCTCGAGGTGGCGCAAGGCCCCGCGCTGCGTCTCGAGGAGGTAGCTGTGGCCGAGCAGCGCGGCTCTGGCTGCGGCGGGCGGCAGGCGATGCAAGGCGTCGCCCAGGAGACCCCTGCTCTCCTCCTGCGCCGCGGCAGCCGGCAGCGGCGCCTGCGGCACGTCGCCGAGGTCGCCCTGGGCGACGTCCGCAAGGAGGAGTTCCGCCACGCCATGGCGCTCGAGTTCCCGCACGGCCCGGCGCAGGCCCTCGTCGGGCTCGCCGCGCACCGCGGCGACGCGGAAGCTGCCGTGGCCGAGGTCGAGAAGGCCGATGCCCGCCACGCCGTCGACCTGCGTCAGCACCCCAAGCCAGCGCCTGGGCGCCTCCTCCGCCTCGCCGGCATAGGTCGAGGGGGTGACGACGCGCACCACCTCCCGCCGCACGAGGCCCTTCGCCTGGCGCGGGTCCTCCGTCTGCTCGCAGACGGCGACGCGGTAGCCGAGGTCGACGAGGCGGCCGAGATAGGTCTCGGCCGCGTGGTAGGGCACGCCGCACATCGGCGTCTCCTTGTCGCGCGACGTGAGCACGAGGTCCAGAAGGTTCGACACGAGGCGCGCGTCCTCGTCGAACAGCTCGTAGAAGTCGCCCAGCCGGAAGAAGAGAAGGGCGTCGGGGTGCTGCGCCTTGATCCGCCGGTACTGCTGCATGACCGGCGTCGACTCCGCCACTAGATCACTCCTGCTCCTTCATGCCCCGCAACCCTCGCAGCCCCTCTCCCGGCTCGGCGCCGGCGAGAGGCGGCCCGTCAGGGGAAACAGGAACACGCCGGTCACCTGCTGCAGCAGCCGCTCTGCCCTGTGCTTCGCCTCGACGTACGCCTGGACGCGCGGGTCGGGGTCGTCCGGGTCGAGGGGACCTGTGGCCAGCGGGCCGAGCTGCGCCTCGCATCTCAGCAGGTCCTGCATCTCCTTGGAGTCGGCGACGGCGTCGGCGACCTCCTGCGCCAGGCGCAGGATCTCGATGCGCGTCCTCATACGGCCTCGCCCTCCAGGGTCCAGGTGTTCACGGCCTGGATGCGCACCTCGGCGAGCTGCCCCGCCTGCAGCGGGCTGCCGGGGAAGACGACGGGCTGATTCTGCCGCGTCCGCCCCATCAGGCGCTCGCCGTTCTTCTTGGACACGCCCTCGCAAAGCACCTCCACGCTGCGGCCGATCTGCCGCCGGTTGGCCTCGAGCGACAGCTCGTCCGTCACCTCGATGAGCCGCGCGAGGCGCTCCTTCTTGACGGCCAGCGGCACCTGATCGGGGAAGGCGGCCGCGGGGGTGCCACGGCGCGGCGAGAACATGAAGGTGAAGGACTTGTCGAAACGCAACTGCCGGCAGAGCTCGAGTGTCTCCTCGAAGTCCTGCTCGCTCTCGCCTGGGAAGCCGACGATCAGGTCGGTGGTGATCGACGCCCCGGGCACTGCCCGGCGGATGCGCTCGATCAGGTCCACATAGCGCTCCCGCGTGTAGCCGCGCGCCATGCGCTTGAGCATGTGCGGGCTGCCGGACTGCACCGGCACGTGGAAGTGCTCGCAGACGTGGCGCGAGCTCGCGATGGCGTCGATCATCTCCTGCGTGAAGTCGCGCGGATGGCTCGTCGTGTAGCGGATGCGCGCGAGGCCATCGACACGGTCGAGCTCGGAGATCAGGGTCGCGAAGCCCTGCAGGTCGCCGAGATCCTTGCCGTAGGCGTTGACGTTCTGGCCGAGCAGCGTCACCTCGCGCACGCCGTCGCGCACCAGGGCCTCCACCTCGGCGCGGATCTCCCCGAGCGGCCGGGACATCTCCCTGCGGCGCACGTAGGGGACGATGCAGTAGGTGCAGCGCTTGTCGCAGCCGCGCAGGATGGTCACCCACGCGGTGACGCCGCCCTCGCGCACGCCCCTGGGGAAGATCGGCATCTCCTCGGGCTCCTCCGATACGTCCATCACGGCACGGTCGGCCGTACGGGCCCTCAGGAAGAGCTCCGGGAAGCGGTGCAGGTTGTGCGTGCCCATGATGAGGTTGACGTAGGGGTAGCGCCGCGCGAGCGCCGCCCCGACCCCAGGCTGCTGCGTCATGCAGCCGGCGATGCCGATGACGAGTTCGGGCCGCTCGGCCTTCAAGAGTTTCAGCTCGCCGAGCTTGCCGTAGACCTTGTCCTCGGCGGACTCGCGCACGCAGCACGTATTGAGCAGCACGACGTCGGCATCGCCGGCCGACGGGGTGCTCTCGTAACCGAGCTCCTCCAGATATGCGAGGAGAATCTCGCTGTCGTTCTCGTTCATCTGGCAGCCATAGGTTTCGACGTGGCACTTCGGCCGCAGTTCCATGCCGCCATGTCCCCCCAAAGGCCGGGCTACAGCCAAGTATACCATTGGGTCGCCACCCGATCGGCCGACGGCGATCGGGATTCTGTGCACAGGTTTTTCTACAGCATCCACAGGCGGCCGACCAGGCTCTAGACGACAGCGAGCCGCCAGAAGGGCCTCGATTCGACAGAAATCCGCTCTGGGCGCCCCCTTGCGGCGGCAGAATGCTGTCGCGCGGTGCCCCTTCACCGCGGTCTCATCCACAAGGGCGCGCGCCACCGGCCGCCGCGCTTCGCCAGACGCCATCGCCGCACCGACCTCAGGCAGCGGTGCTGTCGCCTGCTGGCGGCGGTGCCCTGCGCAGGCAGGTGGGATACGTCGGCGACGCGAACTGCGAGCGTCGGGAGGCAGCTGCTTGTCCATACTCGCCCACGAACTCGGTCCCATCGTCAACGGCGTCGCCACGCTCGTGGGGGCGCTGCTCGGTCTTCTCTTCCGGCGCATCCCCGCGAAGGTGCGCGACCTCGTGCAGCAGGTGCTCGGCGCGGCTGCGGTCCTGATCGGCATCTCGATGGCGCTCGAGCACCCGAACTTCCTCATCGTCATCGCATCGCTCGCGATCGGCGCGGCGATCGGACAGTCGCTCGAGATCGAGGAGCGCCTCGAGCGCTTCGCCGAACGCCTGCGCGAGCGCTTCGGCGGGCAGGGAGGCTTCGTCGAGGGGTTCATGCTCGCGACGCTCGTCTGGTGCATCGGCGCCATGGCGGTGCTTGGCGCGATCCAGAGCGGTCTCACCGACCGCAACACCATCCTCTTCACCAAATCCGCCCTGGACGGCACGAGCGCCATCTTCTTCGCGGCCGCCTTCGGTCCGGGCGTCGCCCTGGCCGCGGCATCGGTCTTCATCTACGAGGCGGCCATCGCCGCGCTCGCGACGCTCGTGGCGCCGCTGCTCGGCAGCGCCGTGATCGCGCCCTTGACGTACGTGGGCGGCGTGCTCATCGCGCTCATCGGGCTCAACATGCTGGGGGCGACGAGAATCCGCGTCGGCAACCTGCTGCCGGCCATTCTCGTCGCGATGGTGATCGGCGGCGTCGCTCCGCTCATCCACCTCTAGCGACCCACCCGTCTCGCCAAGGGGGAGCGACTGTGCAGCACGTGCATGAGGGATCCGTCCGCCTGCCGGGAGCGGACATCTGGTTTGAGGAGGGGGGGAACGGTCCGGCCGTTCTCCTGCTGCATGCGGGCGTCGCCGACCATCGCATGTGGTCGGCGCAGATGGAGGCTCTCTCACCGCACTATCGCGTCGTGGCCTGCGACGCGCGCGGCTTCGGCCACAGCCCGGATCGTCCCGGGCCGTTCTCGTACACCCGGGACATCCTGAGCCTCCTCGATCATCTCGGCATCGCGCGGGCTGTGCTCGTCGGCTGCTCCATGTTCGGCACGCCGGTCGTCCGGGTCGCCTTGCAGGCCCCGGAGCGCGTGCGGGGGCTCGTGCTCGTAGGCGCCTGGGTGCATGGGTTCGAACCCGCAACGCCCGCGCCCGCCATCGAGGAGGAGGCCCTGGCCGCCGAGGAGCGCGGAGACTGGGAACGTCAGGTCGAGCTTGAGGCGCAGCTCTGGCTGGCAGGGCCGGAGCGGCCTCTGGGTGCCATCCCGCGGCACCTGCGCCAGCTCTACCGCGAGATGAACGAGGGGCGTCGCCTGGCCCACGACGCCGCGGCGCAGGATGTCGATGGCGAAACCTCGGACATCGAGCGTCTGCGTGAGATCGGCCGCCCCGCGCTCATCGTCTCGGGCGAGCACGACGTGGCGTACATCCGGGAGCTCGCACAGTTCCTGCAGGCGCACATTCCCGACTCGGAAGCCGTCACGCTTCCCGCCACCGCGCACCTGCCGCCGCTCGAGGTGCCGCAGGCCTTCAACCGGCTGCTGCTCGGCTGGCTGGACCGCCTACCTGCCTAGGCGACCCGCCCGCGACCCCTTTGCCCTGGCGACCGACGCGGAAAGGACGTCCACCCCGATCTGCCGAAGATCTTCGGCGGGCGCAGTCCCTTCCCGCTTGAGGACGAGTACCGGCGCACGGCCGGGGAGCTTGCCCGGGCGGACATGGCCATCGAGTGCAACACCGCGGGATTGCGCAGGCCTCTTGGCGAGATCTACCTGGAACCTGCCTACCTGGCCGCCGCGCGGGCGGCCGGCGTGCCGGTGAGCCTCGGTTCGGACGCGCACGAGCCGGAGAACGTGGGCAGGGGATGCGCCGAGGGCGTCGCCCTGCTGCGCTCGCAGGGCTACCGCGAGGCTGTCCACTTCATCGCGCGACGGCGCATCGCCTCGCCTCTCTGATCACCCGGGAGGCCGACGACCGATGGCAGAAGGTCCACCCCGCATCCGTCAGGCCCTCGACCAAAGGCTCGGCTACACCGTCCTGAGGGAGGCGCAGGGATCGGTCGAGGCAGATCTGCCGCTCGCGGGACCTGCCGTCCACAGCCTTGACCACGGGCACGGCGGCCACTCGTCTCCGTCGCAGACGCCCTGATGGCGAACCTCTGCGGTCCCTGCGGTGTGCGCAGGGCGTCCAGCGGGCGGTGACCGTCGACCTCCACGCCCACTTCCTGCCCCCGGCCCGCGGCCAGCACCTCCGCTTCGTGGCGGAGGTGCGGCAGGCAGACTGAGCGCATGTCGCCGCTCGGGTCAGTCCCCCACCGCCTCGACCCGCACCCGCACGCTGTAGAACGTGGAGCCGCCGCCATAGTCGGCGAGCTCCTGCGAGGTCAGCTGGTTGACGTTGCGACCCCCCGCCTCGTGGTTCCAGCGCACGGCGTAGCTGACGACCGTGCCGGGCTGCGGCACGTCGCTCGCCACGGCCGTGAGGTCCACCGCACCGCGCGCGTTCAGGACCCGGACCCTGGCCCCTGGCCTGATGCCGAGGCGCTGCATGTCCTGTTCCGCCATCAGCAGTTCCGGCACCGGATGTCCGCGCCTAAGGCTCGGCAGGTTGCCGAAGCTCGACTTGATCGTCTCGCGGGCGGACGGCGTCAGAAGCTCGAACGTCCCCGGATCCGCGACGGGAGACGCGGTCCAGGACTCCGCCGCAGTACCGGGCGGCGGGGCGAGGCGGAAGCGGCCACCGGGCAGGGGCACGGGCGTGTCGACGAACGGCCTGGTCTCCGCCGGCAGGCGAAGCTTCTGCACGGGCTCCCGCATCAGGCTCTCGAGCGTGATGCCTGACAGCCAGGGATGGCGGGTGTCGAGCGACTCCGCGATCAGCGCGAGGTCGTCGCGCAGCAGTTCTTCGTCCAGCAGACCGAGTGCCCTCGCCAGGCGCCGGAAGAATTCCGGGTTCGACACGGCCTCCCCCGGCGGCGGCGTCGCGGGCCGGTTGAGCTGCAGGTAGCGGTGCCAGTACGACGTGTGGAGGTCCCAGACCTCCATCGACATCGCGGCAGGCAGGACGAAGTCGGCATGCTTCGCCGTGTCCGTCATCATCTGCTCGTGCACGACCGTGAGCAGGTCCTCGCGCCTGAGGCCCCGGAGAACCTTGGCCTGGTCCGGCGCCGTCGCCGCCGGATTGGCATTGTAGACGACGAGGGCCCTGATCGGCGGGTCGTCCTGGCTTGTCAGGGCGTCCCCGAGCTGCAGCATGTTCACGGCCCGGGTCGTGCGCTCCGGGCCAAAGAGCGAGCGGAGCGGAAAGGCGCCGCCATTGCTCATGAGCAGCCCGCCGCCCACGTCCCGCCAGGATCCGGTCACGATCGAGAGCGCGGCGATCGCCCAGACGGCAGCGGCGCTCTGGCGCTGGCGCTGGACGCCGTAGCCCGGCCGCAGGAGCAGCGGCCGCACAAAGGCCAGCCGATCTGCGAGCTCCGCGATCTCTTCCTGCCGGAGCCCCGCGACGTCGGCGGTCCGCGCCAGTGTCCACGGCTCGCACAGGCGACGGTACTCCTCGAAGCCGAAGGAGCGCTCCTCCGCGAACTCCCGATCGAAGCGGCCGGACGCGATGAGCTCCCGTCCCAGTCCGAGGGCCAGCGGCAGGTCGGTGCCGGGGCGCAGCTGCAGGTGACGGTCATAGCGCTTCGCCGTATCGGTGCGCAGGGGATCGACCGTCCAGACCTCGCCGCCAGCCCCGCGGCCCTCGTCGAGCAGCGGGATTTCATGGACGTTGGTCGCCATCGGATTCTGCCCCCACAGCAGGACGAAGCGCCCGCGCGGGATCGTCTCGGGATCGGGCCCCATCGTCTTGCCGAAGACCCAGCGCAGGGCTGCGTTGCCCGACGCCGTGCAGATCGTGCGCTCGAGCCTGGATGCGCCGATCCGCTGCCAGAGCCGCTCGTCGAGCGCGCCACCGGCCAGGAGCCCCATGTTGCCCGCGAAGCTGTACGGCAGCACGGCCTCACCGCCGTGGGCGGAGAGGATCGCCGCGAGACGCTGCCCGATCTCCGCCAGGGCCTCGTCCCAGGAGACGCGCACGAAGGCCCCGGACCCCTTCGGACCGCTGCGCCGCAGCGGGAAGAGCACGCGATCCGGGTGGTAGAGGCGCTCCAGGTAATGGTTCACTTTGACGCAGAGGAAGCCTCGCGTGACGGGATGCAGGGGGTCGCCCTCGATGCGGCGGATCACGCCTCCCTCGGCGTGCACCCGGAGCGCGCAGGTATCGTAACAGTCGTGCGGGCAGGCGCCGTGCACGACGACCTCGGCGGGCATGAGACTCCTCCTGTGGCGGCGGGCGGGGCCTAGTCCCCGGACGGGCCGGCCTGGGGTCGCGCCTCCTCCTCTTCGAGATAGAGCTGGCGCGATTCCTGGTCGTAGGCGAAGATCTCCGCGTAGCGGCCCCAGTCGATGAGGGTGTCGACCTGGCGCTCCGCCTCCTCGGCACCCCAGCTCTGCTCCATCGCGTCGACGAAGAACTCGCGGTTCATGCGCCCGTTCGACTTCTGCCCAAGCACCTTGGCGATCTGCGCGATCGCGGGACAGCGTGCAAGCGCCTGGGTGCGGAAGATCTCCTTGCGCTCGAGGAGGCTCGCCGCCGCGTAGCGCCGCCCCTCCGGCGTCAGCTCGATGTCGCCCTCGTGCACCATCGCAAGCCCGAGCAGCTCGAGCGCCTCGACGATCGGCAGGAGGTCGTCGACCTCGAACTGCAGCTCCTCGCCGAGGCGGTAGATGTCCTCGCGCGGCGCATCCTCCAGCAGCTCGACGAGGCCGTTCAAGGCGCCCGTGCGCACGGCGGGAACGGGATCCGGTCGCCGGCGGCCCTGCGCCGCTTGGCCTTCCGGTACGCGCTGCGTCAGGAGCGAGTAGATCTGGTCGACGAGCTGCGCGAAGCGCCGGTCCTCGCGGTCGCGCCAGTGCGGCAGGGCGATCGGCACCTCCGCCCGCACCTCGGCGGGATCGCGCGACAAGACGACGGCCCGGTCGGCGAGGTAGACGGCCTCCTCGATCGAGTGGGTGACGATGACGATCGCCTTGGTCGGGATGCGATGCTCAAGCCACAGCTCGAGCAGGTCGCGCCTCAGGTTCTCCGCGGTCAGCACATCGAGTGCCGAGAACGGCTCGTCCATCAGCAGCACGTCCGGGTCGACGACCAGCGCTCTCGCGAAGCCGACGCGCTGGCGCATGCCGCCGGAGAGCTCCTTCGGGAAGGCCCCTTCGAAGCCGTCGAGGCCGATCATGTCGATGACGCGCAGGGCCCGCTCGCGGCGTTCGGCTTCCTGAAGCCCGCGAGCCCTCAGGCCGAGCTCCACGTTCTCCTGCACCGTGAGCCAGGGGAAGAGCGCAAACGACTGGAAGACCATCGCGACACCGTCGCCGCCGCGGGCGGCCATCGCGCCGCGGTAGCCGAGGCTGCCGCGCGTCGGCGCGACAAGGCCGGCGATGATCCGCAGCAGCGTCGACTTGCCGGACCCTGACGGGCCGAGCACCGCCAGCACCTCGCCCTCGCGCACGGCGAGATCGATGCCGCGCAGCACCTGCTTGCCGCCGCCGCCGGGCATCTCGTAGATCTTGTCGATGTGCTCGGCCACGATCAGGGGCTCTGGCATGCCTTTCCCTCCTAGTCGAGATGATAGCGCGTCTCCGCCAGGCGGTAGAGCGGCCGCCAGACGAGCCGGTTCATGGCGATGACGAGCATCGACATCACCGCGATGCCGAGGAGCACCTGCGCGCCGCGGCCCTGCGCCGTCGCGAGGGTGATGTAGGCGCCGAGGCCGTGCGCGACGAGGGTGTGGTGCTGCCAGCTCGCGACCTCGGCGACGATCGAGGCGTTCCAGGCGCCGCCCGCCGCCGTGACGCCGCCGGTCACGAGCGATGGGAAGATCGCGGGCAGGATGAGCCTGCGCCAGCGCAGCGCGCCGCGTAGGCCGAAGATCCGCCCGGCCTCCTTGAGATCCTGCGGGATGGCCATGCTGCCGGCGATGACATTGAAGAGGATGTACCACTGCGTGCCGAGCATCATCAGCGGGATCGCACCGATGTCGAGCCCGGCGTGCACCCTGAGGAGCCAGGCGACGACGATCGGAAAGAGCATGTTGGCCGGAAACGAGGCGGCGATCTGCGCGAGCGGCTGCGCCCAGCGCCCGAGGCGCGGGCTGAGCCCGATCGCAACGCCGACAGGCACGGTCCAGACCGCACCGAGCACCACGGCGGCCGTGACGCGCAGCCAGGTCAGGATGCCGAGCCAGCCCACGTGCAGCACCTGCTTGAGGGCGATGCTTGCGAGCAGGTGCCAGCCGGCGCGCAGCGCGAGGCCGAGGATGAGGAGCCCGAGCACGGAGAAGATGATGCGCCAGGCCTTAGTTGCCTGCGCCTGCCCGGCCCTCGGCGCCGTCCGACGGCTGAAGCCGCGCCAGAGCGCCTCCCAGGCCGGATGCAGCAGGCGCCCGAGCCACTCCACGAGCACCGACCGCCGCAAGAGCGTGAGCACGAACGACGTGGGGCCGTCGGCCGAGGGGGTCTGCTCGAGCTTGAAGCGCTGCGACCAGGCGATGATCGGCCGCCAGAAGAGCTGGTCCACGAGCACGATGAGCGCGACCATGACCGCCACCGCGGCCACCATGGCGGGCACGTCGCCGCGCTGCTCCGCAAGGGCCATGTACGAGCCGATGCCGGGCAGCATGACCTGCCGGCCGGAGAAGGTCACCGTCTCGGACGCCGCGAGGAAGAACCAGGAGCCGCCGAACGACATCATGCTGTTCAGCACCAGCGTGATGGCGGAACTCGGCAATTCGAGGTACCATAGCCGCGACCAGCGGCCGAGGCGGTAGACGTGAGACGCCTCCTCGAGGTCGCGCGGCAGGGTCACGAGCGTGTGATAGAAGGCGAAGGTCATGTTCCAGGCCTGCGCCGTGAAGATGGCGAAGACGGCGGCGAACTCGAGGCCCAGGGAGCTTCCGGGGAAGAGGCCCGCGAAGAACGCTAGCGTGGCGGAGAGGAAGCCGAGGACCGGCACCGACTGCAGGATGTCCAGGAGCGGCACCAGCACGCGGCCCGCCCACGGACTTTTCGCGGCGAGATAGCCGTAGACGACGGCGAAGACGAGCGAGGCGAGGAAGGCGATGGAGATGCGCAGCAGACTCTCGCCGGCGTACAGCGGCAGCTCACGCGGATCGAGCGAGATCGTCCCCAGGGCGTGCATCGGCGCCGCCATGCGGCCCCCGAGGCGCAGCACGGCGAGCAGCAGCAGGAGCACGGCCGCGAACACGAGCAGGTCCACCCAGCCCAGGCGGACGCGGCGCGCGATGCCAGGTGCGGGAAACCAGCTCACGCGGCACCTCCCCGGCCCGCCGCGCTGCGGTGCGCAGCAGGGAGCCTGGCTATTATACAGGAGCCTCCGCCGGGCCGAAACGGCCGGCAGGTGCCGCCCGTGACCTACGACTGGCTCGCGATGCAGGAACTTGCGCAGGATCTCTCGGCCCTGCGGGGTGCGCGCATCGACCGCGTCGACCTCGAGGAGCGCCGGATCGTGCTGGAGTTGCGCGCGAGAGAGGCGTTCGGCCTGGCCCTCGACACGCGCCAGGACGTCGCGCCCGTCTACCGGCTGCCGTCGGCGAGACGCCGCGGCGGCGGGGCGCCGCCCGCCGAACAGCTCCTGCGGCGGCATCTCGACGGCGCACGCATCAAAGGCGTGCGCAGCCCGTTCGGCGAGCGGCTGCTGCAGGTCTGCCTCGAGGGCCGCGACCGCTTCGGCGACCGGCGCGACCTCTACCTCGTCGCGGAGTTCTTCGGCACGCATCCCGATCTCCTGCTCGTCGCGGACGGGCAGGTGCTCTGGGCGCTCTACGGCCGCCGGCGCGATCCCGGCTCGCCCTACGCCTTGCCCGGCCCCCGCCTCCTGCCCCGGAACCTGCGCTTGCCCGCGTACACCTTAGAGCCAGCCGAGCTCCTGCGGCGCACCGCCGCGGGGAAGTTCAGCCCCGTGATGCTCCTCAGGGACGGCCTGCCGCTGCAGGCCCTGCCGTTCCCCGCGCGCCAGGGCGACGGCACGCCCCTCGAGGACCTCCTCACGGGCCTCTCGCAGGTCGCCGAGGTCCAGATCCGCCGCCGCCGCGAGCACGACCTGCGGCAGAGCCTGGAGAAGGCCCTCTCCCAGCGCATCACAGCCCGCAGCACCGCCCTCCTGCGCAAGGAGGAGGAGTATCAGGAGACGGCGGGCGCCGACGACCTGCTGCAGGACGGCGAGACCCTCAAGGCGGGACTGCACCTCGTCTCGCCCGGCCAGTCCGAGGCCGTCCTGCCGGACGCCGCAGACCCCCGGCGCACGCGCAGAATTCAGCTGGACCCGCAGCTCGCCCCGAGCGAGAACATGGCCGCGATCTTCCGCCGCTACCGCAAGCTGAGAAGCCGCCAGAGCTACCTCGGCGGCGATCTCGAGCGGCTCAGGGAGGAACTCGAGGAGCTCACGCGCCTGGCCGACGAGGTGGCGCGCGCGGACGGCCTCGCAGCGCTCGAAGCCCTGCGTCCCGCCATCGCCGCTGGCCGCGAAGGCAGTCGGCAGGGCAGGGACCAGGGTCCACTGCGCTTTCGCACCGCAGGCGGCCACGAGGTGCTGGTGGGGCGCAGTGCCAAGGAGAACGACGCCCTGACGCGCGCCGCGCGCCCGAGCGACCTCTGGTTCCACACCAAGGACAGGCAGGGGGCGCACTGCATCCTGCGTCCCCTGCCCGGCCGCGCCGTCGGAGCGCCCGACCGCCTCGAGGCGGCGCTCCTCGCCGCCTACTATTCGAAGCAGCGCCGCTCGAGCCAGGTGCCGGTCGACTACACCTTCGTCCGCCACGTCCGGCGGCCCCGCGGCGCCGTGCCCGGCTTTGTGCTCTACGACCACCACGAGACCCTCTTCGTCACCCCGAGCGACGAGGCGATCACGCGCATCAGGGACCGGTGAGGTAACTCCAGATGCTCGGATCCTCGAGCCCGAGCCGCCAGAGCACGATGCCGCGCAGGCCGTAGCTCGAGGCGAGCCGCACCTTGCTCTCGAAGTCCGAGAGCCCCGCGTAGTACGCGATGTGGCGCACGCCGTCCTGCCAGTAGACCAGGTCCTGCACCGAGGGGGACTCGCCATGCTGCAGGGCGAGCTGGCGGAAGGCGGCGAACGAGAGGCCCTGCGCCGTGCTCGAGCCGCCCCAGTCGTAGCCGTAGAGCGGGATGCCCAGCACGACGCGCGCCGGCGGGATGGTGCGCGCCGCGTAGTTCGCCACCTGCTGCACCCATGCCGTGCTGTCGATCGGGCCGGCGCTGCCGCCTGCGTAGTGCTGGTCGTAGGCCATGACCATGACGAGGTCGGCCTCCCTGCCGAGCGCCTTGTAGTCGTACGCGCCCGTCCAGGAGTTGCCGGGCTCGTCCTGCGTCTCGGCGGGCACCGAGAGCGTCAGGAAGTAGCCGTATCGGTGCAAGAGATCCGCGAGCTGCCCGACGAAGCTCGTGTAGGCCTGCCGGTCGCGCGGCGGCACGCCCTCGAAGTCCAGGTTGATGCCGTCGAAGCCCTCCGCCTCGCAGAGGGCGAGCAGGCTCTCCATGGCGCGCCTGGAGGCCAGCGGGCTCTCGAGCAGCGGTCCGAGCACCTGGCCGCCGTACTGGTTCTGCTGCACGAGGGCGAAGACCCAGAGGCTGTGGCTGCGGGCGTATGCGAGCACCCGTTCGTCCGGCTGGCCGGTGATGGAGCCGTTGGCCCAGATCGTGTACCAGTCGGGCACGATGCCCGAGAGGAGATGCGCGTCCTCTACCAGGGTGCTATAGCCCGCGCCGTTCGCGCCGCCTTCGTAGTAGCCCAGCACCAGCGGCGTCGGCAGGCCGTCGCCATGCGGCGCCCCGAGCACGATGGGCGCCTGGCTTGCGCCGCCGCTGCGCAGCGGCGCGAAGAGCGCGTCGACGCCGCGCGCCACGCGTCCAAGAAAGGCGTGGTCGAAAAGCGCCCCCGCCGCGACGATCGCTCCGATCAGCACGGCGAGGGCGAAGATGTCCTGGATGAGGCCGCGCCGCACAGGCTTTCCTCCACCTTCAGGGTTCGGCAATGCCTATGCGGCGGTGCGGCAGGCCATGCGGCCCTGCCGCGTCAGGCGTCGGGACGCTGGGCGACGGCCTCGATCTCCACGAGCTGGTCCTGGTAGCCGAGCAGCGAGACGCCGAGCAGGGTGCTCGGGGCGGGATGGTCCTGGAAGAAGGTCTCGACGACCCGCCAGGCCTCGATGAGCCCCTGGCGGTCCTGGGCCGCGACGTAGACGGTGGTCTTGAGGATGTCGTCGATGCCGCAGCCCGTCGCCGCGAGTGCCCGTCTGAGGTTCTCGCAGGCCTGCCGGGTCTGCGCCGGAATGTCGCCTGGCGCGACCACCGCCCCTTCCTCGTCGAGCGGGCAGGCTCCGGCCGTGAAGACGAGCCCCTGCCCCTCCGCCACCGCGGCGTAGGCGTAGGGCGCACCCGCGTACAGGTCTCCCGCGCCCACCAGCGAAACAGCCATCTGCGTCACATCCTTCTCGGCATCCGCCGGGCAACTCCCAAACCACGGCATGGCACGACCGCCCTGCCCTCTGGAGGAGGGGATCGTGGCCGGCCGCGACGCCCTGCGCCCCTTTCTCGCGCACCTGCTCGCCCACCTCGACGGGAGCGTCGACCGTACGCTCGCCCGGCGCTGCCACCTGAGCCTCTGCCACCTGGACCGCCTGCTGCATGCCCTGACGCTCGCGCCGACGGCCGCGAGGGCCGCGGCAGCAGCTGCCGCGACCCTCGGACCTGTCCCGCGCCGACCGGGAACGCTCGGCAGCTTGCCTGCGCGGCAAGACGCTGCTAGCCCGCTCCCGCGAGTTCTTTCGCCACCGCGATCTCCGGGCCGTACTCCTTCCAGTCGTCGACGGGTGTCTCGAGGACGATCGGCAGGCTGCGCAGGAACTCGCTTCGCAGGATGGCCCGGATGCCGTCCCGCCCGATCTGGCCCTGGCCCAGCTTCTCGTGGCGGTCGCGGTGCGAGCCGAGCGGCTGCTTCGAGTCGTTGAGGTGCATCGCGCGCACGTGGTGCAGGCCGACGATGTCCTCGAGCTCCCCGACCATCCGCGCGACCCCCTCCGGTGTGCGCAGGTCGTGGCCGGCCGCGAACAGGTGGCAGCTGTCGAGGCAGACGCCGAGCCTCGGGTCCGAGACCCGGTCCAGCACCTCCCGGATCTGCTGGAAGGTGCAGCCCACTTCGCTCCCCTGCCCGGACATCGTCTCAAGGAGCAGCATCGTGTCGCCCGTCGGCACCGCGAGCACGTCCTTGAGCGTCGCGACGAGCCGGTCGAGGCCGGCCTCGGGCCCGTCGCCCTGGTGGCTGCCGGGATGGAAGTTGAGGTACTCCCCGCCGAACGCGCCTGCGCGCAGGAGGTCCTCCCGCAGCACCATGCGGGCGAACTCCGCCACCTTGGGGTCGCGGCCCGCCGGGTTCACGGTGTACGGCAGGTGCCCGACCGTCTCGCGCACGTCCGTCTCCCGGCTCAGGGCGCGGAAGCGCCCGGCCTCGTCCTCGGTGATCTGGCGTGCGGCGCCGCCGCGCGGGTTGCGCGTGAAGTAGGCGAAGGTGTTGGCCCCCACCGCCTGCGCGTCCGCGATCGCCTTCGGCAGGCCCTGGCTGATCGAGAGATGTGCGCCGATCCTGAGCTCCGTCATGAGGCGTAGTCGTAGAAGCCGGCGCCGGACTTGCGGCCCATGCGGCCGGCACGCACCAGCTGGTGCAGCAGCAGCGGCGGCTTGTAGGCCGGGTCGCCGAACTCGCGGTAGAAGTAGTCCATCACGGCGTAGCAGACATCGACGCCGGTGAAGTCGAGGAGCGTGAAGGGGCCCATCGGGTGGTTGAGGCCGAGCTTCACGGCGGTGTCGACGTCCTCGACGGTTGCGACGCCCTCCTCCACCACCTTGCAGGCCTCGGCGAGGAACGGCATCAGCACGCGGTTGACGACGAAGCCTGGCTGGTCCTTCTGCACCGCGATCGGCGTCTTGCCGAGTTGGCTTGCGAACGCCTGCGCCTCGGCCATCGTCGCGTCGCTCGTGTTGTAGCCGCGCACCACCTCGACGAGCTTCATCACCTGCGCCGGGTTGAAGAAGTGCAGGCCGCAGGTCCGCTCGGGCCGCTTCGTCACGCGGCCGATCTCGGTGATCGACATCGAGGAGGTGTTCGTCGCCAGGATGACGCCCTCGGGCGCCACCTCGTCCAGGTGGCGGAAGATCGCCTTCTTCGCCTCGAGGTCCTCGTAGATCGCCTCGACACAGAGGTCGGCATCATGGAGCGCGTCCATGTCCTGGTGGAACGAGAGGCGCGCGAAGGTCTCCGCCGCCGCCGCCTCGGTCAGACGCCCCTTGGCGACCGAGCGCCGGTCGATCTCCCGGATGTAGTCCTTGGCGCGCTCCAGCTGCCGCTGGTCCGTCTCGACGACGCGCACGCGCAGCCCAGACTGCGCCGCCACGTGCGCGATCCCCGATCCCATGGTGCCGGCGCCGACGACGCCGAGGGTGCGGATCTCCGTCATGCCCCGTGCCTCCTCGCTCAACTCCGCTCGATTGCCATGGCGATGCCCTGTCCGCCGCCGATGCAGAGCGACGCGACACCGCGCCTGAGTCCATGGCGCCGCAGCTGGTAGGCGAGCGTGAGGAGAAGCCTCGCGCCGCTCGCGCCGACCGGATGTCCGAGCGCGAGCGCCCCGCCCTGCACGTTCGTCCGCTCGCGCGGCAGCGAGAGCGCTTGCTCCACCGCCAGGTACTGGGCCGCGAAGGCCTCGTTGACCTCGAAGAGGTCGACATCCGCGAGCGTCCAGCCGGCCATCTTCAGGGCTCCCTGGATCGCCGTCACCGGGCCGATGCCCATGACGCGCGGGTCGACGCCGACCGTCGCGTAGCCCGCGATGCGCGCCAGCGGCTCGACGCCGGCCTGGCGCACCATCTCACGGCCCGCCACGACGACGGCGGCGGCGCCGTCGTTGATGCCGGAGGCGTTGCCCGCCGTGACCGTGCCGTTCTGGCGGAAGCGCGCCGGCAGCTTCCCGAGCTTCTCCATGCTCGTCTCGCGCGGGTGCTCGTCCTTGGCGACCTCGCCCTTCTTGGTCGGGACCGGCACGATCTCCTCCGCCATCAGCCCGTCGGCGATGGCCTTCAGGGCCCGCGTGTGGCTCTCGAGACTGAAGGCGTCCTGCTGCTCGCGCGAGACCTCGTAGCGCTCGGCGAGGTTCTCCGCCGTGTCGGCCATCGCGCAGCCGCAGTAATCGTCCGTGAGCGTGTCCCACAGCGCGTCCAGCACCTGCGCACCGCCGAGGCCCCAGCCGGAGCGCGCCCCCTGCAGGTGGTACGGGGCGTTCGACATCGACTCCGTGCCGCCGGCCAGGGCCGTCTGGGCCTCCCCCAGGGCGATCGCCTTGTAGGCCTGCACGACCGCCTCGAGGCCGCTGCCGCAGAGCCGGTTGACGGTGAGCGCCGGAGTCCGCTCGTCGAGGCCGCTCCTGAGGGCCACGTGCCGCGAGAGGTACGCGGCACCGCGTCCGGCCTGGATCACGTTGCCGAAGAAGCAGGCGTCGAGTGCCTCGGCGCCGATGCCGCTGCGGGCGATCGCCCCCTTGGCCGCATGCACCCCGAGCTCGAGGGCAGAGACGTCCTTGAGTCCGCCGCCGAAGCTGCCGAACGCCGTGCGTGCACCCTCGACCACGTAGACCTGAGGTTCCGCCATCACTCCGCCTCCTCCATCCGGTGCTTCTCGCGCAGCTTGAGGCGCTCCGCGCGGCGCTCAGCCGCCTGGCGGAACCTCAGGCGCTCCTCATCGGTCTCGAGCTCCAGGCGCGGCGCCTCGGTCGGATGCCCGTCCCCGTCGACGGCCACCATCGTCAGGTAGGCGGTCGACGTCCGGCGCCGCTCGCCCGTCAGGAGGTTCTCCGAGAAGACCTCCACCTGCGCCTCCATCGAGCTGTGCCCGACCCAGTTGAGCCACGCCCGCACGACGACCGCCTCGCCCACGTGCACCGGTCCCTTGAACTCCAGGCTGTCCGCCGACGCCGTCACGACGTTGCAGCGGGCGTGCCGGAAACAGGTGATCGAGGCGGCGATGTCCATGAGCTGCATGACGCGCCCGCCGAAGATGGTGCCGAGCGGGTTGGCGTCGTTCGGCATCACGATCTCGGTCATTTCCACGCGGGAGTCCGACACGTGTCTCGCCAATATACCACCACCAAACTGAAGCTACCGCGTCCCAGGAGCGATGACAAGCGCGCAGGGGCCTGCGGCCGTACGCCGAAAATCGACGTGAAACGCCTGCCGCGCGTGGTAGGATCGGCGTGGAGGGATGCGTCATGTCGGATGGGCGCCTTCCGGAGCGACTCGCAGAGGTGATCGCGCAGCGCCATTGCACGGCGCCGGACCTGCCCCTGCCCTCCGAGCGGCGGCTGGCTGCGGAACTCGGCGCGAGCCGCGCCATGGTGCGCGAAGCGCTCGCGATCCTGCGCGCACGGGGCCAGATCCACGGCGGTGGCGGCCATCCGGCCGTGACGGTGTCGGCACAGGTCCAAAGCGAGGCGCCCGGGGTAGATCGCGCAGCAGCCGTCGAGGCGCGCAGCGTGCTCGAAGGCGAGATCGCGGCGCTTGCGGCCCTGCGGGCCGGTCCGGATGGGCACGCGCGCCTGCGCGAGCTTCTGCGTGCACTCTTTGGCGCCGAGTCTCCCGATGCCGCGTGGCAGGCGGAAGCCGACCTGCACCGCGCGCTCCTGTCCGCAGGCGGCAATCCTCTGCTCGAACGCCTTTGCCTGCCGCTCCTTGAAGCCGCTTACCGCGAGCCGCCCGAAGCGCAGGCCCCCGAGCGGCTGAGGGCGCACCAGCGCCTCGTCGCGGCGATCGGCCGCCAGCAGCCGCAGCTCGCCCGCGACATGCTGCTCGAGCTCTTCGTCTCGAGGGAGCTCTCGCCCGGCGCTACAAGTAGCGATTGAACCAGTCCAGGATCGCCCGGTAGCGGTGGATCCTGTGCCATGGCTTGCCGGTGCGGCTCATGCCGTGGCTCTCGTCCGGATAGCGGAGCATCTCCACGGTGCGGCCGAGGAGCCGCAGGGCCGTGAAGAGCTGTTCTCCCTGCTCGATCGGCAGGCGCATGTCCTGTTCCTCGTGCTCGATGAGCAGCGGCGTGCGGATCTCCGACGCATAGGTGAGCGGCGACTGCTGCAGGTACGGCCCCGGGTCCTCCCACCAGAGCGGCCCGTACTGCGGCACGCGCTCGAAGCCCATGTCCGAGGTGCCCATGGCGCTCATGCGGTTCACGACGGAGCGCATCGTCACGGCCGCGCGGAAGCGCGTCGAGTGCGAGATCGCCCAGTTGACCATGAAGCCGCCGTAGCTGCCGCCCGCGATCCCCACCCGCATCGGCGCAAGGCGCGGGTAGCGGCGCAGGGCCTCGTCGATGCCGGCCATGACGTCCCGGTAGTCCTTCTCACCCCAGCGCCCGACGATGGCGTTGCAGAACGCCTCACCATAGCCCTGGCTGCCGCGCGGGTTCGTGAAGAGCACCGCGAAGCCGGCCGCCCTGAGCAGCTGGAACTCGAGGTTCAGGCGCATGCCGTACATGCTCATGGGACCGCCGTGCACCTCTACGACCAGCGGGACGCTGCCCTGCGCGCCGTCCGGCAGCAGAAGCCAGCAGTCGATGTCGGGGCCTTCCTCGTCACGCGCGCGAAAGTGCTCAGGCGCACGGATCGCCGCCGTGAGCTCCTCCGGCAGACTGCCTCTGCAGAGCGCCCTCTCCTCGGTGCCGGCCACGAGGGAGATCGCGGACGCCTCGCGAAAGTCCGCCCAGGCGATGGCGAACCCCGCCTCGGCGTGATGGTCGAAGGCATAGACGACGCGGTCGCCCGCGACGACTGGGCGCAAGCAGCCGTCCGCGAGGTGCCAGACACCGACGCGCCCCTCGTCCGAGACCTGCGCATAGACGCCGCCCTGCCGCGCGATGAGGCGCATCTCGCCGGGAGCGGGAAGATCGGTGCCGCTCTGGTCGCCGAGCGACCGGTCCAGGGTGCGGGAGATGCAGCGCACCCCCTCCCCCTCGCGCCAGACGTAGAGGCGCGTCTGGCCGTAGCCGAGGTCGACGGGATCCTCGGCGGCGAAGTAGATCGCCTGGCCGTCCTCCGAGAAGGCCAGGGCCGCGATGGCGAGCCGGCCGTCGGTGAGTCGGCGCGCGGTGCGCAGGCGCAGGTCGTAGAGGTAGATGTCCAAAAGGCCCGGCCGCCGCTCGGCGTCGGGCCTGCGGTAGGAGAGGAAGGCGATCGCCGTGCCGCCTGGCGCGACCTCGGGCTGCAGGCAGTCGTAATCGCCGCTCTGCAGGATCTCGATCCTGCCGTCCGCGACATCGAGCAGGCCCAGGGCCCGCCGCGTGTCCGGCAGGAACCCCTCGCCGTCCAGCTTGTGGTAGAGCGACTTGATCCGCCGCACCCCCGCATTGAAGCGGATGTAGGGATCGTCGCTCTCCTGCGGCTTGCCTGTGCGCAGCCGCCCGTCCTTGAGCGGCAGCGAGAGCACGATGCGACCAGGGGTGAGCCAGGCGAACTCCGCAACGCCGTAGCTGAGGTCGGTGAGCGGCCTCGGCTCGCCGCCGCCCGTCGGCATCAGGTAAAGCTGCGCCGGCCCCTCGCGCCGGCGCAGGAAGGCGATCTCGGCCCCGTCCGGCGAGAAGGCGGGACGAAGGTCCGAAGGACCCGCCGTCAGCGGCGCGGATCGGCCCGAGGCGAGGTCCAGGCGCAGGATGCGGCTCTTCTGCCGGTTCTCGTCAGGCGCGAAATAGGTCTCGGTCAGGAGCAGGCTCCCGCCGGACGGGTCGAACACGGGCGATCCCAGATTCCGTACGCCGAGCAGCACCTTGGGGTCGAGCGACGCGCTGCGGTCCATGTCGTCCATGCAGTCTCCATTCCGCAAGGCGGCAGGCGGTCCTGCCCGGTCCTGCTGTGAGGTGGGGCGGGGCTAGCGCACGAAGCTCTGCCAGAACATCTCCTGGGACTGGTACGGGTCGTGGCCGAAGAAGACGGCGGCATCCTCCGTGCGGGCGGTCTGCCGCAGGCGCCGGACGCTCGCCTGGCCGAGCGCGGGGTCCACCATGGCCCCCGGGATGTCGGCATCCCAGTTGCGCCTCGTGTACACGGCATCGATCGTCAGCACGAGTGGGCGCACCCCCTCGGGCCTGAGCAGCAACGACATGTGGCCCGGCGTGTGCCCGGGGGTATGCAAAAGCGTCACGCCGGGCATGGGCTCTGCGCCGTCCAGGACCGTCTCGTAGGGCGGGTCGAGGTCCAGCCACTCCGCCAGCTCCGCTTCCTCCCGCATCGCCTGGAGTTCCGAGGGATGGATGAGCACGCGCCCGCCCCGGAACAGCCTGCTGCCGCCGGCGTGATCGAAGTGGGCATGGGTGGTGATGAGGGCGTCGAGGTCCGCGAGCCGCAGCCCCTGGCGCAGGAGGACGCGGTCCACCATGTCCTCTGCCGCCATCTGCGGCAGGATGAGATCCTCCTGGGCCATCTCGCCGAAGTAGCGCTCGTTGCCGATGCAGCCCGCCGGCATGCCGGAGTCGACCAGCATGACTGCGTCGTCGCCGCGCAGGAGGTATGCCCAGATCGGAATCCGGACCACGTTGCCGACCGGATCGCCCGCCACGAGCTGGGAGTGATCGATGAGGCAGTAGCCCATGTTCAGGAACCTGACTTCGCGCAGCATACCCGAGCCCCCCCTTCATGACCTGACCGCGTTCGGGAGTTGCTTTGGCGATTGGGTCTCTGGCTCCTGCGTCGAGAAGGCGGCCGCCATGTCGCAGGTCCGGTCGCCTGGCTCCGCCCTGCCACTTTGGCTGGGTGGCTGCATCGGCCTGGTCCGGACCGTTCAGCCCACCACACGCGGCGCATGCAGTGGCGGCAGAACATATCGCGTCGAAAGAATGCCCAGGGATCTCGCCGGCAGCGCCAGCCAGCCCTTCCCAAGGCCACGCGCCGCGGCTTTGGGAAGTGCCATAGCTTCGTTAGACCGGGATGGAACCGGCCAACCGGACTATCCCGCTCTGGCCGTCCGGCCCCTTCGAACTGCCTCTATGGCCCCTGTGGTTGCTCCGTCTCAGAGTTAGCTTTTGGGTGATCGACATGCCCAATGGACGTCTGCCGGGTCACCTGTGCTCATGTTCACATGGCTACGGTCGGGAGAAGTCTAGGGGGGCGATAACGATGGCGGGCAACGTGTGGCCGAATTTCGTCGTCGAAGGCCTCCTGCTCCTGGCGTTCGTCGCGGCGCTCATCCTGAGGTACCCGCACCATGAGTAGGCGCGAGGCCGTCTCCGGCAACTGGACGGAGGCTGTCCGCAAGCGTGCAGAGACATTCACCTGGGAATCGCTCCTGCCAACGGAGCAGCCGGTCTACGTCCGCTCGGTCGTGTACAGCTTCGGCGCCCTGACGCTCGGGGCGCTCATGGTCGTCATCGCAAGCGGGATCATCCTCGCCGCGAACGGCCCCTTCTGGTGGCAGACGCCTGGCGCCGGCGTGTTCATGCGCGGCATCCATTACTGGGGCGTCCAGGCGTTCTTCTTCTTCATGATCCTGCACTTGACGGCCCAGTTCTTCATGGGCTCGTGGCGACTCGGCCGTGCCGGAACCTGGATCCTCGGCGTCCTGAGCTTCGCGCTTTCGGTCGTCACCGCCTTTACCGGCTACCTGTCGCGCGGCGACTTCTTCTCACAGTGGAACCAGGTGCAGTCCAAGGACGCCTTCAACGGCGCGGGGATCGGCGGCTGGTTCAACGTACTGAACAGCGGCCAGATCTACGGGCTGCACATCGCCGTCCTGCCGGCCATTCTGATCGGCCTCGTCAGCCTGCACCTTCTCCTCGTGCGCAAGCATGGCGTGGTGCCGCCCTACCCTGCGGACAACGAGCAGGTGGAGGAGGCGACGCACCGATGAGGAGATACGCGACCGATCCGGCCAAGTACCCGCAGGCGCCGTTTGACCTCGTGAAGGAAGCCGTGATCAGCGGCGCCATCGTCCTCGTGATCGTGGTCGTCGCCTCCCTGGCGCTCGGCGTCCCGTACGTCAAGCCGCTCAGCATCAAGCAGGTCGCCACCACCGAGCCCGTGCTGTTCCTGCAGACGGCGGCGCACGAGCTAGACGACACCTCCGCCGTCGCACAGTACGGGCCGCCCTACAACAACGGGACGGGCAGCCTGCAGTCGATCGGGCCCTTCCATCCGCAGTCGATCCTCGGGGTCACCTTCCCGATCAACCCGGCCAAGGTCGACGTGCTGCAGCCCCTCGCCATGGCTGCGCCGCTCGACCCGGAGCTCAGACCGCTGCTCGCACAGTGGACAAGGGCCTCGCACGCGCAACAGGGCCTTTGGGTGAATGCCTACCTGGGCGTGCTGCCACGAGCCGTTGTGAAGGGCACCAGAGTCACGGTTCCCGCAGCTGCGGACGGACCCGTACCCGCCATGCTTTCCGCCTTGCGGGCGCTCGGCGCAGGCGGGCTCATGTCCGGCGCCCTTGACCGCCTCGGTCCCGTCTACCGCTACGACGTCGCCCCGAGCCTGCTCTTTCTCCAAGGCACAGCCTTGCAGCAGATGGCGCAGAAGTACGACCTCCTGGGCGGCGAATGGGGCATCATGCACGATGAGCTCAGCTACCCCGGTCCCTGGTGGTTGACGCCCTACACCGCCCTCTACCAGATCCCTCCCTACTCCACCTCCTCCGCCGGCGACCTGATGGCAGCCTACACGATGCTGGTCGTCCTGCTCGTGCTCCTGGCCATCCCCTTCCTGCCAGGGCTGCGGGACGTCCCGCGAAAGCTGCGCCTCTACCGCCTCATCTGGCGCGACTGGTACCGCACCGCGGAACACGGGTCCGGTCCCGCCGCGGCCAAGGCGGGGCCGAACCGCAAGGGGCACGCGACATGAAGGGCCTTCTATTCCCCCTGCTCTGGCTCTGCGGCCTCGTCCCAGGCATCCTCGGTACGGGCTACCTCTACCGTGCGGTGACCCGCGGCAGCGCAACCGACCTCCTCTTCGGCCTCGCGCTGTTCCTGCCCGGGCTCTACGTCGCGGGCACCGTGCTTGCCCGCGCCCGACTCGCCTATCGCTCCGAGCGGACCCGCCGCAGGCGCGGGTCAGACCCCTCCGCGCCGAGCACGGCGCCTTGACCTGTCCCGTGGCATGTTCAGCGGCAGCTTCAGGGGTGCGGCCGGCAGGCCGCACCCCTGAAGCGTTTCGCGCAAATCTCCGACCATGGTCCTTGCAAGGTCGCGGGGCATGCACGAGGCAGCACGGCCTCGGGACCTGCCCAAAAGGCCCTGCCGCCGATGCAGCGCCGAGGTCGCCCGCGCCTCATCACGCTGAGCGCTAGTTCGACGCTCTGGCCGGCGCGAGGCCGCCCAGCCACACTGCCACGGCGTTGACGCCGTGCTGGATGTCCCCGACGGTGAGCGGCACCGAGATGCTCGGGCGGAGCGCGACAGCTTCCCGGCCCAGGGGATCCATTGGCGGCGAGACGGCAGTCTGGTACCAGATGCCGGTCGCGGGTGCCGTGAAGTCCTCCGCGCCGTTCACTTCCAGGTCCTCGCCCGTGGGCTGTCCCGCGACCGTGCCGAGACCGTCCTCGAGGAATGTCTCCGCCAGCAGCACCGACGCGCTGAAGCTGCCCCAGTCGGTGAGCACGTAGACGTGCCGCGACACGTTCTGGCGCCGCAGCAGCAGGTCGACGAACTGGTGGCTGATCGTGCTGTCGCCGCCGGGGTCCTCTTGGACGTCAACGACCACATTGGGCGCACGCTCCCGGTCAACGGCGGCGAAGAAGCGGGCGATGCTGTGGTCGAGCCCGGTGCTCGGATCAAAGCTGCGCAGCCAGAAGACGCCGGTCCGCCCCGACACCACGCGCCAGCCATACGGCAGGCGCGTCTCCGGCACGCCGGGCGGCGCGATGTAGCGGTCGGCGAACCGGGTCTGCGCAACCGCCACGCGCAGGCGGTAGTCGGGCAGGTCCTCGAGAGGCAGGCTCAGGTGGTGGAGCCGCCCCTGTGCGTCCTCAAGGGTCAGGGCGACGCGACCCCGGCTGTCCACGACGCCGAGCCATTCGAGCGAGTAGCGGGACGAGAGGAGCCCGAAGCGCCAGGCCGTGTCCCGCACCTGGTACGAGCTGCCTGGCACGTAGCGTCCCAGCATGCGCGCGATGGCGGCGGGCGACTTGCCGCCGACGGCAAGCACCCGGTCGCCGAGGACAACGCCCCTGGGCGAGCCCTCGATCGGCACCGCCACGAGGCCGTCGCTCGCCCAGTAGAACGAGAGAGGCAGGAAGCGGCGTTCCAGCACACCGGGCCAGACCTCGGTATGGGGATTTTGGACCGACGCGACCAGGCTCGCCGCGATGCCGAAGTAGCGCCAGTACGGCATGGGCTCGGCGGCCAGCCTGACGTCCCTCGCCGCAAGGCGCCGAAAGGCCGCCATGCGTGCCGGGTCTGTCCGCAGGACCCACTCGTGCCGCTCGATGACCTGGGCGATCTGGCGGAGGTCGTGCCGGCGCGCGGGCTGGTCGTCGAGAGGCTGCAGCAGCGGCAGGGCGGCAACGAGAACGGTCAGGACCACGACAGCTGGAGTTCGCAAAGGTCATTCCTCCACAAGGTGCAACCGGGCGCGCGTCGTGCTGCAACCTGAAGCCCAACGATGGCCTCCTGGCACCTTGTGGGTTCTCCGGTACATCCCAGCCACCTGCACGTGCGGCGTCCGTCGTCCAGGCGTGCACCACCGCACACCGCTGCGTTCCGGCATTCCCCACAGGGGTACCGCCGCGCCAGGCACCGGCGCCAGCCGATCCCTCCCGTCCGAGGCATCCTCCGAAGTCCTTGCGGACGCCGCCGCGGCCGCGGCCAATGGGCCGGTCGGAACAAGGTCCAGGCCCCCTCGGCCGGGCCGCTGCCCTCTTCCCGTCGCGTGTCGCCGCAAACCGTCGGGCCTATCCCCCACCGATCACCGATGTCGGCACCGACCAGCAGGACGCCTCCGCAGGCGAAGTGTCGCGCGACGTATCCGAAGGGCGCACGCTCCCGTTCCTGGAGTATCCGCCGCATGTCATCGCGCAGCCTCCAGACGCCGCGCAGGATGCCCAGGTGTGCCCACGGCAAGGAGCGGCATGTGACCGGGTTCACATTGTCGGGGGGCGATCTATCCTGTTCCCGAAGCCTGCCCACCGTCTGCTTCCGCCTGCACGCGGAGGCGGCGGCGCCGGGTGCGATGCTGCATGGCAGCACCTGTCCCGCCGGGCGGCAAGCATGCCTACGAGGGAGACGGGTGACATGGAAAGGCCAGCCTCAGACCGTTGGCGCATCACGCGGCGGCGCTTCATCGGCGTCTCCACCCTAGCGATCGGCGGCCTGGCAGTTGGGCTCACGGCCCTCGAGCGCAAGCACGTGCGCACCACCGCACGCACGCTCGAGGCCCTGAGCCCGTCCTCTACCCCCGCGAAGCTGGTTCCGACGGTTTGCCAGGTGTGCTCCACCCAGTGCGGCATCCTCGCCCATGTGCACAGCGGCAAGATCACGCGCATCACGGGCAACCCGGACGATCCCGTGAGCCAGGGCCGGCTCTGCGCGCGCGGCCAATCCGGCATGCAGATGGCCTACGACCCGAACCGGCCGCGCCAGCCGCTCAAGCGGGACGCGGCAGGTGAGCTGCGCCCCGTCTCGTGGGACCAGGCCCTGCGCGAGATCGGCCAGAAGCTCCAGGCGATACGGGCCGCGTCCGGTCCGCAGTCCCTTGTCTTCGTCTCGCACTCGGGACACCCGATGGCCGGCTGGGAGCAGCGGTTCATGGACGCCTTCGGCTCGCCCAACTGGATCGGCCACGCCGCGACCTGCTTCTCCGCCCGCAACATCGGCTGGACGGCCACGATCGGTGCCGTGCCGGCCGGAGACTATCTCAACACCCGCTACTACGTCTCGTTCGGCCGGGCGATCATCGACGGCATCTCGAACCCGCAGGTCCAGGGCCTGATGCAGGCGCACCGCAACGGGGCGCACATCGTGATGTTCGATCCCCGCCTGAGCGACTTCGCCAGCGTCGCCGACGAGTGGCAGCCGGTACGCCCGGGCGCGGACCTCGCCGTCGTGCTCGCCATGATGAACGTCATCATCGCACAGAAGCTCTACAGCCCGAGCGTGCCGACCACCACCGTCGGCTTCGACCAGCTCGCGTCGTCGGTCAAGCCGTATACGCCGGCCTGGGCAGCCGGGAAGTCCGGCATCGACGCGGCCACGATCACCCGCATCGCCCAGGAGCTGGCCGCAGCGGCGCCGGCCGCATTCGTCGAGCCGGGCTGGCACGGGCCGCAGGGCGGCATGTACTGGAACAGCCTCGCGCTGACGCGCGCGACCGCCTGCCTCAACGCGCTGCTGGGCAACCTCGGAGCGGTCGGGGGGCTCAAACTGCCCGCGCCGAGCCCGCTCCCGAAGGACGCGGACCTCCCCCTGCTGCAGCCCTCGCCGAAGAAGGTGACCTTGGCCAGCTTCGACGGCGCCGGCGGCAGCGACTGGCCGCTCGCCAAGGGGTTCGGCCGGGCGCAGATGCTGCCTGAGGTGATCGAGAGCGGCAAGCCCTACCCCATCCGCGCGGCGATCATCTGCCACACGAACCCCGTGCGTTCGTACCCGAACGGCGATGCCGTCGTGCGGGCATTGCGCAAGCTCGACCTCGTCGTCGCGGTCGACTACCAGATGAGCGACACCGCCTGGACGACGGCCGACTACGTCCTGCCGGAATCCACCTATCTCGAGCGGCTGGTGCCGGTCCAGGTCTCGGGGCCGAACCTCGTGCTGCCTCAGCCGGCGATCCGGCCGGTCCACGACACGCGCGGCGAGGACGAGATCATCCGCGGCATCGCCCAGGCCGCCGGCATCGGCCACTACTTCAACTACACCCTGGCGCAGTACAACGACGCGCTTCTGACGCCGCTCGGCCTGAGGAGCCAAGACCTCATGGCGGGCGAGGTGAAGATCCCCCTCGCGGCCAAGAAGCAGGCGTCGATCGCCACCCCTTCAGGCAAGATCGAGCTTGCGTCGTCCGCCATGGCCGCGGCTGGCGCACCCGCCCTGCCGATCTGGGAGCCGCCCCTCGTCACACCTTCGGCGGGCAACTTCCGCCTGATCACCGGACACGTGCCGATGCACACCAACACGACGACCGGCAACGTCGCCTACCTCCACGCGCTGATGCCCGAGAACCAGCTCTGGATCCACCCGAGCCGCGCCGGGGCGCTCGGCATCGCCGAGGGCGACCTCGTCGAGGTGCGGTCCGACGTCGCGAGCCAGCGGCTGCGGGCCCATGTGACCGAGGGCATCGTGCCCGAAGCGGTGTTCATGGCGCACGGCTTCGGCGTCATATCGCCCGCGCAGCGCCTGGCATACCGCAGGGGCGCGTCGGACGCCGCGCTGGGGGCGATCCGCTCGGCTCCCTTCTCGGGCGCGGCGGCAGCCTGCGAGGTGCTGGTCACCGTGCGAAAGGTGGCGTGAACCATGGCCCACTACGGCATGCTCGTGGATCTCTCGATGTGCGCCCAGTGCTCGGGCTGCACCGTGGCGTGCGAGGCCCTCTACGGACGCCCGCCAGGGGAGTCCGGGGTGCACCTGCGCAGCTACGAGCGCGGCCAGTTCCCGTCGGTGAAGCGCATCACCCTGCCGGTGCAGTGCATGCAGTGCCAGAACCCGCCCTGCGTCGCCGTCTGCCCGACCGGCGCGACCTACCAGGACAAGGCCACCGGCACGGTGCAGATCGACGAGAGCCGCTGCGTCGGCTGCCGCTACTGCATGACCGCCTGCCCCTACGACGCGAGACAGTACGACCAGGCGTCGGGCGTCGTGGTCAAGTGCACCTTCTGCGTGCAGCGGGTCGCCGAGGGCAAGGAGCCCGCCTGCGTCGAGACCTGCATCGGCCACGCCCGCGTCTTCGGGGACCTCACTGACCCGACGAGCGACGTCAGCCTCGCGATCGCCGAGCGCCACGCCATCCGCCTGAACCCGGAGCTCGGCACACGGCCCAGCGTCTACTACGTCTTCTGACGCACGATGAGGTGAAGAGCCATGCCTGAAGCGATCCAGAACATGACGCAGACCGTCTGGGGCCTGCCGGTGATCATCTACCTCTTCCTCGCGGGCGTCGGCGCCGGCGCCTACCTGACCTCGTGGTGGAACACGCGGCAGGGCGGCCGGGGGACGCTCTCCGTCGTCGGGCGCTACCTCGCGGCACCGCTTGTCGCCGTCGGCACGCTGCTCCTCGTCTTCGACCTCGGAGCCGGGCGGATGCACCTCGGCCGCATCTTCGGCCTCTACAGCCACCCGGAGTCCATCATGAGCCTCGGCACCTGGATCCTGACCATCTTCCTCGTCCTGTCGGTCATCGACGGCTACGGGCCTCTGATGCGGGTGCGCCGCGCCAAGTGGCTCGGCGCCCTGACGGCCGTGATGGCGGTGGCGGTCGCCATCTACACGGGCGTGCTGCTCGGCGTCGTGAAGGCGATCCCGCTCTGGAACACGGCCCTCCTGCCGGTGCTCTTCGTGCTCTCGGCCTGCTCGACAGGCATGGCCGCGGCCTTCTTCGTCGCGCTGCTGGGAGGCCGCCGCAACCTGAGCGACGTCGAGTCCTTCGGCGCCCTGCACATCGGCCTCGTCCTGACGGAAGTCGTGGTGCTCGCGCTGCTCCTGTTCTTCGCCGCCAACGGTCCGTCCGCCGCCCACTACTCCTACGTGCTGATGGTGAGCGGGCGATACGCGGCCGCGTTCTGGTACGGGCTCGTGGTGCTGGGGCTCGCGCTGCCGATCGCCTACGCCTGGCTCAGCCGGGCGCGCGGGCTCGTGCGCTACCTGCAGTCTCCTGGCTGGGTGATGCTGGAGTCCCTGCTGGTGCTGGTCGGCGGCTTCTTCCTGCGCTACCTCGTCGTCTCCGCTGGAGCGGTCGGCCGCATCCTGGGCTGACCGGGAGGCCAGGGCGCCCGCCTGCGTGACAGGCGGGCGCCCTCTTCCTCGCAGTCGGCCGAAGCCGCAGCCTCAATCTCCCGGGTCACCCGGCTGCCCTCTGCGCAGCAGGGCTGCGAAGGTGCCCTCGGCCATCGAGGTGCACCTGCGGCAGGTCGCTTCCCCGTGGTCGGAGAGAAACGTGGCACCGCACCGCGCGCAGTTGCCCCGCCGGCCCTTCAGCAAGGCCTGCGGGCCTCTGCGCCAGGGCGGCACCGCACGGACCAGGACGCTCGCCCGCTCCGGACAGACGTCGACGCAGAGACGGCACCCGTCGCAGAAGACGGGATCAAACACGAGAGCGGCGTCGCCTGTTTCGCCATCGCCCTCAGTGCTGCCGGCGCTCCAGCGCAGCGCGGCCTCTGGACAGGCCTCGGCGCATAGGCCGCAGGCCGTGCACCGCGTCGGATCCAGGGTCAGCTGCCAGAGCGGCAGGTCGCGAGCGAACGGCCCCGACGACTCTGCCGGCAGATGCTCCGCGATGGCCTGGCGGCGCGGGCTCGGCTCTCGACGCAGCCGCCCCCCGCGCCACGCCTGCCCGGAGGACTCGGGGAGCACTGCCGCGAGGACGTCTTGCCGCGCTTCCCTGCCGGCGAGCCGGAAGAAGTCCCGACGCGAGAGCCGGGCTCCGCCCGGCTCGGCGGGCTTCCGGGGGGCATCCGCCTTGACGTCCTGCACGCGGATGCGGATGTCGGCGTTCTCGAGGGCGGCGACGGCCCTCGCGGCCGCCAGGTTCCTCTCGAACGCAGCCTCCCCGCCGGGGATGGGACAAGATGCGCAAAGCCCGCGATAGACGGTAAGGCTCCGCCCCACCCCTTCCAGCCAGAACGCGGGATCCAGGGCGCCAAGGCACGGTACCCAGGCCTCTGCATCCGCGCCCAGCGCCGCCGCCGACCCGCACGCGACGGACTGCTGCTTCCCGCCAGGCTGCGGCAGCGGCCGGCGGTCCGAGGTGATCGCCTGGGTCGGGCAGGCCGGTATGCAGAGCCCGCAACCATTGCACTTCTCCGGGTCGACGCGCGCGGGCGCCGCCTGCTCGGCATCGGGCAGCCGGATCGCGCCAAAGGAACAGGCATCGCCGCACCCGGCGCACGTCGAACGACGATGGCGGGCCCGCGTGCAACGATCCGCCAGGACGACCACGGAACCGCGGCCCACGCTCGCCAGAACCCGCTCGACGCTCTCGAGCCCGCCGGTTCCCGTCAGGGTGTGGCCGAGCAGCCGTCCGATGCCGAAGGCCATGTGCTGGGCCTCGCTTTCCCTGAGCCCCCGAGTGATCGCCGCCCTGCGGGAGCCCTGATCGCCCGCCACTGAATGCCATAGACGCATCGCGTGGATGGAGACGGCTCGCAGGAGAGCCCGGCATCGATGCCCATTCCAGCATCGCACCCCCAGGTCGCTATGCCAGCGTGCAGATGGCGCCGCCCGCGCCGTCCACGCTATCGGGCGTGACCGCCCTGCCGGTCGCGAGGTGAGGGTACCCGGACCCTGCCATCAGTCCCTGAGGACTGGGACCAACCCGTCAGGCACAGTCCATCCGCTGACGCGGGCCGACCACACGACGAGGCAGCAAGGGCGCATATGGCGCCGTGCCCATGCAATCCGCGAGAGGTATGCTATGTGCAGTGCCGGATGTCCAAGGAGGCCAGGCGATGGATCTTTTCACACCGGTCCATCTTGTCATCATCCTCGTCGTCGCGCTGCTGATCTTCGGGCCACGGCGGCTTCCGGAGATCGGCGCAGGCATCGGCAAGACGATCAAGGAATTTCGCAAGTCGATGAACGAGATCCAGCAGGACGTCAGCCTGGAGGCGAAGGCCAAGGACGCCGAAGTGGAGAAGAAGGGGTAAGGCGAGGATCCATGCGGTTTCCGGACCGCCTCCACGCGGCTGGTCCGTACACATTGTCGGGCGCGCCTTGTTCTGAGGCGCGCCCGACCGCTTATACCGACTTCCCACGCGCAAGGCTGCCGGTACGCACGGCGTTGGCCCCCCCTACCCTGCCTGGCGCCGACAGATCACCCAACTCTAGGCCAATGCGACGGCGCCAGTCTCCCGCTCCGCTGCGGATGAAGGCGCCATGGCAGCCAGAATGGTACGCCCGCCGAGCCTCTCGGCCATCAATCGGCGTTGTCTTCGATCCGCGCGTGTCCCGGCTTCGATGCTGGAATGTTTGTGCTGCGCTATGATCTATGTGGGGCTGGCGCCGGCTGTCGGCGCCGCGAACCCGACGAAGCTTTCAAAGACGGCTGAACGAAAGGCGGCAGGAGATGGAATACGTTCGGCTGGGCAACACGGGGCTCGAGGTATCCCGCATCTGCCTCGGTTGCATGAGCTACGGCGTGCCCGAACGGGGCGGCCACAGCTGGTCGTTGAACGAAGAGGAGAGCCGCCCCTTCTTCCGGAAAGCCCTTGATCTCGGCATCAACTTTTTCGACACGGCCAACGTCTACTCGGACGGCACGAGCGAGGAGATCGTCGGCCGGGCTCTCAGGGAGCTCACCCACCGCGACGACGTGGTCATCGCGACCAAGGTGCACGGGCGCATGCGCCCAGGCCCCAACGGCGGTGGTCTCTCGCGCAAGGCGATCCTGACCGAGATCGACCACAGCCTCCTGCGCCTCGGCGTCGACTACGTGGACCTCTACCAGATCCACCGCTGGGACTACGAGACCCCCATCGAGGAGACCCTCGAGGCCCTGCACGACGTGGTCAAAGCGGGCAAGGCACGCTACATAGGCGCCTCGTCGATGCACGCATGGCAGTTCATGCGGGCGCTCGCCATCCAGCAGCAAAACGGCTGGTCCCGCTTCGTGTCGATGCAGAACTACCTGAACCTCCTCTACCGGGAGGAGGAGCGGGAGATGCTGCCGCTTTGCAAGGCCGAGGGCATCGGCGTAATCCCGTGGAGTCCTCTGGCACGCGGGCGCCTCGCCAGGCCCTGGGACCAGACGACGAACCGCAAGGAACAGGACCCGTTCGGCAAGTCGCTCTACGAGGCGATGGCGGAGGCCGATCGCCAGGTGGTGGAGCGCGTATCGGAGATCGCCGGACAGCGCGGCGTGCCGATGGCGCAGATCGCGCTCGCCTGGGTGCTGCAGCGGTCGCCTGTGACAGCGCCGATTGTCGGCGCGACCAAAGTCGCGCATCTCGAGGATGCTCTGGCCGCTCTCGCCATCCATCTCACAGCGGATGAGATCGCCATGCTTGAAGAGCCTTACGTGCCGCACCCGGTCCTCGGCTTCCGCTGAGCTTCTCATAGTTGTCCTGGGTCCTTCGCCGGGTGGTCCGGATGTTCAATTTGGCACACCCAGCGTCCCCATGCCATGGGCCTGCTAAGTTACGCAGCCCGCCGCAGGTCATGTCTCTGACATGCTGGAAAAGCAGTCAAGCGACCTCGGACGCAGCGGGGCTCTGGTCTTCGTGTCCCTGCTTGCCCTCTCGGTTGAGGTGGGGGTCTTAGGCCAAGCTGGTCCCGCAAGTGGGCGATTTTGCACTGCTCAAGAACCCCTGGTATCAGCCCGTCCACCTTACCGTGAACCGGCCTCGTTCATCATGAGGAGGGGCCTGCTGTCGGAGTGCGGGTCCCGGTAATCAACTCTGTCGAACGCGGTAACACAGGTGGGTCACTCCGTCAGACTCTACGACGCGAGTGCATTCGAGGTCGAACATATGATCATCCAGATTGGCGAACAGACGTACGCCGGCGCCTAGAAGGACAGGTACGAGGTTTATATGGATCTCGTCGAGGAGTCCTGCCCTGAGGTACTGCTGGGCGACGTCTGCGGATCCAATAGCAATGATGCGTGCCCCAGCGACGGCACGGGCCTGCTTGAGTGCACTCTCAATGCCGTCCGTTACAACCGTCCCGTCGGTACCGGGTCCGATCCAACGTTGGGGTGGATTGTGCGTGAGTACGAAGAATGGAGCACCGGTCGGGTGGTGTCCTCCCCATCCATTGGCGATGTCGAACGTTCGCCGACCAGTGATGATGGCCCCACAATCGAACATTTCCCTCCCCACTTGTAGACTGCGCTCCGGGGGTTTGAAACGGTCATCTTGACCCAAGCGCTCCGTTCCGGCGGTCCACCACTCAAAGAGTCTGGCACCACCTTCACCGAGTGGATTGTCCGGACCATCATTCGGGCCAGCAACGAATCCGTCCAAAGACATGGTCATGTCTACCACGACCTTGCCCATGTTTGCCCCTCCTCGCATATGCCACACTTGGCGCTCATCTTGGCACCCGGACTACGTCCTACTGGGGGCTATCACCCCCAAGTGTCAGCGCGTCCACCGAACCGGGTCGACCCCAGTGCGTCGGGCCAAAGTTGACCCAGTTCACCATAGCCAGACCTTGATCATCCATCAACCGCTCGTCGGACACGAATGTCCCGGGGCTTCTCTTCGAGAAAGACTCTGTGGCGCCGCCTCTCCGACTCCGTCCACAAAGGCGATGCAGGCGGCGAGATACTCCTTTGGATCCCGACGGAATGCTCCCTCGTGCTCCGCTCCCTCAACAGTATGGAGCCGTGCGCCGGTTATCTGTTGAAGTCGGTCAGCTGCGGCTAGTGGAACCTCCTGATCATTGGTGCCATGGATCAGAAGCGTAGGAACAGCACAGCGACCCAGTGGTTCGGCGCGAGAACCCGTCAGCATGGACAGCAGACATGGGGCGAGTGCAAGAAGCGGCGAAGGTACGTGCAGCATGCGTGCAGCTCTTGACGCCACCATCCGACCTGACTCCGGGAAAGCACTGTCAACAACGACTGCTAGAGGCAAGTCGGGCTCCCGTTGCGCAGCCAGCAGCACCGCATGCCCGCCGGCGGAGAATCCCCACAGTACGATGGGCACCTCAACTCGCCCGCGCACCCATCGCGCCGCCTGCAGCACGTCGTCCGCCTCCCGCGCGCCACCGCTGTACATGCGCCGACCACCTACATATCCAAGGTCAAATTGGAGTGTACTTACCCCTGCGTCGCGTAGGGCCTCCGCGAGTGCCTGGAACGGGACCCAGCGCTCCAGTCCGTTTCCGGCCCAGCCGTGAACCAAGATGATTGCGAGGCGCTCTTTCGGCGCAGAGAGCCACCATCCGAGCAGCCCCCCGCCGATGTCGACGTCCTGATAGGGATCAGGACAGTGAGCCATCTCGACAGCCCCGCGGACGAGAATATGAGGATATGCCGACACAAGGGCCACCACGACATTCAGTAAGAGAACCACCCCCGCCGCGAACAGGACAATAGCCAGCATTGCTCCCAGGGGGCTCACCTCACCGTTCTTCCCGGTACTTTCTCGGAGTTCATCTCCAGTGTGATTCGAACCGCTTCTCGAACGTTAGTCCAAGCTTAACTCAGATACCACTCCGATCGGTGAACGCAGGTCGGATGCTAGGGCATTAGAAGCTAGGACGGCCAACGGTTCAGAACGTCTACGCCGGTTACCTGAAAGTGCCCGACGTTGCGGGTAACGACAGTAAGGCCATGTTCATACCGTGTTGCCGCCACGATTCCGTCGCGAACAGGCAACGGACGGTCTTCCCTTTGGGCACGTGGCAGACAACTCACCCCAGCGTTCTGCAATGGCTTCGGTGACGCCCAGTATGCGATTTCCGAACCAGACGGCAAGTACATCTCGTTTCCATTGTTCTAAACGCGTACGCACCACGCCGACAAGATGGTGTGCCGCAGCAAGCGTTCTCTGAAGGTACAATGTGCGCGGCGGGTTCGCGAACCCCCGCATGTCACCTAGAACCCCTTGACTTGTAATCAAGGGGTTGAATTGCGGAATGCCCTAACGATTCCAGTTCGCGATTGCTCCCCTATCCCATGCTTGGCATACCGGAACCCATTCCACACATATCGTGCAGCCTTGCCGTCGGGGTACCGGACTAGCACGATTGGCCAGCTCATGCCATGCTGGATAAACGAGGTTTTCAGGGTTTTCGAATGTAAGTAGAGAACTCTTCGCAGCCCATTGCCATCCCACAAGAAAAATTCCAGCGTATATCTTCCCCCTGCCGTGATGAGTATCGAATAGTGCCTGTACGTGGGCAGTTCAACCCCCTGTGTGCTGAACCCCCAATCGTCCGAATGTCCCATTGGCCCGAGGTTCGTCATCGTCTTCAGACGACCATCCCAGGCAAATAAGAACTCCTGCCCGTTCCGATTCGTGGCGAGCAGGCAATCATCGGGGACTTGCTTTGGGTCAAAGTCGACCGTCTGCGCGTCATCCACGTTGCCACTCAATTCCTGCACAGCGCGCTGACATGCCTTCGAGGTACTGATGAAGTGGTCGTTCCCTACCGTGCATCCCTGAATTCCCAGAGCCACGGCGGTAGAAACGAGCAGCAGCAAACTAACCTTTGCCCGTCCACGTAAATTCTCTCGTACCGCAGAGAAGGCCAGCATAATGTCCACTTCCGCAATGAGTCTGCCAACATGCCTGCCACCAGACAGGGATTCGAGACGAGTATCTAGACGACTGTGACGTGGCCATCCCCGCTAGTCACAGGCCTCGGGCCACCTCTTCGGTGGAGTGCGGCTCCACGGTACCGTTGCATTACGCTTACGCTGCGGCTGCCCTCACTATCCATCTCGCACAGGATGAGAACGCACGGATTAAAGGAGCCTCACGGCACGCGCCTCCTCGGTTATGCGTGGGGCATCATCGCTCAATCAGTGATTCACTGCGGAGACGCGTCAAGAGGGGCAATCATCGACTAACCCAAACATATCGGATGATCCGGCCAGGTTCTCAACGGCAGGACTACCGCACGGTATACCCCATCGCACGATATCCTCGGAGGCGTCTCCTGTACATGCGTTCCAGCACCGGCGCAGCCTCGTCCACATAGTCATACACCCTGACGACGTGTTTGCCAGTGCTCGCTCTGTGGAGACGACCGACGTACTGCTGCAAGGTCCCGCGCCAGGATATCGGCATCGCCAGAAACAACGTGTCCAGACGTGGATCGTCAAAGCCCTCTCCTGCGTAACGGCCGGTCGCAACGATCACACGCTCATCGCGGATGGTGGACTCCATCATCTACGCGACCTGCCTGCGCTGCTTGACGCCCATCGCCCCGCGCAGAATGATCACGTTGCGCACCCGCTCCTGCAGAGCGGCGGCGAGTAGTTGCAAGTGCTCAGTACGCTCCGTCAGGACGAGAGGACATCTCCCTTCCTCAACAGCTCGCAAGACATCCTCAACGATCATCTGGTTTCGGGCAGCATCTCTGGCCAGCAGACGATAGAGCTCCTGGATGCTGGTGTCGACCGCACCCGGAGGAGGGGCAAAGGGTGTGGGACGAGCGATCACCTCATGCAAGAACGCGTCTCTTCCCGTCGTAGCGCCCGTTCGGAAGCGGATCGGACCACACTGCATGATGATGATCGGGTGGTGGCCATCCTTGCGCACTGGGGTCGCGGTCAGGCCCACGATGTAGCGACCCTTCGTCTGTCGCAGCACCTGTTCGAAGCTGACAGCGGGCAGGTGGTGGCACTCGTCGACGATCACCTGCCCATAACCGGCAACCAGGTCCTGTACCTCTCCCTTCTGCACGAGACTCTGGAAAAGCGCGACATCGACCATTCCCGTGCGGCGGCGTTGCCCGCCACCGATCAAGCCGAGATGATCCTCCGGCATGTCGAGAAAGGTTTCGAGGCGTTCCTTCCACTGATCCAGGAGCTGCCTGTGGTGGACAAGCACCAGAGTGTTCACGCCGCGTCGGGCAATCACGTAGGCGGCGATGACTGTCTTGCCGAACCCGGTGGCCGCGGAGAGCACTCCCGCATCGTGTGCGAGCATCGCCTCGGCGGCCTCCTGCTGCGCGCGGCTCAGCCGACCTCGGAAGGGCGCTGCAATCGGTATTCCGCCAAAACGCTCGTCGCTGAGGTCGACCCGGATGCCATAGCGCTCGAGAAGATCAAGAAGCTCATCCAGAATGCCGCGCGGTAATGCAACGTGCCGCGGGAAATCCACGGTGCAGGAGATCACTCTCGGCTTCCCATAGGTAGGTAAGCGCATCGCCTGGGCGCGGTGGAAGTCGGGGTTTGCGAACGCGGCAAGTTGGACGATCCGGCTGAGCAGTGCTGGCGGCAGACCAGCCCGCTCGATGAAGAGCATGTTGGCCATCACAACGCGCACGCTCTCCGGAAGGGGGCCCGGTACCGGCCTTTCCGCTTGCCTGCCGGACGGCGGCAACGTCCATGGGTCGTCGTCCTCGTCTTCCGAGGCGCTGCGCACGCCAAGTATGGCACCGACTGCTGATGCCGCCCGAACCATCTTCTCCGCCTCATCCGAAGACTGCCTGCGCACCCCCGCGAGAAACGCCCACTGGTCGGTATGAGGCTTACCCTCGCGGTCTACGAAGATGCTATTGCCCGCTTCCCGCGGAGACCTCTGCAGCGGGAGAGCCACGAGATTGCCGAACCCGCCCTTTGGAATCGTGTCCTGGCTCGGAAAGAACCGGTCGTAGGAGGCAAACCCCAACTCGGGGCGGCGATCCATGGCTCTGGTGAGGATTGCGCTACCAAGGCCTCTGGCCGTCCAGGCAGCCACAGGGCGGTCGAAGAAGATCCAAGTGTGGCCACCGCGCCCTGACCTTGATCGTTCCAGGTACGCCGGCACCCCGATCTCGTCACATGCCTCCAGGAACGCTCCAGCGTCCTGGAGCCAGTCGCTACCGTCAAAGTCGGCGACAAGAAAGGTGCATGTCTCATCGCGCCGCATCGCATACGTCCCGGCAGTGACGCGGCCGCTGAGATGCTGGCGCACCGTCTCGGCGGTCAGTGAGCGAAATGCCTGATTCTTGCAATCTGCACAACGCACCTGCGGCTTCCCGCAGAGCGGGGGATGCCATTCGTTCGCGCATGCTGGGGAGTAGCCGGATCTACCGTTCCGCCCTTCTCAGCGCAGCGCGAAGACGTCCTCCCGCCCGCGGAAGAGGTTGAGGAAGAGCGCGATCTTCTCCTCCGGGCTGGACGCCGCCGTCAGCGCGCCGGGATCGAGTGCGAAGAGCTCTCCAGGATCACTGACTGCCGGCACGATCTCCTTACGTCCCGTCGACTCAGTTGCTTCGACATCCGAGCTGCGTGCCAGGAAGACTGCACCCGGATCCGCCACCCCGGCCTCCGCTAGGCGCCTCCTTAGGCGCTCAACCTCGATCCGCAGCGCCTCGACCTCCGCGCGCGACTTGGCAAGGTCCACCACCAAATCCTTCTGTGACGTGACGTGCCTCGGATCCATGCCTCACCTCCTTCTTCGGCCGCGCATCCCGCCGGTCACGATTCAGAGCCCTACCTGTGCCAATGCTCGCGTCAGGTTTCGGCGCCGCCTGTGCCGCTCCCGATAGGTAGGGTACCAGCGGGCGAACTTCCGAGGATCAAGTTCCTTCAGTCGCCTTGCCGCCGATGCCGCCTGGTCATACGCATCGTCACCGCCGCGCAGAGCCAGGTGCTCGGCAGCCTCCACCAGGAGGTCTCCCACGCTGTCCCGCGCCGCTTCGCTCGACGTGGCCTTGCATTCATCAGCCACCGCAACGTGCAGATCCGGCGACTTGAGTCTGCGAGCCAGAAGGACCGCTTCGGCAAGGTAACTGGTATCGTCCACTCCTTCGCTCGCCAGAACGAGGCAGAGCAGCGGCGTGCCCGGTTCCGACTCCCTCAGCCACGTAAGCAGCTCTTCCTTGACCGCAGGGCCCTGCGAAGCCTCTGTCGCGGCCGCCATGGCGGTCTTCCAGCGCTCCAGGGTAGGCCCGCAGCGAAAGCTCTCCACGCGGCTCTCCATCGCCTCACGTCTGCGCCCGACAACCCTTTGCAGATCCGCGATCTCGTCGAGGATACTAGCCCGTTGCCAGCGAGGCGCCACGCGATTGGCCTCACGGAAGCAGGAAAGCGACCCCTCCACCGCCTCGGCGAAAACACCCCGGAGATCACGACCCTCCTCGAACGCCCGCCCGCGCAGATGGCGTGCGAGCATCAGCCAGAGTTCCACGTCCGGCTCCACGGCCGCACTGACGGTCGTGACAGCCTCCACATCCAGGCCGGCATCAAGCAGCATCCCGACGGCAATCCTTCGTGCATGCCAACCGCCGAGCGCGGCGAGTTCCCGTGCGATCCCGGGCAGTTCGTCGGGTTCGCCTGCGCGCATGATCGGCTCGAGAAATCTTGCGCCGTCAGCGAACGTCGGCATGAGCGCGTGCACCCAGTGCAGGCGCTCATCGGCAGCCATCGTCTTGAGCCTGCGGGCGAATTCCTCTGCCGCACGGGACGCCGAGCGGTTCCAAGTACCGGCCACTTCCTCGAACTCGTCGTCCGCTTTCGCAAGGCGCTCGCACAGCATCTGCAGGCCCATCGCAGCGAAAGGCTCGCTATCGGGCAGCTTCGCGAGATCCCTCACGACGGAGTCAAGGGCGTTGTCCAGATCGACAAGCGCCCCCATAGCCGCCTGCCCCTCCTCGGACCATTCCTCGACAACATCCTCCGCAAGTTCGGAGATCCGCTCCGCGTCGAAGATCTCTTCAAGGTAGGCGTCCAGGGCGTCCAGACGTCCTTCAACGTCCCCTTCCGGCTCCTCTTGCAGCATCCGGCCGAATAGCCAGCGGTCCAACTCGGTGTATACGCGGTCGTTCTCTGTGGCCAGACGGATCAGGAACACACGCAGTTCCTCGGCAGGGACACGTTCCAGCCTGGACGCCAGCATGCCCGTCTGGCCCTCTGCATGTGGAGTCCCCTCCGACTCCGCGATCTCGTCGAGCCAGACGAGGCCGGCGGCCACCACGTGCTTGCACAAGCCATCATACGGACAGGTGCACGTGGAACGCGTGAGGTCCTCGAGATCCAGGCGGACATGGTATAGTCGCTGTCCCTCGACCGTAGCTGTGACATACTGCCCTTGACGGCTCAAGCGACCAACGCGGTCGTCCTCCGCATATTGGCAGCCTCGATCGAACACCGCACCACCCGAAGCCCTGTAGAGCTCGTCGCTGGAAAACGACGTGGGCAAACTGGTCTCTCCTCACGCATCAAGGCTGGGAAAAGTGTTCGGCCGGATCGTCGGCATCCCTGCCACCTGCACGATCCACCCTTGGGCAGAGCCACGCCCGTCATAGGAGGAGCAGTTGCATCCCCGGACCATCTCTGAACGAACGCATGCCGAGGAGGGGATCGCATGTCCTGCCCAGACGAGCCCAGGAGGCACGACGCGAAGGCGAGCGACGTTCCCGCGGGAGACCAGGAAATCGCGGTGGCTCAGCAGGCTGAGAGGTCCGTGCCGCTGCCGTCCGGCAGGCAACATACCCTCGAGTCGCGCGTCGTCCGTGCGGCCGAGGCTGCGCTCGCTGAGAAGCACTACGTGAGCGCGGTTGACGTTCTGGTCGGAGTCGGCTGGCTTCCTCCGTCACGTCTCAAGGACTGGCGGCAGGGCCGCTGCGACTGTCTAGAGCGCGTGGTGCAGGTCAACCTGCACAAGCTGTCTGACGCCATGACCGAGTTCCACCGCTGGGCACGCGCCAACGGCCTTCTGCCACGAGAGACGGCATACGTGGCGCAGACGCGGGATCGCCATCCACTGCGCTTTAGTGTCAGTGGAAACCCCAAGATCGAGCAGAATTACCACACGCACTGGGTTTCGCCTGAGCTTTCGGCGCGCAAGCGCGAGCGCCTGGCCGCCAGGCAGGACGACCCTCCAGAACTCGTGGTCATCTCGCCGCTGCACGACTGGACGTGCGCACGCTGCGGCGGCTCGGGCCCGCTACTATTCATGGAGGATTCTGAACCTCACTGCCTGCGCTGTGCCGGTCTCGATCACCTTGTGTTCCTTCCTGCAGGCGACGCGGGGCTGACACGCCGTGCCCAACGGGCAAGCACTCTCTCAGCGGTCGTTGTGCGGTTCAGCCGGTCTCGCAAGCGGTATGAGCGGCAAGGACTTCTGGTCGAGGAGAGCGCCTTGGCGCAAGCAAAGGAAGTGGAACCTTCGAGTCGATCCAAGACTCACCCCCAAGGGTAGATCCAAAGCGACTTCGGTGCTTGAAGACTTGTCGACGGCGCAATCGGACGGGAGCGGGCTGGCGGCGACCAAATACACCTGCACGCAGGACACACGCCCCGAGGCAGCACCGAGGCGCGTAGGAGCTGTTCGCGTCGGCAATAAGGTCGGGTCCACCGGACGTCCTCATACAGCCTAAAGCTGAAATTCTGTTCCAGCTTCTGACGTTTTGACCATTCCCCACTATGCCGTCACCGGCTCACGGCCGAGACAGACGGGCGGCCTGGATGCACTTAGGCACTTAGATGCCGGGCGCTGCCGACGGGGCCACCCGTCCACACGTGTTGGTAGGTGCGATACCGACCAAACTCTTCGCGAAGGGAGGTTGATGGATTGAGCCGACGCAGGCGTCTGATCGAGCGGGACGACAACGATTTCAACACGCAAAACTACGCCGACCCTGTGAACGCGGTGGCCCATTCGACGCCACTTCGCAGCGTGCAGAGCCCTCAGAACACGCCCTACCGTAGCACGAACAATGTCTACGCGGGCGGTACCAGCAGCGCGCTCAACGCAGTCGCCAACAATTATGCCGGCGTGTACGACGCAGCCAGCGGCAGCGCTTACGACGCCACCAATGCCAACGGCGCGTTCAACACCACCGTAAACGCCGACGGCCACATCAACGAGGCAGCCGGCGGCTACAGCATGTTCAACGCAGCCGCCAACGATGCGTACGACCAGAACTCTGCCGACGGCGCTTCTTATCTCGGGAAGAGCTGAACCGGCCGTCCCCCATATGTCAGGCAGGAGCGCCCCCCAATATCATGGCGCTCCTGCCTGTCCTACTCCCCTTTAAGCTTTGCACCGTTTTGAACCTGTCCACGATCACCATGCCCACGCGGGACCCCTTGACCCACTCTCAAGCGGTCACGGGCTGGCTTGCCGATCCCAAGATCTGTTTGGCCTCGCTTCGAGCAGGCGCGGGAAACACCGGATCACCATGCACAACCATCAGGTAGGCGCGTGACTGGATCAGTCCGGTTGCCGGACGTTTCCGAGGCGGCCATGCGTCCGCACGTGTTCGAAAGTGCACCACCGCCCAAACTCTTCCCGAAGGGAGGTTGATGTCATTGAGCCGACGCAGGCGCCCTATTGACTACGCAAACAACTCGAACAGGATTCCGGCCGTGGAACAGGCATCCGCACGAAGCATGCACCCCGAGCCCGTGAACGCGGCGGAGTACACACCCCAGCGGGGCGTACAGAATCCTCAGAACGCGTCTTGCCGTGGCACGAACAACGTGCAACCAGGTGGCTCATGTGGAGGGTTCGACGAGACTATCGATAGCTATCGTGGTAGACCACTACACGACCCGATTTCAAGGGATTCCGCGTACGCGGCCAAGACAGATACCGAGACCATCCCCCGGTTCGTTGACGAGGATAGCCCCTCAAACCTCCCGCAACTGGACTCCACCCTCAGAGAGACGCAATAGGTCGCGCCATCCATTGACAGCACGACCCCAAATGCACGAAGATCTATGAGTTGGCATACAACCTTGGTGGAACGACTAACACTTTCCCTTATGGATTTTATAACAAGCCAGATGTCTCGTCAAGGGGGAGTCGTGCTGGAACAGAGCGATTGGAACCAAGAATCCGCTCGTCTGGAGCAGGTCCCTGTTGAGGTACGTGCCCAGCTCGAAGAAGCGCAAGCCGAGTTCCGCGGCGTCCGGGAGGACATGATCCATGCCCGCAGGGAGTTCGGGGGCGAATTTCGATTTAAGCCAGATGACATCTGGGAAACGGTCGCCGCCGTGCTTCAGCAGAACAAGATGCTGTCGGAGGGCGAGCGACGGTATCGTCAGGCCGCACAGTCCTTGCGGAATCTCGATCGACTAGAGCGTTCGCCCTATTTCGGACGTGTCGACTTCCAAGAACAAGGTGCTGACGCAGCCGATAGGATCTATATCGGGGTCGCCTCTCTCCGCACTGGGGATGACGACTTCCTCGTGTACGACTGGCGCGCCCCGGTCGCGAGCCTCTACTACGACCAGGGGCCAGGTCCCGCGAGCTACACGTCACCGACGGGTGGCGTGCGCGGCCAGATGCTGCTCAAGCGCCAATTCGTCATCTCCGAAGGGCAGCTCCGCCTGATGTTCGACACCGGGGTCACCATCGGCGACGAACTCTTGATGGAAGCGCTGAGCGGGCACGCAGACGCCGAGATGCACAGCATCGTGGCCACAATCCAGCGCGAGCAGAACCGAGTCATTCGCGACGACGCGCATCGCCTGCTGATCGTCCTGGGTGTGGCCGGGAGTGGCAAGACGTCCGCCGCCCTGCAACGCGTGGCCTACCTCCTCTACCGTCACCGCGATACGCTGCAGGCAAAACAGATGGTCCTCTTCTCGCCCAACGCCCTCTTCAACAGCTACGTGGCCACTGTGCTGCCCGAACTCGGCGAGGAGCCCATCCACCAGACCACCTTCCAAAAATACCTCGAGAAGCGGCTCGGGCGGATCTTCCGCGTGGAGGACGCCTACGATCAACTCGAAGGTGTGCTGGCCCTTCAAGAGCCGCAAGTGCGGTCTGTCCGGCTCCAGGGCATCCGTTATAAGTCGTCCGTGGCGTTCCAGGAGATCCTGTCCCGCTATGCGACGCGTCTGCAACGCGAGGGCATGATCTTCTCGCCGATCCGCTTCCGCGGCAGAGAGATCGTTTCCACCGGAGAGCTGCAGTCCCGTTTCGGCGCCTTCGGGCGGGACGTCCGCGTTTCAACCCGCGTCAGCCTGCTGCGCGACTGGCTCATGGAGACGCTCACGGCGTTCGAACGACGGGAATCTCAGGAGGACTGGGTCCTTGAGGAGATGCAGCTGCTTGATGCTGAGGCGTTCCAGCAGGCTGAAGTGAAAGCCGGGCGCCGCAAGCGCGGCAAGGAGTTCGACCAGGTGGACGCTGTCCGCGGAAACCTAAGCCAGGGGATTGCGCACAAGAACCTGCAACCCACGAGGACGTGGGTCGATCAGCGGCAGTTCGTGGATCTACGGACCCTCTACCTGCGCCTCTTCAAAGAGCCGGCTCTCCTCGCAGAGCTCGCCCCATCGGATAGCGTCCCGGACAGCTGGCCCCAGATCTGTTGCGAGACTCTTGAGCGACTGGAGCAAGGTCTGCTGCCCTATGAGGACGCCACGCCTCTTCTGTATTTTGACGGGCTGGTGCGCGGTGCTCATGCCAACCGCAACGTGCGTCACGTGATCGTCGACGAGGCGCAGGACTACTCGCCCTTGCAGCTCGAGGTCCTGCGACACCGCTTTCCGGACGCCAGTGTGACGCTGCTTGGCGACCTGCATCAATCGGTTTCCCCAGCGCACTGCGCCCTCGCTCAACCCGAGGTCCTGCAAACGCACTATGCTCCAGGCGCAGTAGAAGTGGTCCATCTCTGTCAGAGCTATCGCTCCACCCGTGAGATCGCCGAGTTCACGCGCAGCCTGCTCCCTGCTGGAGCGGACATCCAACCGTTCGACCGCCGGGGCGAAAAGCCGCTCCTCACCACGGTTTCGGGCCGCGCGGACCTTCCCGCTCGTATCGCCGAGGACGTTGGGCGCCTCCAACGTGAGGGTCAGCAAACGATCGCGGTGATCTGCAAGACTTCCCGTGAAAGCGAGGAGGCCTTCGCAGCGCTTAACCCGCGGCTGACTATGCAGCTCATTAGGAAGGATGCGTCGGCGTTCAGCCGCGGTGTACTCGTCCTTCCCGGCTACCTCGCCAAGGGGCTCGAGTTTGACGCGGTCATCATCTTCGACGCCTCGTCCAGCACGTACGGCAGCATCGAGGAACGCGGTCTGCTCTACAGCGCCTGCACCAGAGCAATGCACCGACTGCATCTCTACGCGGCCGAAACCCTTTCGCCCATCCTTGCGTCTGCCGATCGGCAAACGTACACACTGCAGGCACACTGACCACGTCCCTGAAGCAGTGCCGCTTCTGGGCGACGTTCCCTCGCCCAGAAGCATGGCCTCCGCCGGCTTGCCCCCCCGCCGGTCTCACACCGCGCGCAGGTGTATGGCGGTCGCGCCGGGCCTACTGGGTGCTCCGCTTCACATTACGGTGAACCGCTGAAGCCAAGGCGGCGGGCGTAGAGCAAGTGACCATGGGGATCCCTGCTGGGCTGCGGGAGGCGTGCCACGACATCGCGGGCTTCGCGCGTGCCCTCCGTCCGAATCGAGGCAACAGTACCTGATCTAGGCCCCGTGAGCGCAAAGCTTACCTGCCGCGACTCTCGGCTCATCGCCAGAGCACTGCAGGCAGACGCAAGGAGCGTTGCATGTGCTGCTCCGAGCGTCATGAGCGTATATACTACGTATATACGGAGCAGAGGTGATTGATCGGATGCGGACACACGTGATGAAGTGGGGCAACAGCCTGGGTGTTCGGATCCCGCGAGTTTACGCGGAATCTGTGGGCCTCCGTCCCGGAACCCCTGTCGAGATCGTGGCGCATGATGCCGAGCTTGTGATACGCCCTCTAGAAGAGACTCTGGAAGAACTTCTTGCGCTAGTCACGCCGGAAACTGTGCACGGAGAAATCGAATGGGGCGGTCCGGCCGGCCGTGAGACATGGTGAGCAGCGAATTATACGCGCCAAGCCGCGGAGAACTCATCTGGCTGACATACCAGCCAGCCGCGGGTCATGAGCAGTCGGGTCGACGCCTTGCAATCGTCCTCTCTCACGAAATCTACAACCGTAAGGTAGGTATGTGCATCGCCTGCCCCATCACCTCTGAGACCAAGGGCTACCCATTTGAAGTTGGACTGCCCGCAGGGTTGCCTGTAAAGGGCGTTATCCTTGCTGATCAGATCCGTAGCGTTGACTGGAGATCTCGACAAGCTCAATCGATCGGCCATTGCTCCCAGGAGACTTTGACCGCCGTCTTGGCAAAGGTGAAGGCGCTGATCGAGTGATCCAACGCTGCCAGGTGGACCCATAAACAGGGCACCGCGACCCCCTGATCACTAGTCAAGAACTCGTACTCCGGCCTCCACAACACGTGCAAAGGCTCAAGTTTAGTTATCGCCAGAAGCACTCACAGAGTGCGACTTGCGGCGTTTGCTGGGGTCGTTGGAGTCCCCGTTCTTGGCAGTTCGGATCTGTGAAGGACGGATTAGGACGTCTGCTGGAATTCCTAAGCCGTCGTGCAATTGGCGGATCATGCGGACCGAAAGATTGCGGCGACGATTCAAAACGTCCGCAACCCGCGTCCGTGTGCCAATAAGTGGTTCAAGATCTTTCCGCGTCAGCCCTTGCTGCTCCATTCTGAACTTGATCGCTTCAACTGGGTCAGGGACATCAATCGGGAAGTGCTCTGACTCGTAGTGATCAATAAGTGTCACAAGTACATCCAGGCGATCGCTGTCAGTCGTACCCGACTTTGATCCCCACAGGCGCCTTACCTCTTCCATCGCCGCAGCATAGTCTGCCTGGCTCCTTATCGGCTTCAACTCGCTATTCATACTCTACCTCCATCACGTCTATGCGATCATAGTCTTCATGGGTCCCTACCCACTTGATCCACACAACAGCTATGTCAAACCTCACTGCCACCATTAGCCGATAGTCATTACCCTTGATGTTGAAAACGATCCGATCTGCCGAAACAACACTCGCTGCAGTGTATTGTTGCCGAACGTCAGCAGAGTTAGTCCAATACGCTTTTCGGACCTCATGGAACCACGAATCCAGTGCCGCCTTCACTGCACCCTGGTCCTTGTGACCACGGAGTGTGTCCACGAAGTGCAGCAGGGTGCTTTGTGCGATTACCCTCATGATAATATTATAGTTTGCGCCCAAAACGGGCGCAAACCCGGTTTTGCAGGAGCCACAACTCCGCCCTATCTCGCCCTGCCACGTCGGTTTCTCGAGGTACGATCTCAGCGGCCGCTGCTCACCGGCCGCGCTGCGGCCAAGGGGAGACTCAGGACTTTTGCGAGGTAGAGGGACTGTGGGATGGACCGCTTGCCTGCGGTGGTGTCCTGAAGTCAGTGGAACTTGGAAACGCCCGATTCCTCGCTCTAGCTAACTCGCACGGGCTGTGACTGCGTCACGGCGGCTATGGTACGATCCCGCTATGAACACGGGAACTACTGACCTCGAACGCTGGCCGGGGACACCGATGCGATCCGAACTTAGCCTTGACGGTCGACGCCTCTCGTACCTTGATTTCGGCGGCAGCGGGCGGCCTCTTCTCGCTCTGCACGGCCACTTCGGCGAGGGCCGGGTCTTCGCCAGGCTTGCAGCGGCTCTTTCGCCGAAGTGGCGGGTAATCGCCCCGGATCAGCGGGGCCATGGCGAGTCGGACCGCCCGCCCGACTACTCCCGCACCGGCTATGTTGGCGACGCACTGGCACTACTTGATCACCTTGGCATCGAGTCGGCTGCGGTGGTAGGCCACTCGCTCGGCGGGGTCAATGCGTACCAGCTGGCGGCCTGGAACCCACATCGCGTGACTGCGCTCGTCATCGAGGACATCGGCACGGTCATCGACGACGACCTGTCGTTTGGGCTCGCATGGCCGCGCCGCGCAGAGAGCCGAGGCGCCCTGGACGCCGCCCTGGGCAGGATTGCCCCCTACCTGATCGACGCGGTGCGCTCGTTCCCTGACGGATGGGGACTCGCGTTTCGACCCGAGGACATGGTGATCTCCCAACGGGAACTCAACGGGGACCATTGGTCAGACTGGCTTGCCACGGAGTGTCCGGCGCTCCTGCTGCACGGCAGCCAAAGTCGCGTGCTGTCGACCGGGCAAGCCAAGGACATGGTCGCCAAGCGTCCCAACAGCCGTCTGATCGAGTTTTCGGCAGGGCATGTGATCCACGATGACTTGCCTGAGGCGTTCGCCGCTGCCGTACGCGACTTCCTCGACACGCTTTGACGTCACGGGCTCGGCCCTGATGGGCCCCGCCTTAAGGCTCTCAGCGGCTGCCCCCGCCGTCTGGCAGTGGGCGGTCACTGAGGGTGTCCTGAAGCCAGTGAAACTTGGGGACGCCCGATTCCTCGCTCTAGCTAACTCGCACGGGCTGTAGCTTCGTCGAGGCGGCTGACGGAGACCTCAAGGGCCTGAGCCAGCAGCGGCAGGTAACGATAGCCGGCGACGCGATAGAGGCGCGCCTCGGCTCGAAGGGCCGCGACAGCTGCCCAGCGCAGGGCCTGGTCCCCGGTGGTGAAGCGTGAGACGCGGCGCACGGTAGCGCGGATCTGAGAGTTGAGTGCCTCGATAGCGTTGGTCGTGCGCAGTCCCCTGCGCAGCTGCGCGGGCAGACCCAGCTTCTGGACGGTGAGGGTCTGCTCGAAACCCTCACGCAGGCTGGCAGCAGCACCGGGATACTTGACGTCCAACTCCTTGGCAAGCGCCTCGAGGTCCTGCTTGGCGCGGCCGACATCGCTTTGGGCCCAGGCCGTACTCAGCCGGAGGCTAACCCATCCCTGCTCACGCTTCGGGAGATGCTCCACAATGTTGCGCCTCTTATGAACGTGGCAGCGCTGGACGAGCGCCCGGTCGCCGAAGACCTGCTCCACTGCGGCCGCGATCGCCTTGGATCCGTCGACGACGAACAGGAGCCCCTGTCGTGCGTGCAGACCGCGGGACGCGAGATCCTCTAGTCATAATGAACGAGGCCGGTCCACAGTTCGCGACGCGTGGGTTACGCTCAGCGTGACGCGCAGGGCGCAGAGCCACAAGCGAAAGGGGCCGGCGAGATGAATGGTAGCACACGATTCGTGGGTTTCGACGTCTCGAAGGCGCGCATTGAGGTAGCGATCGCAGACGAGGGACGGGAGCGCGCCCGGAACTGGGGCGCGATCGCCAACGAGGCAGAGAAGGTACGTCACCTGCTGGACAATCTGGGGCCTAGGGAACAGCTGCTGGTGTGCTACGAGGCTGGCCCGACAGGGTACGGTCTCTGGCGTCAACTGAAGCGCCTGGGGGTGCCCTGCATCGTGGTGGCGCCGTCGCTGATCGCAACGCCCCGGAGATCGAGTGAAGACCGATCGGCGTGACGCGGTGCGGCTTGCGGAACTGTTGCGGGCGGGGGAACTCACTCCGGTCTGGGTGCCGAGTGAAGATGATGAAGCGCTGCGAGACCTTGTGCGTGCCCGCGAGGATGCCAAAGCAGATCACCTCAGGGCGCGCCACCGCCTGACAAAGTTCCTGCTGCGCCACGATCTGCACGCTCCACAGGGCGTCAAGTCCTGGACGGTGGCCCACCGCCGGTGGCTGGACGGGCTCAAGCTGGACGGGATAATCGATGTGGTCTTCCGGGAGTACTTGCACGCGATCGACGAGATCGCCAGCCGTGTTGCGCGGCTCGAGGCCGAGATCGAAGCAGCAGCGACGATCAGTCGTCATGCACCGGTAATCCAGGCACTGCAGGCGCTACGCGGTGTACAGGTCGTGACGGCCGCCACCTTGGTCGCGGAGGTCGGAGAGTTCTCCCGGTTCCGCCATCCGTCCCAGCTCATGGCCTACGGCGGTCTCGTGCCGCGTGAGCATTCCAGCGGCGTCGGGCGCTGGCAAGGCGGCATCACCAAGACCGGCAACGCACACCTGCGCCGCATCGCGTGCGAAGCCGCCTGGTCCTATCGACACAAGCCCCTCCCTCAAGGGCCCCCTGCGCAAGCGCCAGGAGGGACAGAGCCCCGAAGTACGCGAGATCGCGTGGTGCGCACAGGAGAGGCTGCACAAGAAGTACATGCGGCTCATCATGCGCGGTAAGGGAGGTGGTGTGGCGGCGGCATCTGTCGCCCGAGAGCTGCTCGGCTTTGCATGGAGCATTGCCTGCGCTATCGAAGCCGGCCAACGCGCCACGTCGGCTACTTCGGCTGCATAACCTCCCGCCCACCAGGCCCTCCCACACTTGCTTTTGAAAGCTTGGTTCGGTGCCGGGTCTTCGGCCTGGGAGAATCCTCGAGACTGCTATGTGCAGAGCGCCAGCTTCACGCACGCCACTAGTCCGAGGCAGCTCCCGACGGTTACATGTAATGCGGTAGCCAACCCGCGGATATCAGAGTGTAACACCGTCAACCGGCCCGGCTCCGAACCAGGAACCCTTCTCACGATAGTCCGCCCTCACGGGGGTTGACGGCCTCGTTCATATCAGCAGTGCGACCGTGAGGGCAGCGTTTTCCGTCGACCCCTCCCGCATCCCCAAAACGTGCTTACGGCCTTCGGCATCCACCCCGAGCGCCACGAGGATTGCGTGTGATCCAAGGAACATAGCGTCGACGTACACGACGAGCATCCGCGTCTCGATCGGCCTGGTTAGGAACCGCTGCAGAAGCCCCCCCGGTCGCACGGGCGAACCGTGCGCTCACCGCGCTCTTCGACGTCCCGTAGGCCGGCAGATCCTGTGGTAGCGCGCTATCAACCGCCCCGTAGTGCCTGCTCGCCACGCCGTAGAGCATCCGCTCGAACGCTGCCTCGTCGAGGAGCTCTCCCTTCTGAAGCCCTCGATAGTTCTGTAGGTCCACCTCCTTGCCGTCGACCGTCCGCGCCCTCGGCCGCAGGATCTTCACCTTGCGCCCGCCCAGCACCACATACCCGCCCTGCTGCCCGTGACGCCTCGCCTGCCGGCCCCGCGCTGATGCTTGCCCTTGGCGCCCGCGAGTGCCTCAACCTCCGCCTGCAGCATCTGCTGGGCGATCACCATCGCCGCCTTCAGCCCCACGGCTGCCAGCCCATCTCGCAGGGCTCCCGTCAGCTCTGCGACCTCGACATTGAACTCTCGCGGCAGAACCCACTCCTCGAACCCTTGCTTATTCTGGTACCCTGCTGTCAAGGGGTCGGATCAGGCCACCTCGACCTGGACGGCACGCCGATGCAATGTGGCGCACTTACTGTGTGCCGATCGCGAACCTCCTTCGAACTTCATCGAACGGGAGAAACGTAGGTGTGGTCCCAACCAAGGCGTTGGAACTCGTTCCTGCCGGCAACGATCGCTGTCAAGGAGCCTGCTATAATGCAGTAGAAGGCGGTGTGACTGTGACGATTCCAGAGCAGGTCGTGGAGCGACTGACGGCCGCCCTTCCAATCGAAAAGGTCATTCTCTTCGGGTCGCGCGCCCGCGGCACCGCACACCCTGACAGCGACTGGGATTTCCTCGTCGTAATGAGGACGTCTCTCCCCCGCCCTAAGCGCTCTCTTTTGGTACGCGGTGCTGCGAGAATAAAGGGAATCGCGATGGACTTTCTGGTTCGAACCCCCGACGAAATGCGGGACGGATTCCCACTCTCGAAGGAGATCCTGCGCGAAGGCCAGGTTCTATACGATGCACAACACTGAGGAGTGGCTGTCCAAGGCAAAGGAAGATCTCGCGGTGGCCCGTCTCTCTGCTGCTAACAGACTGTGGAATCCCTGTTGCTTCCACGCTCAGCAGTGTGGAGAGAAGAGTATGAAAGCAATCTTCGAAGAACATCAGATGTTCATTCCAAGAACGCATGATCTTGAGCAACTACTCGACGAATTGGAGCCTGTTATCGACGTCAACGCGGCTCGCAACGCGGCTGCCATTTTGAGTGCATACGGCGTTGAAGCACGTTACCCAGGATTCGATGCCGACGAGTCCGAGGCGACTGCCGCGTTGGCGGAGGCAACTCAAGTCTTCGACTGGGTTTTGTCCGCCTTACAGCGTTCGTCGCTTTAGCTGTCGGAGTCCGCTACAACAATCAACACTCAGACCTCTTGAACGGCTATCAAGGGGTCGGCGTCCCACGCACATGCCGCTATTCCGCACCCGACCTCTGTCGTGCACGGATCAATCTTCATCTCGTCAAGGGACATAGCCTTCCCCAGGCTGGGAGGCGGGACGCGACCAGGCCCTGTCAGTTGTCGAGGTCCCGGTCGCCTAGCCCGTCCTGACGGTCATCAACTTGCCGATCGCTGGTCTCGCCCGCCTCCGCAAACCGATGAGCTTCCTCGACCTGTGCGATCATCAATAGATAGCGATCCTGCATAAACTCGACCGCCTCCGCCGTCAAGGCGATGAACCGGTCGGGAGACCCAGAATCCGCCTCGCGAATGGCGTCAAGGTATTCCCTTCGTTCGGTGGCGGAGTATATCGCCGGTGGGTACCCGGAGCGCATCAGAAGGAGATTCGTCAACAACCTTGCGGTACGTCCGTTGCCGTCCACGAAGGGGTGGATTCCGACAAGCTCGAGATGGACCTGCGCCGCAAAGACGACCGGATGGTCCTCACCGCGGCCCTGGTTGATCCGCTCCGAGAGGCCCTCCATCAAGTCAGGCACTTTCACCCAGTTTGGAGGCACTTGATTTGAACCGCGGATGTAGACCGGCTGACGCCTAAGGAACCCGGCCTCCTCCTTGAGGATGCCTGCCATGATGATCCTGTGCATTTCTAGGATGGTTCGGTCGGTCACAGGCTCGCTGCTCTTGGCCACGCCGCGCAGCCATCCTAGGGCATCGCGCATGTTCAGTACCTCGAGGTGCTCGCGGACCGTTTTCCCACCGATCGTGATGCCCTTCTCAAGGACCACCTGGGTTTCCGACAACGTCAGCGTGTTGCCCTCGAGGGCTGTGGTCGCGTGGGCATACCGGATCGTGAAGTCATCCTCGAGGGACCGGAGGGTTGCCGGAGGGAGAGGTCGAGCATCGTCGATCCTGCGCTGTTTGCGGTCGACGGTATCCAGATGGGCCTGCAGATCCACTCCGCGATTCCCCTCCTCCAAACCCGATCCCCTGCCTTGGGCCGCGAGCCAATAGTAGCATCGCCGGAAGATTCCGTCAGTACGGACGGAATCCCCGGGACGTCAAGTCCCCGGTCTTCTGACTTGCGCAGGTCGCCAACCCGACATACCTTCACACCCTGAGCCGAGCGCTAACCTCGGCCTCCAAGCTCCCGTAACGATCGATTGAAGCGCTCATGTTGGCCAAGGGCAGCCCCGGCCAACTCTGCAGCGCGGCCTGCGGCTCAGTGCGGTGTTGTTCGACCCCCTCACCCGTCCGCGGAGGTTGTCAAGGAATCCTCCGCAAACTCGCCGGAGACATGCGAAACGTCTGTCCAAAGCCCCTTGCGATACCATTCCTTGGCACGGCATGATTACCCGGCGAAAGGTCACAATATCCTTATACCTTTGAGGACGGGAGTGAACGATCTGGAACCCAACCTGCTCCTTCACACGAGAGAGGATCACGCTGGGGTTGCCATCGCTGACATCAAGGCCGGCGAAAAGGTCAGCGGCCTCGTCTTGGCCGACCGTTCCCCCATCGAATTGGATGCCTCGGAGGATATACCGCTGGGCCACAAGATAGCCGTCAAGAGCGTTTCCGCTGGGGAAAACATCGTCCTCTACGGCCAACCGGTCGGCGCGGCCATCCAGACCATCCAACCCGGGGAACATGTGCACACGCACAATATGAAAAGCTTGAGGTGGTCGTGATGAGCGGATATACGTTCAACGGTTACCGTCGGCCTGACGGCACCGTCGGTGTGCGTAACCACGTTTTGCTTTTGCCCGTTGAGGGCATATCCAACCGGGTCGCCGAAAACGTCTCCCATATGATCAAAGGAACCCTGGACCTGAAGCACCCCTACGGCGACCTCCAATTCGGTCGGGATCTGGAGCTCTTCTTCCGCATCATGATCGGTGCGGGTTCCAATCCCAATGTAGCCGCCGTGATCGTCATCGGCATGGAACCCGTCTGGGTGGACAGGATAGCCTCCGGCATAGAAGCGACCGGCAAACCGGTGGCCCGTTTCACCATCCGACACGTCGGTGACCTTGCCACCATAGAGCATGTAGCCCGCAAGGCCCAGGAGTTCGTATACTTCGCCAGCGAAATAAAGACCCAGGAGGCCAGCCTGAGCGACATTATCCTTGCAACCAAGTGCACCGGGTCGGACACCACCAACGGCTTGGCCGCCAACCCCATCGTGGGGAAGGTGGTAGAGCGTGCTCTGGCAACCGGATCCACCGTTCTCTTCGGTGAAACCTCGGAGTTGACCGGAGCCGAACACCTGATCGCGGGCCGCATCAAAAGCCGAGACCAGCAAGAGAAGTTTTGGCGGATTTACAACGAATATGTAGGATTCATCGCCGACCAGAGGGCCGACCTCTTGGGTTCCCAGCCCAACCAGTCGAACATTCACGGCGGCATTACCACCATCGAGGAAAAGGCTTTCGGTAACATCGCAAAGATCGGTCAGGCGTTAATCGATGGAGTTCTGGAGAGCGCCGATGCCCCTCCCGGCAAAGGCCTGTGGTTCATGAACACCTCTGGTGCGGCTGCAGAGGCGCTTAGCCTTTTCGCTGCAGCCGGATCGGTGCTGTGTATGGTACCCACCGGGCAAGGCAACATAATCGGCAATCCCCTGATGCCGGTGATAAAGCTCACCGCCAACCCCCAGACGGCCAAGACTATGGCCGAACACTTCGATCTCGATGTTTCCGCTGCTTTAAGACAGGAGATGCCGATCGATCAGGCCGGCAACATGCTGATGGATATGCTGCTTCGGGTAGCCGGCGGTCGCGTGACGGCCAGCGAAGTGCTTAACCACAACGAGTTCGTACCCGTCAAGCTTTTCCGCAGCGCCTAGGAACTCGCCAGGGTTCTTCTGCACCGCACATGGGAAATCCTTAACGGGCCGGCACCCGGCTTTGATCAGATTGCTTCGTTCAAGACACGCTGACCGCGGTGTACCAGCCGCCAATGTACATCAGACAACTCGCATTCTGTTTGACTGTGGGTTTGGCCTTCGGAAGAAAATCTCCTTCCGCAAAGCGGCATAGGCCGAGAGCAAGTGATCCCCCGTCGGGCTATTCCCGCGCGGATCGCCTCAACCGCCCGGTCCAGCGGCACTATCCCGCGCTTGACGAGCTCGTGGCAGAACGTGTGCCGGGAGCTGGTGCGGTGTCACACTGAGGCCAGCCGCCTTGGCGACAGCAGCGACCGCAGCCTTCGTCGCTCGAGCAGTGAGGCGACCGCCCTGTCGCCGGGGAACAGCGGACCAGCGTCCAATCCCCCGGAAGCGGAGCCAGGCTGCCGCTGCCCCGCGGACGTCCCAGTTCAGCCGCTTCCACACCTCGTCGCACGCTCACGATGGTTCAGACCACACCCTGAGTAACGCTGAGGGCACGTCTGAACGGGCTTTCTTGACCTCTGTCGGCGCGTCTCCTCTGGGCAAGCTGTTGCCCAGAGGGGGTTGCCCGAGGGTGAAGCAGGACGTGTTTGTGGGGATCGACGTCGGATCCACTACCGTAAAGGTCGCGGGGGTGAGCAGCACTGGCGAACCCATGGGGGAGCCAGTTTACCTACGACACGACACCTATGAGACCCCGCTGTCGGCGTTGAAGCAAGCCCTGTCGCAGTTCCTGGCGGCAGGTGCCTTGCGTATTGCCGGTGTGGGTACCACGGGCAGCGGGCGGGAGCTTACCCGCAGCCTGCTTGGCGCCGACCTCAGCCGCACCGAGATCATCGCCCACGCCACAGGGGTGACCCATCTCCTGCATCTGGGCCTAGTGCGCGATGCAGCAGGCCGGCCGCTTGACCGGGTGGGCACACTGCTCGAGATCGGCGGGCAGGACTCCAAGGTGATCGTGTTCGGCCCGGACGGTCTCCCCAGCTTCTTTCACATGAACAGCATCTGTTCGGCCGGCACCGGCGAGTTCCTGAAGCAGTTGGCGGACGAGGCAGGCATCGCCGTGTCCGAGTTTGGTGCGCTGGCACTGCGGGCGACGGCACCCGCCCGCATCGACTCCACCTGCACGGTGTTCTCCCGTCGCGACTTCCGACACCTGACGCAGAAGGGCGTGCCGTTGGAGGATCGCCTGATGAGCGTTTGTCAGTCGCTGGTCCGCAACTTCCTGCGTACCGTTGTGCCGGAAGGGGCGGTGCGCCCTCCTGTGTTGTTCCAGGGCGGGGTAGCCTACAACCAGGGCGTGAGGCTGGCATTCGAGCATCAGCTTGGCCTCCCAGTGGTGGTGCCGCCGATGCACGGCGTGGTGGGAGCGCTCGGCATGGCCTGGCTGGCCCGCCAGGAGATGTCCGGGCAGGCCGCCGAGTTCCCCATGGCCACCGCGTTTCGGGATGACTTCTCCACCCTCCAGTTCGAAAGCCGGGTTCGTTATTGCCATGGGTGTCGCAACGCCTGTGAGTTGGCCCAGCCCCTGGTGGTGCGGGAAGGCAGGACCAATGTCCTCGAAGTCGTGGGCGGGCGATGTGAGGGGTGTCAAAACCCGGCGAATGTTCGCACGGAGCCTCAGTCGATCGCCGCCTTTGCCGTACCCGTGTTGCGAGATCCTCTGCCGCTCCACCTGCACCCGCACGTGACTGGCCTCAGCGGCCCAACCCACCGCTCTGCTTCTCACCGTTCCTCGGCCGGGCAATACTTCGCTGGGTTGGACGGCGGCTCTCGCGGCACCAAATATGCCCTGATTCAGATCCAGGGCACCGATTTGGAGATCGTGGCCGTAGGCTCCCTGAGTACCGGCGGCGACGCCATTCAAGCCTGTCTGCAAGCCTTGGAACACTTGCACCAGGTCCTGCCCCCACAGGCCGTCCTCGCCGGGGTCGGCACGACCGGCAGCGCCGGGGAGCTTTTCCGGGATATCATCACGACCCGGGACAAGGAAACCTCCGACTACCGCTCCACCGAGATCCTCGCTCACTATGCCTGGGCCAGCCACCGCGTACCCCATGTGGGCACCGTAATCGACATCGGGGGCAATGACGCCAAGATCATCACGGTCAAGCCGGGTGGCCTGGACTTTGCCATGAACGACAAGTGCGCCGCCGGTACCGGCGCCTTCCTGGAGGCCGTGGCCAGCCGATTTCATATCCCCGTGGAGGAGTACGCCCGGGTGGCCCTGTCGGCTAGTACCCCGGCACGCATTGCCGGCCGCTGTGCGGTCTTTGGTGAGTCTGATGTGGTCCACAAGGCCAGGATGGGTTTTTCCACCCCGGACCTGCTCCTGGGGGTGGCCTACTCCATCTGCCGCACCTACCTGACCGATGTGGGGCGCGGCCGGCCCTTGCGGGTGCCCATTGTGGCCCAGGGCGGGGCCTTCCTGAACCAGTCGGTCGAGGAGGCCTTTCGGCGCACACTAGGCCTCGAGTCGGCAGAGTTCCTAGTGGCGGAGGATGCGCGTCAGGTTGTGGGGGCCGGTGCCCTCGGGGCCGCACTGCTAGCCAAAGGCATGTACGAGCAGGGGTACGACACCGCCTTCAAGGGCTTTGACAGGATCGCGGCCGGCACCTACCGGACGGTTTCCACCCAGTGCCGGCACAGCCGCTGTCACCGCACCTGCGATGGCGTCGTCGTCCTGCTGGAAAACGATCGGCCCGTGGCAGGGTACCGCTCCATCGACTGCCCGCTGGACCTATTCGAGGGCATGGCGCAAGGCGAGGCCGCAAAGTCGCATATGGCTGCCCTATTAGGACGGAACGGAAACAGGAGGTCATCGGATCATGAGCAGTGGGGAGTCTGATCTGACCACAAGGGATGTGCGGAGCAAACAACCCCCCATGCCGCCGGGCCGTACCCGGCGACCCAAGGTGGGGGTCGTGCGGGCCTTTACCGGCCACTACGAGTCGGTGCGGGTCCTGCATCGGTTCCTGCACCATGCGGGTCTGGAGGTGGTCACCAGCCAGGTCAGCACAGCACCCATCATCGAGGCTGGAACTGCGCTGGCCAGCGCCGACTTCTGCTTGCCTTTGCGCGTCTACGTAGGACACGTCTACACGCTGAGCCGCGAGCACCCGGATCTGGACGCCATCCTGGCACCGAACGTCTGGACCGACAAGGGAGGATCAGCCACCTGCTCCAAGTATCGCGACATCGGCGGCGTCGCCATTCGATCGCTCGGAGGCATGATCCCCTACCTGCAGGGCCTCCGTGCCCAGGATCGGCATTCCCTTCCCCGCTTGATCCGTCCAAACATCGAGTCCGTCACCTACCGGTCTCTCTGCAACGTGGCCTTCGATGTATACGCCGAAATCATCGGGCTGTCGCTCTGGTCCCGCGTCGGCATGTTCCTGCCGGAGGACTTGCGCCGCCGATGGACTCCCCATCTGGCGCATGTGGAGACGGCTTTCGCCCGGGCCTGGCACGAGGTGATGGAACGCCCAGTGGATCGCCTCGGCGCCCTGCTCACGGATGACGCCCGTCCCCGGCTGGCTGTGGTCGGCCGTCGCTATCTGCTGGACGATCCGGCCCTGACCGCTGACCTGAAGCCCTGGTTCCGGCGCCGCGGCGCCACAGTCCTGACCGCTGCCGATGTGCCCTGGGAACAGCTGGCCGGGCTGTACCGACAAGCGGAGGGTTTTTACGACAGCCACCGGGAGGGCCAGGCCTTCATTGACTGGGCCGCAGACAAGGTGGACGGGTTCATCACCCTGGGCTCCTTCGGCTGCCACCCCGATGCCTTCCAGGTAGACTACCTGGCGGATTACGCCCGCGCCAAGGGCAAACCCGCCTGGACCTTCCGATTCGACGAGACGGTAGGCACCGCCGGTTTCCAAACCCGCTTCGAGACCCTCTACGGGTTCCTGGAAGGCCAGCGGGACCGGCGCCTGTCCAGGAAAGAGGATACGCCTCCCGACAATCCGGTGACGATACCCCCGGACCGCAAGGCGGACGGCCGTACGCAGTCCCCCTTGCGCCCCCTGTTTGTCTGGCCCTACATGGGCGAGGAACTGAACCTCCTGCTCGAAGAGGCCTTTGTCCAACTGGGACTGCAGGATTACGCCTGCCCGCCCAAACCGATCGACGGCACGACCCTGGAACTCGGGGGACGCCGCTACGCGGAGACGTGTTCACCGTTCGCCTGTGCGACCGGTAGCCTGATGCAGGGTGTTCAGGCCGCGGTCCGGGATCTGCGTGACGAGGCCCGAAGGAGTGGCCGACCGCCGCAACCGCGGCGCATCCTCGCACTGATGATCCAGGGAGAAGGCCCCTGTACCTTCGGCTGGTATGCCATCGCCCAGAACCGCCACCTGCCCTCTGATCTGGCTGCCGATCTGACGGACGGGCATACCCTTGAACTGCTGACCATGGGCCTAAGCGATCCCGCGGACTTCTTCCGTCAATTGGGCCAGCTCGGCGACACCCGGCGCCTAGACCCCGTGGTGCGCTACGTAGAGGCACGGGTGACCGGAGACTGGTCACGACTCTCCCGGCTGGCGCGGCTGAATCTGCAATTCAGGTTGCAACTCGCCCTCCGCTCCCTGCTGGCCCCGGTGTGGGCCAAGCTGGCCGCGGCGGAGGCGGTGCGGGCCCGCTCCCTGTTGGTGCGGGCCCACGAACTGGCACCTGGCAGCACAGCAGCCGCCTACCGGGAGTGCCTGGAACTGCTGCGCGGTGCCCACTCCCGTACTGCGATTCGGCACACCAGGGATCGCTGCATGGCCAAATTGGCGGCCGTCCCCCAGGACCGCACCCAGAAACCGCGCGTGGTTGCCATAGGTGAGATCTACGTAGCCCTTACCTCATTCGCAAATCGCGGCGTGATTGAAAAGCTGCTGGGGCGGGATGGGATTGAGGTGGTGGAAGGGACCACCCTCAGCGAGTTTATCCATCGCTCCCTCTGGGAAGTGCGGCGGCGCAGTCTGGCGAACCATCCCTGGATCCGGCCGTTGCGGGACCGATTGGAGGCGCGCAATATCCACTGGTTGAGGCAGCGGCCCTACGACCTTCGAGCTCGCCCCTTCCTGGAGTGGGAAGTCGGCGGCGATGGCATGCCCGGAGTTGGCGCTGCCCGTGCCCTGGTGGAGCAGGGCTGCGACGGCATCATTCACATTTATCCGTTCAAGTGCATGCCTGAGGGCATCGCCAAGGACGCGTACAAGGAACTGAGCGACCTGTATGGCGTTCGCTACCTGGGCCTCTCCTTTGACAAGGAACTGGACATCGAACGGGTCAAGACCGAGGTGGGCACCTTTGCCGCCCTGCTGCAGAACCAGGTCTCCAACCGGCAGGGATGGCTGAACCGCCTCCGGCTGGCCCGCCGGCGCCGGGCCCTGGGGCGCAAGGTAGAGCGGCTGTATCAAAAGGCGAAGGGCGCCGCCAGTCGCCCTGAAGCGTGAGAGAAGGCCCGTCGTTGGAGTGAGGGCTGCGGTGATCGGGCGCAACGAGCATGGCGAGCCGATCTTCGCCCCGGAGTGCCTGGAGTTCGCGCGGCACTACGGCTTCACGCCACAGTCCTGTCGCCCGTACCGGGCCCAGACGAAGGGCAAGGTGGAGCGGCCGGTGCGCCACTTGCGGGAGAACTTCCTGCCCAGGCTGTCCGAGGAGGACGTCGCCGCGGGCTGCGGCCGGTCGGGCCAGCGTCTACAGTGGTGGATCGACGAGGTGGCCGACGTGCGTGAGCACGGGACGACCCTGAACGGCCGATCGACCGCTGGATACGGAGCGAGGCCGCCGCTTCCGCCAAAGCCGTCAAACGGCGACCCGCCGACAGGAAGGAGGAACTGACATCTAGAATCTGCCGGGACTCCGCCTCCCCCTGGGGGAGACCGGCCCCTCGAACCTCGGGGCACTGGTGTACTTCTCGATGATCACGCTGGCGCAGGTCTCGGTGAACACCAGCAGCACGATGGCCCGGGAATCCCTGCAGAGGTGCTGATCCGTTCCTCCCGGGTTTCCACCGCTAGAAACTCCAATTCAAGCCGCACTATCCAACGCAGTAAGTTACCGCCGAGGAGCGCCTCTGGCGAGAGTTGACCAAATGCCCGCGCGTTGCCCGATCTCTTGATCATCCATTCCGCGACTCTTCCAGGGTCTGTGGTGCGATCTCTTATATGGGTAGAGCGCAAAGCCAGGCCCAGCGCGGCTTTCCGAGACCCACGGGGCCTCTCAGAGCGCCATTTTCAGCCTGATCACTGACCAGCGAAACACACCCAAAACCACGCTTCACCAAGTAGTTGGGTGGCAATTTCGGTGGCAACTCAGGTCACGAGTGGATGCCTCAACCATCTGCCACCGAACCTGCCACCCAACTGCGCCTGCGCATCAGCCTCCGACCCATTCAGTAGCACCCTGCGCCGTGCAGAATGATGCCACCGACAGGGATGCAACGCCAGTTCAGTTGGGGGAAGAGTGAGGTTAGCCTCGCCCCCCCCGCCCCCGCTAAGTGCCGGGTTCTTCCTCCAAGGCGGTCACCCCCTTAGCGGTGGGCCGCACAGATGCGAGGCGTTCGATCAGAACCTGTCTATCCCACAGCGTGACTCCGCAGCGGTCTGCGAGGGTCCTGGCGCTCTTCCTAAAGTACTGGTTGGTGATCACGATCGCGTAGGTCGCCTGGTAGTACCCCATCCCTGCTAGGGCGTCTTTCACGCCATCTTGACCCTCCAATCGACCCTGTTCATGGTGCTACCTTGCGCTCTTCGCGCCAGAGGAAGATCTCGCCCAGGCGCCGGAGATCCGGGTAGGGCCTGGGTTCCCCCAGGAGATCGAGGGGGGCCTGCTTCGTCGTGCCGTGGCGGCGGCGATTGTAGTCCTCGATCCAGCGGGCGAGGAGATCGTTGACGGCATCGAGCGTCGTGATCTCGCCGCGCTCCAGGAGGTCGCGCAGCGCCGGCTCCACCTGGTCCTGGATGGTGCGGAACACCCGCTCGACGCGCCCCTTGCCGGTCGGCTGCCGCGGGGCTGCGTGGATCGGCCGTACGCCCAGGTCCGCAAGCACCCGCAGGTTATGCCGAGTTCCCGATTATGCCGAGTGAGGGCCCGGACGTCTTCTGGCGGGCGGGCTCCTGCCGCATAAACTCGGCATAATCAGAGGTTCTCCAGGAAGGCGAGCAGGCTATCGGAGGCCTTGTACCGTCCCGACGCAGAGGTGCCGGGTGGCGCGATGCGGGCAAGGGCTTGGGCTTTCAGGCCGAGATCCGCGTGCAGGTAGATCTGGGTGGTTTCCATTTGCTCATGGCCGAGCCACAGCGCGATGACCGAGATGTCCACACCAGCCTGCAGTAGCTGCATGGCGCAGGTGTGGCGCAAAACGTGGGGAGTGACTTTCTTCCCGGCCAGAGAGGGACAGTGTGCGCTTGCAGTCATCGCATGTTTGGAGACGAGGAGGGCCACGGCGTCCCGGGTGAGGGCAGTGCCTCGCGGGCCTGGGAAAAGGGGATCGGTGGGCTGGCCATGATGTTCGAGCAGCCAGCGGCGCAACACGGCGACGGTTTCGGAGGTGAGTGGGGTGAGCCGTTCCTTGCGGCCCTTGCCGCGGCATCGGATATGCGCACCTGTTCCTAGGACCACATCGCGGCAGGTCGCCCCGGTGATCTCAGAGACGCGGAGGCCTGTCTGGATGGCCGTCAGCAGTAGCGCGTGGTCGCGGCGTCCCACCCGTCGGCCAAGGTCCGGTGCGCTGAGCAGGGCGTCGATCTCGCTTTCGTCCAGGAACGTTACGATCATTCGTTGGCCACGCTTTGGCGGTATGGCGAGCACGCGCTGGATCAACTCAGCCTGTTCGGGATGACGCAGCGCAGCGTAGCGGAACAGAGAGTGAACGGCGGCCAAGCGCGCATTCCGGGTGCGCACGCTGTTGCGGCGATCAACCTCAAGGTGATCCAGAAAAGCACCGATCAAGGGGGCGTCGAGGTCTTCGAACCTGAGCGCGGAGGGCGCCCGACCACACTTCCGCTCGGCGAAGGACAGCAGGAGACAGAAGGTATCCCGGTACGCGCTGATCGTGTGCTGGCTGGCCTGCCGTTGATGCGCGAGACGCTCAGTGAAGAAACTTTGCAGGGTTGAGGCCAGTGTGCTCATGAGCGGCCTCCGACGTGGTCGCGTTCGAGCCGTTGGGCAGCGAGGGCGAGCAACTCCGGCGTGGCCGACAGGTACCAATAGGTGCTGGCGGGACTGACGTGCCCGAGATAGGTGGACAAGTGTGGAAGGCGAGCCGACACGTCCAGGCCGGCACGGTACCAGTCGAGCAGGGTGTGGACGGCGAAAGTATGGCGGAAGTCTTGGAGACGCGGCCGAGATTGGGATGGAACATGCGGCAGGCCAGCACGATGCGCCACCTGGCGGAAGGTACGGTCAACTGCATTGCTATTGGGACGAGTGCCCACCCTTGAAACGAAGAAGCTGGGGCCGCTCGCGTAGGGAATCAGTTCGTCACGAATCCGGCTGTAGCGTTCAAGTGCGCTGACGACGGTGGGGTGCAGTGCAACCTCACGGGACTTTCCGAACTTGCCGTTACGCACTGTGAGAATCTCGTGCTTCCAATCGATGTCCTCGCGGTCGAGGTCAATTGCCTCGCCAAGGCGCATGCCTGTCGCGGCGAGCAGCCCGATCAACGTGGCTTGCATCCACCTCGCCGTGACTGACTGCAGCGTCTGCGTCGCCTCCAGCAGCGCGAAGACCTCGGCGTCACTGTAGATATACGGAATGGTGCGCGTCTGGCCACGCGGCAGCAGGTCGGAAGGTGGGACTTCGGTCCTCGGTTCGATTGCTTGCAGGTAGCGGGCAAACCCTCGCACAGCGCTCAAGCGATCGGCGCGGCAGTTCATACTCCCTTCGGTTTGGATCGCCCACGCCAGGGCGAGCTGGATCGTAATCGTGGTCGCGTCTGCGCGCTCCAGGAATGTGACGAAGTCAGCAAGTTGGTGCGCCCGACGTTTGAGTTGGAACCCGACAGAGCGACGGATGGAGAGGTAGTCCCTCAGGGACTGGCGGAGGACGGTCATAGGGCACCACCGGGCCAGGGTCTGGCCAGCGATGAGAGTGAAGTCCTATCCACCTTGGCGTAGATGGCGGTGGTCTCCAGGCTGCGGTGGCGCAAGACTTGGCCGATCTCTATCAGGTCGGCGCCGTTGCGGAGCATCTGCGTCGCTACGGAGTGGCGCAGACGGTGAGCGCGGAACGGTGGCAATCCAGCGCGAACGCAAGCGGCGTGCACGATATCAGAGATGGCCATCCGCGTCAGTCCATGGTGCGGGGCGCGGACACGTGTGAACACGTAAGAGGCACTGGCCGTAGGCCGCGACTGCATCAGCCAAGCAACGATGGCCTCACCCACGTCCACAGGCAGGGGGAGCCGCTCTGTGCAGCTCCCTTTGCCGTGAATGATGATCTCTCCGTGGCGCCAGTCCACATCGCGCAGCCGCAAAGCTGCGACTTCGTGGGCGCGTAGCCCCAGGCGTGCCAGGATAGTGATGATGGCGCGATCGCGCCGGCCCACGGGCGTAGACTGATCACAGCTTGCGAGAAGCTGATCGATCTCCGTTGGCTGTACGGCCTTGGGCAGCGCGGCAAGGCGCCAATTGGCCACCCCCGGCACGACGTGGTCCAGTGGCGCGCTGATCTCGCCTGCGACGTGTAGAAAGCGCAGCAGGGAGCGCATCCCTCGCGCGATCTCTTTGGCCGAGCCGGTCCGCCGCTTTCGCGTCTCCTTGAGGACGAAGGCTGAAACCTCGGCCGCCCCCAGCCGCTTCACGGAGCCATTGTCCGTGTCCGCTTCGGACAGAAACAAACCAGCCACGCGCAGATAGGCATCTCGTGTGCTGGATGCGAGGCCACGTTCCTTCGAGAGGTAGGTTCGGTACTCCTGGAGCAGCCTGTCCCGTTCGGTGGTGATGGGCAAAACTGGCGGCGGCTCCGGTGCAGCGCCGAGACGACGGAGGTGCCGTAACAAAGGCGCTATGGCCGCCGGCAACCTTTGGTTTCGCGACCGTCGCTCAGCCAGGAATAGATCGACATTCTCCTGCGTCAGTTCACCCGGTCCGAGCCTCACTTCGGCCATCCACGCACTCAGACATGCCATCAGCCACACATGGTTCGCCGCTGAACCTGGAGCATACCCCTGGGAGATCACGTCGGCGTAGAAGCCTGCGGCGTACGGCTTCAGCGGTCCCTTCATCAGCTCTCCAAACATACGAAATCCCTCCCGCTCCGGATCTGTCCGGTTGCGGGACGGGTTCCAAACGAAGCTTGCGTTGACCTCTGATTATGCCGAGTTCATGCGGCAGGAGCCCGCCTGCAAGAAGACGTCCGGGCCCTCACTCGGCATAATCGGGAACTCGGCATAATCTGCGCGTACTCGCTGACCTCGACATCCAGCCGATCCATGCGAGGCCGCGAGCACCGACTGGCAAGGGACGGATCGAGCGGCTCTTCAAGACCATTCAAGAGCAGGTGGAGCCGGCACTGCGCGAGCTGATCGACCGCGGCGAGATCACCACCCTCGACGCCGTCAACGACCTCCTCGCACGTTGGATCGAGGAGTATAACCGCCGGCCACACGGCACCACGAAGAAGCCGCCCTATGAGCTCCTGGGCGCGACGAAGCCCTACCTGGACCTGCGGCGCCTCGGCGAGATCTTTCTTTGGCGCGAGGAGCGCAAGGTGACCAAGAGGGGCGAGGTTTCCTTAGGCGGCAACCACTACGCGGTTCCTGATGATCTTGTCGGCCTGCGCGTCGTCGTGGCCTTTCATCCGTTTGACCTGCGGGAGATCTACGTGGAGCTCAAGGGCCAGACGATCACGGCCAAGCC
>JAJZVM010000040.1 GCA_021845645.1 Bacillota bacterium
ACCATCTGACTGAGTGTCGTGAGCGACACCTAACGCTTTGGCTGCCTCACCAATCCCAACCAACCTTTCCAAGCCGGTAAGGTTAGAGTAGATTCGCGCTGGTTTCAAGTGAACTGTTCAAACCCTCCGCAACCAACCCGAACCCGGGGCGTTTACTGCGACAGACTTGAGGGTTGCCAGATGAACTGCATACACTTATCCAATTTGGAGGTTTTGCTCGGCGCAAGGTAGAAGAACAAACATCACTCAGGTGGCAGATTAGGCCCGCGGCTGCCGCAGTGCAAGGGGGAACCGGCGTGGAGGTGCGCAGGCTCGGCGCGTCCGGTCTCAGAGTCAGCTGTCTCGGACTAGGCACGATGACATTCGGCCTGCAGTCGGACCGGAAGACGTCGTTTCAGATCCTTGACAGGGCAGTGGCAGCCGGGGTGTCCTTCATCGACACGGCGGACGTGTATCCCCTGGGGCGTACCCATGCGGAGTTCGGCCTGACCGAGAAAATCCTTGGGGAATGGCTCCAGGGGCGCAGGCAGGAAGTCGTGCTGGCCACGAAGTGCCATGGCGTCATGGGTCCTGGACCGAACGATCAAGGGCTCGGCCGCAAGCACATCATGGAGGCGGTCGAGGCCAGCCTGCGACGCCTTCGGACCGACTATCTCGACCTCTACCAGGCCCACCAGTTCGATCGTGCCACCCCGCTCGAGGAAACGCTCAGGGCTTTCGACGATCTGATCCGGCAAGGCAAGGTGCGCTATGTCGGCGTCTCCAACTGGCCTGCGTACCAGGTCCAGAAATCGCTCTTAATCGCCGACCGGAGGGGTTTCGACCCACTCGTGAGCGTACAGCCACGCTACAACCTGCTCTACAGGGCAATTGAGACGGAGCTCGTTCCACTCTGCCAGGAAGCCGGCGTCGGCATCATCGCGTACAACCCGCTGGCCGGCGGCTTCTTGACCGGGCGCTACCGCCCGGGCCAGGATGTCGAGCCGGGGACGCGCTTTGCGCTGGGCGGGATTGCCAAGCCGGGCGAGCGCTATCGTGGCCGCTACTGGAACGAGGCCGCTTTCGCCGCCCTGGAGACTTTCCGCACCTTCTGCGCCGAGCGCGGCTGGGACATGGCGACGACGGCGGTGCGCTGGGTCATGCACCAGCCTGGGGTGAGCGTCGCACTGATCGGGGCGAGCCGCCTCGATCAAGTCGAGCAGTCACTCGCGGCCTCGGCGCTACGCCCCTTCGGACCCGAGGAACTCCAGGAGCTCGACGATCTCTGGTACCAGCTTCCGCGGCAGAAGGCGGAAGAGTGAGATGCGAGAGCCGACGGGTTGTGTTGCGCGGGCTTTGGTATTATCCCCCTCTTTGTGTAGAATTGTGCCATGAGTGACACCGAACTATCCCTCAAGGGACATCGCCAATCTGTTCGCGATCTCATCTACGTCTCGCTGCGGACGGCCATATCGCGCGGTGCCTTGGCACCGGGCCAGATGCTGTCGGAGGAGCAGCTCTCGTCGTCGCTCAACGTCAGCCGCACACCGCTGCGAGAAGCCTTGCAGAGACTGACCACTGAGGGACTCATCGAACGGGCCGACAACGGCCGGATCAGCGTCAAAAACGTGTCGCTCAGGGAAGCGACCCAGCTCTATGCCGTGCGTTCCGTCCTCGAGCAGCTGGCAGCCCGGGAAGCCTGCCTGAACATGACGCCGGAGGGCCTCGCGCGGCTCGAGAGGGCCTTTGGCCAGATGCTCACCGACGAGAACGACCCGTCGAAGGATGTCGCCGACAGCGGCGGCAGTTTCCACGCGATCCTGCACCAGATCGCGGACAATCCGATCAACCTGCGTCTCCTCGCCAACCTCCAGGTGCTCATCTCCCGCTATCGCTACCTGAGCACGGGCAGGGCGAAGAGGACGCACCACGCGGTCGAGGAGCACGAGGGCATTCTGAGAGCTCTCGCCACCTGCGACGCCGACGCGGCGGCGGAGGCCATGCGCATCCACATCGAGGAGAGCTTCGCCTCCGTCCGCAGCGCGCTGGTCGCACTCGAAGAGTCCCAGCGGCTCAAGGCATCGGAGTAGCCGAAGCGTGGCGCAGCGCCGCGGTCAGTGCCTCGACGAATCCAGTCGCGTCCTCCACGATCCCGACGTCCGCCACATGGAAGATGGGCGCGCCGGGGTCTTTGTTCACAGCGAGCATGTGCTTCGCATATACCCCGGAGACGTGCTGCGGGGCACCCGAGATGCCGATCGCCAGGTAGATCTCGGGGCGCACGGTGTTGCCCGTCTGCCCGATCTGCTCTTCGGCTCCGGCCCAGCCTGCCTCCACTGCGGCGAGGGTGGCACCCACGCTCGCCTCCAGACGCTCGGCCAGAGGGGTCAGCTTCTCGAAGGACTCCCGGCGGCCCAGGCCCAAGCCGCCGGAAACGATGTAGCGGGCCATGTCGATGCCGGACGCCTGGCTCGCCCGTCGCTCTACGGTTGTCCAGGCAGGCTCCGCTTCCTCCAGCCAGGCTACGTCCCTGGCTGGCGCCGCGGCCCGCAGCGCACTGCTCTCCACGTCTTCCTGGTCTCGCAAGGTGGCCACGAGCGGCAGGCGCACCACCTCGATCTCCGCCTCAGCACGACCGGCGAACGGCTTCATCGCAGCGCGCAGCATGCCGTCCGTTGCCTGGTTCACGCTGTCGCAGCCGGTCAGGCACGAACCGTCGAGTCCTACGGCGAGTCCGGCCGCGATCTCCCGCTGCAGGTTCCCGTCCCTGAGGTAGATGGCATACAGCCGGTTGCCTTCGATCTGGGCCAGAATGTTCCTCACCACCTCGCGAGCGGCAGGAGACGGCGGCGCCCCCAAAAGAAGCGCGGTGTCGCCCGTCCACGCGTCCTGCGGCGGGACGATCCAGATGCCGAAGATCTCCTCCTGAGGGAAGCGCCCGGCGAGGGTTGCTGGCAAGGCGGCATCCGCCGGGCTGAGCACGATCGCGCCGATCACTGGGCGGACCTCCATTCTGCGAGCACGTCCAAGGCCTTGGCCACCTGCTCCTCGAGAGTGCCCTCGAGGAACCGACAGTTCTTCTGCGGTCGCGGAGCCTTCTCGAGCCTGGCAAGGGAGAGCGCCGGCCCTACGTCCACCGTCTCGACCAGCACCTCGCGGCGCTTCGCGGCGATCATGTCCTTGAGTTTCGGCTGGCGCAGCTTGAGGTTCGGAATCATCGTGACGCTGGCGACGAAGGGCAGCGGCAAGCGCACGGTCTCCTCAGTGTGCTCGTCGACCACGTGGTCGACGAGCATTTCGCCCTTCCCGTCGGGGTTTATGCTCAGGAGACGGGGCACGAACGGCACACCCATCAGCGCCGCGAGCGCTGGCCCGAAGATACCCTGATCCCAGTCTCCGGACTGCTCACCGACCAGGATGAGATCCGGCTGACCGGTGCCCGCGAGGTGCGCGGCCAGAGCGCGCGCCGCCGTCATGCTATCCAAGGCGCAGTCGATGTCGATGCGCCGCGCGTCATCCACGAGGTAGGTCAAGGCGACGCGCAGGGCTTCCGTCGCCTCCTTGGGACCGATCGCGACGCAGCGCACCCGGGTCTCCGGCAGCTGGTCCCGCAGGGCGAGTGCCACCTCAAGGCCGATCTTGTCGAAGAGGCCCACTGTGTGGGGCACGCGCGTGCCCGGCCGGCCGTCCTCGAAGGTGAGGAGGGCGTCGGGAAGCTCGGGGTCCGGAATCCACTTGAGGGTAACGAGGATATCCAATTCGAGACTCCTCCGTTCTTCAGGGCCTGAGGCTCCCACCCTGGCGGGAGCCTCAGGAAGGTTCGCGGGAACCGCCACTTGGCCTAGGCCCTGCCCGCGGCGAAGTCCGCTGCGTTGCGGCCGGCGATGCGGCCGTACACGGCACCCCTCAGGAACGAGGTGGCCCCGGGGTACTTGCCGTAGTAGAGCCCGGTGATCTCGCCCGCCGCATAGAGTCCCGGGATCGGCCGATCGTCGCGGTCGAGCACCCGGCTCTCGGTGTCGGTCGCGATGCCGCCGTAGGTGAAGACGATCGAGCAGACGAGCGGCCAGGCCACGTAAGGCGTCCTCGTCAAGGGCACGGCCCAGTTGGACTTCGCGGGTGCGATGCCGCGCGCGGCGTTGCCGTCTTTGCGCAGCGGCTGGAAGTCGGCGGTCGCGTTGTGGGCCGCTGCCCTGTTGTAGTCCTCCATGGTGCGGGAGATGGCCGCGGCCGGCAGGCCGAGCTTCTCCGCGAGCTCCTCCACCGTGGCGGCCGTCACCGGCTCGGCATCGGTGCCGAGCGCGTGGTGGTAGTTCGGGATCTCGAACACCCGCTGGTCGCAGATGCAGTAAGCCGTCTGGCCGGGCTGGGTCAGGAAGGTGCGGGAGATTCGCTCGTAGGTCTCGTCGATGCTGTCCTCGCCCTCGTCGACGAAGCGCTCACCCAGCTTGTTGACGAGGATGCCGTACGGGAAGAGCATGACGACCGCCTCCGGCATCCTGCTGCGCGGGTCCACAGGCTCCGCGTGGAACGAGTTGTACTCGCCCGCGGGCTTGGCGCCGAGCGCGAGGGCCGCCTCGATCCCCTCGCCCTTGTTCTGTTCGCCGCCCGGGGAGATGTTGCGCAACCGATGCACCGGGTGCGGGAAGTAGCGCGCCAACATCTCGGGGTTCCCCTCGAAGCCGCCCGACGCCAGCACGACCGCCTTGGTCCCGATGGTCGCCGGGCCTTGCTGGGTGCCGACCTGCACGCCCACGATCCTGCCGTTCTCGTAGACAATGTGCTGGAATGCCGTTTCGTAGAGAATCTCGACACCGTACGACTCGACCTTGTCGGCGAGCCTCTCGACGACCGCCTTGCCGCCCCCGACCGGCAGCAGGCGGGGCCGTGCAGCCGTAAGGAAGATCGTCGGCAGGTGCTCGAACGCGACGCCCTGCTGCGCCAGCCAGTCGAGGGCGGCGGGCGCCTCGGCGGCCAGTCTGCGCACAATCTTCTCGTCGCTGTAACCTTCGGAGAAGGCCATCATGTCCTCGACGAAGTGCTCGCTGACCGTGTTGCTGTCGGCCATGCGCAGATAGGCTCCGGTCCAGCGTGAACTGCCCCCGCGCATCTCGCGCGACGAGCGCTCCAGCACCGCGATCGACACGTCCTCCGCACCGGCCTCCACCAATTGCTCGACGCAGGCCAGCGCCGTGGAGAGTCCTGCAACGCCCGCCCCGACGACGATGATGTCGTAATGCCCTTCCATCGCTCCCGTACCTCCTTGACCTGACATCTAGAACGTGCGCCGTCCGCCGATCTCCGGCACCCAGCACTCGGCACCCTGCCCCTCCCGGCGCAGCGCCTCGACAAACGGTTCCGCCGTCGGCACGAGGGCTGGGAAGGTGCCGTAGTGCAGCGGCAGCGCCAGCCGCGCGCCGAGGTAGGTGACCGCCCTCGCCGCGGCCCCGGGGCCCATGGTGAAGTGGTCGCCGATCGGGACCATGGCCAGGTCGATGTCGTACATGTCTCCGTAGAGCCTGAGGTCCGAGAAGAGCGCGGTGTCCCCGAGGTGGGCGAAGGTGAAGCCGTCCACCTTCACGATGTAGCCGCTGGCGTGACCGCTGCGGGAAGTGTGCAGGGCCGGGATCATGGTGACTTCGACGCCGTCCGCGAGCCTCTGCGTGCCGCCCAGGTTCATCGTGAGGAAGGCATCCTCGGCGATGCCCTCCTCGCGGGACAGCCGCGTCAGCGTCTCCGGTTGGGTCACGATCTTGGCTCCGCTCTTGGCAACCGTGGGGACGTCCTGCACGTGATCCCAGTGATCGTGCGTCACGAGCGCGAACCCGGGATGCTCGGGCGCAGTCGCCTTCGTCACAGGGCTCTTGCTGTACCAAGGATCGATCACGAGGCACAGGCCTTGCGCATTGCGCACCTCCACCGTGGAGTGCGCCACCCAGACGATCTCAACGGACATCTCTCCACTCCTCACAAAGCCGGTTTGGCGATCACCAGGCGGTCCAGCCGCCGTCGGCGAAGATCACCTGGCCGGTGACGTAATCCGACGCGGCGGTGGCGAGGAAGACGACAAGACCGCGCAGGTCGGTCTCCGGGTTGCCCAGCCGCCCTAGGAAGGTCCTCTGCCGCATCCACTCGAGCCGATCGGGCTGCGCCCCGAGCGGTCCCGTCATCTGGGTCGGGTAGAAGACGCCGGGAGCGACGCAGTTGACCTGGATGTTGTGCTTGCCCCATTCAAGGGCGAGTCCCCGCGTCAGGTTGGCAACCCCCGCCTTGGATGCGTAGTAGGCGGATTCGGGCAGGGGGCCCACGATGTTCGTGTAAAGCGTCGACGTGTTGATGATCTTGCCGTGTTTCCGCCCGACCATCTCGCGCGCGACGCGGCGGTCGACTAGCCACGTGCCGGTCAGGTTGATGTCCACGATGCGCTGCCACTCGGTGAGGGTCATCTCGAAGGCATCCTTGCGCAGCATCACGCCGGAATGGTGCACAAGGACGTCGATCTTGCCGAACGTGTCCAGGGCCGCCGTGACCATCGCGTCGACCGCGTCCTCGTAGGCAACGTCGACGAACCCGATCTCCGCACGCCGCCCCAGGGCCTCGACAGCCGCCTTGGTCCGCTCAAGGTCTTCCTTCCTTGACGCCTGGTCGGCGAGGTACACATCCGAGCCGTGTTCCGCAAGGGCGAGCGCGGAATGGTAGCCGAGCCCGCCCGCGGACGCGCCTGTAACGAGGGACACCTGGCCTGTCAGATCAAACTGGTTCATCGAATCGCCTCCTGTGTAGACCGGAGCCTGCGGGTCGTATCATGGGATCTCGCCTTCGCTCGGCCGGGTCAGGGAGCAGCCGCTTCACTTCCTCGTCGCCTCGCCTCCTGACATCCGGCTCACGCCTGGTCGGTGCGCCGCCAGCCTTCCCCCGCGAGTAGCCAGGGCAGGAGCCCGCCTTGCGCCACCATGTCCATCAGGAAGGCCGGCAGGGGTGTGGCCTGGATCTCGGCCTGCGTGCGAACGTTGCGTACGCGGCCGTGCTCGAGGTCGACTTCCAGCCGGTCGCCTGTCCGGGTGAAGCCCGCGATGCCCGGGACCTCCAGGGCGACGAGACCGTTGTTGAACGCGTTGCGGTAGAAGTTGCGGGCGATCGACTCCGCGAACACCGCCGCGACGCCCGCATGCCTCAGTCCGATCGCGGCGTGCTCACGCGACGAGCCCGAACCGAAGCTGCGTCCGGCCACGACGAAGTCGCCCGCCTCCACCCTGCGGGAGAAGTCCGGCATGACGCCCTCCATGATGTGGGCAGCCCAGACCGAAGGGTCGCGGTCGACCAAGTACATCGACGGAATGATGGCGTCCGTGTCCACGTCATCACCGAAAGTCCAGGCTGTTCCCAAGCGGATTTTTTCCATGCTCTACACCTCCCCCGCCGCGCGGATCTCCCCAGCGATCGCGGAGGCCGCGACCGTCGCCGGTGACGCAAGATAGACCTGCGAATCCGGGTGGCCCGATCTCCCGCGAAAGTTGCGGTTCTGCGTCGAGATCCGCACCTCGCCCCGGGCGAGCGTTCCCTCGTGGATGCCGGGACAGGAGCCGCAGCCCGGCGAGCACACCACGGCCCCGGCGTCGGCGAACACCTCCATCAGCCCCTCCGCCAACGCCTGACGGTACTCCCGCACGGTGGTGGGAGTTACGAGAAGGCGCACGTCCCGGTGGATGCGTCGCCCACGCAGCACCTCGGCGGCCACCCTGAGGTCCTCGATCGTGCCGTGGGTGCAGCTGCCCAGGTAGGCCTGGTCGATGCGGATGCCGCGCACCTCCCCAAGGGGGTGGACGTTCGCCGGGTTGGGTGGGCTCGCCACGACAGGTTCGAAACTGCCCGCGTCGTAGTGGTGCACGGCCTCAAAGCCGGCGTCGGGGTCGCTCTCGAGTTCGGCGCACGGCTTGCCGTGGGCGGCGTGGTAGTTGCGCGTCACCTCGTCCACGGCGACAATGCCGTTTTTGGCCCCGAATTCGGTCGAAAGATTGCAGAGCGTCATGCGACCCGGCATCCCCATGCCCCTGATCGTCGTTCCCGCCCACTCGATCGCCTTGTAGGTCGCGGCGTGCCGTCCGTGCTCCCCCAGAAGCCTGAGACCGACGTCCATCGCCATGACCCCCGGCGGCAGCTCCCCATCGATCTCGAAGCGGATGGTGGGCGGCACGCGCATCCAGGTCCTGCCGGTCGCGAAGACAGCTGCAACGTCCGTCGGCCCAAGCGCCACGGCTAGCGCGCCGATCGCACCGGACGTGTTGGTGTGGGAGTCTGTCGCAACGAGGATATCGCCGGCGCCGAGCAGCCCGCTGTCGACGAAGAACTGGTGCTTGATGCCGTAGTCGGTCACCGTCCGAAGCCCGTGCTCTCTGCCGAACGCCACGAGCCCGCGCACGATCTCCGCCTCGTCCAGCCCAGAGGGCGGCATGTAATGGTCCGAGATGGCGATCGCGCGCTCTGGATCCCAGGGCTTCCCACCCAGGCGATCGAACGTTTCGGCGAAGATCGAGAACTGGACGTCGTCGATGCTGGCGAGATCCACGTCGACTACGACGAGGTCTCCCGGCTGCACGTGCTCTTGCCCGGAACGTCTCGCCAGGATCTTCTCGGTGATCGTCATGCCCATGGGCGTCGTCTCCTTCCGTCGGTTCGTGATCCGCCCAGCCTAGCCGGGCAGCGGTGCGGCCGCCTTGCCCAGGCGCGGCAGGTCCCGCTTCGTCGCGACCAGCCACGCCACGATCAGACCCGCGAGGCCCAGCCAGAGGGCGAGCGCAAACCACGCGTCGCTGAAGCGGTGCGTCAGATCGATGACATGGCCGAAGAGGGGTGGATAAAGCGCGGAACCGAGGAACGAGGCCGCTGACGGCCAGCTCATGGCCTCGCCGGAACGGGCCAGTGGCACGCACTCCGCCGCCCAGAGATTGGTCGTGGACGACCAGCCGATCGTGCCCAGCCCCAGCAGGAAGAGCACGAGAAGCACCGGGAAGATGCCGATGCCGCGCGGCAGGAGCGCGACGCCAGCGCTGGCGAGGCTGGCCAGGAACGCGAGCGCGATCAGGACAGGCGCCCTCCGGCCGCCGGTGAAGTCGGTCAAGGTGCCCGCCATCAGGCGTCCGGTGATTCCGCCCACCTGGGCCACCGCCAGACCTACACCACCTAGCGCCGTCGTCCAGCCGAGGCTCGCGTGCAGGTCCGGAATGATGTAGGCGATCACCGTGTACTGGCCCGACACGAGCATCCAGCTCAGCAGAGTCGGCCAGATGGCCGGCAGGATCCCCTTGAGCGACTGCCCCCCTGCGGCACGGGACTGCCACTGGCGAGGCAACTGGAAGAAGAAGATCGCGCTCGTCAGGACCAGCACCAGCGCTAGGCCCACCCAGACCAGACGCAGCGGCAGCCGGACGAGTGCAAGGGGTAGGAGGAGTGCAGCCAGGATGCCGCCGATTGGCACTCCCGTCTGGCGAAGCGACATCACCAGGCCGCGCGCCGAATTGCGGAAGCCCTCGAAGATCGAGCGGGAACTCGACAGCGGCACGGCGGCGGAGGTGACGCCGATCGCGAACAGCACGGCGAGGAGCGGCACGTAGGATGTGATCAGGCCGGCCAGAACGACGAACACGGCCATCACCGCTACGCCCCGCGTCAGCAGCCAGCGGGGACCGCGACGATCCACGAGCCGGCCGGCGAACAGCATGCCTACGAAGACACCGGCGAGGGTCGCCGATGACAGGAGGCCCATCTGGCTCAGGTCCAGGTTCATGTTGGTCCGGATGCGCAGTGAGATGATGGCGACGCCCTGCTGGACGAGCGCGGCGCCCATCTGGGCCATGATGCCCGTGGCGAGCAGGGCCAGCGCCTGCGGGGGCACGTTCAGAAGCGTCCTGGGCGTCGACATGTCTCTCTCACCTGTCCGCAAGGTTGGGAACTACGCTTCGAGCAGGCGTCTCGGCGTCTCGCAAGCCATGTGGCGGATTGCCGCGTGCGCGATGCCTGCGGCGGCGAGGCGGCGCAGGAACGCCGCGAAGCCCTCGATGGGATCGCCGTGATCCTGGCGACCAAGGTCGCTCGACAGCACGATGTGCTCCTCACCGACGCCGCGGATGGCGGCCATGAGATCCTGCTCCGCGACTGCCGTCGGCTCCGCCAGGATCGTGGCACAGTGCTCGATCCAAGCGCCGAGTCCGGCGAGCGTCCGCTGGACCTCCAGCGGGAGGTCCGGCCCCACGCGCCGGTTCATGGCGTGCGTCACCACCACCTTGCGGACCCCGACGGCCGTGGCGCGCCGCACCAGCGGCATGAGTTCGGCAGCGGGCAGGTGCCCCGTCGCGAGGATCATATCGTGGTCGCGGATCAGCTCGAGGATCTCCGGCATGCCCGGCAGGAGCGTTGCCGGATCGTCCTCCCGCGTGACGCGCAAGTGCCCGGAGGTCGGCATCCAGACCACTTTCCCGCCGAGTCGTGCAGCGACGTCGACGGCTCTCGCATTGAGGCCGCCGTTCGGCGGATCGAGCGTGATGCCGCCGGCGATGACGAGCGTCGGGTGCCTCTGCGCCACCACCTGCGTGAGCGGTGCCGTGCCAAAGCTGTGGCTCTTGAAGACGAAGCCGCCCATGCCATGCCGTTCCGCCTGCGCTGCAGCCTGCTCGATGTCGTAGAAACGCGACACGTATGGGTCCGGACCGAGGTGGAGATGAAGGTCGATGGCCCCCGTCAGGGTCGCCTCAGCCTCCATTCTTGCTCCCCCTATCCGCATCGGCCAGGAGGGCGTCGAGTGCGAGGTCGACGCGGTCGAACGGCCTCTCGTGCCAGGCCGGGTCGCGCGAGGCCAGGTAACGCAGGCGGCCCTTGGTCGCCCGCGTCATTTCCGCCGGCACCCCGAGCTCCTCAAGGAACGCCTCGACCTCCTCCATCTCGCCCACGCGACGTCCGGCATGCTGGAGGCTGCCGCAAACGAAACGCTGCACCAGGTTGTCGAAGTCCCTCTGGTGGATCGACGCATCGATACCGCGCAGCACCTGCTCCTCCACGCCGGCCCTCCGGGCGGCCCAGAGCGCCTCGATCAGCAACATCGCGAACCCTTTCATGACGACGCTTCTGGCCATCTTCAGGGTCGCGGCCATGCCGACTCTATCTCCCACCACGTCCACCTGGGCGCCATACGGCGCGAGCATACCGGCCGCCTCGGCCGCGCAGGGCCCGGACAACGTCAGGGTGATGCGGCCGGACGAGGCAGGCGCCCCCATGATCGCTCCGTCCGCCGTAAGTACACCTCGCGCCTCGAGCGTCTGCGCGACGGTCGCCTTCGTCTTGGGGCCGACCGAGTTCACATCGAGGAACAGTTGCGGCCCGGCCAGGAATCCCGCGATCGCTGCGGCGACTTCCTGTGCGCCCTGGGGGCTCACGGCGCTCACGACAAGTTCGAGACCCGCCGCGAAGGCGGCGGGATCTTCGTAGAACGCGACGCCCGCCTGCCGGGCTCGCTCGGCCGCGCGGGCCGGGTCCGCCCCCGGGCGCCCGCCGAGGTAGAGGGCCCGGACCTGTCCCTGGGGAAGTCCTCCCTCGACCAGCGCCCTGGCGTAGGACGAGCCGACCTCGCCCAGGCCGATGAATCCCACCTTCGGATGCATGGCCATCCTCCTCAGGGTGTCGCCGAACGCGGCCAGTCGTAGGCGCGGTCGAGTTCGTCCAGGCGGCCTTCCGGCGGACGCTTCGAGAAGTAGCTGACCCGCGCGTGGCGGAGCCCCGTCAACTGATGCAGTCCCACCATCATCTCTGCCGTCTTGAGCGTAGCGGCCAGACCGTCTACGATCGGCACATCGCCAATACGCCTGAGGTCCGCCTTCTGGATCACTGCGTTCAGCACAGCCTCGCCCGGGATCACCACCTCGACCCCCAGTAGCGCGAGTTCCCGAACCTTCGCCTGGAGTCGCTCCACCACAGGCCCTGGGTGGTCGAAGCCCTTCGACACCTCGGCGAACTCCATGCCGAGCCAGTGGGCACCGATGAACTGGCCGCCAAGCCCGTAGCGCCGGACGTTCGCGTCGTAGAGAGGCACGAGTTCCTTGATCATGCAGACAATGGCGAAGCGATAGCCGGACATGGCGGCCACCTGCATGCTGGACTGCCCGTAGCCGACCACCGGAATATCTACGAGGGTGCGCGCCTCGACGAGCCCCGCGTCCGGCAGGGTGCTGATCATGAAGCCGTCGTAGCCTTCACGCTCAGCCTGGCGGACGTTGCGCAGGATCTGCTGCGCGTGCAGGCCCTGCACGTAGACGTAGCGGATGTCTTCGCCGGGGTAGGCGGTGAGGTAGGTGCCCGGGTCCATGCCGTGCATCATCACTTCCGTTCCGGGAGCGGCCAGGCGGCGGAACTCCCGCTCGAGCACCGCCCGATAGGCCGGCACGCTGTCGAGCACGGTGAAGCTCTGGTGCCAAAGTTTCATTGTTCTGACCTCCGAGGAGCCGGAATGTCCTGCCGTGATCTCAGCGGTAGATCTCATCGCCGTAGAAGCGGCGGACCTCCTCGAGCACGCCTCCCGTCGGGGGCGCGTAGGTCAGCGCCTTGCTCGTGAAGGTACCCAGGATGCCCTGCAGCTTCACGGCCATCTCGCCCATCTTGATCAGGGCCGGCACCCCGTCCAGGATTGGCGCCCCGTCGATGTCGCGGATGCCGTTGCGGCTTAGAAGTTGCATCACGACGCCACCGGCCGCAATCAGCACCTCCGCCCCCTCGGCGATGCACCTGCGCCCTGCGTCGGTGAACTGCGCGACGATGGCGTCCTGCGCCGGTCCGGGCTCGAACCCGTCGCCGAGCGAGGTGATCTTGGGAATGCTCATGCGCTGGACCGATGCGAGCTGTTCCATGAGGCCGTAGTAGCGGATGTTCTCGAGGATGCGGGTGGCGAATTTGGGGTTGATCGTGATCATGCCGTAGCGCCGTCCCATCATGCAGGCGAGATGAAGACTCGTCTCGCAGAGGCCAAGGGCTGGGATTCGGACGAGCTCGCGGATTTCGTGCAGGCCGGGATCGGCGATGTTGCCGAGCAGGAAGGCGTCGAATCCCTCGCGCTCGGCACGTACGGCGTTCTCGATCACCTCCGAGGTGTCGAGGTACTGGATGTAGCGGTAGTCGTCGGCGACGCCGCCGCCGCGCTCGATGCCGTGGACCTCGATCTCCGTCCCCGGATCGATGGCGCTCCCTATCGTCGCCCGCAAGGTCTCAGCGTAGGGGCCGAATTCTGTGGCTCGGGCGAAGCTCTGGTACCAAAGACGCATGACGTGACCCTCCACTTCGTTATCTCTGGCCGCCCTGAAAGCGGCCGCTAGACCACGTCGCTACCGGCCTTGTGATGACGCCTGGTAATCAGGGCGTGGACAAGGCTCGCGACCGAGAGCAGCAGGAAGGCGAGCGCGATCGGCCGCGTGAAGATGGCCGACCAGAGCGAGCCATAGACCTGCAGGGCCTGGTAGAGGTTGGTTTCCAAGATCGGCCCTAGGATCAGGCCGAGCAGAAGCGGCACAGTGCTGATGCCCATGGACCTCAGCCCGTAGCCGAGCAGTCCCGCGAGCAGGGCTGTCAGCACGTCGAACCAGTTGTTGTTCACGGCGAACGCCCCGACCAGGGCCACGACGGTCACGATCGGCAGCAGGAAGCGCGTCGGCACGAGCGCGAGCTTGGCCGTCCATCGCGCGGCGAAGAGACCGATCACCAGCATCAGGATGTTGGCGACGAATGCGCCAGCGAAAATCGTGTAGACGAAGGGCGCGTGCTGCATGAACAGCGTCGGCCCAGGCTGCAGCCCGTGCAGCGTCAGGGCGGCGATGATAATCACCGTATCGACGCTGCCGGGGATGCCCAGCGTGAAGGCCGGGATGAGGCCCGAGAGCACGGCCGCGTTCGCCCCGGTGTCCGAGGCGATGACTCCGTCAATGTTCCCCTCGCCGAACGGCGGGTCAGACTTGTTGACACGACGGGCTTCGTTGTACGTGATGAAGCTCGAGATGGTTGGCCCGGCACCGGGGTGGATGCCCATGAACACCCCGATGACGGCGGAGCGGACGAAGTTGAACCAATGCCGGGACCAGTCCTGGGCGCGGAACAGAAAGAGGTCCCGTTCCTGGCTCGGCTCGACCTGCACGATGCGCGGGCGCCTGTGCCGGATCAGATTGATCAGCTCCGGGAAGGTGAACAGCCCGATCAGGGCAGGAATCAGCGAAATTCCGCTCAGGAGGTTCGGGGTGAAGGCGAAGCGCGGGAACCCGGAAGGAGCGAAGCCGACCGTCCCGATGAAAAGACCGATCAGCACGGAGATGATGCTCTTCGAGAGCGTGCCCCGCGTGATCGAGACCACCAGCGTGAGGCCGAACGAAGCGAAGGCGAAGATCTCCGCCGGGCCCAGATAGATCACGACGTTGCCGATCAGTGGCGCGACGAAGAGGAGCGCGATCGCCGCCGCGATGCTGCCCACGAACGCGCCGATGATGGACGTTCGGATCGCCCGCTGGGCGTGGCCCTGCATGGCGAGCGGATGGCCGTCCAGCAGCGTCGCCGCTGCCGCGGATGTGCCCGGGATATTCATCACGACGGCGGGGACGGCGCCGGCCCAGACGGCGGCGTTCCAGATCGCGATCAGGAGCAGCACCGCCGAGACGGCCGGCATGCCGTAGGAGAGCGGCAGGAGCATCGTCATGGCGGCGGCTCCCGTGAGTCCCGGGAGCGATGCGAACACGATGCCGATCACGACGCCGAGCGCCATCAAGCCGATGTTCAGCGGTGTAAGGCTTGCCGCGAAGCCTTGCAGGATCAGGTGAGTCACCGAATCTCCCTCATCTCAAGAAGAACCCTCTCGGCAAAGGCAAGTAGAGGATGGACTGAAACACCACATACAGGACCGCCGTCAGCACGACCGGCAGCGCGATGATCATCCAGATCCGGCGTTCGCCGTTCAAGACCACGAGGATCGCTGAGAAGATGAACACCGCTGGCAGGGTGCCGATCCAATTCCACGAGAGAATGAACAGCATGGTGAGCCCGATATAGATCACGACCGGCCACATGGCGCCGCGCTCAGGCTCGGGCTGCGTGGCCGCCTCCTCCCGCTCCTGGTCCTGCCGGCTGGCCCTGAACGCTTGGTAGAGCCCGACGGCGGCCAAGATGGCGAGAAGCGTGAGCACGATGTGAGGATAGGCCCCGTCCTGCAAGGCGTACGAGCGGCTCACGTAGATCAGGACGGCAGCAGCCAGGATCATGGCGACGTAGCCGACCTTCTCCCCGAGTCTCGTCACCCCGATACCCCCTCTTCACCCAGGGTCGAAGCGGGGAGAAGGTACGCAACGCCAAGGGGCCGCGTCCTCCACCCTGCAGCCTCGTCGCTCATTTGCACCCCGGGCGGACGGGCAGGGGCTCCCCTGCCCGCCTCGGCTCGGGTGTTCTCCAGCCCGACTCCCCGGCCCATCGCGCGGCCGAAGGGTTACGGGTCGACCTCCTACTTGGCTACGCCCAGCCTCTTGAAGAGTTGGCCGTCCGACTTGTACTCGCTGTAGATCAGCTTGGTCGTCTGCGCGGAGTTCAGGTAGTCGACGGTGATGCCGATCTTTGCGAAGTTGGCCTTGAGCTCGGGCGACTTGGCGGCCTCGGCCAATGCCTTATCGAGCACGTTCATCACGTACTGCGGCGTCTTGGCCGGAGCCGCGAGACCCTGCCACACGCCGACGGCAACCGGGTAGCCCTGCTGCTCGAACGTAGGAGCGTTCGGGAAGATGGGTGACCGCTTCGGCGCCGACGTCGCCAGGATGCGCACCTTGCCGGCGCGGACGTCCGACAGGACTTCACCCGTGTTGTTGTAGCTGAAGCTCGTGCGACCGGCGAGCGCGGACAGCAGCTCGGCTGGTCCGCCGGTAAAGCCGCTTACGGTCGTGAACTTGAGGTGCGCGTCGTACGCGAACTCCGCACCCATCACGTCCGTACTGGGCCAGCCGGCCGTGAACGGAGCCTTCAGCTTGTTGGGGTGCTTGCGGGCGTAGGCGACCAGTTGCTTCAAGGTCTTGAACGGGCTCGTCACGGGGACGTCCAGGTAGTTGGGAATGTACGTGATCTGGCCGACATACTTGAAGCTCTGCGGTCCGAACGGTACCCCCTTCTCGATCCAGGGCGCGTCGATGATGCCCGGCGAGTCGAAGAACAGGGTGTAGCCGTCGGCCACGGAGTCCGACGCGACGCTCGTGCCCGTGATGCTGCCGGCACCCGGGATGTCCGAAACGATGACAGGCACCTTGAGTTCCTGCTGCAGGATCGGCGCCAGCGCCCTCGCCGTCTGGTCCACGCCACCACCCGCGGCGTACGGGACGATGATCTCTATCGGCCGCTTCGGATACTTGGGTACAGCGGCGCTCGCGATCGGAAGGGCCATGAGCGTCGTCGATGCCGCGAACACCAGGGCGGCGGATACACCTACTCCGGTACGAAACTTGCGAGCCATACGGTTACCTCCCCCGCTTCATTCCGTCTCCATCCGGGAACCGCGCAGACCTGGAATTCGGCGTGCTGCGTCACCCCCCCTAAAGGACCAGGGCCGGCCAGCGGCCGGGAACACGACAAAACGGGCTACGCGATGGCCCGCGCGGCCCCTCGGCCCGCGATGCGGCCGAAGACCGTCGCCTTGCCAAGCGACGTGCCCGTCATGTATGCGGCGCCATGGAACCCGCCCATGACCTCGCCAGCGGCGTAGAGACCCGGGATCGGATCCCCGAAGATGTCGAGAACCCTCGCGTCTTCGTCGACCGTGATGCCCGCATAGGTGGCGATGATGGCCGACGTGGACGGATAGGCGTAGAACGGCGGTTCCTCCAGGGTGGCGAGGGACCCGAACCGGTGGGTGAGGTGCTTTCGCCCGAGAGGATCGTCGAGGCCCTCGCGAACCATCTCGTTGTAGCTCTCCACCGTGTCTTTGAGCCTTCCGGGGTCGATCCCGATCTTACCGGCGAGCTCCTCGAGGCTGGGCGCCGTAATCAACCGACCCTCAGTGATGCGGCGACGGAAGTCGAACATGGGATAGCCCGGCACGCTCTGACGCATCACGGCCTCGTCGAAGATCTGGAAGCCGAGCGCGTCCTCTTGCTCTAGACAGGCATCGCCGAGCAGCTTGTAGTCGAGCGACTCGTCGACGAATCGGCGGCCCTGCTTGTTCACGGCGATGGCGCCCTTGTAGACCGCCATGCAGGCTGTGTGATGGCCTGACTGCGCCTGCGGGTGATTCCCGAAAGTTCCCTTCACGTAAGGCATATCCCTAAGGCCAGCGCCAAGCTGCCAGGCCATCCTGATGCCGTCACCGTAGTTGCCGAGTCCCCCGAGGCGCAGCGCACGCTCCTTGCCGGGCGCGAACGCCGCGATCATCTCCTTGTTCTGGCAGAAGCCGCCGCTCGTGAGCACGACTCCGCGCTCTGCCCTGAGGGAGAACTCCTGGTCTCCCTCGTGCGCCCGGACAGCGACGACTCTACCCGTCTCGTGGTCTTCCACGAGACGATCGGCCGTCACGCCGGTGACCACGGTGAGGTTCGGCACCTGGCGCGCCGCGGCGTGCAGCAGGTCGATCACCCGCCTCGGATTGGACGGATGCGATCGCGGCACCGACTGTCCCGAGGCCGCCTGGACCTGTCCGAACTCGACCCCGTGCTCCCGGAGCCAATGGTAGGCAGCAAGGTTGTCCCTCACGTAGCGATCAACCAACCTGAGGTCGTTGCGGTGCTGCCCGACCTGGATCAGATCCTCGCGCAGCAGCTCGGGCGAGTCCTCGATCCCCTGGGCGGCTTGCAGGTCGGTGCCGGTGAAGCAGAACGAGCCGCCGCTCATCACGGTGCTGCCGCCCACTTGGTCCTGCTTCTCGCACAGGAGCACCTCGATACCTTGCTCGACCGCCGTGAGGGCAGCCACAAAGCCCGCCAGTCCCGCTCCGACGACCACGACCGCACTCTGCAACTCTTCCATGCGCGTCTCCCTCCGCCTCGAGGACTCTGCGCCGGTTCGCCTGGCGGGTCAGACCTTCACGACGAACCGCCGCTCGAGATCGAAGATGCCTGGCAGGCCGAGCAACTCGTTGATCTCCTCGAACGAGACCGCGAGGTCGCTGCGGTCGGGGACCGTGTCGGCCCGGACGGTTGTCTCGAACGCCTCGAAGGCGTTGATCATGCCCTGGATGGCCGCCGCCGTAAGCATGCGGGGATACTCCACCACCGCGGCGCCGAGTTCCTGAAGGCGCTTGGGCGACACGAGCGGCGTGGTCCGCCGGGACCGGATGCCGAACCCCATGTTGATCGCGACGGGCTTCTCCACGTTGCGGCAGAAGGTGGCGATGTCGTCCTCAGACAGCAGGGCGTCGGCGAAGAGCAGGCTCGCTCCCGCTTCGCCGTAAAGGTTTGCGCGGCGGATCGCCTCGGCGATGCCGAGCGGGGCGGCGGCGTCCGTCCTGGCCTTGATCACGAACTCAGAATAGCGACGCGCCTCGACCGCGGCGTGGATCTTCTCCACCATCTCCTCGGCCGGGATGACCTCCTTGCCGGCCATGTGCCCGCAGCGCTTCGGCCAGGTCTGGTCCTCGAGCATCAGACCGGCCGCACCGGCGTCCTCGAAGTCCCGCACGGCGTGGTACACGTTCACCGCGTTGCCGTAGCCCGTGTCTCCGTCTGCGATCAGCGGCATGTCGCTGATCCGGGCCAGCATGCGGACCGCGTCGAGGTTCTGCTGCAGGCCCATGAGCCCGACGTCCGGGTAGCCGTAGCGGCTTTCCGACACTCCCGCGCCGGTGATGAGGGCCGCCTTGTAACCACGGCGCTCGGAGACCAGGGCGCTGAAGGCGTCGAACACGCCCGGCGCGATGAGGATCTCCGGTGCCTCGATCAGGCTCCTCAGTCGTCTTGAACGCTCACTCACGTCAACGAGCCTCCCCGTTTCTGCCTCCGCCCGGGCGATCAGCCTTTGAGCCCCGCCGGTCGACCCCAGCCCAGCAGCTCGATCTCGCTGCCCACCACCGCGGCCCTGCCGGCCGGCGAGGCCGCGAACCAGACCGCCTCGGCCACGGTCTCCGGCTCCATCCAGGTCGCCGCCTCCTCCGGCTTGACGAAGGGCTTGGTCATCTCCGTCAAGACCGGTCCGGGACTGATCGCCGCGAACTGGATTCCCTGACCGCGGAACTCCTCCGACAGCGACTTCGTCAGACCTAGAAGCCCCCACTTCGAGGCGATGTAGGCACTGCGTTTCACGCCCGCCATGCGGGACCAGATGGAGCAGATGTTGATCAGCGTCCCGCCGCCGCGTCGGAGCATACCTGGCAGCACCGCCCGCGCCGTCGTGGCGGCGCCGACCAGGTTGACATCGATGATGCGATTCCAGCGTTCGGTCGGGAGGTCTAGAAAATCGTCGTACTGGGCAAGCCCCGCCGCGTTGACAAGGCAGCCGACTTGACCAAGCTCCGCCTGCGTGGCGGCGAGCGCCGCCGCGACGTCCCCCTCGTCGGTGATGTCGCACAGGAGGCTCTGCACCGCAGGCTCCGCCCCCGTCAGGGTCTTCACGTCCCAAACGCTGACCGGCCAGCCCTCACGGGCAAACCGCTGCACGATCGCCTTGCCGATATCCCCTGCGCCGCCGGCCACCACCAACGCGTCCATCCCTGTGCACCTCCAGGTGCCACATCGTCGCATCCACGAACCCGAGGTCCGCTGCCGACCTGTGCCATGGCAGGCCTGCCGACTTCCACCTCTATCGGTCACTTCTGCATTCTTGTATACATCTCCTGCTGCACGGAAATTTCTTTTTACCACTCTGCACCGATTTGCGCCAAGGCCCGCTGCTGGCTTTGGGCGCCAGCCTCCGCATCCGGGCGGCCGAGGACCGCTTGGCGTCCGGTCACCTTTCTTTCGGTCGTTCGGCTGCTCCCCTGGCCGCATGGCCCCGTTCGAGACAAACGGCTAACGATAGACCTCGCGGTCGAAGATGCGGAAGTCATGGGGCGGCAGCAGCCGGCCCCCGAGACGCTCGAGTTGCAGGAAGGTCTCGTAATAGTCGGCAAGGCTGTAGTGGTGAGTGTCCGGAATGTGCGGCCATGCCGGCGGCTTGCCCTCCCAGTTCTCGTAGAGCGGGACGTTGTCGCTGGGCAGGACGTAGAGTCCCGTCGCCGCCTGGACCGTCACGGTCTGCATGCCTGGCGTGTGACCGGGCGAGAGCATGACGCCGAGCCCCGGCATCAGCTCGCGGTCCCCGTCGATCACGTCCCATGCCGTTCTTGCCCAGGGCGGCGTGCGTCCCACGACGAAGGAGTCGTAACTTCTGGCGTGCCAGGGCAGCGGTGCCGCAGCGTAGCGAAGTTCCCTACCCTGCACGACGAAGCGCGCCTCGGGCAGGAGATCGAGGCCGTAGCAGTGGTCCCAGTGCAGGTGGCTGAGGATCACGAGACCGATCGACTTCGGGTCGACGCCAAGCGCGTCGAGCCGGGTCAGAAGATGCTGCTCGGGCGGCCGCTCGAACGGATGGTGATCGTCATGGGCTGTCAGCGGGTCGTCACAGCCCGTGTCCACCAGGACGCGCGTGTCGCCCTTCTCCAGCAGGAACGCCGTGACTGGCACGTCGAGGGCTTCCGGGCTCCCGCCAGCGTAGAGGAAACTCGAGCGCTTGCGATGCAAGGTGCCAATCCAGAGCGGGCGGATCGTCCAGTCCAAGGGCTCGCCTCCTCCGAGGGTTCGGCGTAAGGTCAGCCGGCCAGAAGGGCGGTCAGTTCCCCAATGCCGGCTAGGTCCTCGAGGTGCGCGACGGCGTCCCGGATCGCCTCGAGCCGGGACGCCGGAAACCGGGCTCCGGCGAGGCTCAGGAACTTGCGCCAGTGATCTTCCGGCGTCATCGGGTTCTGCAGGGAGCCCTTCGGGTAGTCCACCTGTGCCTCGAACGACTCGCCGGAGTCCAGCGTGACGCGAAGGTTGCAGGAGACGCCGCGCGGCAGGCCGGGATCGGCCTCGAACTTCAGCATGCAAGACAGGCGCTGTACCTCGGGGAGCGCGATGAACTCCTCCTGGAACTGGTCGAGGAAGGCGGCCCCCTCCACGAGGGCCACCGCCACCGCGTGGTTCAGGCTGACCTGCGCCTCGTGATGGCTGCGCGGGCTGCGAATCTGGTGGTAGTGGGCCCAGGCCGGATGGCGGTAGATCGTCAGCTCCCGGATCTCCGGAAGACGCCCCGCGACCTGCCCCCGCAGCCCGAGCGCGCAGTCGACCGCGTTGTGGATCGGCCTTGCGCAGGCGTAGGCCTTGTACTCGATCCGCACGGGGTACTCCGTACCAAGGCCGTCGACGAGTGCCTGCGGATCACCCCCACCTGTGAAAGCCTTCAGGACGCCCCGCTCGCCTTCGAAGATGGTGTCTGCGCCGGTATAGCCGCGCCGCGCGAGGCGCGCCGCCACGACGCCGTTCTGGGCCGCCGGTCCGGGGTTGATGCGCTTCTGCATCGAAGGCCCGTACATCTCCATGAGTCCCGCAGCGTGCGCTCCGGCGATGCCAAAGCTGCTGGCGACCTGCTCCGGCGAAAGTCCCTCGACGCGTGCGGCCGCCGCGGCGGCGCCGAACACGCCACAGGTGGCAGTGCTGTGGAAGCCACGGTCCCGCATGACCGGGTTGGCTGCGTTCGAGACGCGCGCCATGACCTCGCTGCCGGCGGCGGCGGCCAGGAGGTATCCCTTGCCGCTCAGTCCCGCCGCCTCCGCCGCCGCGAGCGCGGCTGACAGCACCGGCGGGCTGAAATGGAACAGCGCGAGGTCGTCCACGTCGTCGAGTTCGATGCTGTGGGCGGCCACCGCGTTCGCGAAGGCCGCCGACTGCGCGCTCACCCGTGCGCCCGTGCCGATGATCGTGGCTTCTGTTCGGGCCGCGCCATACTCGGCCTGGAATTCCGCCACGATACGCGCGGAATCAGTCAAGGAGCCACGCAGGGCCACGCCGAGGTAGTCCAGGGTGAGAACCTTAAGTTCCTCCATGAGTGGCGCCGGAACGTCCTCGTACCTGAGCCTCGAGACATGCTCCGCAAGTTGCAGGGTCTCGTGCAATCGGGTTCCCTCCCTTGTGACATGGTGGCGTTGTCTGGAGACTCAGTGCCGCAAGGACTCTCTCGACGCGTCCTCCCCTTGGGCCGTCAGCGCGAGGGCTGTCAGCCACCCGTCACGGATCGCCGTAAGAAAGTCGCCCGGCTGGTTGCAGTCACCGACGAGGACATAGGGCAACCCGAGATCCTCGAGCACAGGCACGACGGAGCGTTCCGGGCGCACGCCCGTCGCCAGAACGAGGAAGTCCCCGGCGTCGAGCGTTCGCCGTTCCCCCTCGACGGTCAGCCGCAGGCTGCTGCCCTCGACCTTGTCCACCCTGGCGTCCGTGATCATCGCGACCCCCTGCTCCCGTAGGCGCAGCAGAAGGTCGGCGCGGTTGTTGCGGGGCATGGTCGCCGCGATCTTCGGCAGCATCTCGAGGACAGTCACCCGGCAGCCCCTGCCCGCGAGGAGTTCGGCCGTCTCCACGCCTACGAGCCCTCCGCCGACGATGGTCACGCGTGCGCCGGTCGGGATGCGTCCCTGCTCTGCAAGCACCTCCCAGGCGGTAAGGCAGGGCAGTTCCGTCTGCTCGAACAGCGCAGGTCTGACAGGCGTCGCCCCTGTGGCCACGATCACGTGGTCCGGAGCGAATTCCCGCAAGGTCTGCGCGGTCGGATTCACGCCCAACCGCACCGGCACGCCAAGGCTCTGCAGCTGCTGCCAGCGATAGCTCCAGACACCGCGGACCTCTTCCTTGTGCGGAGGCACGAGGGCCAGGACGAGTTGGCCACCGGGCTGCTGCCGGCGTTCCCAAACCTCCACGCTGTGTCCCTGGGCGGCGAGATGACGCGCCGCCTCGACGCCGGCGACGCCGGCGCCGATCACCAAGACGCGCCTACGCTTGCCCGGCAAGGCCTCATGCGCCACCTGAGGCTCGGCGCTCTCGATCGCCTCAAAGCGGCTGCCCGCGAGCGGGTTCTGCAGACAGGCGACATCCTGCTCCGTCGTCAGCCGCTCGAAGCAGACGTTGCATGAGATGCACGGGCGGATGGGCGTCGAGAATTCGCCCGTGGCCTTGCGCACCCAGTAGGCATCCGCGAGCAGGGCGCGGCCGAGGGCCACGTAGTCGCACGCCCCCGCGGCGAGCAGCGTCTCGACGTCCCCCGGTTCGATGATGCGTCCGGCCAGGATCACCGGAATATCCACCGCCGCCTTGACGGGGCCCGCATAGCGCGCCAGGTACCCCCGCGGCACGGACGGCGGCTGGATGCAGAAACGCGAAAGATCGGGATGCTCGTTCGTGCCGCTCGAGAGGTCCAGCGCCGCCACGCCCTCCTCCTGCAGGGCCCGGGCCAGTTCCGCGGTCTCCTCGGCCGTATAGCCGTCAGGAGCGTGCTCCACGACGGAGATGCGCACCATGACGGTTAGGCCGGGCAGAGCGTCCCGGATGCGCCGGATCGTCTCGCGCAGGAAGCGGCTGCGGTTGTCGAAGCTGCCGCCGTACTGGTCGATGCGGTGGTTGATGCGGCGGGAGAAGAACTGCTGGAAGAGGTAGCCGTTGGCGGCATGGATCTCGACCCCGTCGTAACCGGCACGCCAGAGCCGCCGGCTCGCGTCCACGAAGTCTCTTTGCATCGCCTGGATCTCCTCGACGGCGAGCGGCCGCACAGGGTCGCCGGTATTCGGGTTCACCCAAGGGGAAGGGCCGACCGGCTCCATGTTCAGCACCGACCGGCGCAGCAGTCCGCCGCGGTGGTTCAGTTGCCCGACCGCCACTGCTCCCTCCGCGTGCACCGCTTCGACGATCTCTCTCAGGCCGGGAATGAAGCGGTCGTGGAAGACCCCGAGCGAGCGCGTATGGTTGCGGGCTCCCGCCGAGATCGACATGGCCTCGGTGATGATCATCGCCGCGCCGCCTCTCGCCCGCTCAGCGTAGTAGAGTTGGTCGCGGACCGAGGCCAGACCGTCCGACGTGCCGTAGTTCGTACCCATCGGCGCCAGAACGATGCGGTTGCGCATCGGCATGCGCCCGATCGTGCCCGGCTGCGTAAGCCTGAGCGTCGCGCCCTGCGGCGCGGCGTTACGCATGCGGCGCCTCGGCGAACACCCGGGTCGGCACGAAGGCGTACCCCTCCATCAGGCGCCTCGCCGTCCTGCCGAGCGTCGCTCGCAGCACCTTCGGACCCTCCGGCCCGAACTCTACCTGGGACTCTGTCTCGATCACGCCGGCCGGATGGCCAATGCGCACCACGACCGCGCCACGCGCCTCGGGGCGTAGGACCTCGTGCACCACGGTGTCCGGAATATGGGCCGCGACACCGGTGCAGGCGGTGGAGGTGCCGGCATACGTCTTGTGTGTCACCTGCATGTACATCAGGCGCGAGACGACATCCACCTCGTCCGCCCGCACCTGGCCCTCACCCAGGTAGCGCGCGTAGTCCTTCGGCTGCGAGACGACACCGATGATGGGCGTTGCCGGACTTTCGGCCTTGCCACGGGATGGTGCGGAGATCATGCCCATGCGGAACGCGGCCGCGGAGCGGATCCGCTCCAGCCTCTCCAGGAGCGCGGGACTCCTGTCGATCTCGTCCGGGGATTCGTCGCCGCGCATGCCGACGTCCGCGGCTCGGACAAAGACATGCGCATTACCGATGTCCACAAGCGACACCTCGAGGGTCCCCAGTCCCTCCACCGGCAGCCGGTCGACCGGCGATCCGGTGGGCAGGAGACGACCCGTGGCACCACCTGCGGTATCCCCTAGATCCAGCTGGATTCGGGCACCCGTGCCGGGAACGCCAGGAATGGCGTAGTCGCCCGTGTCCACCGGCTTGCCGTCGCAGACCGGAACCTCGATGCGGAGCACGCGATCGAGGTTCGTATTGTACGCGCGCACGACGGTGACCGGTTCCACGGCCCGAACGAGCCCCTCGTAGACAGCGTAGTGGCCCACCGCTGACGATATGTTGCCGCACAAGCTGCGCAGGTCCACGACCGGCTCCGCGATCTCGACCTGCGCGAATGTGTAGTCGATGTCGACGTCTGGCTTGCGCGGCGGCCCGATGATCGCCAGCTTGCTCGTCAGTGGATCGGCGCCGCCAAGTCCGTCGATCTGACGCCTGTCCGGCGACCCGAACAAGGCGAGAATGACCTGGTGGCGCAGGGCCGGATCCCGCGGCAGATCCCCCTCCCGCAGGAAGAGAGCCTTGCTCGTGCCGCCTCGCATGATGACACACCGGATCAGCGAACTCTTCATGTCGTTCCCCCCAAGACGCGACAGCGCCGCCGCCTGACACTCCCGGCGTCAGGCGTAGAGATCCGGTCCGTAAAAGTGGTGCACCTGCGCGAGCACGTCGCCCTCGGGCGGTCGGTAAGTCAACGCCTTGCTTGTGAAGGTGCCGAGCAGCCCGCCCAGCTTCACAGCTGTCTCGCCCATCTTGATCAGACTGGGGATACCGTCCAGGATTGGTGCCCCATCGACCTCCCGGATGCCGAGGTAGCTCAAAAGGACCATGAGGGTTCCCCCCGCGGGAAACAGGACCTCCGCCCCCTGGGCAAGGCACGACCGGGCCGCCGTCCGAAACTGGTCAAGAATGGCCGCCTGTGCATCACCGGGGACGAATCCGGCCGCCAGCGAGGAGAGCCTGGTCACCCGCATCAGTTCGACGGCTGCCATCTGCTGCCAAAGCCCATAGCGCCGGACGTTCTCGAGGATCCGCGGAGTGAACTTCGGGTTGACGGTAATGACGCCGTAACGGCGTCCCATCATGCAGGCCAAGTGCAGGTTCGTCTCGCACAGTCCGAGCACCGGGATGTGCAGAAGCTCGCGGCATTCGTCGACACCGGGGTCGAGAATATTGCCGAGCAGGAAGGCGTCGAAGCCGAGCTTCTCGGCCTGGATCGCGTTGTCGAGCACTTCGCGGGTGTCCCGGTATTCGAGATAGCGGTACTGGTCCGCAACGCCGCCACCGCGCTCGATGGCGTGGATTTCCACCTCTGTCCCGGGATCCGCGGACATGCGGACGGCCGCCCGCAGCGCTTCCCCGTACTGACCGCGCTCGCTCGCGCGCGCAAAGCTCTGGTACCAAAGCCGCACACCGTTCACGCTCCTCGCAGGCGACCTTACCGCGATCGTCAGGAAGCCTTTCGGGTCGCGGCCTTACCGGCGATGCGGCCGAACACGGTGGCCTTGCCGAGCGAGGTGCCGGTCATGTAAGCGGCGCCATGGAAGCCGCCCATGATCTCGCCGGCCGCATAGAGATGCGGGATCGGTTCGCCGAACACGTCGGTGACCTCGGCCTGGGGACTGACGGTGATGCCAGCGTAGGTAGCCACGATGCCCGTGACGGACGGGTAGGCGTAGAAAGGCGGTCGGTCGATCTCGACGAGATCGCCAAAGCGGTGCGTCAGGTGTTTGCGCCCGAAGGGGTCCTCGCTGCCGCTGCGCACCATCTCGTTGTAGGTCCGCACGGTGTCCTCGAGTTGCGCCGCGGGCACCCCGATTTTGTCCGCCAGCTCGGCGAGAGTCGGGGCCGTCACCATCAGGCCCTGCTCGAGGCGGCGACCGAAATCGAAGATCGTGTAGCCAGGGATGGACGCATCCATGACTTTCTGGTCGAGGATCTGGAATGAGATCGCGTCCTCCTGCAACAGGCAGGCGTCCCCCAGGAGCTTGTAGTCGAGCGACTCGTTGACGAACCTGCGTGCCGACTTGTTGACGGCGATCGCTCCCTTGTAGACGGCCTCGAGACCGAGGTGCTGCCCGACCTTGGTCTCAGGGAAGTTGCCGAACGTGCCCTTGACATACGGCATGTCCCGCAGGCCGGCACCGAGCTTCCATGCCATCTTGAGACCGTCGCCGACATTGCCCAGTGCGCCAAGCAGGAGGGCCTTCTCCTTACCCGGGGCGAACGCCGCGATCATCTCCTTGTTCTGGCCGAAGCCGCCGCTCGTGAGGACGACGCCGCGCGCGGCCTCCAGGAGGTACTCCGTCGCGCCCTGGCGGGCTCGGACACCGCTCACCCGCTTGGTCTCGGAACCCTGGACGAGCCGCTCCGCCGCGCAACCGGTCACGATGTGGACGTTGGGGAGGCTCTCCGCCGTCCGGTGCAGGAGATCGACGACCATGCGCGGATTGGCGAGGTGCGAGCGCGGCACCGATTGTCCCGATGCCGCCTGGACGGACATGAACTCGACACCGCGCTCACGGAGCCAGTAGTAGGCGTCGAGCTGGCTGCGCGCGTACTGGGCGACCAGCTGCGGGTCGTTCTTGCCCTGACCAACCTCTAGGAGATCCTGGGTCAGCAATGCCTCGGAGTCTACGATGCCTCGCTCCTTCTGCATGTCGGTGCCGGCGAAGGCGAAGGAGCCACCCGCAAGCACGCTGCTGCCGCCAACCTCCGCCTGCTTCTCCATGAGCAGGACGTCCGCTCCTTCCTCCGCGGCCGACAATGCCGCGACATGCCCCGCAAGACCCCCACCAACCACCAGGACTTCGCACTCCAGCCGTTCCATGTCTGCTCCCCCTAAGTCCCACCAAAGACGTATCCCGTGTGGTCGGCCTGTATTTCTGCATTCCTGTATACAGTTCCTGCGTCCGTTGCCGCGATTTCCATATGCGATTAGTCCTCGGGTGTCCGTGGAGGCTGCTGGCGCCGCCCTCCGCGGGCCAGCCTCCACCAAGCCCCTAGGCGAAAAAGGCGCTGTCGGGCGCGACCCACGGTGGCGCGTCCCCCGCCGCCCGAGGGAGCACCGACTGGAGTTCGGGCAAGTCCACTGCCTCTATGGTCGTCAGTTCGGCGCGCCGCCAGCTGCGCTGGCTATCCAGGCGAAGAGCCTGGCGGCGCAATCCCGCCTCCACCAGGTTACGCACCAGTCGGGCATTGCCGGTAAGGACCCCGCCGCGCCGCTCCGCTTCCTGGAGCAGGGCACGCATTCTCTCGCGGGCCCCCGGGTCGAAGTGGCAGTCCTGCTGCGAGAGCATTTCATCGGCGATCAAGAGGAGCTCTTCGGCGCAGTAGTCCGGGAAGTCGAGCAGGATCGGCAAGCGCGACGAGAGTCCCGGGTTGCTGGCGACGAACCGGTCCATCTCGCGCGGGTAGCCGGCCAAGACCACGATGATCTCCGCGCGCCGGTCCTCGATCGACTTGACGAGCGTGTCAATCGCCTCGCGGCCAAAGTCCCGATCGCCGCCCCGGGCGAGAGCATAGGCCTCGTCGACGAAGAGAACCCCGCCCAAGGCGCGGCGGATCGCCGCACGCGTCTTCTGGGCCGTATGGCCAATGTATTCCCCTACAAGGTCGGCGCGCTCCACCTCGACGAGATGTCCGCGCTGCAGGAGGCCCGCGCCGTAGAGAATCCGGCCAAGATGCCGTGCCACTGTCGTCTTGCCGGTACCGGGGTTTCCCTTAAACACCATGTGGAGGGTCTGGGGCTGTGTGCGCAGGCCGGCCGCCTGCTTGCGGGCCATCACGCGCTGCAGGGCCAGGAGCTCGTCGACGGTCTTCTTCACCGGCTCGAGTCCGATCAAGCGCCTGAACGACTGCAGGGCCTGCTCGCCCTCCAGGCGCCGCCCGACGTCAGCCCCGCCCTCCCGCCGAGCCGTTGCCCGCACCACCTGGATGCTTGGCCTGCGTGCCATGGAGACACCTCCCGCACGCTCCACTTCTTCGCCCGGCGTGCAAGGGATCCTGGCCCGTCCCGACGCAGGGAAGCGGCAGTCTCTGCGACGAATGCACTGTCCGGTGATGTGATGACCACGGGACCGAGATCCAAGGTGCCCGCGCTACTGCTCCTGGTGCTCGCCACCGCCGCGCAGGTCGGCATGTCCACCATGCAGCAGGGAGTCGCGGTCCTCAGCTACGCTCTTGGCAAACCGCTCGCTCTCAACCTGGCCCAGACAGGCACGCTTGTAAGCGCAACGTCCATCGGCATCATGCTGGCCATGTTTTTCGGCGGCATGCTTATCGACCGCTATGGCGTTCGTCCCGTGCTCCTCTCCGCTTCGGTCGTGACCGTGCTGGCCGGCGCGATCATCGCCAGCCAGACAACCTATTTCGGGCTCGCCCTTTCGCTGACGGCGACTGGCCTGGGTCTCGGGGCCCTGCCGATCGCCGGCGCCCGCGTCATCTTCGACGGCTACGCCGGCCGCTCGCGCGGCCTCGCGATGGGGATTCGCCAGACCGGCGTCCCGCTCGGGGCGGCCATCGCCGCTGCTCTGCTGCCGTCACTCGCGCTGATCTACGGTCCACGCTTCCCCTGGCTTTGGCTGGCTCTGATCGCGGCCGTGCTCAATCTGATCCTGGCATCGGCAGCCCCAACCGCGCCGCGCTTGGCGCCGGCCGACCGGCCGCCGCTCGGAGGAGACCTGAGGCGTATCGCGCTGCCCGCCCTGCTCGCCTTCATGCTGGCATCGGGCCAGTATGGCCTCCTGACGTACACCGTGGTGTCGGTGCCCGGTGGTGTTGACCCTGCCACCGCCGGAATCCTCCTCGCGATCGCGCAGCTCGGCGGCGCCGCAGGGCGTGTCGGCTTTGGCCAGTTGAGCGACCGTCTGCGCAGCAGGTCGGCTGTCGTCGCCATGGCCGCCGTGCTCGGCGCGGTGGGCATCGCCGTCGCGACCCACCTGGGCGGCGTGCCGTTTGCGGTCCGCGGCGTAGCCTTCTTCTTCGCGGGTGCCGGGGCCATCGGCTGGAACGCGCTCGTCCTGACCTGGGGTGGAGAGCGGGTGTCGGGCGGGCGTTCGGGCCAGGCGATCGGGCTCATCGGCACGTCCGTCTTCGCGGGCTCCGCCGTCTGGCCGCCTCTCCTGGGACTCCTGGCCCAAGCGGGCG
>JAJZVM010000041.1 GCA_021845645.1 Bacillota bacterium
AAGATGCGGACGTTCCGCATCGCTTCCCCGGGGCAGACGATCGGGGCACTCGAGACCCGCCACGCTTCCACTCGGACCGCAGGCAACGGTGCCCCGCCGCACCTGCCCTACAGCTGTCGCACGCAGCGGCCCGCCCGCCCTTCAGGGTCGCCAGGCGGCATGCGGCCGGCCTGAGGGGAGAGTCGGGCCGGATCGGCGCGAGTAGAGAGGCGAGGCGTTGCCTCGGGCTTCAGGCGGTGCGATGCTCCGCCGTCGCCATCAGCAGCGGTCGGATGCTGAGGAACGCGAGAATGAGGAGGACAGCTGCCAGTTCCAGGCCCAAGCTCAGTCCGATGCGGGACGCCGCGTAGCCGATGGGCAGGATGAGCAGGGCGCCCACCGCGTTGCCCATTCCGGCCGAAATGCCGGAGCCGAGGGCCGGATTCTCCTTGAAGATGTCCTGTCCGATCAGGGTGGTGACGGGCGACGCACTGAAGAGAGCGATCCCGACTAGCGCGAGAATGGGCCAGAGGGCATACCCGCGTGCGAAGGGCAGCACGATCAGGAGCAGGGTGCCGACGATCGAGGCGCCCCAGAGCACTGTGGCACTGCCGAAGCGGTCGCGCATGAGTCCGCCGGCCAGATTGCCCAGGATGCCGACGCCGATCATGGTCGTGACGAGCGATGCGCCGAGGATGACCGAGCCGCCGTGGTGACGCCAGAGCAGAGGCACCAGCGTGGTGACGGTGGAGATGGCGCCGGCCCTGAGGCCGTTGAAGGCGACGAGTGCCGCGGCGGGCCGCAGGTGCTGCCGGAAGTGGACGGGAGCCTGCTTGGCGGTGCGCTTGGCCAGTTGCGGCACGACGCGCATGAGCCATGGCCAGGTCACCACCACGGCGACTCCTACGAGCCACAGGTGATCGAGGCCCGCGGCGGTGGCGAGCAAGGTCGCCACGAGCGGGCCGATCGCCCGGCCGAACTCCCCGCCGATCATGAAAGCCGACATCGTCAGGCCCGGCCGTTTGCCCGCGAGGCTCCTCGTCAGGGCCATGGCCTGGGGATGGAAGAGCGTCGTACCGAGTCCCGAGAGGAACAGGCCGACCGCCATGCCGGCATAGCCAGGCGACAGCGCGACGAGTGTCACACCCACCACCGAGAGGAGGGGTCCGCCCAGAACGAACCAGCGGCCACCGACACGGTCGGCGAGGAGTCCCGAAAGGGGCTGCAGGGCCTGGCCGAACATGAGGATGGTCATCAGGGTCGTCAGCAGGAAGAGTGGAACATGCCGTTCGACGGCGATGAGCGGCAGCAGGCCGGGGAGGTAGTTCGCCAAGGCGTCGTTGGCCAGGTGGCCCCAAATCAGCGCGGCGAATCCGGACGGGTGGAATGCGGTACGCGACTGTCCTTGCACTGGAATGGATGTGTTCGCCATGGGGTCCTCCTTGCACGGGCAGGAGCCTCTAGCATCTCGCCATGAGTGCTGTGGCCAGGCCACGGCGGGTGCGTCCAGAGAGCCTATCCTTCGGTCGATGCGGGCGCGCCTGCGGCTCCGCCGGCTCGTGCCTTGACGCCTTGATGCGCCGGGTGCGGCTTTGCGGGACGACTCGGAACGGCCTTCTGGCGGATGGCATCCGCGTCTTCCAGGGCCAGCAAGCCCTAGACTAGTCCATTCCACTGCTAGAAGCACGCGCCTCCCGCACCGTCATGCCAGGGACATGGGCACCAAGCCGCCTGAGCGGCGCAGAGGGGACCGTCCGGCGCCGCGCTGTATGCATGGCCAGGGCTGCATCGCAGGCCTGGGGGCAGATGACTTGGCCGGTGGCTCGCGGTGGACCTATCCGCTGCGCGCCAAGCAAGGACGCCGACCCTGCGCGCGCGCCCTCCCGACGTCCGTCAAGAGGGCGCGTGTCCTGGGCCAAAGGTGGTGGGCAGGGCAGCGGGGGGCTTTCCCCGTTGCCTTGCATGCGCCGCTCCCAGGGGGCTAACCCATGCGTGCCTGCCAGAACGCCTCGTGCTGCTGGTCCGGGTCATGACCGAAGAAGACGGCGGCGCCCGTGCTGCGCGCGACATCCTTGAGACGCGCGACGCTGCGGCGGCCTGTGTCGGGGTCCTCCTGCGAACCGGGAATGTCGCTCTGCCAGTTGTCGAGGGTGTAGACCGCGTCGATCGTCAGTAGGATCGGCCGCCCCTCCTGTGGTTCCAGGTAGATGGAAAGATGCCCCGGCGTGTGGCCGGGTGTGTGCAGCAGGGTCACACCGGGCGTCGGCTGGTAGTCGTCGCCGATCGGGCGGTAGTCGAGGGTGGGGTCCGAGCATTCGGGCGGGTAGGCGCCAGACCGGCCGGCTTCCATCTCGCGCGGATGCACGTAGACCGGCTGCCGCCGGAAGAGCTGGTTGCCGCCGGCGTGGTCGAAATGCCAGTGCGTGCTGATGAGGGCGTCGATGTCCGGGACCCCGACGCCTTGGCGCGCCAGCACCTCGTCCACCCAGTCGTGCGGAGCCATTTCGGGCACGATCATCGGCGGCTGGCCCGGCTCGTCGAAGTAGTGTCCGTTGCCGATGCACGCCTTGGGCATGCCCGTGTCCACAAGCAAGAGCCCATCGGTGGAGCGCAGCAGATACATCCAGGCGGGTGCCCGCACCAGCCTGCCTGCCGGGTTTCCCATCTTGTAGATCGACCAGTCGACACGCGAATAACCCGCGCAGAGCAGCCGGACTTCCTGGAGCATCGGCACCCTCCCGTCGCAACGCGGCTTTGGCGCACGGCACACGGTCTGCAGCTTCGACACCGGCCCGGAGAGGCCCTGCGGGCGTCACGGCCCTGCCGCACGTGGGCATCCCTGGCCCCGGCGCGTACACGGGGGACACCGTGTGGGCGATGCCCCCGTGTCAGTTTGTCGGAAGGAAGAAGGCGCCCTTTGCTGCTGAGTCCTCAGTCGGCTTCTAGGGGCTCGCCGGTGGCGCCGAGGTTGCGCGGCACCGTCACTCACAGCCCGACGCCCAGCGCCAGCCCGCAGACGCCGCCGAAGAGCCACGAGAAGCCGACGCCGTTCGTGAAACCTGCGAACAGCATGCGTGCCACGGTGACGGGAACGGAACGGGTGAATGCGAACATGGCGATGGCGACACTCGAGACGGTGAACATGATGGCCGAGGAGACGCGGATCGGCCACTTGCCGAAGTAGCCGGTCCTGAGCTCCCCGAGGACCATTCCGGCCGCGAACGCGGCGTTGATGAGTCCGTAGGCGAACGCCTCGGCGTAGAGTGTTCCGTCGATCCAGAACGGCAGCAGCGTAAACGCCGCCATGAAGGCGAGGTTGCCTGGCAGGATGATCGGGAGGGAGCGGCAGCAGTGCCGGCAGCTTGCGTAGCGAGACGAACGCCTCGCGCAGGTGGCGCCGAATCCGCATCAACTGCCTGCTCGCGCGGCGGCAGGGTCCGCCTCTTCCTCGGCGGCTTGCGGCCGCGGGCACCGAAAGCGACTTCGGCCCTTGTTCCGCAAGGACGCGGATCATGAGCCAGATCGCGCGTGAGGCGGATCATCAAGTGCAGAGCGCGACGTCAAAACGCTTCGGCCGATGTTGTCGAAGGCTATCGCTGCAGGCACGTGCAGAATCGGTGGACAGCAGCGTGGCGCGTGGGCTGGTGCTGTCCGGTCAATCGTCGTCCGAAGAGGCGCCACTTGGGCGGACGAGGCGGGTCAGGGGGAGAAGGAGCAGGATCAACAGCAGGCCGACGATCATCCCGTTGCCGAACAGGAAGGCGAGAGGTGTGTGTAGGCTGCTCCAAGTGGACCTCGGCACACCCATGACACCGATGCCGAGCAGGATGGGGCCAGTGACCACGAGCGATCGCGAGAGTCCTAGCCCCTCGCGCGTCAGATCGGACACGCCGATGGCCAGGAGCTGGCCGAAGGACGCCAGTAGCGCGGCGTAGACGACCGGGAGCGGCAGATCTGTCACGATCCTGCCGACGTCGGGCACGAAGCCCAGCAGCGCGAAGCAGACGGAAAAGAGGAGAAACGGAAGCCGTTCGGCGTTCCCCGTGAGCGAAACAAAGCCGGCGTTCGATGCGTACGGGATGGCCCCCGGTACGGCGAACAGACCCGAGACTGCGATGGACACGCCGTTGACGGTGATCGTGCGTCGGATGACGTCCGGCGAGATATCGGCACCCGTAAGAGCGTGCATGGCCCTCAGACTGGCGAGAAGATTGGAGAGAAGCAACACCGCCGTCAGCATGGAGGGCGCCAGCACGCCGGGTACGAGATGCGGACGACCCCAGGCGAACATAGTGGGCAATGCCACCGCGGGTCCTGGGGGCAGGACCGTGAACGGCAACCGCAGGCCGGCCCAGAGCACGACCCCGGCAGCCACTCCGAGCAGCAGGCTTGCACCGCGCCAGAAGCCCTTGCCGAACATCGACAGGCAGGTCACGATCGCGAAGGTTGCGGCACCGACTGCGATTCCGGGCAGGAAGGGCGGCGACCCGATGATCGCTGCCGCCATGGAGGGCGCGATCTGCGCCGGCAGCAGAATCATCAAGGCGCCGGTGACCGCCGGCGTGAAGAGGCTGGCGAGCGCGGTGATGCCGCGGCGCCACAGCGAGGCCACCAGGAGCAGCGCTCCGGCGGCGAGCATGCCGTACTCAAGCGCCGCTCGCAGACTCGCCTCGGACATGCCGACCGTCGGAGCGAGCAGGCCCAGAGACACAAACACGCCCCACCACATGCCTGCGGGGCCTTCCACGATCGGCAGACGGTGCCCGAAGACGGCCTGGATCAGGGACATGACACCGGTCACGAGAAAGATCCGTTCAGCCAATTGGGCCGCACTGGCGGGGCCGAGGTGCAGCGCCGATGCGACCACGAAAGGCACCGGAAGAGTGTTGGTGGCTGCGAAAGCGAGCCATTGCAGGGTCAGCACCGCCAGCGGCGCCTGGCTTGTCTTGAACCGCACGGCAGGGACCTTGCCGCACAAGGAAGCACCCCCACTCCGCGTTCAGCAGTCGGATGCCACCGCTCGCGACATGGGGGCCCTTCTCTGGCCCGGCCGGAAGAACTCTGGTTAGCCCGGAGTCCCGGAAGGCGCGGGTGCGCCGACCCTTGGCGTCATGGTCTGCAGTTCGTCTGGCAGGTCCGCCGACTCGATAGGCGTCCATCCTGCCGGGAGCGGTGGCCAGGTGCCCAGGATGGCGTAGGAGGCCGTGAAGAGGTGGATGCGCATGCTGCGGTCTGCCGCCTCGGGATCACGGTTCTGAATGGCCTGGAAGAGGTTGCGGTGCTGGCCGTAGTAGGTGCGGACGCGAGGAGGGGTGAGCGAGCGGTTCTTGAGGAACCCCCAGGTCGAGGTGCTGCGTTGGTTGAAGATGTCTTCGGCCGACCGGCTGAGGAGCGCGCTGCGCGTGGCGTGCGCGATGGCGAGATGGAACTCGTTGTCCCAATGTTCGAAGTCGGCGTCTGCGCGCTCGGATTCGGCGAGAAAGTGTTCGATCTGCTCGAGGTCGGAGCGCGTCGCGCGCACCGCACAGAGCTGGGCGATGTAGGGCTCGATGGCGAAGCGCGCTTCCATCAGCATCTCTGGGTTCAGATCGTCGCGGTCGGGCCGGGCTCCGCGCACAAAAGTCCCGAGCCCACGCCGGGTCTCCACGACGCCCAGGGTGCTGAGGTGCTGCATCGCCTCTCGGATCGTAGCGCGGCTGACGGCGAACTGCTCGGCCAACTGACGCTCCGCGGGAAGCTTCTCGTCCTGCGCCAGCCGGCCTTCGGTGATCGCGGCTAGAATCTGCTGTGCGACGTCCTCTTTTGCGGTGTTCTGCGCTACCTTGCGGAACATATCCTTCCACCCCTTGGTCAGGCCACCTGACAACATGTGGAGCGAGACCTAACCACTTGACTTCACTTGCTAAGATACTACACTTGGGGTGCAAACACCAGCCGGCGTACCACGCATGTGGTACATGAAAAAACTGGCGAATTGCAGGCGGACGAGAAACTTAGCACGGGAAGCGATGTCGATGGCTGAACTGAACGAGCTGGGTAAGGGTAAGCGGATAGACCTCTATCGCACCATGGTCACCATCCGCAAGTTCGAGGACCAGGTAAATCAGTTGTATCTGGCAGGCAAGATGCCCGGATTGGCCCATCTCTACAGCGGTGAGGAAGCTGTGGCGGTGGGCGTGTGCGCCAATTTGACCGAGACCGACTACATCACCAGTACCCACCGTGGACACGGTCACGCTTTGGCCAAGGGCGCCGAAGTGCATCTCATGTTTGCCGAACTGCTCGGCAAGGCGGCAGGCTACTGCGCCGGCAAGGGCGGATCGATGCACATCGCCGACCAGGAGCGGGGCAATCTGGGCGCAAACGCCATCGTCGGCGGCAGCGCCGGTATCGCAGCCGGCGCTGCCCTCTCCTCCAAGATGCGCGGCTCAGGACAGGTTGTGGTCAGCTTCTTTGGTGAGGGCGCAATGAACCAGGGCTTGATGTACGAAACCATGAACATGGCGTCCCTGTGGAAACTGCCGGTCGTGTACGTCTGCGAGAACAACCTGTACGGCGAGTACACAGCCTACCAGGAAGTGACGGCAGGGAGTCTCGCCGCGCGTGCGCAGGCATTGGGCATCCCGACCTACGAGGGCGACGGACAGGATCTCGCCGAGGTCTTCAGGACCGCCGCCGAGGCGATCGAACACGCGCGCGGCGGAGACGGGCCCGTCTTCCTCCTGTACACGACGTACCGCTACTCCGGTCACCACGTAGGTGACATCAACCGCAGCTACTACCGTTCGCGTGAGGAAGAGCAGGAGTGGCGCGAGCGGCGCGACCCGATCGTCATCGAGGAGGAGCGCCTGCTTGCGCAGGGTGTGGCCAGTCGCGACGAACTGGATGCCGCCGTCGCGGAATCCGAAGCGACTGTAAAGCATGGCGTGACTTTCGCTCTCGAGGCCCCCTATCCGGAGCTGAGCGAGGTGGACCGTCATGTCTACGCTTGAGTCGCACGCGGAGGCGGCCACGGACCGCGTCATCACGATGGCTGAGGCCGTGCGTGAGGCGATCTCGGAGGAGATGCGCCGCGACCCCACCGTGTTCGTCATCGGTGAGGACATCGCCGAGGCCGGTACGCCGTTCAAGGTTCTGAGCGGGCTCGTGCAGGAGTTCGGCACTGGTCGCGTCATCGACTCGCCAATCTCGGAGCAGGGTATCACGGGCATCGGCGTCGGGGCAGCCATGACCGGGATGCGGCCGATCGTGGACATCATGTTCGGAGACTTCCTGCCGCTGGCTTCAGACCAGATCATCAATCAGGCGGCCAAGGTGCACTACATGTCGGGCGGCAAGCTCAAGGTGCCCATGGTCATCCGTACGAATCTCGGTGCGACACGCCGGTCGGCCGCTCAGCACAGCCAGAGCCTGCATGCGGTGTTCAGCCACATTCCCGGGCTCAAGGTCGCCGTGCCCGCTACCCCCTACGACGCCAAGGGTCTGCTCAAAGCGGCCATCCGCGACGACAATCCCGTGCTCTTCTTCGAGGACAAGATGATGTACACGACTCGCGGGCCAGTGCCCGAGGGCGAGTACGTGCTGCCGCTCGGCAAGGCTGCGGTGCTGCGCGAAGGAACCGACATCACGCTCATCGCGACCAGCAGCATGGTCTTCGTGGCGCTCGAGGCCGCGGAGCTCCTGCAGGCGGAAGGCTGCGCAGCTGAGGTCATCAACGTGCGCACCACGTCCCCGCTGGACGATGAGACGCTCGTGCAATCGGCAATCAAGACCGGCCGGGTCATCGTGATTGACGAGGGGTACCAGCGCTACGGGACGACGGCGGAGATCGCCTCGGTGGTGGGGGAAGGCGCCTTCTACCACCTGGACAAGCCGGTGCAGCGAATGGGCGCCATGGATGTTCCCGTTCCCTTCTCGCCGCCGCTCGAGGATCTCACCGTCCCCACCGCGGCCCAGGTGGCGGAACGGGCGCTGAGGCTCTGCCGATAGGCATTTCCGACCGCCAGAGATCCACGGCCTGATCGATGGCATTCCCACATGAGGGAGGTTCCAAGGCGTGAACATGCGGACCTACGGCACCATGGGCGTCGACTGGGAGGATCGCGTCGACTTCGACCGTCTGCGCCGGGAGCGGCTGGCACGGATCAAGAAGTCGCTCGGGACGTCGGAACTCGGAGCGGTACTGCTCTTCGACATGGTCAATATCCGGTACGTGACAGCGACCCACATCGGTACGTGGGCGCTCGACAAGCTGGTGCGCTTCGCCCTGTTGCCGCGGGACGACGAGCCGATCATCTGGGACATGGGTTCGGCCGCCAAGCACCACCAGCTCTACTGCTCCTGGATCGCCGACCGCTCACGCCCCGGCATTTCCACCTTTCACGGCGCGATCGCACCTGAGGCCGGACGGCCGGAGGATGTCGCGCGAAAGGTCAAGACGGAGCTTGAGGCGCGTGGACTCGCCGGCGCGCCGATCGGCGTCGACATCGTGGAGATGCCCGTCCTCAATGCGCTCAAGGCCGTCGGCCTGCATGTCGTGGACGCGCAACAACTGATGCTCCAGGCGCGCCTCATCAAGACCCAGGACGAGATCGTCCTCCTGGACGAGGCGGCAGCGATGGTCGATGCGGCGTATCAGGATCTCTACAAGGTCCTCCGACCCGGCGTCCAGGAGAACGAATGTGTGGGTCTCGTCAGTCAGAGCCTCTATGACCTCGGTTCGGAATTCGTCGAAGGCGTCAACGCCATTTCCGGGGATCGTGCATCACCCCACCCCCACGTGTACAGTGACCGCCTGATCCGGCCCGGCGATGCCGCCTACTTCGATATCATCCATAGCTTCAACGGCTACAAGACCTGCTACTATCGCACCTTCGCCGTCGGAAGCGCATCGCCGGCGCTGGTCGATGCGTACAAGCGTGCGCGCGCCATCCTGGACTGCGCCATCAACATGGTCAAGCCGGGCGTCACCACAGCCGACATCGTCGGCCATTGCTACCCGCCCGCCGAGGCGTTCGGCTTCCCCGACGAGGAAGCTGCCTTCGCGCTGCAGTTCGGCCATGGCATCGGTCTTTCGCACTGGGAGAAGCCGATCTTCAGCCGTCTCACCTCGTTCAAGAAGCCGGAGGTTCTCGAGGCCGGCATGGTGATCGCCCTCGAGACGTTCTGGCCGACACCGGACGGGCGCGCTGCGGCACGCATCGAGGAGGAGCTTGTGGTAACCCAGGACGGCTGTGAAGTGATCTCGCGCTTCCCTGCCGAGTCCCTGGTGATTGCCGGCCGCCAGTACTTCAGTGCGACCGGGCCCTTGCCGGCGACCCGCGAGCCGGAGTCCCACCGCAACACGCGCATACCGCAGCCCAACCTTGGGACTCGCTGACCCTGCCTGAAACCTGTGCGAACTGCGAAGGTGCGAGGTGCGCACGTTGGCGGACCTGGCGCCCGATGAGGGGGCTGCTGGTGTGAACGTGATGACTTTCGGCACGATGGGCGTCGACTGGGAGGACCGAGTGGACTACGGTCGGCTGCGTGGAGACCGGCTGGCGCGCATCAAGGCGTCCCTGGCCGCTTCGGAACTGGGGTCGCTGCTGCTATTTGACATGGCGAACATCCGCTACGTGGCCGCGGCGCACATCGGCACGTGGGCGATGGACAAGTACAGTCGGTTCACGCTGCTGCCGCGCGGCGACGAACCCATCATGTGGGATCTCGGGTCGGCGGCCAAACACCACGAACTCTACTGTTCCTGGATGCACGGGCGCTCGCACGCCGGCATCACGACGTTCCATGGCGCTATTCCGCCCGAAGCGGGTCGACCGCAGGACGTAGCCCGGCAGATCAAGCGGGAACTTGAGTCGCGTGGTCTCGCGGATGCCCCGATCGGGGTGGACGTCGCAGAGATCCCCATCGTACAGGCCCTCGAGGCGGAGGGACTGCGCGTCATGGATGCCCAGGAGCTGATGCTGCAGACCCGCCGGATCAAGACCTGGGACGAACTCGTGCTGATCAACACAGCCGCCTCGATGGTCGACGCGGCGTACGAGGAACTCTACCGGAAGCTGCGGCCCGGCATCCAGGAGAACGAGTGCGTCGGGCTCGTGAGCCGGTACCTCTACGACCACGGCTCCGAGTTCGTCGAGGCGGTCAACGCGATCACCGGAGACCGTTCGAATCCGCATCCCCATGTGCACAGCGACCGCCTGATCCGCCCGGGCGAGGCGGCCTACTTCGACATCATCCACAGCTTCAACGGCTACCGCACCTGCTACTACCGCACCTTCGCGGTGGGCAGCGCCTCACCCGGCTTCCTCGACGCGTACAAGCGCACGCGGGACATCCTCGACTGCGCCATCAGCATGGTGCGGCCGGGCGTCACGACCGCCGAGATCGTCGAGCACTGCTACCCGAAGGCGCAGGAGTTCGGCTACCCGGACGAGGAGGCCGCATTCGGCCTGCAGTTCGGCCACGGCATCGGGCTTTCGCATTGGGAGAAGCCCGTGTTCAGCCGGCTGACCTCGTTCGCCAAGCCCGAGGTGCTGGAGCCTGGCATGGCATTCGCGCTCGAGACCTTCTGGCCGTCTTCCGACGGTCGGTCGGCGGCCCGCATCGAGGAAGAGATCATTGTCACGCAGGACGGATGCGAGGTCATCTCGCGCTTCCCCGCCGAGACGCTGCTCGTGGCTGGCCGGCAGTACTTCAGCGCAGCGGGACCGCTGCCGCTGACGCGCGACGCCCAATCGCATCTCAACAACAAGGCGGAAAGTCTGCTCGACTAGCAGAGCTGGGGCCGCCAGCAAGAGGACGGATCGGAAGGGTCGGATGCCGCAATGGCCACGCCGGATACCAGCAGTCCCTGGGTGATCGACACCATGCACGCGGCGCAGGGGATACGCCGGAGGGTCCTTGAGTACACGCTCAAGACCAACGAAGGCTACTTGAGCCAGGCGCTCTCCTCGGCCGAGATTCTCTCTACGCTGTACACGCGGGTGATGCGCCTCGCGCCGAGCGAGGCCCCGCAGGTGCCGCCGCCTTTCGGCGGGGTGCCGCATGCCGGACACGATGGCCATTTCACGGGAGCCGCCTACAACGGCCCGCACGCACCCCATCTGGACCGCTTCTACCTCTCCGCGGCGCACTACGCTCTGGCGCTCTACGCCGTGCTGGTCGAGACGGGGCGGATGGCTCCCGAGGGCCTTTACCAGTTCAACACGGACGGCTCCACCGTGGAGATGATCGGCGCCGACCATTCGCCGGGCATGGAACTGGAAACGGGATCGCTGGCCCAGGGACTGAGTCAAGTGGCCGGCGTAGCGCTCGCGCGCCGCCTGCACGGAGAAGATGGCCGCTGCTTCATCTTCATGTCGGACGGCGAGTTCCAGGAGGGCCAGACCTGGGAGACGTTCGAGGTTCTGAACCACCACCACATAAGCCGCGTTGCGGCGTACGTCGACGTGAACGGCCAGCAGGTCGACGGACGCGTCGCCGATGTGCTCGACACGGGCGACCTGGCGGCCAAGCTGCGGCTCTTCGGGGCTGAGGTGCACGTCGTGGACGGCCATGACGTGGAAGCACTGGAGCGCACCGCGGTCCAGTGGGACATGCAGCGCCCCTTGGTCGTGCTGGCGCGCACCAACCCTTGGCAGGGTGTCGACGTTCTCCGCCAGCGCAATCCCAAGTTCCACTACGTGCGATTCAAGGGCGACGAGGAGCGCCGCCTGTACCAGGATGCCCTCGCAGCCCTGGGCGGGAGGGAGTGACCGCTATGGAAATCCTGCGTCAGGTGCACGCCGCGAACCTAGCGAAGTGGGCCAAGGACAGGCCCGAGGTCCTGGTCCTCTCCGGAGACCTCACGGGATCGACAGAGGCCGACCTCTTTGCCGCCGCCTATCCGGATCGCTTCTTCAACCTGGGCATGACCGAGCAGAACATGATGAGCATGGCAGGGGGCCTCGCCCGCGAAGGGTTTCGCCCGTTCGTGCACACGTTCGCTGTCTTCATTTACCGGCGCGCTCTCGACCAGCTCGCCATGTCCGTCGCCTATCCAAACCTGCCCGTGCGCCTGTTCGGGTTTCTGCCCGGCATCGTGACGCCGGGCGGTGCGACGCACCAGGCGATCGACGACGTTGCCGTCATGCGCGCCCTGCCGAACATGACGGTCATCGAGTGTGGCGATGCGACCGACGTCGAGTCGGTTCTGGACGTTGCGGACGCCGTGCCTGGCCCGGTGTACGTGCGCCTCGTGCGCGGCGCGATTCCCCGTCTGTTCCCTGCGGAAGAAGGCATGCAGCTGGGGCACGCGCGTGAGCTTGGCCAGGGCGAGGACGTGCTGTGGCTGACGAGCGGCATTGCCACCGAGGAGTCGCTACGAGCCGCGGACGTTGTGCGCGGCGCTGGCGTCTCGCTGGCGCATATGCACGTCTCGACGCTCAAGCCGTTCGATGACGAGGCGGTGCTCGCGGCGATCGGCCGCGCGAAGCACGGCGTCATCACCATGGAGAACCACACCGTCATCGGCGGACTGGGCAGCGCCGTGGCCGAGATGATGGCGACCCACGGCATCGGCCGTCAGCTCGTGCGCCTCGGGCTGCAGGACACGTTCGCGCACGGCGGCAGCAAGTCGTACCTGATGCGCGAGTACGGTTTCGACGCGCTTGCGCTTGTCGAGACAACGGAGCGGCTGCTTGGCCGGAATCTGGGCATCGCGCCGCAGGATCTGTCGGAGGAGCCTGCCACGCTGGATGCGCACGCGAAGGCCGAGGGTCTCTAGGCGTCGCGTTTCGGCTAGTTACGCGCCGGGCCCATATGGAGGGAGTACGCAACTTGGCTACCGAGATCATCATGCCTGCACTGGGCATGGCGCAGGAGACGGGGCGGATCGTCCGTTGGCTCAAGGCGAGCGGTGACCGCGTGCAGCAGGGCGAGCCGCTATTGCAGGTCGAGACGGACAAGACGGTCGTAGAGCTGGAAGCACCGGCGCACGGCATGCTGCGCACGCTCCGCGAGGCGGACGACGAGGGCGTGCCGATCGGCGAGGTCATAGGCTGGGTTGGCTCAGAGGATGAGGAGCCGCCACGAGGGGAGACCCCACCTCCGCTACCTGCGGAAGCAGGCGGAGCTGGGACCCTGCCCCCCTCCCATGAGGTGGAGGGACGCAGCACCGGCCCTGCCGCGACTGAGAGTGTGAACCCTGCGATACAGGCGCGCGTCGGGGTCGCGATGTCGCCAAAGGCGCGGCGCTTGGCGCAGGAGCGCGGGGTCGACGTCGCGGCGCTAGCGGCGGATACCAGCGGACCCGTCCACGCCGCGGACGTGCTGAGCGCGACCACAGCAGCTCGCGACACGCCGGCCGCCGGCGGACAGGTTCGGCGCTGGAACGGCATCGCGGAGACGATGGCCCACCGCACGGCGCAATCCTGGCGCCAGGCGCCGCACTTCTACCTGATGCGCGAGATGAACGCGACCTCGCTCAAGGAGTGGCTCGCTGCGGTGCGCGGCAAGCTGCCGCAGGCGACGCTGACAGATCTCCTGATCCGCGTTGCGGCCCACGTCCTGCACCGCTTCCCGCAGCTCAACGCCAGTCCGGTCGAGGGTGGCATCCTGATGCACGACGCGGTCAACATCGGTGTCGCTGTGGCCACAGAACGTGGACTGATCGTGCCTGTCATCCATGGAGCCGATCAGCTCGCGCTGAACTCCATCGTCGATGAGCGATCGGCGCTGCTTGCACGGACGCGTGACGGGCGTGCCACGCCCAGCGACCTGAGCGGAGGCACTTTCACGATAAGCAACCTCGGCATGTTCGGTATCGACCAGTTCATGCCGGTACTGAACCTGGACGAGGCTCTGCTTCTCGCCGTTGGCAGGATTCAGGAGAAGGTGGTGGTGGACAACGGTAGCATCGTGTCCCGCCCGATGATGGCGCTGACGCTGGCGTGCGACCATCGCGTGGTCGACGGGGCGTCCGCGGCGGAGTTCCTCCGTGAATTCGTTGCGATCCTTGAACAGCCAGTCATGCTCATCCAATAGTTCCAGAAGGAAGGTTTTGGCCATTATTAGGAGATGGCTAGGCGCAGCTGCGACCCTGCTTGCGTCGCTCAGCATGGTTTTCGCCTTCGGCTCCGTCAACGTCGCGGCGGCTCCGTCCGGAAAGCCCATCGTGATTGGTGGCACCCTGAGCCTGACGGGGGCATTCGCTGAATCGGGCCAGCAGTACTACATGGTGGACAAGTATTGGGTCAACCAGATCAACAAGGAGGGCGGATTGCTCGGACGTCCGGTCAAGCTCGTGATCTACGACGACCAAAGCGATCCGACCACCTGCACAGCGCTGTACCAGAAGCTGATCAGCACGGATCACGTCAACTTCCTGCTTGCCCCGTACAGCACGTACCTCGGAGCGCCCGTCCTGCCCATCGCCCTTGCCAACCACATGATGCTCTGGAACTACGGTTTCGTGGGCGAATCCTTGTTCGACCAAGCCAAGGGCATGATGGTCACCACCTACAACTATCAGGACACCCAGTACACTTACGGCCTCTTCCAACTCCTCAGCACGCTGCCGAAGAGTGAGCGGCCCACCAAGCTGGCCGTCCTGACCGACCAGAACCCCTTCACCCTCGCGGTGCTGAACGGTGTGCCCGGCGAGTACGGCGGCTTCGTCCAGTACGCCAAGCACTATGGCTACCAGATCGTCATGAACCAGCAGTACCCGGCCAGCACCACCGACTTCACGTCGCTCGTCCAGCAGGCCAAGCTCGCGGGTGCCGACGGCCTCGTGGTCCTGGCGCTGCCGACCGACGCCCTCGACATCGCCCGCACCGTCGGACAGCTCGGTTACAAGCCCAAGATCGAGTTCTTTGGCGGTTCCCAGGTGACGACGCTGCCTAACTGGAGCAGCCTGGGCGCGGCTGCGAAAGACACCATCAGCACCACCGTGGCCATGCCGAACCAGAACTTCAACGGCCTTGCAGCTATCAACACGCTGTTCAAGCAGCACAACATCAACGTTCTGCCGAGCTACGCTGCCAGCGCGTACGCTCTGTTCCAGGTGCTGCAGACAGCAGTGCAGCAGACCCGCTCGCTGAACCAGGTGACCCTGGACAAGTACGTCCTTAGCCACCAGTTCAACACGGCCATCGGCAAGATCCGCTACAAGAGCAACGGCACGTTGCCGTTCAATGGACTCGTCGTCCAGTACACCACCGGCAAGAACGTCGTGGTCTGGCCTGCCAAGTACGCGACAGGCAAAGTCGTCACCCCATTGCCTTAGGTACCCGCTCGGGGGACGCCCATCTCGGCGTCCCCCGGGGCGGTTGCGGGGGGACGCTTTCCAATCGCCAGCCCTACGGGAAGGTGGCTGCAGCCGTTGGCTACGCAACTCGCAGAGGAGTCATCCAGCATCACGGTGGAGCACGTCTCCAAACGTTTCGGAGGTCTCTTCGCGCTGAGGGACGTCTCGTTCAGCGTGGCCCAGGGCACGGTGTTCGGAATGATTGGACCGAATGGCTCGGGCAAGACGACGCTCCTGAACACGATTAACGGTGTCTATCGGGCGACGACAGGCACCGTCCGCTTCCGCGGCCGCGAAGTGCAGAACCTCCCGCCCAGCGCCCTGCTGCGCCTGGGAGTGGCTCGCACCTTTCAGAACCCGCACGTCTTCCTGACGATGACGGTCGAAGAGAACATGATGCTGCCGACCATCGAGACGGGCGTGCTGGACACGGCGTTCCGAGACGAAATCCTGGAAACGCTGCACCTCGGCGGCCTGGTGCGCAGCACTGCGAGCCAGCTCTCGGGCGGTGAGCAGAAACTGCTGGAGTTCGCCCGCGCGATGGTCACGCATCCCCAGGTCGTTCTCATGGACGAGCCGTTCGGCGGTGTAGACGCGGCGATCAAGACCGTCATGCAAGACAACATTCGTCGCTGGAGCAGCCAGGCGGGCACCACGTTCATCGTCGTAAGCCATGAGATCCCCGATCTTGTGCAGTTATCCAACCGCGTGGTCTGCCTCGCGGAGGGTTCCTTCATCGCGGACGGGACGCCAAGCGAGGTGACGGCCGATGAGCATGTCGTCAGTGTCTACCTTGGCCGCAGATATGAGCGCAAAGAGTAACGACATTCGGATGTCCGGAGTCTATGCGAGCTACTACGCCGACCAGTGGGTGCTCCGCAACCTCGACCTTGTCGCCGAAGCCGGACGGATTACCGTGTTGCTCGGTCCGAACGGTGCCGGCAAGTCGACGGCCCTCAAAGTGCTCTACGGATTGCTGGCCGCGCCTCAGGGCGAAGTTGCGCTAGGCGGTGAGAATGTCACGCGGATGCCAGCGCACCGGAGGCTGACGAAGGGCCTCGCGTACCTGCCGCAGGAGCACACGCTGTTTCCAGGTATGAGCGTCGACGAGAATCTGGAGCTCGGGGCCGCCGTGCTGCGTGGCGATCGGCGAAGATTCCGCGAAGCCATCGACGGTGCCTACGAGCAGTATCAGATCCTGCGCGGGCTACGGCGCAAACTCGCGGGTTCCCTGAGCGGCGGGCAGCAGCGAATCCTCGAACTGGCGCGTGTGATGCTCACCGATCCGGACGTACTGCTGGTAGACGAGCCATCGAATGGTGTGGCGCCGAACCTCGTGGACGTGGCGTACGACGCCATGCAGGCCTGGCGCAGCCAGGGCAAGACGATCCTCCTGGTGGATCAGGACATCGAGGCCGCCGGCAGCGTCGCGGACTACATCTATACGATCGAGTCCGGCCAGAACCGTGTGTCGGGACCCGCCGAGCAGTTCGCGGGCAGGCTCCACGACCTGGTGAGCGAGTGGCTCAACGTCCGACTAGTGGCGGAAGACGAGTAAAGGAGGCCGAAATGATGGCGACCATCATTGTGAACACGCTGATCAGCGGCCTTCTCGTAGGCATCATGTACGGCATGACCGGCATCGGTCTCACCTTCACGATGGGCTTCGGCAAGACGATGAACGTGGCGCAGGGGACGCTGATCGTCCTGGGCTCGTTCATTCTCCTGTCCCTGTACACTAAGTTCCACATGAACCCGTTCCTGGGCCTCGTGGTGGTCATCGTCGCCTTCGGTCTCTTGGGCGGCTTTCTCGATCGCGTGCTGCTGACCTACCTCCGCAGCAAGAGCGACACGATCACGCTGCTGGTGCTGTTCGGAGTGGCCCAGGTCATCACCAACATCACGTCTTGGGTCTACAGCGCGAACACGGTCTCGCTGACGACGGGCATGACGCAGCAGTCCCTGCAGGTGGGACCGATCATGGTCTCCACGGTGCAAGTCTGGGTGGCGATCGTCGGCGTGGTGCTGATGGCGCTGCTCTGGGCCTACCTGAGAAGCACCGCCATGGGCAAGATGATCCGGGCGACGGCGCAGTCCGAGGACGCGATGGCGCTCTGCGGGCTCGACGTACGCCGGGCGCGCACGATGATATTCGTCATTGGGGTAGCTCTAGCCGGCATTGCGGGCTTTGGCCTCGCCATGCTGTTCCCGTTCTCGCCCCAGGACCAGGACGCGTGGCTGATCATCTCCTTCGTCGTCGTGGTCCTCGGCGGAGTCGACAATCTCCTGACCACGCTCGCCGCGGGCGTCTTACTCGGCGTGCTGCAGACGTTGGCCGGACTTTGGCTGCCGTTTAGCGACCAGAACCTCGTCGTGTACGCGGTGTTGGCGCTGGCCCTGATCTGGCGGAGCAGGACCGCTATGCTGCGGTACCGCTCGATCTAGTGCGGCTATGGAGGACATATGATGGCAAAGCGCGCGTCTTTTGCGGATCAGAAGTATACCCGGTCGCGACTGCTCATCGTTATGGCGGTCGGGGTGGTCTTCGCGCTAGGTGCCTGGATGCTCAACGCGGGGTTGGTCAGCATCCTGACGCCGATCGTTATGTACATCGCGCTTTCGGAAGGATGGACGATCCTTGGCGGTTACGGCGGCTACCTGAACCTGGGCATGGTCACGTTCTTCGGCATAGGTGGTCTTTCGGCAGGCGTCGCGGCGACGGTGCTGCATCTGGCGGTGGTGCCCGCGATACTGTTCGGGATGGTCGTAAGCGCCGTGGCCGGACTGCTCGTCGGTGTTGTCTCGCTCAACCTGCGCGGCGCCTACTTCGGCATCTTCACCTTTGTCAGTTCCTTCATCTTCATGGCCATCGCCGACGCGGTCAGCTTCACCAACGGGGCGGGAGGCATGATGCTTCCGACCCTCTCGATCTCTGAAGACAATGCGACGCGCGTCTGGTTCGACGCCTTCATCCTGGTGGCGGTCGTCGCGATCGCGCTAGCCCTCTACGTGCAGCGATCGCGCTGGGGTGCCGCGCTCGTCGCGATACGCGAGGACGAGCCGGCCGCCGAGGTGCTCGGTATCCGTACGATGCGCGTGAAGCTCCTCGCCTTTCTTGCGGGAGCCGTCGTCGCCGGCGCTGTGGGTGGCATCTATGCCTTCCAGCAGCAGTTCATCTATCCGGAGACGATCTTCTCGGACCTCATAACCCTGCAGGTGGTGCTGATGGCGGTCGCGGGTGGGGCGGGCAGCTGGATCGGCCCCATCATCGGCACGCTCATCGTCATGGGTCTCTCGACGGTGCTGCAGATCGCGGCGGGGCAGATGGCGATTGCACCCCAGATCGACCGGGTGATTTACGGCTTCATCCTGATTGCAGTCGGCATCTTCGCGAGCGACGGCCTCGTGGGTATCGTGCACCGACACGCCAAGAGACGCCGAAACGTGCCTGCATCCGGCGTGGGCAGCGCAGAAGAGGAGCGCGTTCTGGCCAAGGCCAACGGCGCCTGACGTGTCCAGACGACTAGGAATCCGGAGGAGGCGCTACATGCGATGCGTGTAGGCATGGTCGGTTTGGGCGTGATGGGGGCGCCGATGGCACGCAGGCTTGCTGCGGCTGGCTTCGAGGTCGTCGGCTACAACCGCTCTGCGGCCAAGGCCGCCGCAATCGAGCGGGACCTGGGCATGCGTGTGGCGTCGTCGCCGCGCGAGGTCGCGGAGGAGACGGACGTCGTGATGTCCATGGTGGCTGACGACCGCGCCGTCCGGGAGGTGGCGGTTGGCGACGCAGGCATCCTGGCCGGGCTTCGGACCGGACAGGCGTGGGTGGACTTCAGCACGATAAGCCCGCAGCTGAGCGTGGAGCTCGGCCATGCGACGGCGGCACGCGGTTCGCAGCGCATAGAGGCGCCTGTATCGGGCAGCGTCCCCGCTGTAGAGAGCGGCACCCTGGTGATCCTGGTGGGAGGGGACGAGGCCGCCCTCGCCAGCGTCGAAGGCGTCTTGCGCCATCTGGGCAGGATCGAGAAAATTGGCGGCCTGGGCCAGGCGCTCGCGTTCAAGCTGGCGCTCAACCTGAGTATCCCCGTGCAGCTTCTGGGCTTCGCCGAGGGACTGGCGATTGCCGAGCGCACGGGGCTGGGCAGGGATGTCGCCATCGAGCCAATGCTCGGCACCGTTCTTGCGTCGCCGATGCTGAAGTACCGCATCCCCTTTGTGCAGGAACCGCCCGAGCAGCCGTGGTTCACGACGGAGATGATGCTGAAGGATGTCGACCTCGCCCTCGCGGAGGCTCGACGACTTGGCGTCGAGGCGCCTCTGACCCTTCAGGCGGGCGATCTCCTCCGTGCGGCCGCGCGGAGGGGCTTCGGCCAGCAGGAGGTCGCGTCCGTAGTGCGGATGGTGGAAGAAATGGCCGGGCTGGACGTGGCGGCACGCCCGGAACGGACATGAAAGCGGCTGTCTACCACGGGCGCGAGGATGTGCGGATCGGAGACATCCACGCCCCGCGTGAGCCGGGTGCGGGCCAGCTCCTCGTCTCCGTAGCCCGGTGCGGGATCTGCGGCACGGACGTCGCCGAGTACCTGACAGGGCCGCACCTTATCCCTAGGGCACCACACCCTGCGAGCGGCCGCTCGGTGCCGCTCACGATCGGGCACGAGTTCACGGGAAGGGTCGTGGCGGTGGGGCCCGGCGTAGAGGGCTTCGCGCCGGGGGACCGGGTGGCGTCCAGCGCGGTGGTTCCGTGCGGCAAGTGCCGATTCTGTCGGCGCGGGCAGACGAATCTTTGTGAAGGATATCACGCTCTGGGGCTCCAGGCGGATGGCGGGCTCGCGGAGCTCGTGCTGGTGCCGCAAGGCAGCTGCGCGCTGATCGGGGATGGCTGCACGGACGACAACGCAGCCCTGACGCAGCCGCTGGCCGTAGCCATGCACGCATTCCACCAAACTCCGCACCGCAGCGGCGAGCCCATGCTCCTGCTCGGGGCAGGGGGCATCGGCTCCCTCTACCTTGCGGTAGCGAAGAGCCGAGGGCAGACGGTGTACGTCGCGGACCCCGATCCTGTCGCCCTGGGGCGCGCCGAAGCCCTGGGGGCTGACGGCGTCGCGGACCTCCGCAACGAGGAACTCGCGGGCGCCTTGCGGCGTCTCACAGGGGAGCCTTCTGCCGCGACCGTGGTCGAGTGCAGCGGGCGCGAGGACGCGCTCAAGGCCGCTGTGCCACTCGTGGAGCGCGGCGGCACGCTGATGCTCGTCGGCCTGCAGACGCGCCCTGCCACCCTCGACCTGCATCGTCTGGTGGTCGATGAGATCACCGTGGCGACAAGCCAGGCGCTGATCAACGCGGTCGATCTGCCGGAAGCGGCGCGGCTCCTCTCGGAGCGCGAGCTGGCGCCATGGATCGTGGACAGAGTCATCCCACTTGCGGATCTGGTCAAGGACGGTCTTGTGGCCTCCGCCAAGGGGGAGGTGCACGGCAAGGTCCTGGTCGCTGTGCGGTGACGTGGAATCAGACTGGCGGACGGAGGCGGAACTATGAAGGCGGCGGTCTATTACGGGCGGCAGGACGTGCGCGTCGAGGACGTCCTGGAGGCGCGCGATCCACAGCGTGGCGAGATCACCATCGAGGTCACCCGCGCCGGAATCTGCGGCACGGACGTGGCCGAGTACACGAAGGGACCGCACCTCATACCGCTGGAAGCCCATCCGCAAACCGGGCGCAAGGCGCCGATCACCATCGGGCACGAGTTCGTCGGCCGGGTGGTCAGGGTTGGCGAGGGCGTCCACTCGCTCCGCATCGGAGACCGCGTCGCGAGCGGCGCGGGCGTCTCCTGCGGCACGTGCGACTGGTGCCGGCGGGGCGAGACGAACATGTGCGAGCGCTACTACACGCACGGCTTTCAGGAGGACGGGGGGCTGGCGGAACGCGTGACCGTCCCGGCCGCGATCTGCGCCCCGGTCCCCGATGGTGCATCCGAGGACAACGCGGCTCTGGCGCAGCCGCTTGCGGTGGCGGTCCACGCGGTCAGACGCACCGGGCATGCGCAGGGTGAGCCGCTTGTCCTGCTCGGCGTGGGCGGCATCGGCTCGCTCTACCTGGCGGTCGCGAAGAGCCTGGGCATACCCGTCATCGCCGTGGACGTCGATCCCGGGGCGCTCGCGCGCGCTCGCACGCTTGGAGCCGACTCGGTCGTCGCTCTCGGCGAGGCGGACCTGCGTGGCATCGTCATGCAGGCGACCGGGGGCAAGGGAGCCGCGACGGTCGTCGAGTGCACGGGTCGTGAGACGGTGATCGAGGCAGCGGTGGGCCTTCTGCGGCGCACCGGCACCCTCATGGTCGTGGGCCTCCAGACCGGTGCCATTTCGTTCGACTTCCACGGGCTGGTCCAGCGTGAGATCACGGTGCGGACCAGCAATGCGCACGTATGTTCGACCGATCTGCCGGAGGCGCTCGGGCTGCTCGGCGTGCGGGATCTCGCGCCACTGCTCGTGGACCGCGTCATCCCGCTCGAGCGGCTGGTGCCGGATGGCCTTCTGGCGGCGGCGGCCGGGGAAGTGCACGGCAAGGTGCTCGTGCGGATCGACGCCTGATCTGATCGCCGTTGCGCGAGCAGACGCTGACGAGAGCGCAAGGAGGAGAACGCGGCATGAGTGTTCTGACGGACTGGACGGCTCCGACGAAGTTGCTGATCGATGGTGCATGGCAGGACGCGGACGGCGCGAACACGTTCAGCGTCGAGAACCCTGCAACGCAGGAAGAAGTGGCCCGGGTCGCCGATGGAACCGAGGCGGACGCGAAACGAGCTGTCGAGGCGGCGGCGCGCGCCTTCACGCTTTGGCGGAAGACGACGGCGCAGGAGCGCAGCCGCCTGCTGCGTCGCTGGTATGACCTCGTGGAGGCCGATCGCGAGAATCTGTGTCGGCTGATGACGATCGAGAACGGCAAGCCGCTCGCGGATGCGGACGCCGAGGTAACCTACGCGGCGAGCTTCATCGAGTGGTTCTCCGAGGAGGCAAAGCGCGTCTACGGGCGCACGATTCCCGCAACGAAGGCCGAGAAGCGTCTCGTCGTCCTGCGTCACCCGGTGGGCGTGGTGGCGTCGATTACGCCTTGGAACTTCCCGGCCGCCATGATCACGCGGAAGGTGGCGCCGGCGATCGCCGCGGGCTGCACCGTGGTCATGAAGCCCGCCTCGGCGACACCGCTGACCGCCTTGCGGCTGGGCGAACTGCTCGAGCAGGCCGGGGCGCCTGCAGGGCTCGTCAACATCGTCGCATCGTCTCGTTCGCGGCGCGTTGGCGACGTGTGGCTTGCGGACTCCAGGGTGCGCAAGATCACCTTCACTGGCTCTACCGAAGTCGGGAAGTACCTCATGGAGCGGGCTGCGGGCAACATGCAGCGCCTTTCGCTCGAACTGGGCGGTCAGGCGCCGGTGCTGGTGTTTGCCGACGCAGACCTTGACGTCGTTATCGACAACCTCATGGTGGCGAAATTCCGCAACGGCGGCCAGAGTTGCATCGCGGCCAACCGAGTTCTGGTAGAGGAGAGCATCGTAGATGAATTCCTGATTCGCGCGTCGGAGGCGGTCAAAAACCTGCGTGTCGGCTACGGCCTCGACCCCGGTGTCGCGGTGGGCCCGATGATCGACGAAGCGGGTCGGGAGAAAGTTCTCGAGCACATTCAGGACGCGATCGCCCACGGTGCGCGCGTGACGGCAGGCGGTCACGGGATGCCAGGTCGGGGTTACTTTGTCGAGCCGACCGTTTTGGGCGGCGTCAACCTCAACATGAAGGTGATGCACGAGGAAACATTCGGCCCTGTGCTGGCGGTGAGCAGCTTCCGCTCGGAAGCCGAAGCGGTCCAGACAGCCAATGACACGGAGTTCGGTCTGGCCGCCTACCTTTTTACGCGCGATGCGAGCCGAGCTTGGCGTGTGGCGGAGGCGCTCGAGTACGGCGTCGTCGGGCTCAACGATGGTCTACCGTCGACGGCACAGGCACCATTCGGAGGCTTCAAGGAGTCTGGGCTCGGGCGAGAGGGAGGCGTAGAGGGACTCGATGCCTTCCTAGAGACGAAGTACGTCTCCTGGGGCGCAGTGGGGGTTGGTCTGAAGGGCTAAGCCAACGGCATGCACATGGAGGGGTGAGATGGATGGCATGCGCCGAGCCGCCCGCAGACCTCTTCGTCCTCGGCGGCGGACCAGGTGGATACGCGGCAGCCTTCGCCGCAGCGGATGAGGGACTTCGTGTGGTGCTCTGTGACGTGCAGGAGAATCCCGGAGGTGTATGCCTCTACCGCGGATGCATCCCCTCGAAGGCGTTGCTGCATGCCGCAAGCGTCGTCCGCGAGAGTCACAGGGCGCACCTGATGGGAATCGAGTTCGGAGATCCGTCGATCGACGTCGCACGGTTGCGGCAGTGGAAGGAAGACGTTGTGAAGCGGCTCACCGCGGGCCTTGGGGGACTCTCTCGGACACGCAAGATCCGCTACGTGCAGGGCAGGGGGACTCTCCTCAGTGCGCACAGAGCACGGGTGTCCGCTACCGACGGGTCCTCACAGGAAGTCTCTTTTGAGAACCTACTGCTGGCGACCGGATCGCACCCGCTTGACTTGCCTCAGCTCGCCATTGGTAGCCCCCGCATCGCGGATGCCTCATCCGCGCTGGCCCTCGATCGCGTTCCCCACAGGTTGCTGATCGTCGGTGGCGGGTACATTGGCACCGAGATCGCCACGATCTACGCGGCTCTCGGGGCTCAAGTGACACTGGTGGAGGTCACGAACGGGCTCCTTCCCGCAATGGATCGCGATCTAGCCCGTGTCCTCGAACGCAAGTTGAAGGGACAGATTGCCGAGATGATGCTCGGCACGCGGGTCCTGGCGGCGGAAGATACGGGCAATGCCGTGCGGGTGGAACTCGCAAGCGGCTCCAAACAGGAGTACGACCAGGTCTTCGTCGCGGTTGGACGGGGGCCGAACACTGAAGGGTTCGGCCTTGCGAGCATAGGGGTCGGCCTGGATGACAAGGGATTCGTGTCAGTGGACGCCGAGCGACGCACCAGTGCCGGCGGCGTCTTTGCGGTAGGAGATCTCACCGGTGCGCCGCTGCTGGCGCATAAGGCCTCGAGCGAAGGAAGGGTGGCCGCCGCGGTGATTGCCGGACGACCGCAGCGCTACCAGCCGAAGGCAGTGCCGAGCGTCGTATACACAGACCCGGAGGTGGCTTGGTGTGGCTTGACCGAGATGCAAGCCACATCCCAGGGTCGGAGGGTGCGCACTGCCGCATTCCCCTGGGCGGCGTCTGGGCGCGCCTGGACCGAGGGCCGCAGCGAGGGCATGACGAAGCTCGTCGTGGAAGAGGGCAGCGATACCGTGCTCGGCGTTGGCATCGCGGGTACGGGCGCTGGCGAGATGATTGCTGAGGGTGTCCTCGCCGTCGAGCTTGGGGTGCGGGCACAGGACTTGGCTGCGGCCATCCATCCGCACCCGACACTGTCCGAGACACTGATGGAAGCAGCAGAACTGTACTTTGGTCACGGAACGCACTACTACGGGTTACAGCGCGCATGAGTGCAGGTCACTTCTGATGAGCGGGAGAGGCCCAGAAGACGGCAGCCAGGAGAGAGGCGGCAGTAATATGTCAGATGTGTTCTATACGTCCCAGGTGAAGGTGGAGCGTCTTCGGGGAGGCCTGCGCCAGGCGTATCTGCCGGGGGAGACGAGCCCGGTCATCTTCGGCACGCATGGCCCAATCCGCAGGCACTATGGTGCGCCGGAGGGCACCGAAGAGCGTGCGTCCACCTTGGACTACATTGTAGCTACCGCCGCCGGCTGACTGACCGGAACCTTAGGAGGTGCGCTGGAGGCGCGCAAAATAGATGCAAGCGACGGAAAGCTGAGCGCTGAGGCGACGGGTGAGGTGGAACTGGAGAACGGAGTGCTGGTACTCAAGCGCATCCATGTGTCCTATCGTCTTGGGAACTGTCCTGAAGACTATAGACAGGCCGCAATGCGCGCCTACAGCGTCCATCAGGCCCATTGCCCAGTGGCGGTGAGCATTGGCGGGAGCATCGCAATTACGACTTCGCTTGATTTCGCCTGAGGATGCCGAGATGATCGCGGCCCCTCTCTAAGTGGAGCAGGGCCTTGTTCGTATGGGGTCTCCCGGACCTCCGGGGCGCAGAGGAGTCGTCTGAAGGACTTTCCTCTCGCTCGCGACGGGGGACGGTGTTTTGCGCACGAATGTTCGGCTTGCCTCCAGTGGCACGCACAGCGCTGATCAGGTAGACTGATGGCCCATGCGACCCGCCAGGAGGATTTGTGAACCAGCGTATTCCGGCTGTGGTTTGGATCCTGATAGCGGGAGACGGCTTCGGAGCCGCCTTCCGGTTCATGGTCATGCCGTTCCTTGCGCTCTACATGCATACCGTGACCGGTGCAAGCCCGGCGACGGTGGGTCTCGTGATCGGTTTGGCGGCGGTGTCGAGCCTCGTCTCGAGTTTTCTCCTGGGGCCGCTTTCGGACCGGCTCGGCCGGAAGCCGTCGCTGATCGCCGGGTCGCTCGTCCAGCTGATCGGCCTCATCGGCTTCGGCTACGCGCACAGCATCGGCACGTTCGCTGCCTTGCAGATTTTCACGGGGATGTCCTGGGCGCTCTCCGGTCCGGCCTTCCAGGCGCTGCTCACCGATCTCACGCCGGAGCCCCGCCGCGTGCGGGTATTCGGCTTCAACTATTGGGCGATGAACATCGGCGCCGCGATCGGTCCGCTTCTCGGCGCGATGCTGGGTTCGGGCCGCTCGCCGCTGCCGTTCCTGCTGGCGGCAGCGGCCCAGGCAGCTTTGGTCGTGGTGATCATCGCGCTCGTGCCGCGGGAGGCCGGTGAAGCTCCTTCGGGCGCGAGCGCCCTCGACAGCCTGAGGCACATGGGGCGGGGGGTTGCGAACCCGCTTCTGTTCTGGCCCTTTGTCGGCATGTTCCTGGTCGCCATCACCTACAGCCAGATCGAGTCGTCGCTGCCGCAGTACCTGGGCCTGCACTATGCGGACGGTGCCCATCTCTTCGCCTATATGATCTCCGCAAACGCGATCACGGTCGTACTGCTTCAGCCGTTCCTCAGCCGCTGGCAGGAGAGAAGGCCGCTCGCAGTCGGATTCATTGGCGGTGCGGCGCTCTACGCCATCACCAACGCGGCTTTCATCTTCGCGGTGGCACCGGCGGCGTGGATCGGCACAAATGTCGTCTTTACCATCGGAGAGGTGCTGCTCTCGCCGGTACAGCAGGCGATCATTGCTCTTTATGCGCCGAGCGACCAGCGGGCAACGTTCTTTACCCTGCAGAACATCGTATGGGGCCTGGCGTCGGCCATCGGGCCGGTTCTCGGAGGACTGGCGATGGCCGATGGCAAGACGGCCCTCTTCGGCGGAATGGCCTTCGTCGATGTGGCGGCGACGGCTGTATTCGCACTGTCTCTTGGGAGGCGGCGGCCGGGCTCCGAGGTCGCGGTCGAGGCGTGAGTGTGCCAGCCACCTCTCCTGCGCCGAGGTTTTAGGAGTGGTTCGGGCTCGGCATCGTCATCCGCCCCTCCCTGAGCCGAACAGCACCGCGGGAGATCCGCAGCCGGAGCGTCAGACCGTGGATCGGCATGGCACGACGCTCGGGCGCCGCTTGCGGAGGTGCCTGCCGCCACGGCGTGGGTACGCACCCGGCATTTTTGAGCTCGGCGTCCTTCGCGCGCAGGAGTTGGTCCCGAGTCTGGGCGAATGAGCGTCCATGGGATGTGAGTCCCATGCTGGACCCGCGTAGTCTCAACCGGATAGGGGCTTGCATCCGCGCCTCAGGCGCGGCGGCTTCAACCAGCCGGTCATGTCCCATGGGCGGCATGAGCGCGATGGGGCTGACCTTCTCTCCCGTCTTGCCGCGTCACGAGTCGAATTATGTCCGCAGCTCGCTACAGTCGCTGCGAATGGGGCCTTCCTGATGGCGCGGAGAACTGCGGATTGGGGTTTGCGTGTGGCGCTGCTGGCAGCTCTGACGGCACTTGTCACCACCGCCTTGATCGTGCACGCCATGCCGCCGCCAACTGGGCCCTTGCCCGCGGCTGTGCGCGGAACGCACGGGGGCAGGACCCGTGGCCATGCCAAGACGAGGGTGCACGCAACGACGCCGACCGCACCGACCGTGCCCGGAGCGGTCTTCGGCGAGGTCACGCGCGCCCATGCAGGTGGGGGATGTGGATTCTCGCTGGGCGCCCAGGCTGCGTCGACGCCCGTCGGCAGCTGTACGGTACTCGAGATCGGCGACTCGCTCGGCAACGACCTCGGTTGGGGTCTCCTGCGCGAGGTCGCACCGTCTTCCGGCCTCCGTCTCGTCCAGATGGATAAGTCCGCCTCAGGCCTCGCGAACTCGGCCTACTATGATTGGCCGGCCCACCTCGCCGTGTACCTGCAGGCATATCACCCGCAGCTCGTGCTTATCAGCCTCGGCGGCGACGACGAGCAGGGCATGGATGTCCAGGGCTCGGCGGTAGAGTTCCCGACGACGGCATGGCAAAACGCCTACCTCGACCGGGTGCGCCAGCTGGTGGGCGAGGCAACGGCAAGCGGCGCGTATGTCCTGTGGGTCGGGCTGCCGGTCATGGGGCCGACCTACTACAGCCAGGGGATAGGGCTCCTGAACACCATCTACCAGACGGTGGTGACTTCAGAGCCGAACGCCACCTTCGTTTCAACGTGGAATCTGTTCTCGAACCCCCAAGGAAACTTCCAGGCTGATGCGGTGGTCAACGGCAGCAGCGCGTCGCTCCGGGAACCTGACGGCATCCACTACTCCTACATAGGCGAGAATGTGGTCGCGACCTACGTGATCCGTGAGATGGCCCTAATCTACCATGTGCAGCTGGCGCCTCGGAATCCCGCGGAAATCACGGGCTGGCAGTAGGCCCAAAGGGCTTGCCGTTCGCGCACCGCGCGAGGCGGGAAGGGTCAGCCCAGGTGCGCAATCCGCTGGGCGATGATCGCGGCCGTCCACGACGCGGCGATAGAGACCAGAAGCACGAGCACGATCGCGACGCCATCGGCGGCGAGCCGCTTGGACCGGCGGATCGGGTTCTCCAGCAGGTGGTACGAGAGCATCGCCGTGGTCAAGGTGCCGCCGAGTTCGAGCAGCGTCCACGGCCATCCCGTGAGCGGCGAGGCGAGCTGTCCCGGTAGCGTCACCCAGATGTAGTGCGTCAGGTAGAGGGAGTAAGAGATGGTGCCGAGGTAGACGAGGGGCGGCGCCGACAAGAACCTCGTCACCACGTTGCGCGCGCCGCCTGCGCCGGCCCAGATGAACAGCGCGGCCGCGCCGCAGGGCAGCCAGGCGAGCCAGCCCGGATAGGTGCTCGTCGCGTTCAGCCCCGCTAGCGCGAAGACGAGCAGCGCGAGTCCAAGCAGGACTGCGAGGCGTTCGCTCCAGAGGGGCCTCGTCGGCCTTTGCGTGGTCAAGGTCGCGAGAAAGCATCCGAGACCGAGTTCCCAGAACCGTGTGAACGGCGAATAGTACGCGGCGGTCGGGTCGCTGGCGGAGATGTGGATAGACCAAAGCGCGGAGAGCGCGATGGCGGCGCCGAGGGTGATCGAGAGCACCCGCAGGCGGTGTCTGGGTGCCGTGAAACGCGCGATCAGGAAGACGACCAGTGGAAAGACGAGATAGAACTGCTCTTCCACCGCAAGTGACCAGAACTGCGTGATCAGCGAAGGGTGGATGCCTGGCACGAAGTAGTTGCTGCCCGTCGCGATCAGGCGGAGGTTCGCGGCGAACAGCGCTGCCCAGCGCACGTCTCCCGGCAGGTCGGGGTTGATGCTTGGCCCGAGTACCAACGCGGCGACGAGCATCGTCCCGACGAGTGTCGCGGTCGCTGCAGGCACGATGCGCCGAATGCGACGGGCGTAGAAGTCCGCGAGCCCGCGGCGCAGGCCCTTCGGTGCCTCGCGCAGGAGCAGTTGGGTGATGACGTAGCCGCTGATGACGAAGAAGACGTCGACGCCGGTGTAGCCGCCAGCGAACCCAGGTATGTAGGCGTGATTGCCGATGACCAGGATGACGGCAAGCGCGCGCATACCCTGGATGTCGCGGCGAAATTCCTGTTGCGGAGCGACCGGCGGAAAGCCTGCGCGCTGAGAGCGGCGAGTACGCGGCTCGGTGAGCTCAATCGCCATCGACGTCGGCCCCCTCCACTCCCAAGTCG
>JAJZVM010000042.1 GCA_021845645.1 Bacillota bacterium
GAAGGTGCGGGTGTCGGACGATCCGGCCCCGAACCTCGCCGCCGGGCTGCCCGCGGGCGGCACGTCGCTGCTGCAGGCGCGCACGGTCAACGAGGTGGTCAAGGCGCAGACCAACAAGGTGCGCCTCGCCCGCCTCAAGGGCGAGCTGGTCGATCGCAACCAGGCCATCGCCCACGTGTTCAAGCTCGCGCGCACCGAGCGCGACGCTTGGCTCAACTGGCCGGCGCGCATCTCGGCGCAGATGGCGGCCCGGCTCGGCATGGACGCACACGCGCTGCACGTCGCGTTGGAGGCGGCGGTGCGCGAGCACCTCGCCGAGCTCGGTGAACTGAAGGTCCGCGTCGATTGATGAAACACATCCCTGTGTTTCACCCTGCCGGGCGCGCTGGCGCGCGTCCAAATTCGTTCCCGACGAATTTGTGATGGACGACTTCGTCTACGAGGGCTTCGACGCCATCGAGCGCGCCTGGCGCGAAGGACTGACGCCCGATCCGCTGCTCTCCGTCTCCGAGTGGGCCGACCGGCACCGGATGCTCTCCAGCAAGTCCTCGGCCGAGCCGGGCCGCTGGCGCACCAGCCGCACGCCGTATCTCAAGGCGATCATGGACTGCCTGTCGCCGACCTCGCCGGTCGAGCGCGTGGTGTTCATGAAAGGCGCACAGGTGGGCGCCACGGAAACCGGCTCGAACTGGATCGGCTACGTCATCCACCACGCGCCTGGGCCGATGATGGCGGTCTGGCCCACCGTGGAGATGGCCAAGCGCAACTCCAAGCAGCGCATCGACCCGCTGATCGAAGAGTCGCCGGTGCTCTCCGAGCTGATCGCCCCGGCACGCTCGCGCGACTCGGGCAACACCATCCTCGCCAAGGAGTTCCGCGGCGGCGTGCTGGTGATGACCGGCGCGAATAGCGCCGTGGGCCTGCGCTCGATGCCGGTGCGGTATCTCTTCCTCGACGAAGTGGACGGCTACCCGCTCGACGTCGAGGGCGAAGGCGATGCGATCTCGCTCGCCGAGGCGCGCACGCGCACCTTCGCGCGGCGCAAGATCTTCATCGTCTCGACGCCGACCATCGCCGGGGCGAGCGCCGTCGAGCGCGAGTACGAGGCATCCGACCAGCGCCGCTACTTCGTGCCGTGCCCGCACTGCTCCCACCGCCAGTGGCTGCGCTTCGAGCAGCTGCGTTGGGAGAAGGGCCGGCCGGAGACGGCGGCCTATGTGTGCGAGTCCTGCGATACGCCCATCGCCGAGCATCACAAGACCTGGATGCTGGAGCACGGCGAGTGGCGCGCGATGGCGCCGGAGAACGGCGTCAAGACGGCGGGCTTCCATCTCTCGTCGCTCTACAGCCCGGTGGGCTGGCGTTCGTGGCGCGACATCGCGAGCGCGTGGGAGAGTGCGGTCAGCAAGGAGTCCGGCTCGGCCGCCGCGATCAAGACCTTCAAGAACACCGAGCTCGGCGAGACTTGGGTCGAGGAAGGCGAAGCGCCCGACTGGCAGCGCCTGATCGAGCGGCGGGAGGACTACCGCATCGGCACGGTCCCCATGGGCGGCCTGCTGCTGGTGGGCGGTGCCGACGTGCAGAAGGATCGCATCGAGACCTCGATCTGGGCCTTCGGGCGCGGCAAGGCGTCCTGGCTCGTCGAGCACCGCGTGCTGATGGGCGACACCGCGCGGGATGCGGTGTGGAAGCGGCTGTCCGAGCTGATCGACGAGACCTGGACGCACGAATCCGGCAACCAGGTTCCGCTGGCGCGCTTCGCGCTCGACACCGGCTTCGCCACCCAGGAGGCCTACGCCTTCGTGCGCGCCTGCCGGGACAGTCGACTGATGGCGATCAAGGGGGTGCCGCGCGGCGCGGCCCTGATCGGCACGCCCACCGCCGTCGATGTCTCGCAGGGCGGCAAGAAGCTGCGCCGGGGCATCAAGGTGTACTCGGTGGCGGTGGGGCTCGCCAAGCTCGAGTTCTACAACAACCTGCGCAAGAGCGCGGATGTGGCCGACGACGGCACCACGCCGATCTACCCGGCGGGCTTCGTCCATTTGCCCAAGGTCGACGCCGAGTACATCCAGCAGCTCTGCGCCGAGCAGCTGATAACCCGCCGTGACCGCAACGGCTTTCCGGTGCGGGAGTGGCAGAAGCTACGCGAGCGCAACGAGGCGCTGGACTGCTACGTGTACGCCCGCGCCGCCGCGGCAGCGAGCGGTCTCGACCGCTTCGAGGAGCGCCACTGGCGCGAGATGGAAAGACAACTGGGCATCGCCGCACCGCCCGAGCAGGACGAACACACCGTAACCGCAGAAGACGCCCCCGACTCCGGGGGCGTCGTCGTTTCGGGCCGACGCATCCGGCGCCGGTCCGTCGTCAAGAGTCGTTGGATGAGCTGAACATGAGCGTGATCGAAGGCATTTTTCACAACCCGGAGACCGGTCTCGACGAGCGACGGCCGATCGCCTGCGACGCGTTCGGGCGACTGCTCGCCGCCGACGGAGCCGGCGCGGTGGCCGCCTCCCGAGTCGAGGTCTTCACGATCGGCGCGCTGGCACGTGCAGCCTCCGTGACCACCGACCCGGTCGACCTCGGCGTCGGGTATCCCTACACGCTGGTCGTCGCCCGCAAGGCGGGGGCCGCCTCGCGCAACGAAGCCATGGAGATCCAGAGCTCGATCGACGGCGTGCGTTGGTTGCCCGCGGCGGGCATCCATCCGGATGCGAATGTCGCCTGGTACGAACCCAACGGCGGCAGCGATTACTTCACCGTCCAGGGCCGGCCCATCGGTCGCTTCGTGCGCATCGCCTTCAAGAACGGCAACACGGCCCAGACCGAGCTGGTCCTCGAGTTGGCCGCATTGGCGGGCGTCTGACCATGGCCTACACGGCGGCCGATCGCGAGGCGCTGGAGCGGGCATTGGCGCGTGGCGAGCGGCGCGTCACCTTCGGCGACAAGACGGTGGAGTACCGCTCGGTGGATGAGCTGCGCGCGGCCCTGCGCGAGGTGGATGCGGCGCTCGCCCGCGAGGCGGGCCGACCCAAGCTGCGCCAGATCCGGGTCACCACGGGCAAGGGGCTGTGATGCAAAACATCCCTGTTTTGCCCCCTGACGGGCGCGCTGGCGCGCGTCCAAAACCTCTCCCGGAGGTTTTGTGATGGGCTTCTGGAGCCGCCTCAAGCTCGCCTTCGGCGCGACCCCCACCTACGACGGCGTGGGCGCCGGGCGACGCGCGCTCGCCTGGATGCCGGGCAACCCCGGCGCGGTGGCCGCGCTGCTCACGACTCAGACGGAGCTGCGCGCCAAGAGCCGTGACCTGGTGCGCCGCAACGCCTGGGCGGCCGCCGGCATCGAGGCCTTCGTGGCCAACGCCATCGGTACCGGTATCAAGCCGCAGTCGCTGATCGAGGACCCGGGCCTGCGCGAGACGATCCAGGCCCTCTGGCGCGACTGGACCGAGGAGGCCGATGCCCAGGGGCTCACCGACTTCTACGGTCTGCAGGCCCTGGCCTGTCGCGCCATGCTCGAAGGCGGCGAGGCACTGGTGCGGCTGCGCTACCGGCGGCCGGACGACGGGCTGGCGGTGGCGCTCCAGATCCAGGTGCTGGAGCCCGAGCACCTGCCGGTGACGCTCAACCGGCTGGCCGACAACGGCAACGTGATCCGCGCCGGCATCGAGTTCGACCGGCTCGGCCGGCGCGTGGCCTACCACCTGTACCGCTCGCACCCGGAGGACGGCCTGCTCGCGCCCATGTCCGGTGGCGGCGGCATGGAGACGGTGCGCGTGCCCGCCGCCGAGATCGTGCATCTGTTCCGGCCCTTGCGTCCCGGGCAGATCCGCGGCGAGCCCTGGCTCGCGCGGGCCTTGGTGAAGCTCAACGAGCTGGACCAGTACGACGACGCGGAACTGGTGCGCAAGAAGACCGCCGCCATGTTCGCCGGCTTCGTCACCCGCGACCAGCCGGAGGACGCACTGATGGGCGAAGGGCCGGCCGATGCCTCGGGCGTGGCGCTGGCGGGGCTGGAGCCGGGCACCCTGCAGATCCTCGAACCGGGCGAGGACGTGAAGTTCTCGCAGCCGGCCGACGTGGGCGGCTCCTACGCCGAGTTCATGCGTCAGCAGTTTCGCGCGGTGGCCGCCGCGATGGGCGTGACCTACGAGCAGCTCACGGGCGACCTCACCCAGGTGAACTACTCCTCCATCCGCGCGGGGCTGCTGGAGTTTCGCCGCCGCTGCGAGGCGATCCAGCACGGCGTCATCGTCCACCAGCTCTGCCGCCCGGTGTGGCGCGCGTGGATGGCGCAGGCGGTGCTGGAGGGACGGCTCAAGCTCCCCGGCTTCGCCCGGGACGCCGCGCGGCGCCGCGCCTGGCTCGCCTGCAAGTGGATTCCCCAGGGCTGGCAGTGGGTCGATCCGCAGAAGGAGTTCAACGCGATGCTCACCGCGATCCGGGCGGGGCTCTTGTCCCGCTCGGAGGCGGTGTCCTCCTTCGGCTACGACGCCGAGGACGTGGATCGGGAGATCGCCGCCGACAACGCCCGCGCCGATGCGCTCGGCCTCGTCTTCGATTCCGACCCGCGCCACGACCGCAACCCACCCGCGGCGGCCTCCGACCCGGTGCCGCCGCAAGACATCCAGGACCTCTGACATGCAGCTCGTACACCTGGCGTCCCGTCTCTACGGGACGCCACTTCTCATCGCGCGTTCGAAGCTGGACGTGATCCTCTCCGTGCTCGGTCCCCGCATCGGTCTGCCCGACGTTGAAGCCGCCGTACCGGCGGTGATGCCCGCGAGCCCGGAGGTGGCGGCACCGCCCGGCATCGCCGTGATTCCGATCCACGGCACGCTGGTGCGCCGCACCCTGGGGCTGGAGGCCGCCTCCGGCCTCATGAGCTACGGCGAGATCGGCACCCGTCTGGATGCTGCGCTCGCCGACCCTGCCGTGTTCGGCATTCTGCTCGACGTGGACTCCCCCGGCGGCGAGGCGGGCGGCGTGTTCGAGCTCGCCGAGCGCATTCGTGCGGCCGACGCCGTGAAACCGGTCTGGGCGATCGCCGCCGACTCCGCCTTTTCGGCCGCCTACGCCATCGCCTGCGCCGCCTCGCATCTCGCCGTCACGCGCACCGGCGGTGTGGGCTCGGTCGGGGTCATCGCCATGCACGTCGACCAGTCGGTCCGCGACGCCCAGCAGGGCTATCGCTACACGGCGATCACCGCCGGCCGGCACAAGAACGACTTTTCGCCCCACGAGCCGCTCGACCACGAGGCTTTGGTGCGCCTCCAGGCGGAGGTGGACCGCCTCTACGGCCTGTTCGTCGGGCACGTGGCCGCGATGCGCGGGCTGGACCCCGACGCCGTGCGCGCCACCGAGGCCGGGCTCTTCTTCGGCGAGGAAGCGATAGCCAGCGGGCTCGCCGACGCCGTGGCGAGCCGCGACCAGCTGCTCGCCGTCTTCGCGACCTTCTTGAACCCGCAGGGCCGTTCGCGGAACCCGGCCCCCCGCACGCGTCCCGGTTCCGCCTACGCCAAACAGGAGAACGACCCGATGCAATCCCCCGATCCGACCCCCGAAGTCCCCGAGACGGCCCTCATCGCCGCTGCTGCCTCTGCGGCGCCCGCGCCCGAGACGCCCGCCACCACCGTGACGGACCGGCGCGAGGCCGTGGCCATCGCCGAGCTGTGCCAGCTCGGCGGCTGCCCGCAGCGCACCGCCGAGTTCCTGGCCGCAGGCCTTTCGGAAACCGATGTCCGCCGCGCGCTACTCGCCGCCCGCACCCAAAGCCCCGAGATCGGTTCGGCGATCCATCCGGATGCGCACGCCGCGCACCGCGCTTCCCCCGAACACAACCCGCTGATCAAGGCGGTCAAGCACCTCACCGGAAAGGAGTGAACCATGCCGACCCTAGTTGAACCGATGAATCTGGGTGACCTGCTGAAGTACGAGGCACCCAACCTGTACTCGCGCGACTTAGGCAAGGTCGCCGCCGGCCAGAGCCTCATCCTGGGCAGCGTCGTCGGCCGCGAGACCGCCACCAACAAGCTGAAGGCGCTCGATCCGGCCGCCACCGACGGCACTGAGCTGCCCGCCGGCGTGCTGATCGTCGACGCCGACGCCACTACCGCCGACCTCGATGCGGTCATCGTCGCGCGCCACGCCATCGTCGCCCGCCATGCGCTGGTCTGGCCTGCAGGGCTGACGCCCGCGCAGCAGTCCGCCGCCATCGCCGCCCTCGAAGCGCGCGGCATCCTTGTTCGTGAAGGAGCCTGACCATGCAGAATCCCTTTTCCAATCCCGCCTTCTCGATGGCGAGCCTCACCGCCGCCATCAACCTGATCCCCAACCGCTACGGGCGGCTGGAGACCCTGGACCTGTTCCCCATCAAGCCGGTGCGTACCCGCCAGGTCGTGGTGGAGGAGATGCACGGCGTGCTGAACCTGCTGCCGACCCTGCCGCCCGGCTCGCCCGGCACCGTGGGCAAGCGCGGCAAGCGCGCGATGCGCGCCTTCGTCGTGCCGCACATCCCGCACGACGACGTGGTGCTGCCCGAGGAGGTCCAGGGCATCCGCAGCTTCGGGCAGGAGACCGAGACCGAAAGCGTGGCCGGCGTGCTCGCCCGCCACCTGGAGACCATGCGCAACAAGCACGCCATCACCCTGGAGCACCTGCGCATGGGGGCGCTGAAGGGCGAGATCCTCGATGCCGATGCCACACCGCTGGTCAATCTCTACACCGAGTTCGGTATCACTCCCAAGACCGTGAACTTTGCCCTCGGCAACGCCAACACCAACGTCAAGGGCAAGTGCGCCGAGGTGTTGCGCCACATCGAGGACAACCTCTCGGGCGAGTTCTCGACCGGCGTGCACTGCCTGTGCTCGCCCGAGTTCTTCGACGCGCTGACCGGCCACGCCAAGGTCGAGGAGGCCTACAAGAACTGGCAGCAGGGCGCGGTGCTCATCAACGACATGCGCCGCGGCTTCACCTTCGGCGGCATCACCTTCGAGGAGTACCGCGGCCAGGCGAGCGACGCCTCCGGCACCACCCGGCGCTTCATCGCGGCGGGCGAGGCCCACTGCTTCCCGCTCGGCACCGTCGACACCTTCGCCACCTACGTCGCGCCCGCCGACTTCAACGAGACGGTCAACACCCTGGGCCTGCCGCTCTACGCCAAGCAGGAGCCGCGCAAGTTCGACCGCGGCACCGACCTGCACACCCAGAGCAACCCGCTGCCCATGTGCCACCGGCCCGGTGTGCTGGTGAAGCTGACGGCAGCGTGATGACGCAGGTGACGGATCTTTACGAGGCCGCCGGCCGCGCCGGGCTGCTCACCGACGTCATGGTGGGTTCGCTCACGGTGCAGTGCGTCTTCAGCGCCCCGGATGAGCTGGCGCTCGACGGGCTCGCACTGAACCGCGACTACCACCTCGAGTACCCGAGCGCCTGGCTCACCCTCGCCGCCGGCGACACGGTGGAGATCGCGGGAAGCCCATATCGGGTGCGCGAGGTCCGCCAGCTGCGCGACGGCTCCGAGATGCAGGCCAAGCTGACCCGGCTATGACGTCCTCCGTCCGCGAGCGCCTGGTCCGGGCGATCGTGGCGCGTATCGGTCCCGCGATCGCACCGACGCCGCTGCATCGCCAGCCCACCGTGCCGCTCCCGCGCGAGGCGAGCCCCGCGATCCTCCTGTTCATCGAAGGCGATCAAGTCCTCGCGCAAGCGAACGACCGGTGTGAGCGTGCCCTGACGCTGAGGCTGGTCGCGCTCGCGCGCGAAGGCGACGCCTTCGACGTGGCCGACGCGCTCATCGTCGCGGCGCACGGCGCGCTCATGGCCGAGCCGAGCCTCGGCGGGCTGGCCCTGGGCGTGCGCGAGATCGACTGCGAGTGGGACGCGGAGGACGCAGACAGCCAAGCCCTGGCCGTGCCCGCGCGCTACGAGATCCGCTACCGCACCCTGGCCTCCGACCTCACCCAAAAAGGATAGTCACCATGCACATCGAACTCATCGAACCACACACCCACGCCGGCCGACTCCACGCCCCCGGCGAGATCCTCGATCTCGACGAGGCAGCGGCGGAATGGTTGATCGAGCGCGGGACCGCGCGGGGGCTGATCGAGCGCGGAGCCGCGCGGCCGGCCGACCCCCAACCCCAGACCCCGATCAAGACCCGTAAAGGAGACTGACCATGCCTTACTTTTCCGGACAGGGGCGCGTCTACATCGGCGCCCGCGACGCACTCGGCAACCCGCAGGGGTTGGCCTACGTGGGCAACGTGCCCGAACTCAAGGTCTCCCTCTCGGTGGAGACCCTGGAGCACCAGGAGTCGGTGAGCGGCCAGCGCCTCACCGACCTGCAGCTCATCAAGACCAAGAAGGGCGAGTTCGCCTGCACGCTGGAGGAGCTCATCGCGACCAACCTGGCGCTCGCCCTCTACGGCGCCACCACCGCCCAGACCCCGGGCACGGTCACCGCCGAGGCGCTGCCGAACCCGGTCACCCCCGGCAGCCTCTACCTGCTCGCCAAGCAGGACGTCTCGTCGGTGGTGGTGAAGGACTCCAGCGCCACCCCGAAGACCCTGCCGGCCGCGCAGTACTCGGTGAACGCCAAACACGGCTCGCTCACGATCCTGGACGCCACCACCGGCGGACCCTACGTCGAGCCCTTCAAGGTCGACTACGCCTACGGCACGGCCTCGGTCACCGCGATGTTCACCCAGCCGCTGCCCGAGCGCTGGGTGCGCTTCGAGGGACTCAATACCGCCGACGGCAACCGCGAGGTGGTGATCGATCTCTACCGCGTGGCCATCAATCCGGCCAAGGAGCTCTCGGTCATCACCGACGAGCTGCTGAAGTTCGAGCTTTCGGGCCAGGTGCTGGCCGACACGCTCAAGCCCGCCGCCGGCGACCTCGGCCAGTTCGGCCGCGTCGTGCTGCTGTGAGGGGATGACGATGAGTGCTTCCGATCTGGATGTTCTCGTGCCGCAGCCTCAAGTTGTGGATCTGGCCGGCCAACGCCTCGCGATCAGCCCGCTGGTGCTCGGCGAGCTGCCGGCGATGCTCAAGGCCGTGCAGCCCTTCGCGCAACGACTGGCGGGCGAGCCGGACTGGCTCGCCTTGCTCTCGGACCACGGCGATGCCTTGCTCACCGGGTTGGCGATCGCCAGCCGCCAACCGCGCGAGTGGGTGGACGCGCTGGCTCTCGACGATGCCATCACCCTGGCGGCGACCGTGTTCGAGGTGAACGCGGATTTTTTCGTGCGCCGGATCGCGCCGAAAGTCGGCGATCTGGCGCAGCGTCTGAACGGCCGTCTGGCTGGGCTGACGCCATCGCCCGCCTGATACGGGGCGGTCACCGCTACCCGGACATCCTCGGCTACACGTTGGGCCAGCTGAACGCCTTCCTCGCCGCCGATCGCCGCCTCGAACACGAACGGCTCGCCACCCGGCTTGCCGTCATGACCGCTGCCGCCCAGGGCAGTCGCGACGGCATCCGTGAACTCCAGACCGAACTCCATCGGGGCATGCGTGATGAAGATCGATCTGGTCGCTGAGGGCTTGCTGGATCGGCGGCGCTTCAGCGCCTGGCAGGGCGACACCCGCAAGGCGATCCACACCGCCGTGGCCCGCGCGATGCGCGACACCGGCAAGGTGATGGCCGAGCGGGCGCGGGGCGAAATGCGCGCCGGTTTCAAGGTCGTGAAGCCGAAGTTCCTCCGCTCGATGCACGCCAAGGTGTTCGACCGCAAGGCCAAGGAATTCCCGGCCCTCTACATCGGCTCGAAAGTGCCCTGGCTGGGTATCCACGAACAGGGCGGAACGATCCGGGGGCGGATGCTCGTCCCGCTGCTGCCGCAGCACCGGCGCATCGGGCGCAAGGCGTTCGCTCGGGTGATCGATGCCCTGATGCGCTCCGGCAATGCCTTCTTCATCGAGAAGAACGGCCGGCAGATCCTGATGGCCGAGAACATCGCCGAGAACGCCCGGCCGCTCGCGCGCTTTCGTCGTGCCGAGCGGGAGCGCACCGGCGCCAGGCGCGTGCGGCGCGGCCAGGAGATTCCCATCGCCGTGCTCGTGCGACGCGTGAGCTTGAGAAAACGGTTCGACCTCGCCCGCTCGGTGCGAGGCGATCTTCCCCGCCTGACGGCGGCCATCCGTAAAGCAATGTCGAAGGTTTGAGATGAATCAGCCCCCACGCTCACTCCGTTCGCTGCCCCCCGAGGGGGCGCAGGCCTCCTTTGGGGCGGCCCGGCAGGAGGCCTGATGGCCGGTAACCGTGCCCAGATCCTCATCACCGCCGTCGATGAGACGCGACGGGCCTTCCAGTCCGTACAGGGAAATCTCGCCCGCCTGCGCGGCGAAGCCGCCCAGGTCGGCCAGGTGCTCTCCCGCATCGGCGGCGCGATCGGCCTTGGGCTGGGGGTGCGCGAACTGGTCGAGGTCGCCGACCAGTACAAGAACCTGCAGGCGCGCCTCAAGCTCGCGGTCACCTCGCAAGAGGAGTTCAACCGCGCCGACGCGGCCCTCTTCGAGATCGCCCAGAAAAACCGCGCGCCCCTGGCAGAGACCATCACTCTCTATGCGCGGCTCGCACCCTCGGTGCAGGCGTTGGGGCGTTCGCAGGCGGACGTGCTGGCGGCTACCGACGCCATCGGGCAGGCCGTGTCGCTCTCCGGCGCATCCAGCGACGCGGCGGCCGGTGCCCTGCTGCAGCTGGGGCAGGCCTTCGCCTCGGGCCAGCTGCGCGGTGAGGAGTTCAATTCCGTCATCGAGCAGACGCCGCGCCTGGCGCAGGCCATCGCCGACGGCATGGGCGTGCCGCTCGGCTCACTGCGGGCCCTGGCGCAGGAAGGCAAGATCACCTCGAAGGCCGTGCTCGACGCCTTGCTTAAGGAGCGGACGCGCCTCGCCGAGGAGTACGCGAGCCTCCCCGATACGGTGTCGGGTGCGCTCACCCGCCTCAGGAACGCCTTCCAGCGAGCCTTCGGCGAACGCGACGCGAGCTCGGGTCTGACGGCGGGACTGGCGCAGGCCATCCAGCTCGTCGCCGGGCATCTCGAGCTGCTGATCGACTTGGCCGGTGTCGTGCTGGTTGCCGCGTTCGGGCGGATGGCCGGCGCCTTCGCGACCAGTGTTGCTGCCGCCCGGGCGGAAGCGGCCGCGCGCCTGGCCAACCTGCGCACGCTGGAAGCCGAGGCGCTCGCCCGGGTGCGGCTCGCCGATGCCGCCTTGGCTCAGGCACGTGCGCAAGGGCTTGCCACCGGCGCGCTGGTCGCGGATGCGGCCAAGGCCCGGCTGCAAGCCACCGCTGCTTCCGGTGCCGTGGCTCAGGCAGTAGCGTCCACGTCCCTGCTCGGTCGCGCCGCGGGTCTGTTGCGCGGGGTGCTCGCGCTCCTGGGCGGGCCCATCGGCGTCATCGTGACCGCCGTGGGGCTGCTCGCGGGCGCACTCTATTCGGCGCGCGACGCCGTGGTCGAGTTCGGCGGCAGGACCGCCTCGATCAAGCAGATCGTCGCCGCCGCCTGGAACCTGGTCGTCGAGAAGGTCGGCGAAGTCGTCAGCGCCTTAGGAAGGCTGGTCGGCACCAACGATCTCTCCTGGGCCCGCGTGCGCGCGGCGATGGTCGGCGCGCTGAACGCCATCGGCACGGCCGTCCGCGCGATGGTCAACGTCGTCATCGGCGCGTTCAACGCCATCGGCAGCGTCGTGGGCATCGCGGCCGCCTTCCTGGTCGAGCGCTTTCGTAACGCCTTCTCCGACATCGGAGAGCTGGCGAAGGCCTTGGGCCAGGACGTGGCAGCGGCCTTCAGCGGCGACTTTTCGATGCAGGCGCTGCGCGCAGCACTCGGCCGCCAGCTCGGCGAGGTGCGGGATTTCGGGAAGGAGCTGGCTGGAGCCGTGCGCGACGCCGTCTCGCGCGACTACGTCGGGGAGGCCGCGCAAGCCATCGCTCGGCGCATCCGCCCCGAATCAACCCAGGCGGGCGTCTTCGGCCGTCCGCAGCCGCAGGCCTTGTCCGCCCCCGACAAGGCAGGCGAAGCAGCGAAGCTCGCCCTCGTGCAGGCCCAGGCCGAGGCCGAATTCAAGCTCCTCAAGGACGCGTTGGACCGTCAGGCGCGGGCGCTGGACGCATCCCTCGAAGACCGGCTGATCTCGCTCAAGGACTACTACGCGGCCAAGACCCGGATCGAGCAGCAGGAGATCGATGCGGAGATCCGGCGCGTGCAGGTCTCGCTCGCGGAGCAGCAGCGCCTGCAAAAGACCGGCAAGGACGAACCGGCACGCCTCAAGGCGAAAGCCGAGGTCGCCAAGCTCGAAGCGGAGCTCACCGTCCTCAACAACAAGCGCGCGGACGTCGAGGTCGCCAATGCCCGCAAGGCCGCCCAGGCCGAGCGCGAGCTGCGCGAGGAGCTTGCCAAGGTGCGCGACGAACTGCTCGACCTCACCGGGGCGGCGACCAGCCAGGATCGACGCGCGGCGATCGAGCGGCAGTACCAGACGCTGATCGAGCGGCTGCGTGCCGAGGGCGACACCGAAGGCGTGGCCACGGTCGGGCGCCTCATCGACGTCAAGTCGGCGGCCGCCGATCTCGCCGACTACGAGCGCCAGTTCAACGACGCGCTCGCCCGGATGCGTGCATCCGAGGAGTCGATCAACCTGCAGCGCCAGTCGGGGCTACTCACCGAATCCCAGGCACGAAGCCAAATCCTTGCGCTGCATCGCCAGGCGGGCGAATCGCTCGATGCGCTCCTGCCGCAGTTGGAGGCCGCCGCCGCGGCCATCGGCCCGGAGGCCGTCGCCCGGGTACAGACCTGGAAGAACGAGATCGCGCAGGTGAAGCTCGTGGTGGACGACGTGGCGGTCGCCATCGACGGGGCGGTGCAGGACGGCTTCGCGCAGATGTTCGAGGCCATCGGCAGCGGCGCCAAGTCGGCCAAGGACGCCTTCGCCGACTTCGCCCGCTCGGTGCTCGCCGCCATCAACCGCATCGCCTCGCAGAAGCTCGCCGAGGCGCTGTTCGGCAGTCTGTTCGGGGGCGGCGGTGCGGGCGGGTTCAGCCTGGGATCGCTGGTCTCGTCGTTGTTCCAGGGCTTCGCCGGCGGCGGCTACGTCACCGGCCCGGGCACATCCACCAGCGACTCGATCCCGGCACGGCTCTCCGCCGGCGAGTACGTAGTCAACGCCGCCGCCGTGAAGCGCGTGGGCGTGGCGTTCCTGGAGGCGATCAACGGCATCGAAGGCGGACCGCGCATCCAGGGGCCCCGGCTCACCTTCGCCGCCGGCGGGCTGGTGCCCGAGACGCCGCCCCCGCCGGCCCAGGGCCAGTCCGTGCGCATCGTCAACGTGATCGATCCGGCGATGGCCGCCGACTACCTCAACTCGTCCGCAGGCGAGAAGACCATCCTCAACATCCTGCAACGCAATGCGGGAGCCGTCAGACAGGTGCTTGCGTAAATGGCGTTCGAAATCGGCACGGCCAGCGATTACCGCGATCTGCTGGACCGCTTCCATGCCTTCCTCACCACTCACCCGAATCTGGTCGCCGCGGGCCAGCAGTGGCAGGCGCTGCGCTGGACGACGGACGCCGCTACGAAAGAGCTCATCCTCAAGGCGCCCGGCCTGGCCGGTGCCGAGGAGATCTACTGCGGCATCCGGGCCTACGAGAACGCCACGGCCGGCTACTACATGTGGGACCTGAACGGCTTCATCGGCTTCAACCCGGCCAACGACTTCTATACGCAACCGGGCGCGATCAGCGGCTGGCTGCCGATGATGTCGCTCTGGAACACAGCGATCCCGTACTGGTTCGTGGCCAACGGCCGGCGTGCCGTGGTGGTGGCGAAGATCTCGACCGTCTACCAGGCGGCGCACCTGGGCTTCGTCCTGCCCTACGCGACGCCGGGTCAGTACCCGTACCCGCTGCTCGTCGGCGGCTCGATGACCGGCCAGCGGGGCCGCAACTACAGCGTGACCTCGCCCAACCACCGCCATTTCGTCGACCCGGGCGAGGATGGACAGAACAACGCCAACACCGCCTGCATGCTGCGCGGCCCCTCGGGCGCTTGGCTGCCGTTCCAGAACGTCGCCTACTCGTCGTCCGAGTATCGCTACGACGGGCCGCGCCCGGTCTGGCCGACGAACTACACCTACCTCGGCAACCTGCGCGAGGCGCCGGACGGCACCTACGTGCTCTCGCCCATCGTGCTCACGCAATACAACTCCGGCACCGATCACGACCTCTTCGGCGAGCTGGAAGGCGTCTATCACGTCTCCGGGTTCAACAACGCCGCCGAGAACCTGATCACGGTGGGCGGCGTGGACCACCTCGTGGTGCAGAACGTGTATCGCACCAGCGTGCGCGACTACTGGGCGCTGCGCCTTTCGTGACCGACCATGGCCTACCAGACTGGTACCTCCGCCAACCCCGATCAGCTGCTCGACGCCCTGCGCGTGTTCGCGGTGGCCAACGGCTGGACCCAGCTGCGCTGGGCCCCCGACGGCACCGGGCAGACCCTGTCGCTCGCCAAGGGCGGGCTCTACGTCCATCTGCGCTCCGCGGTGAATGAGCGCCTCTCCACACGCTACAACACCATCACCGGCATCTGGCTGATCGGCTCGACGGGATTCGATGCCGGCAAGCCCTGGTGGGATCAACCCGGATCGATCGTCAACGCCAGCTACGTGAGCAACACCACGAGCTACCGCGCCGAAGCCTGCGGCCTGTTCGAGGTGGGCACCGCCAACACCTACCACCTACTCTCGGCCGCCACGCCCGAACTGATCATGCTCGTCGCCGAGGTCTCGCCCGGCGTCTATCACCATCTCGCCTTCGGGGATCTCACGAAGTTCGGCAGCTACGGCGGCGGGGCGTTCGTGTCGGGCGCGTTCGGCCCGGACGCCTACACCTATACGTACAGCGGCTTCACCGACTACGTCTTCGGCTACGACCACGACCGGCACTTCGGCCTGCCGTTCAACGATTACAAGTACTACGGCGGCGCGAACTTCGTCCTCGCCGAGGTGGACGGCGCCACCGACTGGCACTCGGTCTGCAAGGACTGGGCGCTCACCGGCAAGCGCGCCAAGGCGCTGTGGGAACGGGGCACGGGCACGCCGCGCGACAGTCTGGCGCGCTACTGGTGGGGTCACGTGCCCAACACCTTGAACGGCGTGACGCCGATGCTGCCGTTCTACCTGTTCGTGGCGCGGCCTTCCGGCTTCTTCTCGCCCTTCGGCTTCACGCCGCACCTGCGCTATCTCAACATCACCCACTACGCGCCGGCGGAGGTCTTCGCGTTGGGCGCCGAGCAGTGGATGGCCTTCCCGGCCCACTCCAAGAACGGCAAGAGCGGCGTGCACGGCTATGCCGTGAGACTCATCCCCTGAGCGGATCATGCCGACCTTTCCCGGTTCCATCCTGCCTGGTGCCGCCCGCCAGGAGCCGCCGACCTGGTCGCGCTCGCCGGAGGTCTCCGAGCGCGTGCCGGTCGCCTTTCCGTTCGACCCGAGTGCGAGCTCGGTCATGCGTCCGGGCGCGCGGCTCGACACCCAGCCCGTCGACGAGCTGCGGCTCGGCGTCAACGGCGCTCTGCTGCCCACCTTTGGGGCCGACTGGTATCACCGCATCCACGTCATCCCTTCGACCATCGATCTCGGCAACCTGGTGAGTCCGGTCGAGCGGGTGCTGGAGGTGTGGAACGCTCGGTTCGACGCGCAGACGCTCGATGCCATCGACGAGACCGGAACGGACGGGCTGCTGCTCTCGGGCCAGCCGGCGCCGCCGCTCGCCTTCGGGCCGCTGCAGTCGCGCCTCTACACCTTCGCAGCGGGCACGCGCGGGGCGCCGGTGATCGACGCCGCCTACCGCTTCGTCTTTGCCGGCGGGCTCACCGCGCTGCTGGTGGTCACCGGCCGCCGCGTGGTGGTCTTCGGCATGCGTCCGGACTGGTCGCAAGGGATCACCGAGCGGCTGGAATGGCTCACCGAGGTGCTGGAGGCCTACGACGGCACCGAGCAGCGGGTGCGCCTGCGGCAGCTGCCGCGACGCGGTTTCGAGTATGGATTCCTGATCGAGGGCCGGGACGCCCAGGTGCTGGATCACCTGCTGTTCGCCTGGGGCGCACGCATCTACTGCCTGCCGGTGTGGACCGACGTCTCCACCCTTGCGGGCGAGGCCGCCATCGGCAGCACCGCGCTCACCGTGCAGGATGCCGCCAACAGCGACTACCACGCGGGCGGTCTGGCGGTACTGTGGCGCTCCAACACGCGGCACGAGGCGGTGGAGATCCTCTCCATCGCCGGCAACACGCTGACCCTCAAGCTCCCCTTGGCCGGGAGCTGGCCGGCCGGCACGCGGGTGTTTCCGGCGCGGCTCGCCCGCCTCGAGGGCGAGGTGGCCGTTACGCGTCCCACCGACACCATCGCCGTCGGCCGCTGCCGTTTCGGCATCGAGGACATCACGGCGCCCGCGGTCGCCGACTATGGCCCGGCCTATCAGGGCTACCGGGTGTTCGACTGGCGGCCCAACCGGAGCACCGACCTTGAGGACAGGTGGCTTCGGCGCCTCTCCATCATCGACTACGGGACGGGACTGCCGACCTTCGACGACGAGTCGGGCTCCCCGCTCATCGGACGCACGCTGACCTGGCTGCTCACCGACCGGAGCAAGGCGACCGCCTTCCGGGGCTGGCTCGCCGCACGCGCGGGACGGGCGAATCCCTGCTGGTTGCCGACCTTCGAGTCCGACCTCGAAGTCAGCCGCACGGTGGCGGCCACGGATGCCGGCCTCGTCGTCCGCAACGTCGGCTACGCCCGCTTCGTCGCTGCCGATCCCTTGCGGCGCGACCTCCGGCTCCTCACCACGGCCGGCACCTTCCATCGCCGTATCACCGGGGCGAACGAGATCTCCGAGGACGAGGAACTGCTCTCCCTGGACGCGCCGCTGGGCGTGACCCTCGAACCCCAGCAATTCCTGCAGGTCTCGTACCTGGAGTTGGCCCGGCTCGACCAGGACGCGGTCGAGCTGCATTGGGAGACGGACACCACGGCGCGCGTGCAGCTCTCCACCCGGACGTTGAGATCATGAGCTAAGACCATGAGCTATCTGGGCATCGAACAGTCCGCCCACGGCGGACAACCGCAGGAGCTCTACCGCTTCTCCCAGGGCGCGCAGCGCTGGCTCTACACCTCGGGGCAGGTGGCGGTGGACTACCAATCCGAGACCTATCAGCCGGCGACGATCTCGCGCGGCGGCCTCGAGCAGAGCAACGAGCTCGCGCGGCTGGGGCTGGAGATCCGCATGCCGCGCGACCTGGCCGTGGCGAGTCTGTTTCTCGCCGCCCCGCCCGAGGGTGTGGTGAGCGTGACCATCTACCGGCGCCATGTCGGCGACGCCGAGTTCATCACCTACTGGAAGGGGCGGATCACCGGCGCGCGGCTGTCCGGCGCCGAGGCCACCCTCAAGTGCGAGCCCATCGCCTCGAGCCTGAAGCGGCCGGGCTTGCGTGCCCGCTACCAGCTGCTGTGCCGCCACGTGCTGTACTCCAGCGGCTGCGGCGCATTGAAAGACAGCTTTCGGGTGGACGGCACCGTAGCGGCAGTGAGCGGCGTGACCGTCCAGGTCGCCGTCGCCGCCAGCCGGCCGGACGGCTACTTCGTGGGCGGCATGCTCGCCACCACCGCCGGCGCGCGCATGATCGTCGGTCACGCCGGGATCGACCTCACGCTGGTCGCGCCCATGGTCGGCCTCACGGCGGGCGATGCGGTCCAGCTCTATGCCGGCTGCGACCACACCATGGCGCATTGCAAGGACAGGTTCGGCAACCTGGACAACTTCGGCGGCTTCCCCTTCATCCCGGTGAAGAACCCCTTCACCGGCGACGCCATCGTGTGAGGCTTTCCCATGTGGCAACAAATCATCATCTGGGTCGTCACCACGGTCCTGTCGGCGCTGCTCGCGCCGCGCCCCAAGGTGCAGGACGCCCAGCCCGGCCAGATCGGCGACAAGGACGTGCCCATCGCCTCCCAGGACGCCCCCATCCCGGTGCTGTTCGGTACGCGGGTGATCTCCGGGCCAAACGTGGTCTGGTACGGCGACGTGCAGGTGCGGCCGATCCGCAAGTCCTCCGGGGGCAAGAAGTAACGGCATGAGCAGTAAGCAGGGGCCCCACGAAGTGGGGATGTGCACGACCGCGAATGCCGTCAGCCGGCGAATCCCGGATGTCGGATCGACCGGCGGTCGTTCTGAGCCGGCAGAGGTCATCGCTCGATTGGAGCATGCCCGCGCCCTGGGCTACTGCGCCCGCGGCATGCGTCGCTGGTTCGAGGGGCGCAGCCACACCTGGGCCGAATTCGTGGAGCGAGGTGTCCCGGCCGATTGGCTGCGCGCCACGGGTGACGCGATGGCGATCCGCGTCGCCGAGGAAGCCGACAAGGCCCAAAGGGCCGCAGGACAGCACGAAGTGCTGGTCCTGAGCGAAGCGAAGGATGCGCGAAGCGCACAGAAGGAGCAGGCAGGATGAGCGGCGGCGGCAAAGGCAGTCAGGAGTACACGGTCGGCTATTGGTACGGCCTCGGCGCCCACCTCGCCCTGTGCCACGGCCCGCTGGACGCCATCACCGAGATCCGGGTGGGCGAGCGCGTCGCCTGGTCGGGCAACGTCACCGGCAACACCACGATCACCATCGATAACCCCAATCTCTTCGGCGGGGAGGAGCGCGAGGGCGGCGTGCAGGGGCCGGTGGACATCCTGATGGGCGGGCCGACCCAGGGACGGAACGCCTACCTGCAGGAGCGCCTCGGCGCCGACATCCCGGCCTTCCGCGGCGTGGTGTCGCTGATCCTGCGCCGGGTGTGGGTGGCGGCCATGAACCCCTACATCAAGCCCTGGTCGGTGCGCGCCAAGCGGGTGCCGAGGCAGTGGTACGCGGCCAAGGCCGAGATCTCCGGCGACGCCAACCCGGCCCACATCGTGCGCGAGTGCCTCACCAACGGCGAGTGGGGCATGGGTTACCCGACGAGCGACATCGACGATGCCAGCTTCATGGCGGCCGCCGACACGCTCCATGCCGAGGGCTTCGGGCTGTCGCTGCTGTGGAACAAGGAAGAGACCATCGAGGACTTCATCCTGTCGGTGCTCCGGCACGTGGACGGGCTGCTCTACGTCCATCCGCGCACCGGGCTCTTCACCCTCAAGCTCGCGCGCGCCGATTACACGCTCTCCAGCCTGCCGACCTTCGATCCGGGCAACATCCTGCGCATCGAGGAGTTCACGCGGCCCTCCTGGGGTGAGATCACCAACCAGGTGACCGTCGTCTACCGCGACGGCGCCACAGACAAGGACGGCAGCGTCACGGTGCAGGACATCGCCGCCGTGCAGCTCAACGGCGGCGTGGTGGCGACCACGGTCAACTACCCCGGCATCAGCCGAGCGGAGCTGGCCAACCGGGTGGCCATGCGCGAGTTGAAGCAACTCGTAAGCCCCCTCGCCAAATGCACCTTCGTCGCCAACCGCCAGGCCTCCGGCCTCAACATCGGCGACGTGGTGAAGCTCTCCTGGCCGCCCTACGGCATCGACCAGATGGTGATGCGCGTCGCGCGCATCGCCTATGGGGAGCTGGCGAACGGGGCGGTGCGAGTGGAGTGCGTGCAGGACATCTTCGGCCTGCCGCAGTCGGTCTATTCGGCGCCGCCCCCCTCGGGCTGGACGGAGCCGACCAGCCTGCCGGCGCCGTGCCCCCACCAGACCCTGTTCGAGGTGCCGTACTGGTCGGTGGTCAAGGACTTCACCGGCGAGTCCCAGAGCCTGCTCGGCGACATCGACGATCTCGACGGCCTGGTGGCAGCCTGCGGTTCGCGCCCCTCGTCGGACGCCTTCGGCTTCAAGGCACTGGCCCGCGTCAGCGGCAGTTTCACCGAGAAGGGCTTCGGCATCTTCACGCCCACCGCGCTCCTCACCGCAATGCTGCCGCAGTCGGCCGCGCAGGTGAGCGTGGGGCTGACCTCCGGCATCGACCTCGAGGAGGTGACTGCCGGAGGACTCACGGTGATCGACGGCGAATGGCTCAAGGTGGTGTCGCTCAACCTCGCGACCCAGACCGTCACCTTGGAGCGCGGGATGCTCGATACGGTGCCGGCGAGCCACCCCGCAGGCAGCCGCATCTGGTTCGTCGACGGCTTCCGCCACTACCTCACGCCCGAGTACGTCGCCGGCGAGACGGTGCGCGTGAAGCTCCTCACCCGCACGGCACGCGGCACGCTGCCCGAGGCGGCGGCAACGGAGATGAGCCTGCCACTCGACAAGCGCTTCATCCGTCCGTACTGCCCCGGCAACGCCCAGATCAACGGCAAGCGCTATCCGACGGTCGTGGCCGGCGAGATCAACGTAAGCTGGGCCACGCGCAACCGCCAGTCCCAGACCGCCTACCTCGTCCTGCAGACCGAGGGGGCGATCACGCCGGAGGCGGGCCAGACCACAACCGTGCGCTTCTACAACGAGAATGGGCAGCTCGCGCGCACGGTGAGCGGCATCACGGGTAACGGTACCACCTGGCCGCTGGCGCAGGAGCTCGCCGACTCCGGCCTCGGGCGCGTCAACGCGCACGTCAAGGTGGAGATCGAGGCGAGCCGCGACGGCCACGTGTCCTGGCAGAAACACGTCATCGAATTCGACCGTACCGGCTACGGCCTGCGTTACGGCGACTACTACGGAGGTGCCTGATGGCTTTGAATGACCCGAACCTCGGCCTCGCCTACGGCTGGGCCCAGGGCGAACACAACTGGAACGGCGGCATGGACGCCAACCTGAAGCGGCTCGGCGCCGTGGTGGGCCTGTCGGTCAAGGACCGCGATCTCGCCACCCCACCCGCGACACCCGTGGACGGCGATCGCTACATCGTCCCGGCAACCGCCACCGGCGCCTGGGCGGGTCGCACCGACCAGATCGCCGTGCGCATCGCCGGTGCGTGGGAGTACCACGCCCCCAAGATCGGCTGGACCTGCTTCGTCGAGGACGAGGGCGTGCTCTCCGCCTACAAAGCGACCGGCTGGAGCCCCGGCATCGCCGTCTGATCGCATTCTCTTTACTGCATCCACCGAACCCGCCGCCCGGCGGGTTCTTCGTTTCTGGAGACCAGCAATGAGCCCACCCACTCTGCAAGACGGCATGGTCGTCATGCCGCGCGACGAGTTCGAGGAGCTGCTCGCACGCGCAGCCGAACGCGGCGCGAGGCGCGCCCTTGCCGACGTCGGCCTTGACGGCGAGGACGCCGCCCACGATATCCGCGAGCTGCGCGGCCTGCTCGAAGCCTTCAACGCCGCCAAGCACACCGCCTGGCAGACCGTGATCCGGCTCGTCACCACTGGCTTCCTCCTGGCGCTGGTCGCGGGCGCCGTCATCAAGCTCAAGCTGATGGGAGGTGGCCAATGATCGAGACCCTGCTCGGTGGGCTGCTGGGCGGAGCCTTCCGTCTGGCACCGGAGATCCTGAAGTGGCTGGACCGCAAGGGCGAGCGCAGCCACGAACTGGCGATGCAGGACAAGGCGCTTGAGTTCGAGAAGCTGCGCGGCGCCCAGCGCATGGCCGAGATCGGCGCGAGTGCAGATGCCGCGTGGAACACCGGGGCCATCGAGGCCTTGCGCGAGGCCGTGGCCGGCCAGGGACAGCGATCGGGCGCCCGCTGGGCCGATGCGCTCTCCAGCAGCGTCCGCCCGGTGATCACCTACTGGTTCATGGCGCTGTACTGCGCGGCCAAGACTGCCGCCTTCGTGGGTGCCATCGAGGCCGGGGCGGACTGGATCCCCGCCATCCAGGCGGCCTGGACCGAGGCCGACCAGGCCCTGTGGGCCGGGGTGCTGAACTTCTGGTTCCTCGGCCGCGTGTTCGACCGGGTGCGGCCGTGATCCCCGTGCCGCAAGCGGCCATCGAGTTGGCCAAGCGCTTTGAGGGCTTCCACCGCGTGCCCAAGCACGATCCCAACCGCGCCTATCCGTACATCTGTCCGGCCGGCTATCCGACGATCGGCTATGGTCACCTCTGCGATCCGAAGCACCCGCCGATCACCGAAGCAGAGGCCGAGGCCTACCTCGCCCAGGATCTGAAGGTGGCGCTCGCCGCCACGTTGCGCTACTGCCCGGTGCTGGCCACCGAGCCGGAAGAGCGGCTCGCGGCCATCGTGGACTTCACCTTCAACCTTGGCGCGGGGCGGCTGCAGACCTCGACGCTGCGGCGGCGGGTCAACCAGCGGGATTGGACGACTGCCGCCGCTGAACTTCGCCGGTGGGTGCACGGCGGTGGGAGGGTATTGCCAGGACTTGTTGCTCGACGGGAAGCCGAGGCGCGTCTTCTCGTGCACGGGTAACAGATCCGGGAGTATGGCCGTGTATGCGCTACGTGCATTGACGTGATAGATTATGCTCTTAACGCATCAACGGCTAAGGCAATGGCGATCACCAGCGTTGGAGAACTGGTCAGGGCCGCTCGCAACGGGCGCAGCCAGAAGGAGTTCGCTGCCTTCCTGGGCGTGAAACAGTCCTCCGTGAGCCGCTACGAGAGCGGGAAGGCAAGCCCGCCGATCCGAGTGATCGAGCAGTGCATGCAGCTGGTGCATGCGGCAAAGGCGGAAGACGCCCCCACCGCCGACCAACTGGCAGAACGCATCCGCGCCGCCCTGGCGGACCCCGACCTGCGGCAGGCGCGCTTGGCGCTATCTCGGTTGGTGGATGCCTTTGTGTCCGAACACACGCAGACTCGCGTTACGCGTGCTGCGCCTCAATGATCACTGGAGGCTGACGTGGCGACTCAATCGACCATCGAGTGGACTGAGCAGACGTGGAACCCGACCACCGGTTGCACCAAGGTTTCACCGGGGTGCAAGAACTGCTACGCGGAAGTGATGGCGCGCAGGCTCCACGCCATGGGTGCGCCTGGCTACGAGAACGGGTTCAAGCTCACCTTGCATGAGAGCCGGCTCGAACAGCCACTGCTACGCAAAAAGCCGACGACGTACTTCGTCAACAGCATGAGCGATCTGTTCCACGAGGCCGTTCCGGACGCCTTCCTGGATCGTGTGTTCTCGATCATCGAGCGCACCCCTCACCACACGTACCAGATCCTCACCAAGCGAGCGGAACGGTTACCGGAGTATTTTGCTCGCCGTGCCTGCCCGAGAAATGTTTGGCTTGGGGTGTCGGTCGAAGACAAGAAGTACGGTGTTCCGCGCATTGCACACCTGCGCAAAGTAGATACGCACATTCGATTCTTGTCCGTCGAGCCGCTGCTGGAAGACCTCGGGCGGATCGACCTGCGCGACATTCACTGGGTCATCGTCGGTGGCGAGTCCGGGCACAAAGCCCGGCCAATGCGAGAAGAATGGGTGGCGAACGTACAGGCCCAGGCCGAGGCCGCTGGTGCGGCATTCTTTTTCAAGCAATGGGGCGGCTGGGGTGCCGACGGTGTCAAACGCCACAAGAAGGCAAACGGCCGCATCTTCCGGGGCCGCACGTGGGACGACTACCCGCATCAAGCGACGGAAGCGACACAGCTATAACGTGTCCAGAATGTCATTGGCGATCTTCGTTGCCAAGCCATGTGCTTTGGGTGCTGGATTGGACGCCGCGAAGTAGAGCGCGAATAGTGGCGCTCCGCTCGGATTCTTGGCATCGCCGCTTTGATACAGAACCTTGGGGTCGGTGACGGCAGGAAACAGCCCCTTCAATCGCTTCGAGACAAACTGCAGCATCTGGCGGTGATCGGTGTTGCGCACATCGCCATTGTTGCTGCCGAACAGATCGGATTGCGGATTCTGGGCGTAGAACGCCTGACGCCATTCATCGGTGCCAAGCACGCGCGTCAGAGATGCCTCCTTGTCAGCATCCAGCGCATCCGCATTCTTGGCGGCTTGCCGATACAGTCCGGCATACGGAAACAGATACCAGACATCAACTGCGCCGGTCTTGGCAATCGCTTCCAGCGTTGACCATTCGACGTGCATTCCGAACGGATCAAGGAACAGCACGGCCCGCTCGCTTCGCCACTGGTATCGGCCGCAGAGGGTTTTCAATGCCGCATTGGCATCGCTCTTGATCACTTCGATGGTCTTGTCAGGGTATTCCGCACCAAGCGCATTCAGCGCGGCCAGCTTCTTGGTGCGGAGTTCGATAAAGTAGAACTTGTGGAACGCGGGGTTGGTGGCCAATGCCCTTCGCGCGGAGCCGTCGACGGTTTTCTTCTCGCCCTCAACCTTGATGTCGCAACGGCCTGTACCGGCGAACGCGTCGATATAGAGCCGCGTGAAGCTCTGCTTGCTGAGCGCGGTATTGAATGCCACGAGGTACTTCTCAAGCGCCTCCAACTTGATGCGAGTCCAAGGCCCACCGAAGGAATGCTGATCGTCTAACTTGTCGAATTCGTCGTTGTCAAGCAGACTGTCGTCCCCATCGATCAGCTTTCCCATCGGGTTTTTCCTCATTTGACTGCCCGTCAGCCCCAAGCCGCGCTCATCAGCGTGGCGAGATCTCGCCGCGAGAGCACTTCTGTAAACTCGCGCCAGTCCTTCTCCGGCGGCATCATCGTGCCGGTGTAACGCAGATCAAAACCTGTCGCTTTCTTCTGGGCGTTGATGTACTCGTCCAGCTTCTCACCGAGGGATTCGATGTCCTCGATCCATTCATCTTTGATGGTGTCGGGCAGGGACCCGAACAGGTCGTAGCGATTTCGCATCCGCTCGGACAGCCGCTCGTAGATCTTCTCGTCCACGGTCTGCTCGAACACCAGGTTGAGCATGTCGACAGTCTCGCGCCTCTGGCCGAAGCGCTTGATTCGTCCGATGCGCTGTTCCAGGCGCGTCGGGTTCCAGGGCAGGTCCACGTTGATCAGCGTGCCGAGGGTTTGCAGGTTGAGACCTTCGCACGCGGCATCGGTGGCTACCATGATCCGGATTTGGTGCTCGGCCACCATGCGCTTCAGGGTCTCGCGCTCCACCGCGACGCTGTCACCACGCTGATAGAGGCGGCTACGCCCCGCTCCGGCGTAAAGACCGATGGCCTCATCTGGATAACGGACCGCCAGTTCATCCGCGAGCCATTTCGCGGTGTCGTAGTACTGACTGAAGATGATCACGCCGAGTTCGAGCCACCTCTCCTTATCCAGGAAGTGGATGACGGCCTCCATCTTGGGGTCCGCGTCGAGCCGTTGAAGTCTGTCGATGAGACGTTCGAGAACTTCACGTTCCTCCTGCGTTTCAACGGCCAGGTCGGCTTCGAACTCGTCTCTCTCTTCATGCACGGCCTCCCCTTGCAACAGTCGTCGAGCTGTCGCGAGTCCGGCTTGGATGCTGGAGCAAATGCGCTGCTCCAGCATGTTCTTCATGAACCCGCTGCCCTTGCCGCGTTTGGCGAGTGCCTTGCCAAAGGCGCGTGCCTGGCTATAGGCCTCGCGGAAGTCTTCTGAAGTTCGAAGCGCCTTGCCCTCGAACAGGACGTCGAAGATCCGCGGTTCGGCCACCTTGGAGCGATCCGGGTGAATCTCGACCCCGACCCGCGTGAGCAGGTTCGCGTCTTCCAGCTGCTGTCGTTTACGAAGCACGACGTGCCTGACCAACGGGTTCTCACGTTGGAACAACGTTGCTCCGGCGATGCGCCGCTCTAGTTCCTCTTCCAGGATCTCTCGCGTCTCCTCGGCGAGATCGGTCAAGGGGCGATTGGTTTGCCATTCTCCGTTGGTTAGCCCCAAGTCTTGCCGGATGGCCGAGAACAGTTTACGGGCACGTGGCTCGCTGGTGGACTCGACGCGCGGCAGCGGAGATCGCAGCAACTCCCAGGCATGGCCGGGGTCCAGTACCTCTTGCCGACCGGCCAAGATCTCCAGCACTTCATCGGGCCGATGCCATGCCGCCAGGTCATGCCCTAAGACGAAGTGGCCTCGACCTTGGTGCAGGATACCCAACAGGTCCCAGAGGTCTCTCGGATCAGTTTGGATGGGCGTCGCCGTGCCAAGCAACACATGGTCCGCACGGGCGGCGACTTCGCGCATGAACGCCAGCAGTTCGTTCGGCGTTCCTGCGTCCCTGCCAAAGCCTTGGCGCGTGCGCGCCTTGTGGGCTTCGTCCAGGATGACGACACCGAACCTCAAGCCCAGCAGATGCTGCTTCTCCAACGAGTCCCGCATCATCAGTCCAGTGGACACGATGCCGATGCGAAGCGGACAGCGTGCAATCTGCTCGCGGCCCGCCGGAGAAATGGCGCGCTCGTCCGCATCTAGCCACACCTTGCGCACGGTGTCCCACCGCGCAGCAGGTATGCCGAGCTTGTCCAGCATCTCGGTCTGCCACTGCTCGGTGAGTGTCGCCGGCGCAAAGATCACGACAGGGCGTCGTGGCCCGTTTTCGCGATCAGAGAGCAGACACAGCGTCAATGCTGCGGTGGCCAGCGATAGCGTCTTGCCCAGTCCTACCTCATCGGCCAGCAACAGCCTCACCACGCCGTAGAGCCGGTGGTGGCGCAAACACTCGGTCAAGAATCCTTGCTGCCATGGCTGCAACTGCTGCCCCTACCGGGACAGCGGGGACTCGATCAGCGCGGCCGGCGCAAGGTTCTCGTCCTCATCAATCTCGTCGAAGACCACTTCGCGGCGATAGCCACGGCGATGCACTTCTCGGATGACCGCCTGGGGCAGCGGCTTGGCCGCATTCCACAGGAAGTCGAACTCCTCCTCGATCCAGGCCACCCCCTCGGGGGACTCGTCCTCCCACAGGATCTCGTAGTGCCGCTGCCAGCCACTGCGGGTTTCGTTCATAGACCCGATGAAGCCGAGCCTGCGTCCGTCTGCCAGCGTGATCACCCCCGCCTTGCCATGCACAAAGCCGCAGATGTCGTCCGGTGCCACCCGCACGGCCTGGCCGTGCTGCTGTAGGAAGGCATCCAAGCGGCGGTAACGGTCACGGTGCAGGAGCGCTTCGGCTTCCAGAGCGCGCTCATTCCAGCGACCCAGCATCTTGCTTTCGCGCAACTGGGCTACCTTGAGGTCATCCGGATGGATATCGACGTTGCAGACGATCTTGACCTCGGGGATGCCCTCCAGCGCCTCGCCGGCCACCTCGAACAGGGAGCTGGTGAAGTAGCCGGCAATGCGCTTGTAACTGCGTGCGCCAGCCAGATGCTGCAGCAGGAAGCTGGCATCCAGCCGATGAGTGCGTGAAGAAAAGCGCCGGATGCTCATCCGCCGGCCCTCAGGCGCCGAAGCGCAGGTTCTTCAAGCGCGCGCCCAGCACCTCGGCGGCGCTGCGCACGTTTGGTTCCGTGGACTTGCGCTCGATGAAGGCCAGCATGTCCACCAGTAGAGGACGCACCTCCAGGAAGTCGGCCATCTCGTTCTTGATCTGTTCGACGATGACCTGCGGCTCGGTGTCCTTCAGTATCTGCTGCAGGGCAATGATGATCCGGCCCAGCTTGGTGACGCCGATCTCCGTGGACTCGGTCAAATCGCGGGAGGCGAACTCAGTCACGCGCTTGAGCCGCGCGTGATTGGGGCGCATGTCGCCCATCACGCGGCTGTAGTCCTCCACACGGAAGGCTTTGGCGAAATTCTGGTAGTTGTCCAGCTTGGTCGAACCGGTCGTCTCCATGTCCAGCATGCGCAACACGAAGCGCTCGATGCCGGTGAGCTTGGCCCAGGTGTCCGGGGCAAGGCCTTCGGGCACCAGCAGGCTCGACGCCGTCTCTGCCGCCTGTTGGACGATCTCGTCCACGACCGTCACTTCTCCGCGCGAGCGCGGGCGCAGAGCAAACGTCGTCACGTCCTCGCCGCCGATGTGGGTGTAGGCGGTGAGCACCTTGAGCGCCGCCGCATAGCCCGCCATTTGCAGGTCGGAGTCGTTGAACACCGGCTCGCCGTGATGTGCCCTCACCGTGTCGTTGAGGTGCATCATGGTTTCGATCTGCCGCGCCACCTCCTGCCGCACGGCAGGCAAGATACGCTGCTTGAACCCCGTGCGCTCGCCGGCGGGTCGCTTCTTGAGCATCAGGATCACCGTGCCCTGCACATAGCCGCCTTTCTTGAGTTCGGAGGTCGTCTCGGTGGCGATGTACCAGGCGGCCACCACCTGTAGGCCCGCCGCCCAGAAGATGCCGATCAAATCGCTCCACACCCCAGTGTCCTGGTGCGTGAACATCACGCACTGCAGGCCGTTGTCGGGCATGTGCTCGGCCATCGCCCGGTAGGCGGCCACCATGCCGCGCCGGAAGTCTTCGCCAGAACCCTTGATCGCCAGCGCGCGCCGGGAATCCCATACCCATTCGTCGAACGGCTTGGGCGGGTTCTTGCGCATCCAGGCGATGAAATACTCGGTGATTTCATGATAATTCACCGCGTCTGCATACGGCGGATCAGTAATGAATATCTCCGCGTTGCACTCAATCTCGTTCGCGGGGCGAGATTGGATTTGCACGTTCCTCGCAAAAACTTCTCTGTCCCGAAGCGTCATATTTCGGGAATGACAGAACACATAGCCACTTCGGGTAAGCCAATCGACGTTGGTGTCCAATGCTTGGTCCGTCATGGCGTTAAGCGCGGTAAGCGAGATGCGATCCCAGCGCACTTTCTTGGAGTTCCAGTCAGCCTGGCCACAATGAAGGAGCGCAAGGTCAGGCGTCCTCGCATGCTTCTTTATTGTCGCCATGAGAAGCAGATTTCTGGGTGTGTACAGATGATGCCAATGCGTCCAGCCGCGCGTGCGGATTAGCTCGTCTGTCTTGTCGCCCGGCTCAATGGTCATGTCCGGCACCAAGCCTTCTTCCTGCCAGCGGGTAAGGTTCTTGGCGACGATGGTCTCCACCTTGCGCTCACGTTCCAGGTCCGCCTCGGTGGGCTCGGCAAACCAGGTCTCTTGGCGGGCGGCGTCGATCGTTTCCTTCTTGATCCACTGGATGCAATAGAGCCGCTCCTGGAAGATGTCTTCCGGGCGCGGCTTGAAATCGTGTTTTTCCCAGCGGCGCAGCCGATTGCCCGTGCTGCCATCAGGCAGCCGATAGTCCCCGCGCAGGGTCTTGATGGGGGTGCGATAGCTCTTGCCGTCGATTTCGTAAACAAGATCGCCTCCCTGCACAGTTCCCTTCCTGGCCTCGCTTAGCAAGTCATTCGAGACGCCTTCGATGACCTTGATGTTGAATCGCCGATTAGCATGATCTGGTTCCAACACAGCGATGACGGCGCGATTCTTGGAAATGATCCGGTCCTGGATCATTGGCACTTTCCAGCCTGTTTCCGGGCAGCGGGTTTCGAGACAATATAGATATGCCTTGGCCCGATTGCCTTGCTCGTCATGT
>JAJZVM010000193.1 GCA_021845645.1 Bacillota bacterium
CCACCGGCGGCAAGGCGCCGACGAAGAGCGGTCTGAGCGCGCTTATCCAGGCCATCGTGCAGGCAAATGCCCAGGTGCAGGCCGACATGCAGGCAGGCAACTGGGCCAAGCTCGGACAGGACGAGCAGACCCTGCAGCAGGACCTCGCGAAGCTCAAGACCTACGCGAAGTAGCCGACGCCCGGAGGAGGACGCGCCGCGCATGTTCCGCTTCAGCCCGCTGTCGCTCGAGGACGCCCGCCAGATCCTCTCCTGGCGGTACCCCGAGCCCTATGACTTCTACGACGCGGCATCCGATCCCGAAGACGCCGCGCTCCTGCTGAGCGAGGAATACCGGCAAGGCCGCCTCTTCGCGGTCCATGACGACGAGGGAATCCTGCGCGGCTTCCTCGAGTTCCACCTCGAGGCGGGCGCGCTTGAGGTGGGGCTCGGACTCCGGCCGCAGGACACGGGGCGGGGACTTGGCCCGGCGTTCGTCGACGCTGGGCTCACCTTCGGCCGGGAGACCTTCCGGCCGGCGACGTTCAAGCTCTACGTCGCCGCGTTCAACCAGCGCGCCATCAAGGTCTATGAGCGCCTTGGCTTCCGGGAGGTCGGGCGGCAGATGCGCCACCTGCTCGGGCGCGACTGGGAGTTCATCGAGATGCGGCGGCCGGCCTAGAGGCGGTAGCCGCTTGCGCAGCCTTCAGTCCGACGTCGCCCCTTCGTACACGGCCTCCTCCGCCGCCAGAGCCTGCGCCAGGCCGCGCTGGCGCACCGTCAGGAGGACCGTCGCCGCGACAAGGATCACGGCCGCGATGGTGAAGGGCAGCTGCGGCGATACGGACTGTGCCAGGAAGCCCGAGAGCACCGGCGCCACGGCGGCGCCTGCCCAGCGCAGGAAGTTGTAGGTGCCGGATGAGATCGAGCGGCTGAACGGCGATACCTCAATGGCCAGCGTGGTGAACAGTGCATTGGCGATGCCGCAGAAGAGTCCTGAGACCACGATCAGCACCAAGACCGGCAATACGCCACGCACCAGTGCGAGCGCGAGCATGAGCACCGCGAAGATCAGGATGTTGACCTGCAGGAGCCGTAGCGGTCCGACGCGCGGGCGCAGGTAGTTGACGATGACGACGGAGCTCAGCGCGACCAGGATGCCCCAGCCGAAATAGGTGAAGCCCAGATCGAGCGGCGGGAGGTTCAGGTAGATCGGCGAGTAGGTGAGGATGGTGAAAAAGGCGTAGGAGTAGCCGAGCCCCGCGAGCGCGTTCGTCAGGACGTCGCGGTGCCCGAGCGCCTGGAAGATGTCGCGGGCGGTGCGGGGCTTCTCCTTGCGCTCCGGCTCGTGCACGGTGAAATAGGTCGCGAGCAGGGCCAGCAGCATGAGCGTGGCCGTGCCGAAGAAGGGAAAACGCCAGCTGAAGCTGCCGAGCAGTCCGCCGAGCAGCGGCCCCGCGGAGATGCCGAGGCCGAGCGCGGCCTCGTAGAGCGTGATCGCCCGCGCGGTGCCTCCCGTGGAAAGACCCACGATGATGACGAGGGCCGTCGACGTGAAGAGGGCGTTGCCGAGCCCCCAGAAGCCGCGGGCCGTCGCCAGGGCGCCTACGCTGTTCGAGAGCCCCGATAGCGTGGCGAAGACGACCACGATGCCGAGGCCGAGCAGCATGGTGCGCCTGCCGCCTAGCCTCGTCGAGAGAACGCCGGATATCAGCATGGCCAAGGACATGACGGCAATGTAGGACGTAAAGAGCATCTCGACTTGCGCGTCGGTCGCGCCCATCTCCCGACCGATCTCGGCCAGGATGGGGTCGACGACGCCGATCCCCATGAAAGCGATCATGGTGGCGAATGCGGTCGCGAGAACCGCCCGTGGAAAGCCGTGCTGCGCCAACGTTCGATGACCTCCCTGCAACCGGACCACCCAATTGTATCAGCCGCCCGCCCTTCGGGGGTAACAGCAGGGGGAGAGGCGGGAGAGTTAGAAGTGTCTCCCATCCCCCTTGAGGAGGGCATGCCATGCGCAACACGCTCGGCGGCCTGGTCGCCGCCGTCTGGCTGCTCGCGAGCATCCTGCTCTGGGCCGGAGTCGTTCAGGTCGTCCCGCCACCCAGCGCTTCGCACGCGATCGGCCTCACGCTTTCGCAGTCCGTGCTGCTTGCCTACCATCTCTCGCGTGTCCTCGAGGCGCTCACGGGCGCCTATCTGAGCCTGGGCATCGCCGGCCTCCTGGGCAGTCTCTGGCTGCTGATCGAAGGGCTCCTGCGCCGCGTGCGGCTCGCAGCGGCCTTGGGCGGAGCAGGCGCCGTGATTGAAGTGGCGCTCGGCCTCTTCGCGCTACTCAGGATACGCCTATCGCTGCCGATGCGACCGAACGCCTCCGGCCTGCTCAGTGGCGCCAGCATCGCGGGACAGATGGCCACGTTGATGATCCCCGCCGCGCTGCTGCTCGTGCTGGTGCTTGGAGCCATCATCATTGTCGGGCGCCGCGCCCCGACGCGAGGCGCGCAGCGCGAACACTCTGGGCGGCGGGCCCACGCGGATCCAGCCGTCCCGGCTGTGGAGACTGGCGCAATGCCGTCTGCAGCCGCGACGCGGGAAAGAGACGATTCTCCGGATGCCGCGCACACGCACGGGAAGGCCCAAGATACCCCTGCCGACAGCGGACAGGACGGGCGACCCTCCTAGCGGTCAGGCCAGGGAGAATCCGCCGTCCGACGTTAAAACCTGCCCGGTGACCCAGCCCGCTGCGTCGCTCGCGAGAAACCCGACGAGCCGCGCGGCGTCCTCGGGGCGGCCAAGACGCCCCGAGGGGCAGCGCCCGAGCACCTCGCGCCTTGTGGCCTCATCCATCCACAAGGTGTCGGTCGGGCCTGGATCCACGGCGTTGACCGTGACGCCATGCGGCGCCAGTTCGAGGGCGAGGTAGCGCGTCATGGCCTTCAGCGCGCCCTTGCTCACCCCGTAGGCGAGATTGCCCGCCTCGCCGCTCTGGTCGGGACCGGACACGAGACTGACGATGCGGCCCCAGCCATTTCCCAGGACGTGTCGTGCGAAGAGGGCCGACAGCAGCAGGGGACCGCGCACGTTGGCCCCTAGGTGGTCGTCCAGCTGTGCCTGAGTGATATCGACAAAACTCGTAGGCGCCCAGTGGGCGGCGTTGTGGACGAGGATCGAGGGCGTCCCGAACGCCCGCTCCACGGCGTCGATCAACTCGGCCGCCGCTCCTTCGGCTCTGAGGTCGAGCGGCATGGATGCGACGGGACCGACGCGCCGGAGGTCGGCCTCCAGCGCCTGCGCGCCGCCGCCGCTAGGGAGTTCCGCGACCCGGTCGTAGGACTCGAAGTGCGTGAAGAAGACCAGTGCGCCCCGGCCCAGGAGTTCCCGGCAGATGGCGGCGCCGATGCCGGCCATGCGGCTGGCCCCGGTCACGATCGCGACGCGATCCGCAAGATCCCGCACGCGCAGTACCTCCTTCCGAGGTCCTAGCCGTTGCGCTTCAGCTTGCCCGTGCGCAGGGCGTAGCGCTCCGCGATGTGGAACGCCCAGAGTCCGATCGGCACGAGGATCAGACCAGCGCCGAGCAGGCCGAGCACCGTCGCGAGCAGGGCGCCCGGCGCCGTGCCTTGCAGCACGGCCTGACGCACCGCGGTCAGGGTGTAGGTCGCGGGGGAGAACCACGCGACGGTCTGCAGCCAGTGCGGCAAAACCGTGATCGGGTAGTAGATGCCGCTGACGAGCAGCAGCACCCCCTGGATGACCTGCGTCGCCTGCGCGCCCCGCTCCGCCGAGAGCATCGGCATGATGGCCCCGAGGAGGCCGAGCCCGATGAAGGGGAGCGAGGCGGCCGCCAGGACGAGGAGCGCCCCGCCGATGTCCGCGTGGGCGAGCGGCAGGTGGAACAGGAGGAAGATGCCGAGCAGCACGACGAGCGTGCGGGCGAGCCCGTACACCACCGCGTAGGCGCAGACGCCGAGGAGGTAGGTGATACGGCGGACGGGGGCCATAAAGCTGTATTCGATCGTGCCTTCCCAGCGCTCCCACATCACCGAGTTCGAGATCTCGAAGAAGAGCACCGAGAGGAAGTTCCAGAGAAGCGCGCCGATCGCCAGGTAGAGCACCCGCTCACCCTGGCCGGGACCTGGCTCCGCGAGGCCGATCAAGGCGATCGTCAGCGCGTTGACGGCGTTATAGAAGGCGAAGACGACCTCCCAGCCGAGGTAGCGTCGGATCAGGCTGAAGTTCCGCGAGATGACCGCGCCCATGGCGCGTCCCTCGCTGCGCAGGGAGATCAAGCGTCCAGTTCCTCCTCGTCGTTCGGGTCTTCGCCCGTCAGGGCGAGAAAGGCGCCTTCGAGTCCTTGGCCGCCGCCGTGGGCCGCCGCGAGCTCCTCGGGTGTGTCCAGGGCGATGAAGCGGCCGTTGCGCAGCACCGCGACGCGGTCGCAGAGACGCTGCGCCTCCTGCATGTCGTGCGTGCAGAGCACGATCGAGGCCCGGTAGTCCCGCCGGATGTCCTCCACGAACGCCTGAACGTCGCGGCGGGAGCGCGGATCGAGACCGGTCGTCGGCTCGTCGAGCAGAAGCAGCGTGGGGGAGGTGAGGAGCGCGCGGGCGATGGCCACCTTCTGCTGCTGGCCGCGCGACATCTCCTCGAGCGGCGCCCTGTACTTGGACCGCGGCAATCCCAGGCGGTCCAGGATCTCCTGGGCGCGCCGGCGCGCCGTCTGGCGGTCGAGTCCGTAGAGGCCGGCGGCGTAGTCGAGGTTCTCCTGCGCCGAGAGCTTCTTGAAGAACGACGCCTCGACCGAGACGCGGTGGATCAGGCGGCGCACCTCCTGGGGCGCCGTGACGACGTCGCGACCGAAGACGCGCATCTGGCCGCTGTCCGGCAGCAGCAAGGTGCACATCAGGCGGATGAGTGTGCTCTTGCCGGACCCATTGGGTCCGAGGATGCCGAAGCACTCGCCTTCCGGCATCGCGAAACTGATGCCCTGGAGCGCCGCGACTTTCTCGCGCTTGCGTCGAAACGGCGAATCGCCTTCGGGACGAAACGACTTGGCAACGTCGATACACTCGATGGCCAGCATGACAAACCTCCTTCGGTGCCGGAGGGACACAAAAAGGGCCCGGTCGGTCATCGCCTGACCGACCGGGCCGCACGCGAAAAGCTCAGCGCGGCGTTAGGCCATACCAGGCGAAGGACAGCAAGAGACCGGCTCCAGCGGCGATCTTGCGCGTCCGACGCATGGCATTCCCTCCTACGGTGCACGTGAGGTGCAGTCTAGCACCTGCTGGCTCGGTTGCCAAGAGCAATCCTGCAATCCCGTGCGCTGTCCCTCACGCTCGTCTCATAGTCGTCCCTTACGCTTGTGCTCAATCCTGAGTGTCCAGGGAGGAATGAGACGTTGTCCGTCCGCGCCGCGCACCTGGGCGCCCTTGCCCTAGTCCTCGCCTCGGGTACGGTTCTGCTGCTCCATGGTGCCTCCACCAAGACCGTGCCCGGGGTGGCGCTTCCCGCAGCGACAGCGCCCAAAACGCAGGTGGCCGCCGCGCCGAAGTCGGCTGGTCAGGCCAAGACCAAGGCACCGGCGGGCTCCGCCGCGAAGCCGACCCACGGACCTCTCCTGAGCACGACGCAAATCGCGCCGTTCACCTATGAGATCTATCCGACCCAGGCGGCCCAGCTCAGCCAGGCGGAATCTGGCTTTCAGATCGCGATCCACCAGGTCTCGCCAAGCGAGCGCAAGGTCGTGATCTCGAACCAGCTCGGCGGTGGCACCGCCCTGCAGCAGAACTTCCTCGCGAGCGACCACGCGTACTGGATCGAGACGAGCTACGGCGACGATGCGCCCGGCCAGGACGCGAACCTTGGTGACGACGGCTTCGTCCTGACCGATGCCCATGGCTACATCACCCAGAAGTGAGGTGGATGTGAC
>JAJZVM010000010.1 GCA_021845645.1 Bacillota bacterium
GCCGAGGCCCCAGAAGCCGCGCGCGACGGCCAGTGCGCCGACGCTGCCGGAGAGGCCCGAGACCGTTGCGAAGACGACGACCACGCCGAGCCCCAGCAGCATGGTGCGCCTGCCGCCGAGGCGGGTCGAGAGCACGCCGGAGATCAGCATGGCGAGGGACATGACGGCGATGTAGGAGGTGAACAGCATCTCGACCTGCGCATCGGTCGCACCCATCTTGTGACCGATCAGGGCCAGGATCGGGTCGACGACGCCGATGCCCATGAAGGCGATCATGGTGGCGAAGGCGGTGGCCAGGACGGCGCGAGGGAAACCGAGCTGCGACAACGCTCCAAGACCCCCCTGCAACGGGACTATCCAATTGTAGCAGGCCGCTGCCAAAGGGAGTAACGGCTGGCCTGCGCCCTGCCTGCGAGCGCCTGCCAGGGTGCACGTTGCCCGGGATGGCCCGCCGCTTGCGGCGGGGCCCGGCACCCGGCCGCCCTCGCGCCGGGGCCCGGTGCCCCCACGCGGCCGCAGGTGGTCGTCTCCTGGCGGTCAGACCACCGAGAAGCCACCGTCGGACGTGATCACCTGGCCCGTGATCCATGCGGAGGCGTCGCTCGCCAGGAATCCCACCAGGCGCGCGGCATCTTCCGGCCGCCCGAGCCGCCCGCCCGGGCAGCGCTCGCACACCGCCGCCTGCGTCCCATCGTCCATCCAGAGCGTGTCCGTCGGGCCCGGGTCGACCGCATTGACCGTGATGCCGAGCGGCGCGAGTTCGACGGCGAGGTAGCGCGTCATGGCGCTCAGAGCGCCCTTGCTCAGGCCGTAGGCCAGGTTGCCGGCCTCGCCGCTGCGGTCCGGACCGGATACCAGGCTGATGATGCGCCCTGGGCCAAGGTCCGCGCAGCGCCGCGCGAACTCCGCCGATAACAGCGCCGCGCCTCGCGCGTTGACCCTGAGGTGGGCGTCGAGCAGCGCCTCCGTCAGGTCGCGAAAGCTTGAAGGCGCCCAATGGGCCGCATTGTTGACCAGGATCGACGGCGGCCCTAGCGCCGTGCCGGCCCTGTCGAGCAGCCGCGCCGCTGCGCCTTCGGACCCGAGATCGAGCGGCATGGACGCGACGGGCCCGAGCTGCCGAATCTCCTCCTCGAGTGCGGCAGGGCCGCCGCCCGCCGCAAAGCCCGTGGCCGCGTCGAACGGCTGCCAGTGCGTGAAGAAGATGCTCGCGCCCCGGCCCGCAAGTTCTCTGCATATGGCGGCGCCGATGCCTGACTCTCGGCTTGCGCCGGTCACGACGGCGACGCGTCCGGCCAGATCCCGCATGTCGTGTCCCTCCTCGGCTGCAGAGCGGAAGCGTTTGGGCCTCACCCGTTTCGCTTGAGCTTGCCGGTGCGCAGAGCGTAGCGCTCCGCGATGTGGAAGGCCCAGAGCCCGATCGGCACGAGGACGAGGCCCGCCGCCAGCAGGCCGAGCACCGTCGACAGCAGCGCGCCCGGCGCCGTGCCCTGCAGCACGGCGGCGCGCACCGCCGTCAGCGTGTAGGTGGCGGGGGAGAACCACGCCAGCGTCTGCAGCCAGTGCGGCAGCACCGAGATGGGGTAGTAGATGCCGGAGACGAGGAGCAGCACCCCCTGGATCACCTGTGTCGCCTGGGCGCCGCGCTCGGCCGACAGCATCGGCATGATCGCGCCGAGGAGGCCGAGGCCGATGAAGGGCAGCGAAGCGGCCGCGAGCACCAGGAGCGCGCCGGCGATGTCGGCCTGGCCGAGCGGAAGGTGGAACAGCAGGAAGATGCCGAGCAGCACCACGAGTGTGCGGGCAAGGCCGTACACCACCGCGTAGGCGCAGACGCCGAGCAGGTAGGTGATCCGGCGCACGGGAGCCATGAAGCTGTACTCGATGGTGCCTTCCCAGCGCTCCCACATCACCGAGTTCGAGATCTCGAAGAACAGCACGGAAAGGAAGTTCCAGAGAAGGGCGCCGATCGCCAGGTACAGGACGCGCTCGCCCTGTCCGGGTCCTGGCTCCGCCAGGCCGATGAGCGCGATCGTCAAGGCGTTCACGGCGTTGTAGAAGGCGAAGACCACTTCCCAGCCCATGTAGCGTCGGATCAGGCTGAAGTTGCGAGAGATGACGGCGCCCATGGCGCGTCCCTCGCTGCGCAGGGAGATCAAGCGTCCTGTTCCTCCTCTTCGTTCGGGTCCTCGCCGGTGAGGGCGAGGAAGGCGCCTTCGAGTCCCTGTCCGCCGCCGTGGCGGGACGCGAGCTCATCAGGCGTGTCGAGGGCGATGAAGCGGCCGTCGCGCAACACGGCCACGCGGTCGCAGAGGCGCTGGGCCTCCTGCATGTCATGGGTGCAGAGCACGATCGAAGCCTGGAAGTCGCGGCGGATCTCCTCTACGAACGCCTGCACGTCGCGCCGCGAGCGCGGGTCGAGCCCCGTCGTGGGCTCGTCGAGCAGGAGCAGGGTGGGGGAGGTGAGAAGGGCGCGCGCGATCGCCACCTTCTGCTGCTGTCCGCGCGACATCTCCTCGAGCGGCGCACGGTACTTCGCCTTCGGAAGTCCGAGCCGGTCCAGGATCTCCTGGGCGCGCCGCCGCGCGGCACCGCGCTCCAGACCGTAGAGCCCCGCGGCGTAGTCGAGGTTCTCCTGTGCCGAGAGCTTCTTGAAGAAGGACGCCTCCACCGAGACGCGGTGGATCAGGCGGCGCACCTCTTGCGGCGCCGTCTCCACGTCGGTGCCGAACACCCGCAGGCTGCCGCGGTCCGGCAGCAGCAGGGTGCAGATGAGACGGATCAGGGTGCTCTTGCCGGACCCGTTGGGACCAAGGATGCCGAAGCACTCGCCTTGCGGCATCGCGAAGCTGATGCCCTGAAGCGCCGCAACCTTGGGCTTCCTGCGCCGTAGCGGGGACTCGCCTTCTGGCCGGAAGGACTTCCAGATGTCGACGCAATCGATCGCGAGCATGGGAAACCTCCTTTTCGGTGCGGCAGGGACGCAAAAAGGGCCCGGCCGGTCATCGCCTGACCGGCCGGGCCGCGCGCATGTCCCTCAGCGCGGCATATGGCCAGACCAAGCGCAGGACAGGGCGACCCCCCGACCAGGGGCGACCGTGATCGTCCAGCGCATGGCATAACCCCCTTCGATGCACGTGTCGCGAAGTATAGCACCGCTTGCATCGTCCTGCCAAGAGGCGGATGAGGATCCCGTGCCAGGACTCCCTCACGCTCGGCTCAGAGTCGTCCCTTACGCTGATGCTCAATCCTGAGTGTCCTAGGAGGGATGAGAGGTTGACCGTCCGCGCAGCGCACCTTGGGGCTCTTGCCGTCGTCCTAGCATCGGGAGCATTGCTCCTGCTCCACGGCGCCTCCGCCAAGACCGTGCCGGGAGTGGCGCTCGCCACGGCGCCCGGGCCTCATGCCACTGCGCCGGCCGCGCCGAGGCAGGCCGGCCACACCACGCAGGCGAGCGCACCTGCCGCCGCGACCAAGCCGAGCCACGGTCCCCTCCTGAGCTCGAGCCAGATCGCACCCTTCACGTACGAGGTGTATCCGACGCCGACGGCGCAGCTGAGCCAAGCGGAATCCGGATTCCAGATCGCCGTGCACCAGGTCTCGCCTTCCGAGCAAAAGGTCGTGATCACGAACCAGCTCGGCGGCGTGACCGCACTGCAGCAGAACTTCCTCGCCAGCGACCGCGCCTACTGGATCGAGACGAGCTATGGCGACGACGCCCCAGGCCAGGATGCGAACCTCGGCGACGACGGCTTCGTCCTGACCGACGCCCAGGGTTATATCACGCAGAAGTGAGGTTGGTGCAGCGATGATGGATCGCGTGGCTCCCTGGCGTGCCCTCGTCGGCCGGCTCGCCCTCGCAGGCGTCATACTGTACTTCGGCGCCGGCGAACTCTGGAGTCCCCAGCAGTGGGTCGGCTACATCCCGACGCCGCTCCACGTCCTGCCCGCCATTCCGCTTCTGCTCGTCCACGGCTACGTGCTCTTCGCGGTAGGCGGCCTGTTGCTCCTCGGCGCCTGGACAAAGCCCATGAGCTGGCTGAGCGTCGCGCTGCTCCTCTCGATCGTGCTGGGTTTGATGGTGAACGGCGGCGGAACGTCGCTCTACGTGCGCGATCTCGGCCTCACGGGCCTCGCGCTTACGCTCGCCCTGGAGCCCATGCCCGGTTACGGCCTTGACACGCTCTTCGCCCACGAACCGAAGCCTCGCCAGGCGACCCGGCCGGCGTTGCAGAGGACGGGGCGCTAGGCAGCCGCATCAGGGCCGCCAGACGGCGCCCCTGGGGAAGGTGTGGGCCGTGTAGGTGCCGAGCGTGAGCGAGATGCGCGCGGTGCCGGTTCTATGCCAGAGGGGCGCAGGTACGGGCTTCAGGAAGCTGGCGGTGAAGGTGTATTCGAAAAGGTTCTGCCCCTTCGGCTGCCGGATGGGACCAATCTCCGCGACCGCCTGCACCTGTCCTTGCACCCTGGTCCCGCCCGGCAGGGTGAGGTCGACGGCCCGTAGGTCGACGGGCGGTCGATCCTTGCCCTTGCCGCGGCTCGCGGTGGCGATCCAGAGCTCGTACGGGCTGGCTGCGGTAAGCGAGACCGCCCCCTGGTCCGTGCGGCCGAGCGCAAGCCCGCCTCCGTCGGTGCCCGGCCCCGGCAAGCCGTGCGGAGGCCATGCGAGAACGCGGCTGATCGGCCGGATGTGCTCCACGAGCAGATCGCCCAGTTGCAGCTCGGCTACCCTCGCCCTGAGCACCGCGGGTGTCGGGCTACCCAGCACCATGACAAAGCGGCGCCACCCACCCTGCAAAGGCAGGACCCACGTCGCCCCGGTGCCGCACCCCTGCGGCGCGACGAACGCGGGACAGCCCCTGAGGTGCAGCTGGGGCGCGGCACCCGCCCCCTGGAAGGCGCCCTGCACAACGGTGCCGGCGCTCGACATCTCCAAGGAGTCGAGGCGCACGAGCGACCCGCCTGCCTGGAACGTCGCGGTCCGGCGCAGCGCCACGAGGCCGTGCGGTCGGTAGGCCCCGCGCGGGATGCTGAGGACCATCCGCTGTGCTGAGCCGCCCGTTCCGAGCGACACCCGCAGGGTGACATGCGCAGGTGCCGTCCTCGCGTGGTCCGTGGAGAGCACCCATGGCACCTGCAACCCTGGCAGAAACCAGTAGCCCGCGATGGCATCGGACGCGATGGGCGTGGACGCCGTCGGCACGCCTTGGTTCTGCGGTGCGGCCATGCCATCGGCGCTGAGATAGGGCAGGATGGGCACCAGCCGCGCAGTATCCGCCGTGAAGATCAGGTACGAGCCCTGGTAGGTCGCATAGAAGGCGTCGAGCGTGACCGTTTCGCCCCCGATGCGCAGCGCGCGGTGAAGGGGCAGGATCGCCCCGGTCGCTGCGGCCGCGGCGTAGCCGGGAACGGTCAGGGCGAAGGCCCGATAGCGCGACGCCGCGCTCGGCTGGCTGCTGAGACCGACTCGCGCACCGAGCGCGGCGGCGACCAGCATGACGATCAGCGCGGCCGCCCCCAGCAGGCGCAGCCTCTGCCGCCAATGGCGCAGGAACCCCTCGGGCGTCACCGGCGCCGCGGGCGCCGCGGCCAAAATCTCCGCGGCAGCAGTCTGGGCCGCATCGGCCGCCTCGACGATGGCACGACAGTTCGGACAGCCTGCGATGTGCTGTACGATGAACGCCGCTGTCGCCTGAGATATGAGACCCTCGCGGTAGAGCGGCTGGAGATCCTGCACCAGGGCGCACGCCTCGTCAGGCGTCATCGTCGTCCGCCCCCTTCCCGAGATCTGCTCTGATGCGTGTCAGCAGCCGGAAGTACCGAACTCTGGCCCAGTTCTCGGTGCGCCCGAGGTCTTTGGCGATGTCCGAGAACTGCCGTCCCCAGGCGGCGCGCTGCACCAGCAGCACCGCATCCTCGGGCGGGAGCGCCGGTAGCCACGCTTCGCCATGCGGGAATGGCGGCGCCTCCACGGGAGGCGATGGGGCAGCGCGCACTTCCGCCGATCTGCGCCGGCCCTCGCGGCGGTTGTGGCCCGCCAGCACACGCCGGGCGATGCCAACCAAATAGGTAGGCCCGCTCGCTGCCGCCACGATAGCTGCCCAACGAGGTGAGCGCTTGCACGAAGGTCTCCTGCGTCAACTCCTCGGCGAGCACAGGATCGCGGCAGAGGACGGTGAGGTAGCGCAGGACTCTCGGCCCTTCGGCAAGGTACCAGGCCTCGAGGTCCTGCCCCGCCACTCGGATCCCTCCCACATGGCAAGTGGCATTCCGGCTGCCGTTTCGTTACAGGGCCGGCGTGTCGGCCACGGACACGGGATCGGGCTCTGGCCGCTGCAGCAGGCATGCAGCACGCCCGCGTGGTGCCCGAAGCATCCACGCGGGCGCGCAGGACGGCTTGAGATCGCCGCCTAGTTCGCGGCGGCCGTTTTGGCGGCGAGGCACTCCTTGGGCAGCAGCCCTTGCCACATGCCTGCCGTTCTCGGGCAGAGCCTGATGCCTTCGGCGGCATCGATGCCCGCGAGCACCGCGGTGGCGATGAGATCTGTGCCGGCGCTCGGCGCGATGTGCACCCCGTCCGGATCGCGGACGACCTCGATCTGCCCCGCGCTGTCCCTGAGGTCGGCCGCGTACTGCCCCTGCGGGGTCGCGAAGAGGCTCCAGGTCGAGACGTAGGCGACGCCGCGGTTCGCGGCGGCCTCGGCCGCGTAGACCGCGTTCAGCTCCTCCATGGAGCGGTTCGACAGCACCGAGGCGGGCGCCATCATCGGCAAGCCGACCCACACCACGCGCGCGCCCGCCTGGCGAGACTCCCGCAGCATGGCGGCGATGCGCCCGCCGTAGTCCTCGCGCCACAAGGTGCTGCCGAACGGTACATAGCTCCCGCCCTGGTCGAAGCTCAGGGCATCGTTGCCGCCGAACAGGGCGACGACCAGCTCGGGGCGGTAGCGGCGCAGCTCGTTCGCGAGCGCGGCAGGCCAGTTGTAGTAGGCCGTGTCGACAAGGCCCGTCGATCCGACCGCATCGGTGTAGAGCCGGACATCCGGCTGCGCCCCGATCAGGTCTCGAAGACCCATGCCGAGATCCTCGCCGAGCGAGTCACCTACGACGAGCACCGTCATGGGCTTCTGCGCGGTCGGCTCTGGCAGCGGCGGCAGGGCGGGCGTGGGCGCCTTTGTGCCTCTGCTGCCATCCCTCCGCCTTCGTCTGCCCGCACGCGACTCGACCCGTCCGCTCTTGTGCGCATGGTGCGCCGGAGCCGCTCCGAAGGCCGTCCCGCAGCCCGCGAAGGCCAGAACGGAGAGCAGCAAGCCGATCAGCGCGAGCGGGCTGCGGCGTCTCTGCATCATGGACCCCCCCGAGACGACCCGCGTCCGGATGGCGGCGCCGACGCACCGCGACGTCCAGACGCTAGACGCCCATGATGTGGAACCCAGCGTCGACGAAGAGGACCTGCCCCGTGATGTTCTGTGCCCAGTCCGAGCTGAGGAACACGGCTGCGCGGCCGACGTCCTCGAGCGCGATGTTGCGCTTCAGAGGCGTGTGCTCGGGCGCATCGCGCAATGCGGTCGCGGCCTTCACGGCGGACGAGGCGAGCGTGCGCAGGGGGCCGGCGGAGATCGCGTTGACGCGGACGTTGTCGCCGCCGCAGTCCCAGGCAAGGTAGCGCATCGCGGATTCGAGCGCCGCCTTCGCCACACCCATCACGTTGTAGTACGGCATCACCCGCTCGCCGCCGAGGTAGGTCATGGTCAGCACGGAGCCGCCTCCGGCCGCCCGCATGAGCGGCAGGACAGCACGGGTCAGGGCGACGAGCGAGTAGGCGCTGACGTCCTGCGCCACCGCGTAGCCCTCGCGCGGCACGTCGACGAACCTGGACTGCAGGTCCTCCGTGCGCGCGAACGCGACGGAGTGGACGACGATGTCGACCTGCGGCCACTGCTGACCAAGGTTCTCCCGCAGGGCAACGAGCGACGCGTCGTCGCTGACGTCCAGCGGCAGCATGAGCGCGCCGCCGGGCAGTTCGGGCACAAGCCTTTCAAGGTTCTCGCGGAATCGCTCGTGCTGGTAGGTGAGGGCGAGCTCCGCACCCTCCTCGGCGAAACTGCGGGCAATACCCCAGGCGATCGAGCGCTTGTTGGCGACACCGACCACCAGAGCGCGCTTTCCGGAAAGCAGACCCAATGCACAAACCTCCGTCTGCGCCCAAGTTCAGGGCACAAGGTGATGCACTACTCTTCGACCCGCAACCGCGTGGCTCCTCCGCCTGCGGCGCGCGCTGGGGGCGGTGCCCTGCACCGATGACGGCGCCACGCCTTGCGGCGCGTCCCTGCCGATCCGCCGCAGGATCGCTAAGCTCCCGCATCCGGCCGGCAGGATGACCAGGGCGGGCGCGCGAACTCCTCGTGGCAATCCCTGCCGGGACTGGGACCTGGCCCTTCGGCACTGCGCTCCAGGAGCTGAACACCGTTGACGGCAATCCTCGCGCTGATCGCGTTCCTCGGCTACTTCGCGGGCATGGTCGCGCTGCATGTTCTCCCCACAGGCTTCCGCCCTCTCTACAACACCGTCAGCGACTACTCGCGCGGCCGGTTTGGCCCGCTGGCCCGCGCCATGACGGCACTCAACGTCCTTGGGACGCTCGGCCTCCTCGCCGCATTGCGCGGCAGCGTCGCCTCGCCCCCGCTGGCGGGGTCCGGGCTCACCGCCATGGGTGTGCTCGCGATCTGCCGCCTGGGCATGGTGTTCCTCCTGACCGACGAGTCCGGTACGAAGGCATCGCCCGGCGGCCTGATCCACGCCCTGCTGGCCGTCGTGAGCTTCGCGGCGGCGATCTTCGCGGTCACGACCATCACGCAGGACCTGCAGGCCCTGCCCGCCTGGCACGGCGTGATGCCCATCCTCGCCCCGCTGTCGTCGATGTCGTTCCCGCTCGTGATCGCTCTGCTCCTGACGCTGACGCCCGGGCTGCGGCGCGTGTTCGGCCTCATGGAGCGCATCTTCCTGGCCGACGTGAACCTCTGGCTCCTGATCGCCGCGGGCGCTCTGGCCCTGCACTGACCCGCCGGGACCTGGCCGTGGTCGCCGCAAGGCCGGTCCCTCTTGCGGCTAAGGGGCCGCGAGGAACCGGAGCGCGTCGTCGAGGTCGTGGAGAGGCGGGCTGCAGCTTCCGAGCCGGCAGGCGTAGAGCGTCGCCCTGCCGGCGGTCTGCCGCTTGCCCTGCCACAGTGCAAACGCCCGTCCCGGCACGATCCAGGTCGCGAGCAGGTCGGGCGAGGGGAGTCGCCTGGCCCGCGCGAGCCATGCCTGCGCCTGCGCATCACCGGCCGGTGCCGCGATGCTCAGCTCGAGGGGCCCGTGCAGGTAGAGGTCGCGCGTCTCGACCAGCGACGGGCTCGCCCGCGGGTGGTCAGACCAGAGTGCCTGCTGGCTCGCGAAGACCCGTTCCGCGATCGGCCCTGCCGGCACGTCTTCCGCGAAGCTGCCGAGCAGCAGCAGGAGGCGCAGCATGCGGCTCTGGGCGGCCGGCTTCGCCCCGTCCAAGCGGTCGACGGGCCGGCGCAGGGGAGTCGCCGCCGCCAGCGGCGCGCTGTAGAGCACCCCCGCCGGTTCGTCCCAGAACAGCTCGACGCCCTTGCGGGCCAGATCAAGGGCGGCATCCAGCCATTCGGGATTGCCCTCCGCGAGGTAGAGATCGAGCAGTCCCTGGCCCAGTCCCGCGTAGTCCTCCAGGTAGCCGGGGATGCCGGAGCGCCCTTCGTAGTAGCGGCGCAGGAGAGTGCCGTCGGCCCCGCGGAACGCTCCGAGGCAGAACATGGCCGCCTGTGCGGCCCGCCCAAGCCAGCGCGCCTCGCCAGATGCCGCGCCGAACCTGGCGAAGGCGGAGATGGCGAGACCCGTCGGCCCAGCAAGCACCTTGCGGTCGCAGGCGGGCGGCACCCGCCGCCCGCGTTCGGCCAGCAGCGTAGCGGCGATGCGCCGCAGCGCCTCCGCCGTCTCCTTTGGGCCGCGCCCGATGGCCTGTGCGACCTCCTCCGGCCGGCGCGCGTCCTGCAAAACGCCCTCGTCGGCCAGTGCCGGGTCGTCGAGGCCATACCGCAGGGCGGCCGCCTGCGCGTCGTCCCCGAGCAGCCGGTCGAGGTCGCTGCGGGGGAAGCGGTAGTAGGCGCCCTCGCCGCCGGGACTGTCGGCATCCTGAGCGATGTAGAAGCCGCCTTCCGGGGCTGAGAGCACCTCGTCGACATAGGAGAGCGTCCCCTCGGCCACCTCCCTGGCCCACGGCTCGCCCGTCACTTGCCACAGCGCCGTGTAGAGCGGTACGAGCAGCGCCTGGTCTTCGAGCATCTTCTCGAAGTGTGGCACCTGCCAGGCCGCATCCACGGCATAGCGATGGAAGCCGCCCCCGAGCTGGTCGTAGATGCCACCCCGGGCCATGGCCGCGAGCGTTTGGCGCAAGGCGCCCTGCGCCGCGGCGTCGTGGAGGCGCAACGCGGCGCGCAGGAGGAGGTGGAGGCTTGGCGCCTGGGGAAACTTCGGCGCACCTCCGAAGCCGCCCCGCCGGCCGTCGTAGTCGCGGAGCAGGTCCACCGCCGCGTGGCCGAGCGCCGCGTCGGCGTCCTCCGCAGGCGCAGCCGCCGGCTGGGGCAGGGTGGACTGCGCGGCGCCGGCCCAGTTCTCCGCGACGTCCTCGACTTCGCCCCTGCGCGTGCGGTAGGCGTCGCGCACCGCCGCCAGCAGTTCCCGGAACCCGGGGCGCCCGTAGCGGCGCTCGGGAGGGTAGTAGGTGCCGATCTCGAACGGCCGCAGGTCCGGCGTCAGGAACACGGTGAGCGGCCAGCCGCCCTGGCCTGTCACCGCCTGGCAGACACTCTGGTAGACCTGGTCGACGTCCGGCAGCTCCTCCCGATCGACCTTGATGGCGACGAAGCCCTCGTTGATGGCCCGCGCGATCTCCGTATCCTGGAAGGACTCGTGCTGCATGACGTGGCACCAGTGGCAGGCGGCGTAGCCGATGCTGAGCAGGATCGGCCGGTCCTGGGCCCTGGCCAGGGACAGGGCTTCGGCAGCCCACGGGTACCAGTCCACGGGATCGTGCCGGTGGGCGAGGAGATAGGGACTGAGACTCTCGGCAAGATGATTCACGCCCGTCCACCTCCAAGCCCTCGGTGCCAGGTTCTTCCGGTTCTGCAGCCCTTCCCTATGCTATAATCTGTGCCGATCCAGGGTCTGCGGAGGGATGCGACTTGGGTCTGCTCGCCGCCCTCCTCTACGGTGCCCTGCAGGGCCTCACAGAGTTCCTGCCGGTGTCGAGCTCCGGCCACCTGGCCTATGCGGCGCGCCTGCTGCACCTGCAGAGCGCCGGCGTCGGACTCGCCGTCGCGGCCCATGTCGGCACGCTCGTCGCCGTACTCTGGTTCTACCGCCAGACGATCTCGGCCATCGTCGCCCGATCGCAGCCCGATCGCGGCAGGCGGCTCGCCACCTTCCTGTGGGCCCTGATCGCCACGCTGCCCCTGGCGCTGCTCCTGGCTGGCCCGGCGGAGGCCGCCTTCACGCAGCCGCTGCAGGTGGCGGTCGGCTTTCTCGTCACAAGCCTTCTGCTCCTCCTGCTCGCGCGCCTGCCGCTGACGGGACGCGATGCCCCGGCCGTCCTGGACGGCATCCTGATCGGCGCGGCCCAGGGCATCGCCGTCTGGCCCGGCCTGAGCCGGTCGGGTTCCACGATTGCGACGGCACGCCTGCTCGGCGTGGCGCCCGACGCGGCCGCGGAATTCACGTTCCTCCTCTCGGTGCCGACGGTGCTCGCCGCCCTCGCGCGCGAGCTCTACCGCGGCGGTCTCGCCGGCACGCCGCCGGCCGACCTCGTGGCCGCCGGCGGTGCCGCAGCCGTGGTCGGCATCCTGGGTCTGCGCTGGCTGCTCGGTCTCTTGCGCAGGGGACATGTCTCGTGGTTCGCGATCTACACGCTGGCATTGGCGGGGGTGGGCCTTTGGCTCGGGTGAAGCGGGTGCGGCAGACGAAGTCCCGGGGCAAGCGGGCGCCGGTCCAGAAGGGCGGGCGCAGCCGCGAACTGTGGGGTCTGCTGCTGCTCGCGGCCTCGCTCTTCGGCATCGTCTGGGACGCCCACCCCGCAGGGGCCCTCGGCGTACTCTGGGCCAACAAGGCGAGCTTCGCCGTCGGCGGGGCGGCGCTGCCCTGGCTGCTCTTCCTGCTCGTGATCGCGGTGCTGATGGTGCGCGGCAGTGACCTGCGCCCCTCCCTGCGCTGGGGCACCGCGGTGCTTCTCCTGTGGTGGACCACGCTGATCGCGGCCGCGGGGTGGACAGGCCCCCATAGCGACCTCGTGGGGAACGCGCTGGTGTCCGGCGCCGACGCCCTCCTGGGTCCGGCCGGGCGGGACATCCTGCTGGGCCTCTGGCCGGTCCTCACGTTGAGCCTCGTCTTCCGGCCGTTCCTGGGCCAGCTCCTGCGCGGCTCGGAACGCATGGCGGCGCACGGGGCGAAGACGGCGTACCGCAAGGTCACGGACTTCGTGCTCGAGGATGTGCCGGCGGAGACCGCAGCCGCCGCCCCCGCGCCCATGCCGGCCGCGGCGCCCCCCTCGGCGCCCGATCCGCCGCCGCGCCTGGAACCGGCGGGCCCGGCTCCCTGGGAGGTGCAGCCGGCCGAGGCCGCGGCGCCGCCGCCGCAGAAAGTGCCTGCCCCCGCGACGCCGCAGACCGAGCCGCTCTCCCTCTTCGACAGCTCGATCCGGCCCGCCGCCGGCGAGTACCGGCTGCCGCCTCTGAGCCTCCTGCACACCGGCGGCGGGGGCAAGCACACGGAGCGCGACGCGCCGGCGCGCGCGCGCCTCCTCGAGGAGACCTTGCGGAGCTTCGGTGTCCTGGCCAGGGTGCTCGAGTACCAGCAGGGCCCCGCCGTCACCCGCTTCGAGGTGCAGCCCGGCCCAGGCGTCAAGGTGTCGCGCATCGTCGCCCTGGCGGACGACATCGCGCTGGCGATGGCCGCAACCGACGTGCGCATGGAGGCGCCCATCCCGGGCAAGTCGGCCATCGGCATCGAGATCCCGAACAGCGAGATCGCGCCCGTGCGCCTGCGAGAAGTGCTCGAGACGCCGGCGTTCCGCTCGTCGCCCTCGCTGCTCACCGTCGGCCTCGGCAAGGACATCGCCGGCAACGCGGTCGTGGCGGAGCTCGACCGCATGCCGCACCTCTTGATCGCCGGAGCAACCGGTTCCGGCAAGAGCGTCTGCCTCAACGCGCTGATCGCGAGCCTGCTCTTTCGCGCCTCACCGGCCGAGGTGCGGCTGATCCTCATCGACCCGAAGGTCGTGGAGCTGCAGCAGTTCGACGGCATCCCGCACCTCCTCTACCCGGTCGTGACGGACCCCAAGCGCGCCGCAGGGGTGCTGCGCGGCGTGCTGCGCGAGATGGAGGAGCGCTATCTCCAGTTCGCCAGGGCAGGCTGCCGCGACATCCAGCGCTACAACGAGGTCGCCGCGGAGCACATGCCGTACTACGTCGTCGTCATCGACGAGCTCGCGGACCTGATGATGGTCGCGCCGAACGAGGTGGAGGAGACGATCGCCCGCCTGGCGCAGATGGCCAGGGCGGCGGGGATCCATCTCGTGGTGGCGACGCAGCGGCCGTCGGTGGACGTCATCACTGGCCTGATCAAGGCGAACATCCCCTCGCGCATCGCATTCGCGGTGTCGAGCCAGGTCGACTCGCGCACCATCCTGGACCAGGGCGGCGCCGAGCGCCTCTTGGGCAAGGGCGACATGCTCTTCGCCCCGCTCGGCCTCGCAAAGCCCCTGCGCACCCAGGGAGCGTACGTCTCGGAGCAGGAGATGCAGCGCCTTCTCGAGTTCGTCCGCCAGGACGAGCCGGACTACCGCGACGACCTCGAGGCCCCGATCGATGACGAGGAGTCGGACGAGCCGGAGGTCGACGCGCTGTTCGCCAAGGCGGTCGAAGTAGTCGTGCAAGCCAAGAGCGCGTCCGCGTCCCTCCTGCAGAGCCGCATGCGCGTCGGCTACAGCCGGGCGCGACGCCTCATCGAGCAGATGGAGCAGCGAGGCATCGTCGGCCCCCCGGACGGCTCCCGCCCGCGCGAGGTGCGCCTCAGCCAGTTCGACTACGAGCGGATGTTCCCGCCCGAGGTGCGCGGATGAGGCCCGCCCGCCTTGACAGGCGGCCGCGCGAGTAGGGATCATGCCAGAGGAAGCCGATCCGAAAGGGGCAAAGGCCCTGGGAGGGCGTCACCAGATGGGCAAGGTAGAGGAAAGACTGCAGGCAGCCGGTTTCGACGTCCCGGCGGTGGCGAAGCCGCTTGCCGCCTACGTGCCGGCCTTGCAGGAGGGCCGCGACGTGTTCACGAGCGGTCAGCTGCCGCTCGTGGAAGGCAAGCTCGAGTTCACGGGGCGCCTGGGCACGGAGCTCGATGTCGCCCAGGGTCAGGCTGCGGCGCGGCGCTGCGCCCTGAACGCCATCGGCGCGATCCGCTCCGTCGCCGGCGACCTCGATCGCGTGGCGCAGGTCCTGCGCGTGACGGTCTTCGTCGCCAGCGCCGCGGGATTCACGGCGCAGCCGCAGGTGGCCAACGGCGCCTCGGAGCTCCTCGGCACCGCGTTCGGCGACGCGGGGCGGCATACGCGCAGCGCCGTGGGCGTCGCGGAGCTGCCGCTCGGCGCGCCGGTCGAAGTGGAGGTCTGGGTGCGATTGAAGGACTAGCTCCCCGGCGCCTGCAGGTGCTTCTGGCCGAGGCCGGTGTCTGCTCGCGCCGCCGCGCGGAAGACCTGATACGGCTGGGACGCGTCAGCGTCAACGGCGTACCGGCCGTGCTCGGCCAAAAGGCGGTGTCGGGCGTCGACCGCGTCATGGTCGACGGCCGTCCGCTCGAGCCGGTGCAGGAGAAGGTTTCCTTTCTCTTGAATAAGCCTGCCGGCGTGGTCACGACGCTCGACGACCCGCAGGGGCGGCCGAGCGTCCGCCTTTACGTCGAGGGTCTGCCCTGGCGGCTTTTTCCCGTGGGACGGCTCGACCGCGACAGCGAGGGCCTGCTGCTGCTGACGAACGACGGCGAGCTCGCGAACCAGTTGATGCACCCTCGCTACCACGTGGCGAAGACCTACGTCGCCACCCTCGATGGACCGGCGGACGAGGCGCTTCTGGACGGCCTGCGCGCCGGCGTGGATCTGCCGGACGGCGTGCTGCACTGCCTCTCCGCCCGCAGGCTCCACGACCCGACGGGTCAAGGACGGGTCGAACTCACGATCGCCGAAGGGCGCAAGCGCGTCGTGCGCCGCGCCCTGGCGGCGCTCGGGCGCAAGACGCTGAAGCTCATGCGCGTCGCCATCGGACCGGTCGTGCTGGGTGACCTGCCTCCCGGCGACATGCGCCGCCTCAGCCAGGCGGAGGAGGAGGCGCTCCAGAGAGCGATACGGCAGGCGGCGCAGATGGCCGCCGAAGAGGAAGCGACAGGGCCTCGCACACGGGGGGAGGGAGTGCCGCGCAAGGCGGCGCGCAGCAGTTGACACCGAGACGATCGCAGGGACTCTCGCGCTACGAGGAGATCGCGGCCGACGTCGCGAGCCGCATTATCCAGCGGGAATGGCAGGAGGGGCAGCGCCTCTTCGGCCGCTCGTCGCTGGCCGGCCTCTACAAGGTGTCGCCGGAGACCATCCGTCGCGCCGTCGCCCTCTTGCACAGCCACGGCGTCGTCTCGGCGATCGCCGGCTCCGGCGTACTGGTGCGCTCGCGCGCCGCCGCGGAGCAGTATCTCGGAGAGGTGCGGCTCGACGCCGAGCTGCACGGGCTCGCGCGGGAGGTGCAGGGCCTCCTGGCGGAGCGCCGTCAGATCGACGACCGCCTCAGCCAGGCGATCGACCGCCTGGTGCACCGCACGTCCGGCGCCCTGAGCACGATGCGGCACGTCGAGGAGATCGTCATCCCGGACGGGTCCCCGCTCGTCGGCCAAACGCTGAGCTCCGCCGACCTGCGCACCCGCACCGGCATCACCGTGATCGGCGTCGCGCGCAAGGGCGAGGAGATGTTCTCCCCCGACCCGCGCATGGTGCTCGAGCCGGGAGATCTCCTGATCGTCATCGGCAGCGACGCGGCGAAGACCCTCCTGCACACCCTGATGCAGTCCGGGGGTGAGGAGGCGTGACGTCCCTGCTGCTGGTCGTGGACTGCCTCAACGACTTTCTCGACCTGAAGGGCGCGCTGAACTGCGGCGAGGCGGGGCGCGACGTGATCCCCGCCATCGCCCGGGAAATCGACCGGGCGCGGCGTGACGGCGTCGACGTGGTCTACGCCTGCGATGCCCACCGTCCGGACGACGCCGAGTTCGCGCTCTACCCGCCGCACTGCCTTGAGGGCAGCTGGGGCGGCGAGATCGTGCCGGAACTCCGCCCCGCCGCCGGGGACCGCATCGTCCGCAAGCGCAGGTTCTCCGCCTTCTTCGGCACCGATCTCGACCTGGTGCTGAAGGAGACGGGCGCGCAGACGCTGCGCATCGTCGGGGTCTGCACGAACATCTGCGTCCTCTACACGACGGCCGACGCACGCATGCGCGGCTACGAGGTGGAGGTTCCCGCCGCGGCCGTGGCATCCTTCGACGCCCAGGCACACGCATTCGCGCTCGGCCAGCTCCGCGACGTACTCAAGGCGAAACTCGAGGGGACAGGTGAATAGGGTGCTGCGCTCTATGCAGGACGTGGCCGCCTTCCAGGTGGACAAGGACCGGCTCCGCTCCGCGACGCACGAGGAGATCCTCGAGGGTGCCACCTCGGACGTGTACTTCCAGAAGACCTTCGACATCCTGCGCCTTGCCGGCCGCGAGGACACCGAGGTGGTGGCCGAGGTGTTCGGCCGCGGCGACGGCATCCTTGCGGGCATGCAGGAGGTGCGCACCCTGCTCAGGGAGCATCCGGTGCGCCTGTGGGCCCTGCCCGACGGCAGCGAGATCCACACGAAGGACGTGGTGCTGCGGCTCGAGGGCCGCTACAGCGCGTTCGGCATCTTCGAGACGGCACTCCTCGGCATCCTGGCCGCGTCGTCCGGCTGGGCCACGGCCGCCAGGGCCTGCAAGGACGCCGCCGGCGGCAGGCCGGTGATCTCGTTCGGAGCACGCCACGTGCACCCGGCCATCGCCTCGGTGATGGACGCCGCCGCCGTGCTCGGCGGCGCCGACGGCTGCTCCAGCGTCCTCGGGGCGCGTCTGATCGGCATCGAGGCCTCCGGTACCGTACCCCATGCCGCCCCTCTGATCGTCGGCGACACCCTCGCGGTGGCCAGGCTCCAGCTGGAAACGGCACAGCCCGGCGGCCGCACCGTCCTCATCGACACCTTTCAGGATGAGACTGTCGAAGCGTTGCGCGTGGGACAGGCCCTCGGCGAGGCGCTCGAAGGCATCCGCCTCGACACGCCCTCCGAACGCGGCGGCGTGACCGGCGAGCTCGTGCGCGAGATGCGGGCCCGCCTGGACCAGGCCGGCCTCAGGCACGTGCGCATCTTCGTCTCCGGAGGTCTCAGTCCCGAACGCATCCGCGAGCTCTCTGCCGCTGGCGCGGACGCCTTCGGCGTCGGCCACTACATCGCGGTCGCCCCTCCGCTCGAGATGACCATGGACATCAAGGAGGTAGCAGGCCGGCCACTCGCCAAGCGCGGCCGCATTCCCGGCATCACGCCGAGCCCCGGCCTGCAGAGGATACAATGAGCGAAGTCCTGTTGATGGGCCCCGGTCCCAGCCCCGTCAGCCACCGCGTCCGTGCCGCCATGGCGCGTCCACTCCTCGGACATCTCGACCCGCGCTTCCTCGAGGAGCTCGACGGCCTGCAGGCCGACCTCAGACTCGCGTTCGAAAGCTCCGCCGCCTTGACGTTTCCCGTGTCCGGCACAGGCTCTGCCGCCATGGAGGCGGCCGTCGTGACCCTCTGCCGTCCCGGCCGCCGCGTCCTCGTCCTGAGCTGCGGCGTGTTCGGCGAGCGCATCGCCGCCATGGTCCGCCGCTCCGGCGCCGATCTGACGCTCGAGTCCTTCCCCTTCGGCAAGCCGGTCGACCCGGAGGTCGCGCGCCGGCGCATCGCAGAGATCTCGCCGCACGTCGTCGCGGTCGTCCAGGCTGAAACCTCGACGGGCGTCGCCTCCGACGTCGACGCGATCGCTGCCCTTGTCCGCGAGCATGGCGCGGACCTGATCGTCGACACGGTGACGTCCTTGGGCGGCATGCCCGTGCACACCGACGCGTGGGGTGCGGCCATCGTCTACAGCGGCAGCCAGAAGTGCCTCGGGGCGCCTCCAGGACTCGGCCCGATCACGGTGCGCGACGGTCTCCTGACGGACCAGGGCGAGTCGCGCAGCTGGTATTTCGATCTCGGACTGATCAGCCAGTACCTCGGGACGGAGCGGCTCTACCACCATACGGCTCCGGTCAGCATGATCTTCGCGCTTGCCGAGGCGCTGCGCGAACTGCGCGCGGAAGGGCTGCCGCAGCGCTTCCTGCGCCACCGCAAGGCAAGCGCGGCCCTGCGCGCCGGGCTCGCCGCCCTTGAGCTCCGCTCGCGGGTGGAGCCTCGGGACCTCCTGCCGTCGCTCACCGTCGTGGCGCCTCCCCTAGATCTCGACGAGGCCGAGCTGCGCCGCGAGCTGCTGCTCTCGGAGGGTGTCGAGATCGCAGGCGGTCTCGGTCCCTGGCGCGGATCGGCCTGGCGCGTCGGCACGATGGGTGAGGGCGCGAATCTCGAACCTGTGCTGCGCACGGTGGCTGCGATCGGCCGCGTGCTCGCCCGCCACGGACGCCCGGCCGCGCTGCGGGAAGCCGGCGCTAGGGCCGCCAGCGCCTGGGCAGCGACGGAGTGACCGCTCTTGCCTGGCTAGAGCGGCTCACGGACCTGCACGCCGCCTCGGGCCACGAAGAGGTCGTCTTCCGTGCCCTGAGGCAGCTGCTCGCGACGTCGTTCGACCGCGCCGACACCGACGCGGCGGGCAACCTCCTCCTCTGGCGCGACGGGCCGCCCGGCGCGCCCCTTCTCCTGTTCACGGCCCACGCCGACCAGGTCGCCCTGTGGGTGCGTGAGCGCCTCCAGGGAGGTTTCCTGCGCATCGCCGCGCCCGGCATCGACGTCGCCTGCCTGCCCGGCCTGGAGGTGGAGGTGGGCGGCCGCATGGGTGTCGTGGGCACGCTGCCGCCGCATCTCAGGCACGGTGGCGTGGAGGTCAGGGAGGGCGAACAGGATCTCTACGTCGACCTCGGGCCGGACGGGGCAGGCGATCTGCCTGCCGTCGGGACGCCCGTCTATTTCGCAACCGCGCCACGCCTCCTCGGCGAGGACCGCTTCTGCGCGGCCGGCCTCGACGACCGCGCATCGGTCGCCGCCATCGCCCTGGCCCTCGAGGAGCTGCGGGGAGAGGACCTGCCGGTAACCCTGCTCGCGGCCTTCACGGCGCAGGAGGAGACGGGACGCGGCGGGGCCGCCTACCTCTGCCGCGAGATCCGGCCGGACGCGGCGGTCGTCCTGGACGTCACGTTTGCGCAGCAGCCCGAGCTCGGGCAGCCCGATCTGCCGAGGCTGGGCCAGGGTGCCGCCGTCGGGATCGGACCGAACGTGCCGCCTGGCCTGCACCGCTGGCTCGAGGCCACGGCGATGCGCGAGGGCCTGCCCTGCCAACGCGAGCCGTTGCCGGGAGACTCCGGTACCGACGGCTGGCGGCTGCAGCTCGGCGGTCTCGGCGTGCCGACCGCGCTTCTCTCGATCCCGCTCACCTCGATGCACTCGCCGCAGGAGGTCGTCTCGGTCGCGGACGTGAACTCATGCGGCCGCCTGCTGGCTGCCCTGGCGCGCGCACCGCTGCCCTTCCCCAGGTCTCGTGAGGGGGCTACGCCGTGGAGCTGAGGGATCTCTGCCTCGCGCGCGGCACGAGCGGACGCGAGGAGCAGGTGCGCGCGCTCGTCGCATCGGCTCTGCCCCGGGACGTGGCCGACGCGCAGGTCGACGCGCTCGGCAACCTGCTCGTGGCCCAGGGGCCGTCGCGGCCGGGACCGCGGCTTCTGCTGCTGGCGCACATGGACGAGGTCGGGCTGATGGTCACCGGCCACACGCCCGAAGGATACCTGCGCATCCGGCCCTGGGGAGGCGTCCTGCCCTCAGTGGTCGCAGGCAAGGCGGTGCATGTCGGCCCGCAGGGGCTGGCGGGCGCGGTCGGCCGCGCGCCCAATCACCTGCAGCGCGGCGAGCCGCGCAAGACGCCCCGCTTCGAGGACCTCTACGTCGACATCGGCGCCGAGAGCCTGGACGCCGCGCGCGACGCCGCACCGCTCGGCGAGATGATCACGTTCGCGACCCCCTTCCGCGTCTCGCCCGGAGGCGCCACCGCCACCTGCAAGGCGTTCGACGACCGCTTCGGCGTCTGGCTCGCCCTCGACATGCTGTCCCGCAGCTGGGACTTCCCCTTGCACGTCGCCTTCACCGCGCAGGAGGAGGTGGGGCTGCGCGGCGCGCAGGTCGCACTGCGCGCGCTGCAGCCCGACCTCGTGATCGCCCTCGAGGCGACCGCTGCGGCCGACACGCCCGACGCGCCCCGTGGCGCCGGCACCGAGATCGGGCGCGGGCCCGCGCTGACGACCCTCGACCGCTCGTCCCGCGCGGACGACGGCCTGCGCCAGGCGCTCGCCAGGGCGGGGGAGTCGGCCGGTGTGGCGTGGCAGTGGCGCAGGGGGATCGGCGGCGGCAACGAGGCCGGCGCCGCCTGGCTGCAAGGCTACCGCTCCGCAGCCGTCTCGCTGCCCTGCCGTTACCTCCACGCTCCCGTCTCGCTGGTCTCGCTGGGCGACGTGGCGGCGGCGCGCAGCCTGCTCATGCGCTTCCTCGAGAACGTGCGGGAGGTGCGGGACAACGTCTGACCGGCTGGACTCGCTGATCCGGGAGCTCGTGCAGCTGCCTGCGCCGTGCGGCGACGAAGGATCGCTTCGCGCGGCGCTCTCGGCCCGCCTCAACGCTCTGGGCGCGGCGGTGGACAGGGACTCGGTCGGCAACCTCATGGCCCGACGCGGCAACGGCGGCAGCCTGCTGCTGCTCGCGCTCGACGAGCCGACCTTCGTCGCGACCGGCGCGGGGCCGGACGGCATGGGCGTCGCGCCGCTCGGCGTCCAGCTCTCCCAACAGGAGCTCGACGGCCGGGCTGTGGTCTCCCCGCGGGGCGACAGGGCCCTGCTGCGGGCCGGCGCGCACGGTCTGCTCCTGGACCCTCTCGGTGACCCGCCGGAGCCCGGTCAGGCGTACATCTACAGTGCCGCCCGACGCGTCATGGACGGACATCTCGTCGGACCAGGCGCGGGTGCGCGTGCCCTGCAGGCCGTGGCCCTTGCGGCGCTGGAGCGGCTCGCAGACTTCACGTTGGTCGCGCTGGCGCGCACCGGCATCGCGGCGCGCGGCGGCCAGGAGCTTCTTTTCCGTGCCAGGCGCCCTCTGGGGGTTGCGCTGGACGCCGTCGTAGAGGAGGATGGAAGCGAGATCGGCGCAGGGCCGCTCGAGTTCGCGCGCGCATCGGGGTACGCGCGCCCGGCGTCCCTGGCTCCGTGCGTCGGGACCCGTGTCCTGGTGCGCACGGACCAGCCCGTGCTGGCGTCCCTTCTGCAGCCCGCCGGTGTCCTCGCGAGGTCCCTGGCGCTGGCGGTCCGCTATCGAGGCGGCGATCAGGAGAGACTAGCCATCCAGGACGCGGTGCGGCTGGCAGATCTGCTCCAGTCGGTACTCTCCTCGTCCTGAGGGGGTAGATGCGATGCAGGTGCGCTGTTCGCTCTGCGGCCGGCCGGAGACGGTCGAGAAGTGGTCCGAAGCGCACGAGCGCCTGCGGCAGAGCGGCGGACCCTACGTCTGCGACGCCTGCCAGCGGCGCGTGCAGCGGGACGCGCTGCAGTCCAGCCGATCGCCGCGACCGCTCTAGCGTGTGGCGGAGTAGACGATCAGCAGGACGCCGAGACCGATGAGGCCGAGCCTCGCCCAGGAGACATCGTGCCCCTGGGCGAGGCCCCAGATGCCGATCGCCGAGACGACGACGAAGAGCAGAGGGCCGAACAGGCCGAGTGCCGCGTTGATCGACACGGCGGTCGACACCTTGCCGGAACGAAGCATCAGCGTCGCCGCCACCAGTTCGACGGTCGCCGACAGGTAACGCAACGCCACCATGCCCAGCACCGCAGGTTCCCGCATCCGCCGCACCCCGCCTTCTTGACCACGCTATGGCTCCTTGGCCCCAGGCATGATGGACCCGTCACCATGGAGGGATCCCGATGCAGAAGACGCGCTTCATCGACATCCGCACCGCCGTCCCCGGTCCCAAGAGCCAGGAGATCCACCGCCGCATCCACGCGGCCACGCCGCGTGCCGTCTCCGTCTCGCTGCCGGTCGTCGACCGCGCGGAGAACGCCCTCATCCATGACATCGACGGAAACACCTTCATCGACCTCACGGGCGGCGTCGGCGTGCAGAACGTCGGCCACCGCAACCCGCGCGTCGTCGCCGCACTGCACGAGCAGGTGGAGCGCTTCCTGCACACCGACTTCACCAACATCCCGTACGACAGCTACGCGCGCCTGGCGGAGCGCCTCGACAAGACCTTCCCCGGCGGCGGCGAGACACGCCTCATCCTGTTCAACTCCGGCGCGGAAGCGGTGGAGAACGCGGTCAAGATCGCCCGCGTCGCCACCGGCCGCAAGGGCATCATCTCGTTCGAGGGCGCCTTCCACGGCCGTACGCTCATGGCGATGACGCTGACGAGCAAGGTCCACCCCTACAAGGCCCAGATGGGACCGTACGCGCCTGAGGTCTACCGCGTGCCGTTCCCGTACTCCTACCGTTGCGACATGGCGCAGGACGAGGGTCACGTCTGCGACGAGCGCTGCTACGCCCGCATCGAGCGCGCACTCGTGACGCAGGTCGCGCCGGAGGACGTCGCGGCGGTCATCGTCGAGCCGGTGCAGGGCGAGGGCGGCTTCGTGGTGCCGCCGCCGAGCTTCCTGCCTTGGCTCAGGCGCTTCACCGAGAAGCACGACATCCTGCTGATCGTCGATGAGGTGCAGACCGGCTTCGGGCGCACGGCGCGCTTCTGGGCGACCGACTACTCCGGTATCCGCCCCGACATCATGACCATGGCGAAGTCGATCGCGAACGGCATCCCGCTCTCCGGCGTCATGGGCCGCAAGGAGATCATGGACGCTCCAGGACCCTCGCAGATCGGCGGCACCTACGTCGGCAACCCGCTCGGCACCGCGGCGGCCAACGCCGTCCTCGACGCCTTCGAGCAGGACGACATCCTGGGTCAGGCGCAGCGCCAGGCGGATCTCCTGCAGCGCCGCCTCGCCGAGTTGCAGCAGAAGAGCCCGTACGTCGGAGAAGTCCGCGGCCTCGGCGCCATGATGGCCGTCGAGCTCGTGACCGACCGCCGCACGAAGGAACCGAACCCCGATCTGACGCACCGCGTCGTGCAGCGCGCCATGGAACGCGGTGTCCTGATGCTCACCGCCGGCATCTACGGCAACGTGTTCCGCTTCCTGCAGCCCCTCACGACGCCGCCCGAGGTGCTCGAAGAGGCTCTCGACGTCGTGGAGGCAGCTCTGCTCGAAGGTTGAGCGACTCTCCACTGGCCGCGCTGCTCGCTCTGGCGGCCGCCATGCTGGAGGCGGGGGCCGAGCCGTACCGGACGGAAGAAGCCGTCGAGCGGGCAGGACGCGGCTTCAGATGCGGCGAGATCCAGGTCTTCGTGACGCCGCCCGGCCTCTTTGTCAGCATCGAGGGGCCGGGCGGCCACGAGACGGGTGTGCGGCGGGTGCGCAGCCGCGCGACGGATCTTGGCCGCCTCAGCTCCCTCAACAGCCTCGCGCGCGCGGCGGAGCGCGGCGACCTGAGCCCCCGGGAGTGCATCCAGGCGATCGCCGGCATGCAGCAGGCCCCACCTCCGTATGGCCTCGGCACCGACCTTCTGGCCGGGGCCGTGGCCAGTTCCGCCTATGCCTGGTTCATCGGCGCCACCCATCTCGAGGCCGGCCTCGCAGCCTTGGGCGGAGTCTTCACCATTCTCATGCGGCGCCGGCAAGCGGGACGCTTCGCCGAGCGCTTCTTCCTGCTCGCCGCCTCGGGCTTCGCCGTGGGCCTGGTCGGCATCGCAGGCTCCGCGCTCTGGCACCAGAGTGCAGGCGAGATCGTCGCCGGCGGGCTCGTGGTGCTGGTGCCCGGCCTTGCGCTCACAGGCGTGCTGCGTGACCTCCTGGCGGGCGACTTCCTTTCCGCCGCCGCGGGCGGCCTCGAGGTGCTGACGGTGGCGGGTGCTCTCGCCGCCGGCGCCGCCCTCGCCGTCGCGGCCGGCATCTCCCTGGGGTGGAACTGATGCTGGCCTCAGCGCTCGCGGGCGCCATGGGCGCCTTCGCCTTCGCCGTGCTGATCCGGGTGCCGCGCCACGATCTCTTCCTCGCTGCGCTCGCGGGCCTGCTCTCCGGCTTCGTCTACGCGGCGGCGGGTGCCATTGGCCTGCACGACATCGCACAGGTGCTCCTCGCGGCGCTGGCGGCGGGCGGCCTGAGCGAGATCCTCGCACGCCTGAGGCGCGCCCCGGCCACCGTCTACCTGATGCCGGGCCTCATCCCTCTGGTGCCGGGCCTGCTCGCATACCATGCGATGTACGCCCTCTTGCGCGGCGACTACGTCATGGGGGCCGCGCTCGGCGTCGAGACGGTGTACTGGGCCGCGGCGATCGGCGTCGGCATCGCGCTCGTCCTCACGGTCTCGCGCACGGTCGCGCCGCCACGGGCACCAGCAGGGAACCCGCCCGCCCGGCGCGAACAGTAGCTTCCCACACAGGCGAGGAGGAAGGCCCTCGGGCCGCAAAGACTGCACACATCGATGTGGAATCAGCTAGGACCCCTAGGGCTCGCCCTCGCCATGATCGTGGAGAGCCTCGGCATCCCTGTGCCGTCGGAGATCATCCTGCCGGTGTTCGGTCTCCTGGTGGCCCGCGGCGCGTTCGGCTTCTGGCCGGGGGTCCTGCTCATGGCTGCGATGCAGACGTTGGGCAGCTGGGTCGGCTACGGCATCGGCTACTACGGCGGACGGCCGCTCACGCTGCGCTACGGCCGCTGGGTCCTGATGGACGAGCGGTCGCTGGGCCACGCCGAGCGCTGGTTCGACCGCTACGGCCCCTGGACGGTGTTCTTCGGGCGCTTCCTGCCGCTGCTGCGCACCTTCATCTCGTGGCCGGCAGGCTTTGCGCGCATGAACGGCTGGTCCTTCACCGTCTTCACCTTCCTCGGCGCCCTGCCGTGGACGGCGTTCCTGATCTGGGTCGGCGTGCGCTTCGCGGCGACCCTGCCGCGCATCGAGCCGCTCTTGAGCCACTACAACCTCCTCCTGGCCCTCGTCGCCGTGATCGCGGTCGTCGTGTTCTTCCTGCTGCACCTGCGCCGCCGTTGATGCGGAGCATCCTGTTCTGCTATCGTTGCGATACCCAAGGCCGGGAAGGCCCACAGGCAGCCCGGCGCATGGAGGGGTGACGTCCGTGAGACTGCGGATCACCATCGACGGACCCGCGGGTGCCGGCAAGTCGACCGTCGCGCGCGAACTGGCGCAGAGGCTGGGCTATGGCTACCTCGACACCGGTGCGATGTACCGCGCGCTGGCGCTTGCCGCCCTCAGGGCCGGCGTCGCGCCGGACGACGGGGCTGGGCTTGAGCACCTGCTGGACACCGTCGATCTGCGCCTGGAGCACGGCAGGCTGCGCCTCGACGGCGAGGATGTCGCGGACGATATCCGCCAGCCGGCGGTCGACCGCATCGTGTCGCAGGTCGCCATGCATCCCGCCGTGCGCGAGGCGCTCGTCGCCCGCCAGCGCCTTCTCGCAGCCCAGGGAGGCGTGGTCATGGACGGGCGCGACGCGGGCAGCGTCGTCCTGCCCGATGCCGAATGCAAGTTCTTTCTCACAGCCTCGCTCGCCGCGCGGGCCGGCCGGCGCCACCGGGAGCTCCTGGCGCAGGGGCTGCGCGTCGAGATCGCGGAGGTGGAGCGGGAGATGGCGAGCCGCGACGCCCAGGACGAGATGCGGGCCGTCGGTGCGCTCAAGGTGCCTGAGGGTGCCTACGTGGTCGACACCACAGGTCTCGGCGTCGCAGAGGTGGTGGAGCGCCTGCTGAGCCATTGCCGGGAGCGCGGTGCGTGATGCGCCAGAACACAGACCCCATGCCGGCCTACCGCCCGAAGCTCTACAGAGCGTGCCAGCTCTTGGTGCGCCTGGGCCTGCGCCTCTTCTGGCGCGTGCGCGTCGAGGGGCTCGACAACATCCCCGAGACCGGCCCCGTGCTGATTTGCGCCAACCACATCAGCGCGGTGGACCCGCTCGCGGTCGGGGCAGTCATCGAGCGGCACACGCATTTCATGGCGAAGCAGGAGCTCTTCTCCTACCTGGGCTGGCTTCTGCCGTCCATCGGGGCATTCCCCGTGAACCGCGACGTCCGCGACGCGAGCGCGGTGCGCCAGGCGCTGCGGCTCCTGCGCGCGGGCAGGGTGGTCGGACTGTTTCCCGAGGGACACCGGCAGCTCCACGGGCGCCTCGGGCAGCCGCGTCCGGGTTCCGGGTCACTGATCGCCCACGCGGGGGGCGCCGTGGTGCCCGTGGCGATCCGCGGCTCCTGGCGGCTCTGGGGACGCGTGGAGATGCGCTTCGGTGCGCCGATCGACGTCTCCGCAAGCCAGGACCCCGCAGGCGACGTGATGCGCGCCATCGCCCGGCTCTACTACCGTCCGGAGCAGCTGCAGCAAGGCCTGCCCTGGGCGGAGTCCGATTGACAGTTGTCTCGCGGGGCAGGTATGCTGAATGAGCCAGCCCCCGGATGCACCGGGGATCGCCGCCCAAGAGCGGTCGATTCGACGACAGGTGAAAAGCCGGTAGGACGGCGGGCCATTGGGCCCGTTCTCTGTCGTTCGGCGGGACGCGTGAGCACTGTTGCCGCGCGTTGAACAAAGGAGGTCATCGCGTGGAGGACCAGCTGCACCCGGATCACGACGTCCAGCCTGAGGAGGCGCAGCCGGCGCAGGCCTCACAGACCGAGGCCCAGCAGGCGACGCCGGAGCCGATCGCGGCCCAGACGCCGGAGCCGCAGCCTGAGCCGGCCGAGGCGCCCGTCGCCGCGGCGCCGTCCGCAGAGGCGGCGGCCGAGGAGACAGGTACCGAGGAGCGCGTCGATTACAGCGAAGGGGTCGCACGGCCGCGCCCCGGCGACATCCTGCACGGCAGGATCGTCCAGGTCGCCGACGACCACGTGCTGGTCGACGTCGGCTACAAGTCCGAGGGCGTGATCCCGCTGAGCGAACTTACATACCGCAAGGTGCAGTCGGCCGGCGAGGCCGCTGCGCTCGATCAGGAGATCGAAGCCATGGTGCTCTCGCTCGAGGGCGAGGAGGGCAGCCTGCGCCTGTCGAAGCGGCGTGCCGACGAGGCCAAGGTCTGGGAGGACCTGGTCGCGTCGTACGAGGCCGGCCAGGTGATCGAGGCCCCGGTGGCGGAGGCCGTCAAGGGAGGGCTCGTGGCCGACATCGGCGCGCGCGGCTTCATCCCCGCGTCGCAGGTGGAGAGGGGCTACGCGCAGGAACTGGCGCCGTACGTCGGACAGACGCTGCGCGTCAAGATCATCGAGCTCGACCGCACGAAGCACCGTGTCATCCTGTCGCGCAAGGTCGTGCTCGAGGAGGAGCGCAAGCAGAACCGCGAGCGCATCTGGGAGACGATCGAAGAGGGCCAGGTGCTGCACGGCAGCGTCAAGTCGCTCACCGATTTCGGGGCCTTCATCGATCTGGGCGGCGTGGACGGCCTCTTGCACGTCTCGGAGATGTCGTGGGGCCGCATCCAGCACCCGTCCGAGGTGCTGCACGAAGGCCAGGAGATCGAAGTCAAGGTGCTGCGCCTCGACCGCGAGCGCGGCCGCATCTCGCTCGGCTACAAGCAGGTGCTCGACAACCCGTGGGACAGCGTCGAGCAGCGCTATCCGGTCGGTGCGATCGTGCGCGGCAAGGTCGTGCGCCTGGCGACGTTCGGCGCCTTCGTGGAGCTCGAGCCGGGCGTCGACGGTCTCGTGCACATCAGCCAGCTTGCGGACCACCACGTCACCCGACCGGGCGAAGTGGTGTCGGTGGGCGAGGACGTCGAGGTCAAGGTGCTGCGCGTCGACCCGGTCGAGCGCCGCGTCTCCCTGAGCCTGCGCGACGCGGGCGGTTACCAGTCGCAGAAGCGCGACCCGTACGCAGAGGTCGAGACGCGCGACGCGGGCGGTGCGACGATCGGCGACATCGTCGGCGACGACTTCAAGGGCCTGCTCGACTAGCAGCCCCAGGACAGGCGGCGGGCCATCAGGGCCCGCCGCTTCTGCTTGCTCCCGAAGCCGCTCGTCCCGTCCGCCGCCGCGCCTGCATGGTCGCGCGCCGCAGCGGGGAGATTGACCTCCGGGTGATGGTTTTGCCGATCGGTTCTTGGCTGCTCTGGACGACGGCGCTCCTCCTCCTCGGCGGGTTCGCCCGGACGCCCGCCCGCGGGTTCCTCGCGGGACTGCTCTTCCTGACGCTGGCGCTCCATCTCGTCGCGGGCTTCTGGCCCGCGTTGACGTGGGGCGCCTCGGGGGCGCTCGCCCTGACGACCGTCGCATTGGCCGGAGGCAGGCTCTCGAGCCTGACGCTCGCCTCCGCGCTGGCCACAGCCGCCGTGATGGTCCTCGCCTGGCCCGGCGCCGTGGCATCGGGCCTCGACGCGGTGGCCACGGTCGGCATCGGCGTCGGCCTCATGGCCGCCGTCACCTCGCCGGGCAGGGCAGCGCCGGCCGCGGCGCTGCTCGGGGTCCTGCTCGGCCACCTGACGCTCGGCCACTCCTTCGACGGCCCTGCCACTTTCGCGCCGGACACGGAACAGCTCTTCCAGGTGGCGGCCACCTCCGCCGCGGTGGCCGCCGCATTCTCGCTGCTGATCGATCGCGCCTGGGCCTTGCGCGGGAGACTGGCGCGATGAGCAGCCAGGGACCGCCGGTCGACTGGGCCTCGATCGGCCTCGGCATCGGCTTTGGCGTCGTGGTCCGCCTGATCCTGCTGAAGAAGGACTACCGCCACTACCCGGGCTACCCGGCCGGCTTCGTCTCGCAAATCACGATCGCGTTCTTCGCGGCGGTGATCGGCGGCGCATTCTTCCCGGCCCTGATCGCCAAGGAGTACCAGGCCGCCACGTTCCTCGTGCTCGCCGCGACGCAGTTCACGGGCCTGCGCAAGGTGGAGGTGGCGAAGCTCAGCGCCATCGAGCAGCTGACGCTCGTGCAGCGCGGCCCGAGCTATATCCAGGGCATCGCGCAGGAGTTCGAGGAACGCAACTACCTCGTGATGGGCGTCGCGGTCGTCACCGCGCTCGCCGCGAGCATCGCGGGCCAGGAGTTCGGCCAGCTCTGGTCGTGGCTCGCCGGGGCGGGCGCAGGCATCATCGCGATGGCCGTCGCCTACCTGGTCAAGAGCGGCCCGGAGCTGGGAGACGTCTGCGACGTCGAGATCGTGCCGCTCACCTTCGAACAGGGGTCGCTGCTGTACGCGGGCCCCGTGATGCTGATGGAGGTGGGCCTGCCGAAGGCGCGCGAGCGCTTCCTCCACGAGGGTGTCGGCATGCTCCTCACGCCGAAGACGCCGCGCGGCGCCGGCGCGATCTGGGATCTCGGGCAGCGCCAGGCCATCGTCTACAACCTCTACGAGATCATCGGCACCAAGACGGACATCGGCTATGGCGAGCGCATCCCGCTCTGCCGCATGGATCTGCCGCCAGGCACGGGCAAGGCGGGGGTCGCCATCCTGCCGCTCGCGAACGATCCCGAGCGCATCCTGGAGGCCGTGCGCCGCACGCCGCTGCTCGAGACCGCCAAGGCGCACGCGGTGCACTCGCCGGCCCTGATCGCATGGGATCAACGTCACGAGGGGGGGAAGTAGCAAGCCATGTCCGGACTTCCCGCAAGCGGCAGCATCTACGCGATCGTCACCCTCAAATCGCCGCAGGAGGTGCAGGGCGGCGTGTCACCCGTGTTCTACGTGAAGACGCAGCAGGAGCAGGAGCACATCGCGACATGGCTTGCGCGGATCACGGGCGTGGCGGTCCACGACCTGCACGACGGGACGTGGGTCCTGATCCCCGTCTAGGGGGATTCGTGGCAGACGAGGGCGAATGCATTACGCTATGACACAGGAACAGGACATGCCGGTCGTCGCCATCGTCGGCCGGCCAAATGTCGGCAAGTCCTCCCTCATGAACCGTCTCGCGCAGCGCCAGGTCGCCCTCGTCGAGGAGACGGCGGGCGTCACGCGCGACCGCATCTACGCGCCATGCACCTGGCGCGCCCGCAGCTTCCTCCTGGTCGACACGGGCGGCCTCTCGGACGAGGACCAGTTCTGGCAGACCATCGCCCAGCAGGTCGACGAGGCGATCGCCGAGGCGGCGCTCGTCCTGTTCGTCGTCGACGCCCGCCTGCCCCTGACGGCCGAGGACGACGAGGTCGCGCGGCGGATGCGGCGTCTCGGCAAGCCGGTGCTGCTCGTCGCGAACAAGGCGGAGGGCCGCAGCATCGACACGAGCGACGTCTACCGCCTCGGCCTCGGCCAGCCATACTTCGTCTCCGCCGCCCACGGCCACGGAACGGGCGACCTGCTCGACGCGATCATCGAGCGGCTCGACATGCCGCCGCGGGAGGGGCCCGAGAAGCCGGACGAGCCTGGCGAGCGCCCGCTCCGCGTCGCCATCGTCGGGCGTCCGAACGCCGGCAAGTCGACGCTGGTCAACCGGGCGCTCGGACAGCAGCGCATGACCGTATCCGAGGTGCCCGGCACCACCACCGACGCCGTCGACGTCGAGGTGCGGGTAGGCGGCAGGACCTACCTCCTGATCGACACGGCCGGCCTCAGGCGGCCGGCGCGCATCGACGCGCGCCTCGAGGAGCTGGCCGGCCGGCACGCCCGCAAGGCGATCGCGCGCGCCGACGTGGCCGTGCTGCTGCTCGCGGCGGACGACGGCCTCACCGAGCAGGACAAGCGTATCGTCAAGCTGGCGGGTGACGCCGGCATCGGTCTCGTGATCGGCGTCAACAAGTGGGACGCGCGCGCACACGAAGCGCACGAGGCGGACGCCCTGCTGGCAGATCTGCGGGCGGCCCTGCCGGCCGCGGACTATGCACCCGTCGTCCTCCTCTCGGGACTCACCGGCCTCCACGTCGAGAAGCTCTTCGCCGAGGTCGCGCGCGTCGGAGCCCAGATCGACCTGCGCATGCCGACGGCCCAGCTGAACCGTGAGATCGAGGAGGCACTCTACCAGCAGCCGCCGCCGTCGGTCAAGGGACGCCAGCTCAAGGTGCTCTACGCGACGCAGGTGGCCAGACGCCCGCCGCACGTCGTGCTGTTCGTCAACGATCCGGCGCTTTGCCACTTCTCCTACCAGCGCTATATCGAGAACCGTCTGCGCCAGGCCTTCGCCCTGCACCTGGCGCCGCTGCGCATCACGCTGCGCAAGAGGGAGGGACGCCCCAGATGACCCTCGTGCTGGCCGCGATCATCGGTTACCTGCTCGGCTCGATCCCGACCGGCGTCCTGGCCGCGAAGCGGGTCGGGCGCGACATCCTGCACGAGGGTTCGGGCAACCCGGGCGCCACCAACGCCCTGCGCGTCCTGGGCCCCTACTGGGCTGTCGGTGTGCTCGTCGGCGACGCGGGCAAGGGCCTGCTTGCGGCGTATCTCGGCTGGCAGCTCGGCGGACCGCTCGGGAGCGCCCTCGCCGGCGGCGCCGCGGCGCTCGGCCATGCCTACTCGCTGTTCCTGCGCGGCCAGGGCGGGAAAGTCGTGGCGGTATCGCTCGGCGTGCTCCTGTTCTGGGGGTGGCCCCTGCTGTTCGCGGCGCTCGCCGTGTTCCTGGTCGTGCTGGCCCTGACGCGCATCGTCTCGCTCAGCTCGGTGCTGGCCGCGCTGGCGGCCGCGGCCATGGCCGCCCTGGGCCTGCCGCCCTATCCGGTCTCGCTGCGCTACGGCATCTTCTTCCTTGTCCTGCTGCTGATCTGGCGGCACCGGCCGAACATCGCGCGCCTCCTGCGCCACGAGGAGAAGCGACTCGGGAGTCACGGTTGAGCAGGGTCGCCGTCGTCGGAGCCGGTGGTTTCGGCACGGCCCTCTCGGTCCACCTCGCGCGCCTCGGCCACCAGGTGGCGCTCTGCGCACGCAGACCGGCGTTCGCCGACGAGCTCGCGGCGCGGCGCGAGAACAGGCCGTACCTGCCCGGCGTGCAGCTGCCCGCGACGGTCACCCCATGCGCCGATGCGGGCACGGCCCTCGAAGGGGCCGAGGCGCTCGTGCTCGCGGTGCCATCACAGCACCTGCGGGCCGCCGTAGAGGACCTGCGGCGCCACCCGCTGCCGGACCTTGTCGTCGACACCGCGAAGGGCATCGAGCTTCAGAGCCTGCTGCGCATGTCGGAGCTGCTGGCGCAGGCGGGCGTCGACGCGGTGGCCCTGAGCGGGCCGAGCCATGCCGAGGAGGTCGGGCGCGGCCAGCCTACGGCCGTCGTCGTCGCGCACCCGGATGAGGGGCGGCGCGCCGCCGCGCAGCGTCTGCTGCACGGGCCCGGCCTGCGCGTCTACTCGTCGCCCGACAGGACCGGCGTCGAACTCGGCGGGGCGCTCAAGAACGTGCTCGCGCTGGCATCGGGGGTGAGCGAGGGGCTCGAACTCGGAGACAACCTGCGCGCGGCGCTCCTGACGCGGGGCCTCGCGGAGATCACGCGCCTCGGCGTCGCCTGCGGTGCGCAGGCGGCCACCTTCGCAGGGCTGGCCGGTCTGGGCGACCTCCTCGCGACCGTCATGAGCCCCCACAGCCGCAACCGCAGGGCCGGCATCGCCGTGGGCAAGGGCACGCCTCTGAGGGACGTGCTGCAGGCGTCGCCGATGGTGGTCGAGGGCGTGCCCGCGACCAGGGCGGCGCTCGACCTCGCGCACCAAATGGGTCAGGATCTGCCGATCGCGGCGGCCCTCGCGCGCCTCCTGTTCGAGGCCGCGGACCCACGCCAGGAGATCGCGCTGCTGCTCGCCCGCGCCTTCAAGGAGGAGGAGCGCTGGTAGGAAGGATCTCAGCCTCTTTCCCGCCGCGGGCGGCAACCGCCGGCGGGCGCTTCGTCCCTGTGCCCGTCGGCTCGGTGCGGTAGCGGGAGCTTCGGGCTCGATCCCGGCGTCAGCCCCATGCGAGGTGTACTCATGGACCGGTCGTTCTGGCTCGACGTAAGGGAGAGCGGTTTCGCCCCGCCCCAGGGACAGGATCACATGCGTCTCACGGAGGAACTGCTGCTTTGGCTCGGTTCACCCGATCCCGAGCTGCGCGACGCGATCGCCTATGAGACGCTGGCCCACTGGCTCGAGCAGGGACTCTACTCCGTGCGGCAGCGGGCTGAGATCGGCGAGCGGATGGCGGAGAACCTCTCGCTGGGCCTGGGCGAAGCCGGCACCGACAGCGTCTTCCTGCGCAGCTTCTCGAGCCTCATCCTCGGTGAAGCCGTGGCCGCGGACATGAGAGACCCCGCGCTGCCTGAGCCCATGCTTCGCGACTGGAGAGGCCGCGCGACGCAGTATCTCGTCGCCGAGCGCGACCAACGCGGATTCGTGCCGGACCGCGGCTGGGCGCATGCGACGGCGCACGCGGCCGATTGCCTCGGAGCCTTCGCCAGGCACCCCGTCACGGGCAGGGACGGCCTTGAGGCCATCATGCATGCGGTGGTGGAGCGGGTGCTAAGGCATGGCGCGGACGTGTTCCTCTTCGACGAGGAGCGGCGGCTTGCGTTCACCTGTCTGCGGGTGCTGCAGCGCGCCGAGTGGACCAGCGACGACGTGCAGGCGTGGCTTAGGCGTTTCGCCCGTCCGCGCGCCTACGCGACCTGGCGCGAGGCGTCCGGAGACGAGCCGGGGGCGCGCAGCCGCCTGAACGCCAAGGCCTTCCTCTTGGAGCTCTACTTCCAGGTCCTCTGGGTGAAGCCGGAGCCGCCAGGGCGGGGCCGCCTGCTCGAGGCCATCGGCTCCGCGCTGCAGGTGATCGGCACGGGCCCCTACGACGTCTGACGGCCACCGCATGGATGCACCGCAGCTCGACGCCGCATCGCGGCCTTTGACCGCGGACGCGTTCATAGCGCCCATCTACCTACATATGATGAACCGTCCAATCCGGCTTCCCCCGGACCGCGTTCTCGTGCGCGGCCGGCACCGGAGGGTACGGGAGGGGTAGGGGTGGAGCAGTTCGACATCTTGCAGGATGTCGCGCAGAGGACGGGGGGCGACATCTACATCGGTGTCGTCGGCCCCGTACGCAGCGGCAAGTCGACGTTGATCCGCCGCATCATGGAACTCGCGGTGCTCCCGAACATCAGCGACGCGAACGAGCAGGCGCGGGCGCGCGACGCCATGCCGCAGGGCGGCACGGGCCGCCAGGTCATGACCACCGAGCCCAAGTTCATTCCCGACGAAGGCGTCGAGATCGCCTTGCAGGAGGGCATGCACTGCCGCATCCGCATGGTCGACTGCGTCGGCTACGCCGTCGACGGCGCCATCGGCTACACGGAGGACGAGGCGCCGCGCATGGTCGACACGCCGTGGTTCGACCACCCGGTGCCGTTCGCCGAAGCGGCCCAGACCGGGACGCGCAGGGTGATCGCGGAGCACTCGACGATCGGCATCGTGGTCGGCACGGACGGATCCGTGACCGGCCTGCCGCGCGCGGCCTACGAGCCCGCCGAGGCGCAGGTGGTGGCGGAGCTCACGGAGCTCGGCAAGCCGTTCGTCGTCGTGCTCAACTCGGCGCACCCGTATGCGCAGGAGACGCTCGAGATGGCCCACGAGCTGGAGGAGAGGTACGGTGTGCCCGTGCTGCCGCTCTCGGCGCAGGACCTGACGAGCGAGGACCTGCAGGTGCTGCTCGAGCAGCTGCTCTACGAGTTCCCGGTCCGCGAGGTGGCCATCGCCTTGCCGGACTGGGTGCAGGAGCTCGCGAGCGGCTACCCGCTGCGCGACCGGTTCGAGAGCGCGGTGCGCGAGGCCCAGGCAGGCATCCACCGCGTGCGGGACGTGGACAGCGCCGTCGACCAGCTCTCGGCCTTCGAGCTCGCCGACCGCGTCCAGCTCACCGAGCTCGACCTCGGCGAGGGCGTGGCGCACATCGCGCTGTCGGCACGGCCAGGTCTCTTCTTCCAGACGCTCACCGACCTCTACGGCGAGCCGATCGCCGGCGAGCCCGACCTGATGCGCGCGTGGCAGGGCATGGTCGTCGCCAAGCGCGGCTACGAGCAGGTGGCCGAGGCCCTCGACCAGGTCCACGAGACGGGGTACGGCCTCGTCGCGCCGCGCCTCGACCAGATGGCGTTCGAGGAGCCCGAGCTCATCAAGATGGGCAACCGCTTCGGCGTGCGCCTGCGCGCCGCCGCCCCGTCCATCCACATGATCCGCGCCGACATCGAGACCGAAGTGACGCCGATCATCGGCACCGAGCGCCAGAGCGAGGAACTGGTGCAGTACCTCCTGACAAAGTTCGAAGACGACCCGAGGAAGATCTGGGAGTCGGACATCTTCGGCAAGTCGCTGAACGAGCTGGTGCGCGAGGGCATCCAGAACAAGCTGGTGCGCATGCCGGAGCAGGCGCAGCAGAAGCTGCGCGAGACGCTCGAGCGCATCGTCAACGAAGGCAGCGGCGGCCTGATCTGCATCATCGTGTGAGGACAGCCGATATGGCCGGGCCATGCGCACCGACGCGACCGCACTTGCACCTTTGCCGCCAGCACACTAACATGGAGTGGTGACCGGGCTGTGGCGCAGTTTGGTAGCGCGCTACCTTGGGGTGGTAGAGGTCGCGGGTTCGAGTCCCGCCAGTCCGACCAGTTTCGCGGGGCCGCTTCGCAGGAAGCGGCCCCGCTGCATGTCCGCGTGGCAAGGCGAGCATTAGGCCGCGCCGTGCACGGAGCCCGCACAGACGGCGCCCGCGAGGCTCCTGAAGAGGCCGGTAGCCACGGCACCGGCCGGCGCGGCGACCCGCCGGCAAGCTCCTCCGGCGGCCCTGCCACGGTATCCTGGCGGTCGTCGAGCACGAAAGCGCCGCCGTCGGCCAGGCCGAACGCGACCATCGCCGCCGCCCTTCACGAGCTCGAGATCTCCGGTGAAACATCTGTGCCGTCGAACCCTAGATCGAGGTCGGCGATGTCGTCTGCCTGGAGTACTTCCACGCTGGCCGTCCGGGCCTGACGCGCCGTCATCAGCGACGCTGCGACCGCCGAAACGGCCAGTCCCTCGGACTGGACGCGCCAGCCGGGTTCGGCGATCACCGCAGCCGCCGCGCGGCCGCCGCCCGGCCCGAGACCATGCGAGGTCGCACATCGCGGACAGCCATGGCGCTCGCCATTCTCCGCGAAATCTGGTGCAATAGATTCACCTCGCGATGACTCATGGCGCATGCGCCCTTTCGTACTGCCGAACAGAGTGGCCGATCGCTGGGGCGCGCTGGGCCATGTGGGCATTCGCCTTGGGGCCCTTGGGCCCTGCCTGCGGCGCAGCGCGAGTTCCTAAGGTACTTGGAGAGGTGGTGGCGCGGTGTACTTGAGTGTACCCCGGGAAATTCGACCCGGCGAGCGGCGTGTAGCACTCACGCCCGAGATGGTCGCGCAATTGGTGAAGAAGGGCCACAAGGTCGGGGTCGAGACGAATGCGGGCCTCGCGGCCCAGTTGCCGGACGCGCTGTACAGCGCGGCGGGCGCCGAGATCCTGCCCGACGGCCAGACTGCCTACAAGCAGGCCGACATCATCCTTAAGGTGCGCGCTCCCCTGGCATCCGAACTCTCCTTGTTGAAGCCGGACTCCGTCCTGATCGGCACCCTCGCGCCGTTGGGCGACCCCGAAGTCGGCCGGCAGCTCGCCGACGCCAAGGTGACGTCGTTCAGCCTCGACCTGATGCCGCGCATCACGCGCGCGCAGAGCATGGACGTCCTCTCCTCCATGAGCACGGTCTCCGGCTACCGCGCCGTGCTCGCAGCGAACATGCTCGTCGAGCGCTTCTTCCCGATGCTGATGACCGCCGCGGGCACGATCGCGCCGGCCAAGGTCCTGATCCTGGGCGCCGGCGTCGCGGGCCTGCAGGCCATCGCGACGGCGAAGCGCCTCGGCGCTGTCGTCCAGGCCTTCGACGTCCGCCCCGCGTCGCGCGAGCAGGTCGAGAGTCTCGGCGCCAGCTTCCTCAGTCTGCCCGTCGACAACGCCGAGGCGCAGGGCGGCTACGCGCGCGCCATGGCGGACGACGAGGAGCAGCGCGAGCGCGAGCTCCTGGCGGAGCCCGTGCAGAAGTCCGACGTCGTGATCGCGACGGCCATGGTCCCGGGGCGAAGGGCGCCTCTGCTGATCGACGAGGCCATGGTGCGCTCCATGCACACCGGCGCCGTGATCGTAGACCTCGCCGCCGAGACCGGCGGCAACTGCGCGCTGACCGTGCCAGGCGAAGTCAAGGTCACGGACGGCGGCGTGATCGTCGACGGCACCCTCAACCTGCCCTCGACCATGCCGTCACCGGCAAGCCAGCTCTACGCCCGCAACGTCGTGACCTTCCTCAACCACCTCTTCGACACATGGGCGAAGGGCGCGGCGAGCGCGGCGGAACTCGGCCCGGTCCCGGAGGACGACGAGATCCTGATCGCCACGCGCCTTTCCGCCAAGGGCGAGCTGACCCACGCACCGACCCGCGAGAAGCTCTCCGTGGCGAAGTAGCGCCCTGCGCCCCGCGCGGGGCCGCGGTCCGAATCCCAGGCAAGAGAGGTGCTTACTGCCGTGCATGCGAGCCTGCTGCAGGAGATCTTCTCCTTCGTGCTCGCCGTCTTCACCGGCTGGTCGCTGATCACCAAGGTGCCGCCGGTGCTGCACACGCCGCTGATGTCGGCCACGAACGCGATCCACGGAGTCCTGATCGTCGGCGCGCTCATCGTCGTCTTCACGGCCGCCGGCCCGTCGCAGATCGTCGTCGCGGCCCTGGCGCTGTTCCTGGCGACCCTCAACGTCGTCGGAGGCTTCGTCGTCACCGACCGCATGCTCGAGATGTTCCGCAAGAGTCCGAACGAGAAGGGGCAAGCCGCCAAGTGACAAACATTCGCGAAGCGGCGTACATGATCGCCGCCATCCTGTTCATCGTCGGTGTCATGCGTCTGCGCAATCCCGCGACGGCCCGGACGGGCAACATCATGGCCGCCATCGGCATGCTGGTCGCCGTCGCGTTCACCATGATCGGCACGAGCCTCGGCAACCTCATCCTGCTGATCGTCGTCTTCCTCGTGGCTGCGGCGATCGGCACCTACTCGTCGCGCGCCGTCAAGATGACCGCCATGCCGCAGATGGTGGCGGCCTTCAACGGCATGGGCGGCGGCGCGGCCGCCATGATCGCGCTCTCCGAGGCCCTGCAGGCCCTGGGCCACGGCAGCTACCCTGGCCTGTCGCAGGCGGTGCCGGGCCTCTTCGACATGCTCGTCGGCTCGATCTCGTTCTCCGGCAGCATCATCGCCTTCCTCAAGCTCCAGGAGTGGATGCCCACCCGCGCGATGGCCTTCAAGGGCCAGAACGCCGTCAACGCGGTCATCCTCGCCGCGCTCGTGCTGCTCGCCATCGCGATCCCGATCGTCGGCGTGGGCGACCGCCTCGCCCTCGACTGGATCCTGATCGCCGGCAGCGTCCTCCTGGGCGTTTCCTTCGTCGTCCCCGTCGGCGGCGCCGACATGCCGGTGATCATCGCCCTCTTGAACGCCTTCACGGGAATCGCGGCGGCCGCCGCCGGTTTCGTGCTCCAGAACGACGTTCTGATCGTCGCCGGTGCTCTCGTAGGTTCGTCCGGCACCATCCTGACGCTGATCATGAGCCGCGCCATGAACCGCTCGATCTTCAACGTGCTGTTCTCGGCCTTCGGCTCCAAGGTCACGGCGACCGGCACCTCGGAGCGCGGCGAGATCCACCCCACGAGCTCCGAGGAAGTCGCCATGCTCTGCGCCTACGCCCAGCGCGTCGTGATCGTCCCCGGTTACGGGCTCGCCGTCGCGCGCGCGCAGCAGGAGTGCAAGGACCTGATGGACGTCCTGACGGCGCGCGGCGTCGACGTGCGCTTCGCCATCCATCCGGTGGCCGGCCGCATGCCCGGCCACATGAACGTGCTGCTGGCCGAGGCGAACGTGCCGTATGACCGTCTCTACGACATGGACGACATCAACCCGGAGTTCCAGCGCACCGATGTCGTCCTGGTGATCGGCGCCAACGACGTCGTCAACCCCGACGCCCGCGAGAACCCGAGCAGCCCGATCTACGGCATGCCGATCCTCAACGTCGACCAGGCCAAGACCGTCATCGTGAACAAGCGTTCGATGGCCGCCGGCTTCGCAGGCATCGACAACCCGCTGTTCTTCAAGCAGAACACCAAGATGTACTTCGGCGACGCCAAGGGTGCGCTGCAGAACCTCTTGACAGCCATCAAGGAAGAGGTCGCCTGAGCCGCAGCGCAAGCCCAGAAGGGGGAGTGACACGAGATGGCCGGTGAGATGCACCAGCCGGACCGGGTGTCCGCTACCCGCGGCAGGGAAGACGCAACGTCGCCCCTGCCTTTCGGAGGGGTCTTCCATGAGCTCCACCCGGCACTCACGGCGGAGGTCGCGGTCTCGGAGGCGGAGCGCTGTCTCGAATGCGGCGGCATCACCGCGCCGGCGCCCTGCACCGTCGCCTGCCCGGCCGACGTGGACGTACCGGGCTTCATCGCGCAGATCGTCGACGGCCAGCCGGAGACCGCCGCAGACATCATCTTCGCTGCGAATCCCCTCGGCGGCAGCTGCGCGCGCGTCTGCCCGACCGAGGTACTCTGCGAAGGCGCCTGCGTGCTCGAGACCGCCGGACGGCGCCCCGTGACCATCGGACGCCTGCAGCGCTTCGCGACCGATGCCGCGCTGGCGGCCGGCAGCGCGACGCCCAAGCCGGTGCCCGCGAACGGCCGCAGGGTCGCGGTGATCGGCGCCGGCCCCGCCGGCATGGCCTGTGCGGCCACGCTGGCACCGCTCGGCTACGCGGTCGAGATCTTCGACGCCCGCCAGGAGGTGGGCGGCCTCGTACGCTACGCCATCGCGCCGTACCGGCAGGTGCGCGAGCCCCTGCCGCAGGAGGCGGACCGCCTGCGGGCCATGGGCGTCGAGATCCACCTCGACGCACCGATCCGGGGCAGGGAGGACCTCAGGCGCCTCGAGTCCCAGTTCGACGCGATCTTCCTCGGCGTCGGGCTCGGCGAGGACGCGGACGTGCGCTACGACGGCGACGACCTCGACGGGGTCTACGAGTCGCTGCCGTTCATCGAGGCGGTCAAGGATGGCCTGTCGCCGCACGTCGGACGGCGGGCGGCCGTCATCGGCGGCGGCAACACCGCGATGGACTGCGCACGCGAGGCCCTGCGCCTCGGTGCGGAGGATGTCGCCGTGCTCTACAGGCGCACCGAGTCCGAGATGCCGGCCTTCCGCCACGAAGTGCTCGAGGCGATGGAGGACGGCGTGCGCTTCCTCTGGCTGACGCTCCCCGTGGCCTTCCTGGGCGAGGGGCAGGTCTCGGTCGTCCGCTGCGAGCGCATGGAACTCGGCGAGCCGGACGAGAGCGGCCGTCGCCGCCCGCAGCCGGTTCCGGGTTCCGCCTTCGACCTGCCGGTGGACACCGTCATCAAGGCCGTCGGCCAGCGCTACCGCACCGGTTTCCTCGCGCAGATCCCTGGCCTCCAGCACGAACGCGGTCCGCTCGAGGTGGACGCCGCGACCGGTCAGACCGGAAATCCCAAGTTCTTCGCCGGCGGCGACGCCGTCAACGGCGGCGGCACCGTCGTCGAGGCCGTGCACCACGGCAAGGTCGCGGCCATGGGCATCGACCGTTACCTGCGAGGTACCCCGCGGTGAGCGGCGCAGGGCTCCGGTTGCCGAGGGCGGAAGGGAGGCGGTCGCGATGAAGGAACCCACGCTGCACTTCCAGCAGGGTAATCGGCAGCTTTCGGTGCAGCGCGACTGGTGCAAGGGTTGCAACCTCTGCGTCGAGAACTGCCCGTCGCACATCCTGTCCCTTGACGACGGCGAGCGCATCGTCGTCGAGGACATCTCCCGCTGCATCTTCTGCGGCATCTGCGCCGTGCGCTGTCCCGACTTCGTCTTCACGCTGGAGCGCGTCGCGTCCCCGGCGCTGGCCATGGGGGGAACGGCATGAGGCTCGTACAAGGTAACGAGGCGGTGGCGCTGGCCGCCGTCAAGGCAGGCTGCAACTTCTACTCCGGCTATCCGATCACGCCGGCCACCGAGATCATGGAGATGATGGCCCGGCAGATGCCCAAGACCGGCGGCGTCTTCATCCAGATGGAGGACGAGATCGGCTCCATCGCGGCCGCGATCGGCGCGGCCTGGGGCGGTGCCAAGGCCATGACGGCCACCTCCGGACCGGGCTTCTCGCTGATGCAGGAGAACATCGGCTACGCCTGCATGACCCAGACGCCGGTGGTGGTCGTGGACTCGCAGCGCGGCGGCCCGTCGACGGGCCTGCCGACCCTGCCCGCGCAGGGCGAGGTCATGCAGGCGCGCTACGGCACGCACGGCGACCACGAGGTCATCGTGCTCACGGCGTCCTCGGTGGTCGAGGCCTACCGCATGACGATCGAGGCGTTCAACCTCTCGGAGACCTATCGCCTGCCGGTGATCCTGCTGCTCGACGCCGTGCTCTCACACATGCGCGAGAACGTGGAATTCCCGGACGTGCCGGTGCGCGAGCGCCAGGTGCCGGTGATCGACGAGCACTTCCTGCCCTTCGGACCGGATGCCCCGTTCGTGCCCTTCGGCTCGGGCCACCACACCGTCGTCACCGGCATGAGCCACGACGAGACCGGTCTGCCGAAGGCCCTGGCGGGCCAGGCCGTGCAGCGCATGCTGAAGGGGATGCAGGAGCGGCTGCGTCACGACGCCCGCGAGATCACGTTCTACCACGAGGTAGCGCTCGACGACGCCGAAATCGTGCTCCTCACCTACGGCATCACGGCGCGCGCCGCGCGCGAGGCGGTGCAGTCCCTGCGCCAGGAGGGCGTGCGCGCGGGCCTGCTCGATGTGCAGACCCTCTGGCCGTTCCCCGACAGCCTGGTCATCGAGAAGACCAAGGAAGCCAAGGCTGTGCTCGTCCCCGAACTCAACCTCGGCCAGTATGCGATGGCGGTGCGGGCGGCCCTCGCAGGCCGCTGCCCCGTGGAGTCGCTCGGCCGCTGCGACGGCGAGCTCTTTACGCCGGAGGCCCTGGCCGACGCGGCGAAGCAGCTGGCGCGCTCCGTCCAGATCGGAGGTGTGGCCCATGACTAAACCGGGAGTGGACCTCCTGCCGTACCTGCGCGAGGAGATGCTGCCGACGGTCTGGTGCCCGGGCTGCGGCCATGGCATCATCGCGCGCGGCATCGCGACCGCGCTCATGAGCCTAGGGCTCGACATGGACCAGGTGGCGTTCGTCGGCGGCATCGGCTGCTCGGGACGCGCCCCGTTCTACTTCGACGCCCACTCGATGCACACGACGCACGGCCGCGCCCTCGCGTTCGCCACCGGCCTCAAGATGGTGAACCCGGGTCTGACGGTGATCGTGCCGATGGGCGACGGCGACTCCATGGCGATCGGCGGCAACCACCTGATCCACGCGGCCCGGCGCAACATCGACATCACGGCCATCGTCTTCAACAACTCGATCTACGGCATGACGGGCGGCCAGGCCGCCCCGACGAGCCCGCTCGAGTCGCGCTCGACGACATCGCCGATGGGCTCGATCGAGCCCGCCTTCGACACCGTGGAGCTGGCGCTGGCCGCTGGCGCCACCTACGTCGCGCGCACCACCACCTTCGACTTCCAGGAGATGCCCCAGCTGATCGCGGGGGCCATCCGCCACCACGGCTTCAGCCTCGTCGAGGTGCTGAGCCAGTGCCCGACCTACTACGGCCGCCTCAACAAGCTGGGCGAGGCGCCCGACATGCTGCTCTACGAGCGCGACCGCACGAAGCTCCTCGAGGCGTTCGGACCGCCGCCCGAGATCACGCGCGAGGAGATGGTCGGCCAGCTGCCGATCGGCCTCTTCCGCAACGAGGAGCGGCCGGAGTACGTCGACCAGTACCAGGGGCTCGTCGCGCGGGCAGGGGGTGGCAAGAATGCTTCATGACCCCTTGCGCGTCCGTCTCTCCGGACGGGGCGGCCAGGGCATCATCCTCGCAGGCACGATGCTGGCGGAAGCCGCGATGGAAGACGGCCTCTACGTCGTCCAGACCCAGACCTACGGTCCCGAGGCCAGGCTCGGCGCCTCCAAGTCCGAGGTCGTGATCTCGGCGCGCGAGATCGCGTTCCCGGAAGTCTCGGTGCCGGACCTCGTGCTCTGCTTCTCCCGCGACGCCTACCTCAAGTACGGCAGGCAGGTGACGCCCGAAGGCTTCGTCCTGCTCGAAGAGACCATCCGGCAGGAGGTTCCGGACGCCAAGGGCCACTTTCTGCCGTTCAGGCGCACGGCGCGCGAACTCGGCAACGACCTCTCGCTGAACGTCATCGCGCTCGGCGCGCTCGTGGCCCTCACGGAGGCGGTGACGCGCCCGAGCCTGCGCAAGGCCCTGCGCGCCAGGATGAAGCCTGAATTCCTCGAGCTGAACGAGCGCGCGCTGGAGCTCGGCTTCGAGCTGGGCGGCGCCGTCCCCCAGACCGTCTGATCGCGCCCAGGAGCGGCCACTCCCTGCGGGGGGTGGCCGCCTTGCGTGGTGCCGGCGCAGGAATCGCGGTGCCACGGGTGCAATTGCATGGGACGGGCAATGCTCACGTGCGGAAGGATGACGACCTTGCCGGATGCAAGCTGGATTCAGGATCTTGCCACCTACATCAACCCTGGCATCGCCCGGGCCTACAGCTTTCTCGGCGTGCTCTCGCCGGAGGTGCGCGCGGAGGGGGCGTTCGTCTACGACAGCGAGGGCAACCGCTACACCGACATGGGCGGGGGCTACGGCGTCATGGTGCACGGCTACCTGCACCCGCGTCTCGTGGCGCGCGCCAAGGCCCAGCTCGACCGCCTCGCGCTTCCGTCGCGCTCGCTGCCTGTCCTCGAGCCGATCGCGCTCGCCAAGCGCCTCGCGGAGATCACGCCCGGCGACCTGCAGTTGAGCTTCTTCTGCAACTCCGGCGCGGAGGCAAACGAAGCCGCGCTCAAGTTCGCGCGCGCGCGCACCGGCCGCAAGGTCTTCGTCTCGACGCTGGGCGCCTTCCACGGCAAGACGTTCGGCGCGCTTTCCGTGAGCGGCCGCGACCTCTACAAGGACCCGTTCCGCCCGCTGCTCACCGACGTGCGCCTCGTGCCCTACGGCGACATCGCCGCGCTTGAGGAGGCCATGGACGAGGATGTGGCGGCGGTCATCCTGGAGCCGATCCAGGGCGAGGGCGGCATCGTCGTGCCGCCGGACGGCTACCTTGCCGCGGCGCGCAGGGCCTGCGATCGCCACGGTGCGATGCTGATCTTCGACGAGATCCAGAGCGGCATGGGGCGCACGGGCCACTACTTCGCCTGCGAGCACGAGCCGGGCGTGGCGCCGGACTTCCTCACCGTCTCGAAGGCCCTCGGCGGCGGCATCCTGCCGCTCGGCGCCTGCATCGGCACGCTGGACGCCATGGGGTTCCTGGACACCATGCCGCTCATCCACACCAGCACCTTCGGCGGCGGCGGCGGCGGCGGCGCACCCCTCGCGACTGCCGTGGGCTGCGAAGCGATCGACGTGATGCGCGAAGAGGACTTCCCGGGCCAGGCCGTGCGCAAGGGCGCGATCCTGCGCCAAGGGCTCGAGGCGATCGCACAGGAGTTCCCCCAGGTGATCTCGGAGGTGCGGGGCAGGGGGCTGATGCTCGGCATCGCGTGCCCCCGCGAGGGCGTCGGCGGCATGCTGATGTCGGAGCTGCTGCACCGGCACGTGCTCGCCCTCTGGACGCTCAACAACGAGCGCGTGCTGCGCATGATCCCGCCGATCGTCATCTCCGAGGAGACGATCGCCGAGACGCTGGGCAAGATCCGCGAGGCGGCCGCCGAGGCGGCGCTTGTGGCCGAGGATCTCTAGGAGGAGCGATCACTGTGCCCTACGTGGAAGTGCAGAAGCTGATCCGGGCCAAACCCGAGGCGGTCTACCAGGTGCTGTCCGACATGGAGTCGTTCCCGCGCTTCATGGAGAACGTCGTCTCGGTGCAGGTCGTGCGGCGCGACGAGAACTCCACGGACTCCCAGTGGCACGTCACGCTGCAGGGGGCGCCGTTCCGCTGGCTCGAACGCGACACGTTCCTGCCGGAGGAGGGTCGCATCACCTACCAGCAGATCTCCGGGGACCTCAGGCGTTTCGAGGGCGAATGGCGCATCGCGCCGGCGGACGGGGGAACGAGCGTCACGCTGACGACAGATTTCGAGTTCGGCATGCCGATGATCGCAAACCTCCTGAATCCGGTGGCCAAGCTGATCCTGCGCCGCAACGCGGAGGAGATGCTGGCCGCCCTGGACCGCGACCTGAGCGGCAAGTAGGCGGCTGGGGCGCAGTCCGCGCGGGCCCGGGCCCGCGCAAGGCGATGCCCCGGCGAAAGGCCGCGCCGGCGGCAAACCCCATGCCAGCGGCGGGCTTCACCTCGTTGGCCGGCTCCGTGGAGCTGCCGCCGCGCGGAGGATCCTCCGGAGGATCTTCCACAGGCCCGCCGATGTCTCGTGAATGGTCGCACTACACGAACGGCAGAGATAACGCAAGAGATCTGGCGCGGATGAGCGGGATCGTGACATCCATCGCGTCTCATTACGCCTCATCGTGAATCGTTGCTGAAAACCCCGCCTGTTCGTTGACAACCATCCGACATGTCTCTACAATGCAGTTTGACGGTGAACCTAGGCGAGGGGGCTGATCGATGAACGCACTGGGCCGGCACATTCTGGCCGAGGTGTACGGTTGCGACCGGGCGATTCTCAACGACCCGGAGCGGGTCGAGAGAATCCTGGTGGCCGCAGCGCTGGAGTCGGGTGCTGAGGTCCGGGAAGTAGCCTTCCATAAGTTCAGCCCCCAAGGCGTCAGTGGTGTCGTGGTCATCTCGGAGTCGCACCTCGCGGTGCACACCTGGCCCGAATTGGGCTACGCCGCAGTCGACGTGTTCACGTGCGGCGAACGCGTCGAGCCATGGGACGCCTGCAACTATATAGTGGAGCACTTCCGCGCCGAGAGTGTAACGGCGACAGAGACGAAGCGCGGCGTCTTCGCCGAAGTGGAAGCGCAGGTCGGTTGACAGGACGCCCCGGTCTGAGGACCGGGGCGCAACTTTCGGGAGGGAACAGGCAAATCATGGAACGCACCTTCGTTGCCGTCAAGCCGGACGGAGTGGGCCGCGGCCTCGTCGGCGAGGTGATCGGGCGCCTTGAGCGCAAGGGACTGCGACTCGTCGGACTCAAGATGATGCGCGTCGGCGAGGAACTCGCCGGCCGCCACTACGAGGCGCACCGCGAGAAGCCGTTCTTCGGCGGCCTCGTGCGCTTCATCACGTCCGGTCCGATCGTCGCGATGGTCTGGGAGGGGCAGGACGCCATCCAGGTCAGCCGCGGCGTCATGGGCGCCACGGATCCCGCCAAGGCTGCGCCGGGCACCCTGAGAGGCGACTTCGCGATGCAGATCGCGGCCAACATCGTGCACGGATCGGACGGTCCCGAGGCAGCCGAGCGCGAGATCGGCCTCTTCTTCCGGCCCGACGAGCTCGTCGGCCAGCCGCGACCGGAGGAAGACTGGATCTACGCGGGCAACTGAGATGATCGCGATCATCGGTGGCACCGGCGTCTACGCCTTGCCGGGTGCCGAGGAACGGGAACGCGCGATCAGGACCCCTTACGGCGAGGCCGCCGTGACCGAAGTGCCGTTGCCGGAGGGCGGGGAGCTCGTCTTCGCTGCGCGCCACGGCCGTGGTCACGCGGTGCCACCGCACCGCCTGCCGGCGCGCGCCCTGCTCTGGGGCCTCAAGGAGATCGGCGTCACGGCCATCCTCGCCACATCGGCGGTGGGATCGGTGCGTGAAGAGATCCCGCCCGGCACCCTGGCCCTTCTCGGCGACTTCATCGACTTCACCAAGGCGAGGCCGACGACGTTCCACGACGGCCCGGGCGTCGTGCACCAGAACGTCAGCGACGCCTACTGTCCCAATCTGCGGCTTGCCCTGCGCCGCAGCGCCGCGGCCCAGGACATCGCGCTCCACCCTGAGGACGTCGTCTACGTCTGTACGGAGGGGCCTCGCTTCGAGACGCCGGCGGAGATCCGCGCCTACCGCATGCTGGGCGGCGACGTCGTCGGCATGACGCAGGTGCCCGAGGCGGTGTTGGCGGCGGAGCTGGGCATCTGCTACGCGGCCGTCGCGCTCGTCACCAACCTGGCCGCCGGCGTGCAGGGAGCGCGGCCCTCGCACGAAGAGGTGCTGGAGCTCATGGCCGCGCAGGGCAGGACCCTCTCGAACCTTCTGCTCGGGGCTGTGCGCGATCTCGGGCCAACCTACCGCTGCAGCCACCACGCACAACCGGAGGCGATGTCGTGAGCAGGCAGGACGGAGACCGCCGCATCGACTGGGCACAGGATCACATGCCGATCCTCGAGGCCCTGCTGAGTGAGCGTCGCGCGGAGCAGCCGCTCAAGGGTGAGCGGGTGGGCATCGCGCTGCATCTCGAGGCCAAGACGGCCCGGCTCGCCCTGGCGCTCGGGGAACTCGGCGCGGAGGTCGCGATCGCGGGCTCGAACCCGCTCTCGACGCAGGACGCCGTCGCCGAGGCGCTCGCCGCGCGCGGCGTGCACGTCTACGCCCGCCATGGCGCGCCGGTGGAAGAGTATTTCGGCTACCTCGACCAGGTGCTCGCGCACCGGCCGACGCTCGTGGTCGACGACGGCGGCGACCTGGTCACGCGGCTGCACCTGCGGCAGCCCGAGCTGATCCAAGAGCTCCGGGGAGGCACCGAGGAGACCACGACCGGACTTGTGCGCCTGCGCGCCATGCACGCGGCGGGGGAGCTCAAGGTGCCGATGATCGCGGTCAACGACGCGCGCATGAAGCACCTCTTCGACAACCGCTTCGGCACGGGCCAGTCGGTGGTGGAGGCCATCATGCACGCCACCAACCTGACGATCGCCGGACGCTACGCGCTCGTGGTCGGCTTCGGCCAGTGCGGCAAGGGCGTCGCGCAGCGCCTCAGGGGACTCGGCGCGCGCGTCGGCGTCGTGGACATCGATCCCGTCAAGATGAACGAGGCGTGGCTGGACGGCTACGACGTCGGCACGATGGACGACCTTTCGCCCAGGGCCGACATCGTCGTGACCGTCACCGGTGCCTTGCGCGTCGTGCGCCGCGAGCACCTCGAACGGATGCGCGACGGCGTGCTGCTGGCGAACGCCGGACACTTCGACGTCGAGATCGACAAGCCCGCGCTGCAGAGCCTCGCCGCAAGCGTCGAGACGGTCCGGGACGGCGTCGAGGCCTACCGCCTGCCGGACGGACGCCGCCTCTACCTGCTCGCCGAGGGGCGTCTCGTCAACCTGGCCGCAGGCGACGGGCATCCCGTCGAAATCATGGACCTCTCCTTCGCCGTGCAGGCCCTGGCTCTGCTGCATGTGGCGGCCCACCGCCTGCCGCCGGGCGTACACCCGTACCCGGACGAGCTCGACGTGCAGGTGGCCTCGCTCTCCCTCGCGGCACGCGGCATCGGCCTCGAGATGGAGACCGAGGAGCAGGTGCGCTACCGGGCCACCTGGCGCGAGGGCACGCAGTGATCCGCCTCGAGGGCGCGACGCTGCTCAGCCCCGAGCGGCAGATCCAGGACGGCGTGCTGGTGATGGACGGAGCGCGCATCGTCTACGCCGGCCCGGCGGCGGGCGCACCGCCCGCGGGACCCGGCGACGAGGTCTCCGCACTCTTTGGCCGCGTGATCATCCCCGGCTTCGTCAACACCCACACGCATCTGGCGATGCAGATCCTGCGCGGCGTCGCCGACGACGTGCCTCTCATGCCCTGGCTCGAGGAACACGTCTGGCCGATGGAGGCACGCATGACCCCCGAGGACATCCTCCAGGGCACGCGCCTCGCTCTGCTCGAGGCGGTGGCGGCCGGCATCACCTGCGTCAACGACATGTACGGCTCCATGGATCGCGTCGCCGAGGCCATCGGCGAGTCCGGCATCCGAGGCATGATCACGCAGGGCCTGATCGGGGCGAACGATCCCGAGCGCGACAGCCTGCGGCGCGGCGTCGCCCTCTACGAACGTTGGCAAGGCGCCCTGGGCGGCCGCATGCGCGTCGCACTGGGGCCGCACGCGCCCTACACCTGCCCGCCCGACTACCTGAGGGAGGTCGCCGACTACGCGACGGCCCTGCACGCGCCCATCCACATCCACCTCGCGGAGACGCGAGGGGAGACGGAGGAGCTCGTGCGCCAGGGCACGACGCCAGCCAGGGTCCTTAGGGACAGCGGCCTCTCGCGCGAGCACGTCGTGGCGGCGCACAACGTGTTCCCCGCCGACGGCGACATCGCCATCCTCGCAGGCCTCGACGTCGGCGTCGCGCACTGCCCCGTGTCGAACCTCAAGCTCGGCTGCGGCTTCGCTCCGACGCGCAGGCTGCGCGACGCCGGCGTGCCGGTCGGGATCGGCTCCGACGGCGCCGCGAGCGCCAATGTGCTCGATCCGTTCCTGAGCATGAAAGCCGCCGCCTGGATCGCGAAGGGCACGGCGGAGGACGCCGCGGCCCTGACGGCCAGGGACGTGCTGCGCATGGCGACGCGCGAAGGGGCGCTGGCGCTCGGCTGGCCCGACCTCGGCGCGCTCGAGCCGGGCTACCTCGCCGACGTCGTCGTCGTCGACCTGCGGGGGTTCGCGGTCCAGCCCGTGTTCGACCCCTTCTCGGCACTCGTCTACACCGCGACCGCCCACCAGGTGGAACGCGTCTACGCGTCGGGCCGGCTCGTCTACGGCGACGGTCGCCACCACCTCGTGGACGCCCAGGACGTTCTGCAGTCCGCCAGGGCGGCGGCGCAGCGCATCGCAGGCCAGACGCTCCTGTAGCTCCAGCACCCCCCCGCAGCGGGCCCAGATCTGGGCCCGCTGCCAATATGTCACCAATGCGGGCGCGCCGCCTCTCCGGTTCAATGAAGACGACGGACAAGCGGGGGAGGACTTTGCGTGCGACGCCTGATCTTCGACTTCGGCAGCGAGAACGTGCGCATGAGCGTCGACGGCGGCAGGCGTCCCCCGCTCAGCGAACCGGCAGTGGTCGCGCACCGCGGGACGGGCGACGTCGTCGCGGTGGGCGAGCAGGCCTTCCGCATGCTCGGCCGCACGCCGGACGGGCTTGAGGCGGAACGCCCCTTCACGCGCGGCGGAGTGCGATCGCAGAAGCTGGCCGAGGCCCTGGTGAGGAGCCTCATGGCCCGCGTCGGCGGCCACGGCTTCCGGCGGCCGGAGATCTGGATCGCGCTCGGTGCTGGCGCGAGCGCCATCGACCGCCGTGGGCTCGGCATCCTGGCACAACACGCCGGCGCGGCCCGCGTCCGCTACTGCTCGCTCTCGGCCTGCAAGGCGCTCGGCCTCGAGCTGCCGCTCTTCCAGCCGCTGGGCAGCCTGCTCGTGGATGTCGGGGCAAGCTGCACCCGCATCGACCTCCTGTCGCTCGGCCACTCGGTCGGGCACTACAAGGTGGAGATGGCCGGCGACCATATCGACGAGGCGATCGCCCGCCTGATGCGCGACCGCTACAACCTGATGGTGGGCGGCGCGACCTCGCAGGCCGTCAAGCACCTCCTACTGGGCGGCGGACAGACGCAGGCCACGGCCAACGGCCGCGACCTCGTCACAGGTCTGCCGCAGTCGGTGACGCTGGAGCGCGGGGAAGTCCTGCCCGCCGTGGAGCAGCTCGCGGATCAGATCGCGCATGCGGTGCGCGAGCTCCTGCGCGACGTCTCGCCGGAGCTCGTCGCCGACCTGGCCGAGCGCGGCGTGTTCCTGACGGGCGGCGGCGCACGGCTCGAGGTGCTGGCGGATCTCCTTCAGGACCGCCTGGACCTGCCGCTGCACCGCGATCCAGAGCCCGAGGAGACGATCTGCAAGGGACTGCAGCTGGCGCTCGAGCCGAAGAACGGCAACCGGCTGCGCCTGCGTTCGGCCTGATCCGCGCCACGCGCTAGGCGAGAGTGAAGATCCACTCCTCGACCTCCTGCCCGCGCGCGAGCGCAAAGCCTATGTCCTCGCCGCAACGGACAAAGCCGCACTTTTCCAGGACGCGGATCGACGCGAGATTGTCCTTGGCGACCCTCGCATGAAGGGGCCGTAGAGGAACGTCGGCCAAAAACTGCTGCACAGCCGCCGTGGCGATGCCCCGCCGCCAGTGCGACCGCGCGATCCAGTAGCCGATCTCGCGCTCCCCCTCGCGTTCGTAGCAGACGATGTGGCCCACGAGGTCGCCGTCCGCCAGGACGGCCCGCTTGACGATCGCCCGGTCGCGCATGATCAGGCGCCAGCGCCGGTCGAAGGCTGCGCGGTCCTCGGGGTCCAGAGCCGCGAACGCCGCCATGCGGTTGGACTCCAGGTCCCGCTGATGCCCGAAGATGGCGTCGAGGTCTCTCACGTCCAGGTCGCGAAGTGCAATGCGGGCCATCCTCCACCGCCTCCTTGCATCCGTCCCGCACGCGCGACCGGGCAGGGCCCGGCGGCAGGAATCCCGCGACCCGGACTGGAAAGGCTCACGCGCGCCACGCGGTGAGCCTGCTCTTGTCTCGCCCGTCGCGCACCGGCAGGACCTGGGCCTGGCCGAGTCTTGCGGCGACGGCGATGTCCTGCGCGAAGCCCGCTGCGACCAGGCGCATGCCGTGCGGCGTGGTGGCCAGGGCCTGCGCCAGCCGCCGCCGCCGCGCCGCGAAGGCGGCGCAGGCCGTGAGCAGCAGGTCGTCGAGCTCGGCCTCCGGGACCAGGGAAGCGATCGCCCCCGCGGTGAGCGCGTCCTCGTACGAGAAGTGGCCGTCGGTGCCACTCATCACGATCAGGGCGTCTTCGGCGGCCTGCCCGAGCAGCCAAAGGGCGGCGAGCGGCGCCGTCGTCAGCGCGGCGAAGGCGACCGCGCGGGCGGGCCGCGCCTTGGCCAGGGCCAGCGTGCCGTTCGTCGTCGTGAGCACGACCTCGCGCCCGCGCACCAGGGCCGGGGCGTAGTCGCGCGGCGAGTTGCCCGCGTCGAATCCCGGCACCGCGCGCATGCCGCGCTCGCCGCCCAGGACGGCGCCGGGCAGGCGGTCGCGCAGGCGGAACGCCTCCTCGACGTCCCGCACCGGCCTCACCGCCATGGCGCCCGCCTCGAGCGCGGCCGCCGCCGTGGTGGCGGCGCGCAGGGTGTCGATCGCCACCACGGGCAGTCCCCTGGCCGCCGATGCTCCCAGCTCCTGCGCGGTCGCGAGTGCCCTGAGCCGCAACGAAACCACTCCTTGTGCCTAGCTCGCTGACGATGGGGGAGACATCTTGCCTTCACTCTACCTGATCCGGCACGGACGCACCGCATGGAACGCGCTCTGGCGCATCCAGGGGGAGACGGACGTCCCCCTCGACGACGAAGGCAGGCAGCAGGCCAAGGCGCTCGCCAGAGCCTTCAAGGACGTGCCGCTTGCCGCAGTGTATGCAAGCCCGCTCCAGCGCGCCGCCGAGACCGCGGCGGCGGTGGCCGCGGTCCACGGCCTGACGCTCCGCTTCGACGACCGTCTCAAGGAGCGCAACTGGGGCGCCTTCCAGGGGATGCGGCGGGAGGAGGCGGCGCGCCTCTACACCGCCGCCGAGGCGGCCCTGCGCAGCGACCCGCGGCAGGCCCGCCCGCCGGACGGCGAGAGTTACGAGGAGCTGAGCCGGCGCGCCGAGGCCGTCCTGCGCGAGATCGCCAGCCACGAGGAGGGAGCGGTCGCCGTCGTCTGCCACGGCGGCACGATCGTCGCGGGGATCATGGCGCTCCTCGGCCTCGACAGCTGGCCGCAGGTGCGCTTCGTGATCGAGAACGCGAGCATCTCTCTGCTCGATGTCAGAGAAGACGGGAGCGTGGTGACCCATTACGTCAACCGACGCGATCACCTGGCTTGACCGCCCCTTTGTCGCCGTGGACCTCGAGACGACCGGCTCGAGCCCGTCCCAGGACGCCATCGTTGAGATCGGCACCGCCCGCTTCGTCGGGGGTCAGGTGACGGAGGAATGGTCCACCTTCGTCGATCCCGGGCGCGCGATCCCGCCCTTCATCCGCCAGCTCACGGGCATCGACGATGCGATGGTGCGCGGCGCCCCAAAGGTAGAGGAGGCCCTGGCGGGCCTGCGAGCCTTCGTCGGCGGGGATCTTCTCGTCGCGCACAACGCGCCGTTCGACCTCGGATTCCTCGTGGCCAACCACTGGGACAGAGCGCACCCCGTGCTGGACAGCCTCGATCTCTTCCGCCTCATGCACCCCGACGTGCCGAGCCACGGGCTCGCCGCCGCCGCGACGCGCTACGGCCTTGCGTTCCGGCACCACCGCGCAGGCGAGGACGCACGCGTCACGGCGCAGCTCGTCGGCATCCTGCGCGACGAGCTGCGCCACGAGGAGCCTGCGCTGCTTGGCTTCGTCGCGCGCCTTTTGGACGGTCTCGAGGAGCCGCTGGCCGCCACGCTGCGCGCGGCCGCGCTCCTGCGCCCCAGCGCGGAGGTCTGGCAGCCTGCGCGACCCAGTTGGGAGTTCCCGCTGCCGGCCGCGCCGCGGCTGCCCGTCGACGCGCCCGCCGCGCTGGCGGACGGCAGCCCGCTGGTGCAGGCGCTCGGACTCGAGCGCCGCGAGAGCCAGCGCGAGCTTCTGGAGCTTGTGGACGAGACGCTGGAGGCGGGTGGCGTCCTGGTCGCGGAGGCACCGACCGGCACGGGCAAGAGCCTCGCCTACCTGCTGCCGGCCATGGCCTTCGCGCTGCGTCACGAGGCGAAAGTCGTCGTTTCGACGGGCACCAAGAACCTGCAGGACCAGCTGCTGCTGAAGGACCTGCCGTCGCTCATGGCGGCGACCGGCTGGCCCGTGCGCGTGCACCTCCTGAAGGGCCGCCAGAACTATCTCTGCCTCTGGCGCTGGGAGGGCGAGGTGGCCGGCAGCCTCGCGCAACTGCCAGGCGACGATCGCCTGCAGCTCGCCAAGGTGGCTTTCTGGCTGCACCGCACCGAGAGCGGGGAGCGCTCCGAGCTGCAGATCGACTCCGACCTCTGGTCCCGCCTCGAGGCGACCGCGGATGCCTGCAGCGGCGAGCGCTGCGCCCTCTACCGCGACTGCTACTTCTTCGCCGCACGCCGCAGGGCCGAGCTTGCGCACCTGATCGTCGTGAACCACGCCTTGCTGCTTTCGGATGCCGCGAGCGGCCAGAGCGTCCTGCCGCCTTTCGAGCACCTGATCGTCGACGAGGCACACGGCCTCGACGGCGCCGCGACCGATCACCTCGGCGGCGAGCTCTCCTTGCGCGAACTGCGCAGGCGCGGGCAGCGCGCCGCCGCGTTGGGCGGCAGCCCCTGCCGCGACGCGCAGCGCAGCGTCCAGGAATATGCGCAGGCGGCCGTCGGAGCGGTGCGCACGCAGTTCCCGGGGCGGCGCGGCGCGCGCCTGAAGCCGGAATTCCTCGCGTCGTCGGCGGCGGGTCCGCTGCGCGACGCGCTCGCCGGCCTCGTGCTGGCGCTCTCGGACCTTGCCCGCGCGGCGGAGGGCGTGGCCACCGGGGCGGGGGAGCACCAGCAGGCGGAGCTGCACGCTCTCGGGGAGTCCGCACAGCGCGATGTCGCCACCTGCAACCGCATCCTCCTCGCCGACCCGGGCGAGGTGGTCTGGTGCGACCTCCCGGACCGCGACGAGCCGAGCTTCCACACGGCGCCGCTCTATCCCGGCGACCTCCTGCAGGAGACGCTCTTCGGCCGCCTGCAGGCTGTGGTGCTCACCTCGGCCACCCTGGCCGTGGGGGACGACTTCCGCTTCCTCCTGCAGCCGATCGGCCTCGCCGAGGACCCCCGCGTGCACCGCACGGTGCTGCCGACGCCCTTCTTCTTCCGCGACCAGTGCGCACTGCTCGTCCCGACCGATCTGCCCGACCCGAAGGATCCGAGCTTCGACAGCCGTGCGCAGGACGTCCTGCTGCAGGCGCTTGCCACCGCAGGCGGCCGCACGCTCGTGCTCTTCACCGCGCACCGCCAGCTGCGCGCCTTCGCAAGCGCCTTGCGCGAATCCCTGGAGGGCATCGGCCTGAAGCTGCTGGCGCAGGGCGTCGACGGGCCGCGCTCGCGCCTCCTCGACGCCCTGCGCCAGGACGAGCGCGTCGTCGTGTTCGGCGCGCAGAGCTTCTGGGAGGGGGTCGATGTGGTCGGACCGGCACTGGCGCTCGTCGTGCTCGTCAAGCTGCCGTTCCAGCCGCCGGACCGCCCGGTCTGGGAGGCGCGCCAGGAGGCGATCGAGGCCGAGGGCCGCTCCTCCTTCCACGAAATCAGCCTGCCCGACGCGGCGCTCCGTCTCAAGCAGGGCTTCGGCCGGCTGATCCGCTCGACGACCGACCAGGGGGTGGTGCTGGTCCTGGACCGCCGGCTCGCCACAGCCCGCTACGGAGGCTATCTCCTCGAGGCCCTGCCTGATGCCCAGCGCGTCATCGCGCCTGCCGAGGAGGTGCTCTCGCAGCTCGGCCGCTACCTGCCATAATCGGACTTCCCCTGCATAGCCTCAGGCAGGGGGTGGTGCAAGATGGCTCCCGAAGGCGGCTTCGACGGCCTTTCGGTGCTGCGCGGCACGGGGGTAGGCGCGATGACCGCGGCCGCTCTGCTCCTGATCGCCTCGCTCGTGCTCTTCATCATGCAGGACTCGTCCAGCTTCGTACCGCTGGCCAGCGTGTCCGTCGCGTGGCTCTCCGTGCTCGCGAGCGGCGCCAGCGCCGCCAGGCGCGCGGGCAGGGCCGCGCTCTGGCACGGTGCCGCCGCGGGACTCCTGCTCTTCCTGGCGCTCTATCTGCTCGGCGTCCTCGCCTACGACCTGCCGCTGCGACCCTCCGGCCTGGCGCTTCGGGTCGTGCTGAGCCTCGTCGTGGGCGCCATTGGCGGCGTTCTCGGCCTCGCGCTCTAGCCGGGGCGTCTGAACCCGGGACTGCGGGGCAAGGCTGGCGGCGAGGTGATGTTCATGCCGCCGATCGCCCTGATCTGGCTCATGCTGCTCGCGGCCCCCTTCACGCCGCTCGCGCCTGGCGTGCAGGGAAACGCCGTGGCAGCCCTGCAGACCGAACTCACGCGCCTGCATCTCGATCCCGGACCGGTGGACGGACAGTACGGCCCGCAGACCGCGGCCGCCGTCAGCCGGCTCGAAGCCGAGGCGGGTCTGCCGGCCGACGGGCAGGCCGGCGCCGCGGTGCTCGGGGACATCGTCGCGAAGGTCGCCGCCTCGGCGCCGCTCCTCACGTCCGGCGACACGGGCCCCGCGGTGCGAGACCTTCAGGCGCTGCTGACCGCCGACGGCATCGCCGTCCAGGCGGACGGCGATTTCGGCCCGACGACACTGGCGGGAGTGCGCCAGATCCAGGCCATGCGCGATCTCACGCAGGACGGGGTCGTCGGACCGGCAACCTGGTCCTCCCTCTTCGTGCGCAGCTACACCGTCCAGGCTGGCCAGACGATCGACGGGATCGCCCAGTCCCTGGGCCTGCCCGCGTCTGGCCTGCTCGCCGAGAACGGCGGCAGCAGCCTGATCGTCGCAGGCCAGCAGTTGCAGCTCGCGTATGCCGCAGTACCGCCAGCGGCGGTGCCCACGACCGCACCGAGCCCGTCGCCCGCTGCGCCCGCGTCCACCGGCAGCTCATCCACGGACAAGACGCCTGGCGGCGGGCAGGTCATCCCGGGCCGCACCCTGGCGCAGTGGGGAGGCGCGGGCACGCCGCAGCTGGGAGTCGTCGTGCTGGCGGAGGACCAGCCGAGCGCCCTCGCCCTGCGGCAGCTCATGCCGCCCGGCATGGTGCTCGCCCTCCCGCCCTCCCTCTACAGCCTTGGCGACGGCAGCGGCGTGCTGCTCGCGACGTCGCGGCTGCAGGACGTCTCGCGCACCGGGGCGAAGGCCGTCCTCTGGCAGGGCCCGCTGTCCGCCAAGAACCTGCACCAGCTGACCGGTCGGCGCGTGACCGTGCTGATCGCGCAGTTGAAGGCACCTGCCGCGGCGCTCGCCGCCGCGACCGGCGGCAGCGTGCTCGCCGTGCCTGTGCGCCGGGGAGACCTGTCCGCCCTGACGAGCCTCGCGCAGGGACTCCAGCACGCAGGCTACCGCCTCGTGTCGCCCCTGCCGTAGGCAGGGGCGGGGCGGGCGGGCGGCGAAGCGAGCCGCGGGGGTGGGGGCCGGTGGGACCCGAGGAGTTCGCGCGTCGCGCCGCCGCAGGCGGCTTCCGTCTCGATGTGCGCCAGCTCGCGGCCTCGACGCGCACGGCCGAGGACGCCGCGCGGGCGGTCGGCTGCAGCCAGCGGGAGATCGTGAAATCGCTCGTCTTCCTTGCGGACGGCGAGCCTGTCGTCATGCTGCAGCGCGGTGACCGCCGCGTCGATCCCGAGCGGCTGCGGGCGGCGCTCGGCGCCCTGGAGGTGCGCCGGGCCGACGCCGACCGGGTCTATGCGGAGACTGGCTACGCCATCGGCGGCGTGCCGCCGTTCGGCCATGCGCGGCCTCTGCCGACGGTCCTCGACGCCTGCATCGCCGCCGATCCAGCGCTCTACGCGGCCGCAGGCGGTCCGTCGGCGCTCTTCGCGACGAGCGGCGACGATCTGCGCCGGGCCAGCCTGGCACACGTGGCCTGCTGCTGTGCCCGCGAGGCCTGATGACGGGCCTGGATCCTGAGCGCTTGCGGCGGCTGACGCTCGACCGCCAGCTCCTGCTGGCACGGCGGGACATACGGGCCGTCGACGCGCTGCGTCACCTCGGCGGCCTCAACGCGCAGCACCGCCGCTCGCCGTACATCGCGCTCTGGAGCCGTCTCAAGGGATTCCGGCGTGAGGAGCTCGAGACGGCGCTCGCCTCGGGCCAGGCCTGCAAGGCCACCTTGATGCGCGGCACCTTGCACCTTGTCGCCGACGACGACTATCCGCTCTTCTTTGCCGGGCTGGCCAAAGCCCGCCTGCGGGCCTTCCGCAGCTTCTTCCCGCAGGTCGCGCCGTCCATCCCGGAGGAACGCGTGCAGGCCGTCCTGCGCGACGCACTCCGGACGGCGCCCGTCGCGTTTCGCGATCTCGAGCGGCTGCTCGCGCCCGACTTCCCGGGCTGGCCCCTGGCGAGCCTCTCCTTCGCGGCCAAGGCTCTCGCGCCCATCGTCCAGCTGCCCCCCGCGGGGCATTGGCACGGCGGCGGCGCGCCGCTCTACGGCTGGGCGGGGCACGTCCCGGGCCCCGCGCGCGAGGCGGCGGAAGAATACCTGATGGAGCGCTACCTCGCCGCCTTCGGCCCTGCCACGCTGCAGGACTTCGCCCAGTGGTCCGGCCTCGGCGTCGGCGAGGCGCAGGCGGTGCGCAAGCGCCTGGGCGACCGCCTGACCGGCAGCGGGCCTCTTCTCGACCTCTGGGCGCCTCCCGCCGCCGTCTTCGGAGAGGAACTGCCGGTGCGCTTCCTTGCGCGATGGGACAACCTGCTGCTCGCCTACCGTGACCGCTCGCGGCTGCTCGACCCCGACCTGCAGCAGCGGGTCGTGATGCGCGACGGGCGCGTGCTCGCCACCTTTCTCGTCGCGGGCCAGGTCGCGGGCACCTGGGACGTCGAGGAGACCGCCCGGCAGACGACCCTCGTGCTGCAGCCGCTACGCTCGCTGGCAGGGAGGTGGCGTGAGCAGCTGGCCCGGGAGGCCGAGGACCTCTGCCGCTGGCTCCGCCCGGACCGCCCAGCCGCGCTGCGGCTCGCGCAGTGACCAGGGGCAGCCCGCATCGCTGCGGGCTGCCCCTGGTCACCGTGCGCTGCCGGCTCCTGCCCTCCTAGTTGGAACTGGGCGCGGTGCCGCCCTGCGTGCCGCCCGCAGGCGGCGTTCCCCACGGCCCCGCGAACCCGCGGCCCATGCCGGCACGCGTCACGAGCTGCTGGACCTCCGTCTGCAGCTTCTGTTCGCGGCTGGTCGCCTGCTGCTGCGTGAGGCGTCCGTCCGTCACGGCCTGCTGGATCTGCTGCTGCAAGGCCGCGGTGAGCGCGGCCTCCAGGCCCGCCACCGTCTTGCCGCTCAGGGACGAGGCGATGTCCGAGAGCGACTTGCCCGCCTGCAGGTCGCTCGCGATCTGCTGCGGCGTCAGTCCGAGGTAGGTCGCCGCCGCCTGCATGGCGGCCGGCCCGCCCGCCATCATCCTGCCGCCGCGGTGCATGCCGCCGAATCCGGCGCCCAGCTTGCCGGACTTGATCGCGGCCTCCATCTTGGCCGCCTGCGCGGCCGTGAGCTTGCCCTGGCTCTCCATCTGCTGCACCTGGTCGAGGCGGGCTTGCTCTACCGCGCTCTCCAGGGTGCTCGTGGAGATGCCGAGGCGGCTCGCCACGTCGGAGATGAACGTGGCCGCCGGCGAGGTGCCCGAGGTGCCGCCCGATGCCGCGAACGCGGCGACGCCGCCGCCCACGAGGATCGGCAGGGCTACGAGCGCGCCGATCAGGAGATGCCTGCGTTGCACGTGATTCCCCCTTGCTCGGCCGGTTGATCCGGCCTGCACCGAGTATGGCCAGTATCCCTTGGACGACGCTTCGACGCGCGTTAATTTGCTCTAACGCAGGAAAACCGGCGGGGCTATCCCGCCGGTTCGCTGCGCTGGTTGCCTAGCCCTCGCCGCGCGCCATGGCCTCTTCGGCCATGCGAATCATGACCTTGACCATGTTGCCGCCGATCCGGCCACCGATCCGGCCGGCCTCGCGCGACGTGATGTCGCCGTTGTACCCCTTCTGAAGCGGGATGCCGAGATCCTCGGCGATCTCGAACTTGAAGCGGTCGATCTGCTCCCGGGGCAGCACCGGGCCGCCCGTCCACTGCGCCAAGCCGTGTCACCTCCCACAGCTAGTTTGTCGCGCGCACGCCGCATTATGTCGTCCAGTTCGCGGCGCGAGCACCAATGGCCGCCCGTCGCGGCAGCCGCGGCGGAGCGCGACAGGCGGGCCAGGCGCTGGCTCCTCGGCCGTTGACCGGCGCGCCCCGTCCACCTATGCTCGCTATGGAGGTTGAGTGCATGGTCCTCGACGCCGTCGCCGCATGAGCCCGCAAAGTTTGCCAGAAATCGCCCGGACCGAGCTCGGCGATCCCATCGAGCCGCATGTCCTGGTGACCTTTCTCAATCGCACGCTCAAGCGACGCGGCCTCATCTTCGGCATCGCACGCCAGGGTGAGAAGTTCCTCCTGACGGTCTACGAGACCGAGCCCTGGAGCGGGGAGGAACCGGGCGACTGAGCGCCTCCTGCCGCAAATCATCGGTGAAAGGTGGGAGCCCGGGGGGATGGCATCCGGCGGATGCTGTCCAAAACATCCGGCAGGCATGGTCGAGCTGCGCAACTATATCGGTGGACATTGGGTCGACGCGGAGGGCAACCGACGCATCGACGACGTGAATCCGGCGACGGGAGAGGTCATCGCGAGCGTGCCGCAGTCGTCGGCGGCGGACGTCGCGCGTGCGGTGGATGTCGCGCATGAGACGTTCCAGCACTGGCGCAAGGTGCCCGCACCGAAGCGGGCCGAGATCATGTTCCGCGTGGGTACCCTGATGCGCGAGCGCAAGGAGGACCTGGCGCGCAAGATGACGCGCGAGATGGGCAAGGTGCTCGTCGAGGCGCGCGGCGACGTCCAGGAAGGCATCGATATGGCCTTCTACATGGCCGGCGAGGGCCGGCGCGCCTTCGGCCACACGACGCCGTCCGAGCTGCCGAACAAGTTTGCCATGGCGGTGCGCGACCCGATCGGCGTCGCCGGCATCATCACACCGTGGAACTTCCCGATGGCCATCCCCACCTGGAAGACGTTCCCCGCGATCGTGCTGGGCAACACGGTCGTGTTCAAGCCCGCGACCGACACGCCGATGCTCGCCCTTGAGCTCGTCAAGATCTTCGAAGAGGCCGGCCTGCCGCCCGGCGTGATGAACCTCGTCTTCGGCTCCGGCTCCGTCGCGGGCGAGGTGCTTCTGAAGGACGAGCGCGTGCGCCTCATCTCGTTCACCGGCTCGAACGAGGTGGGCCGGCACGTCGCCACGGAGGCGGGCGCCGGCCTCAAGCGGGTCTCGCTCGAGCTCGGCGGCAAGAACGCCGTCATCGTCATGGACGACGCGAACCTCGACCTGGCACTGGACGGCATCATCTGGAGCGCCTACGGCACATCGGGTCAGCGCTGCACCGCCTGCTCGCGCGTCATCGCGCACGAGGCGATCCACGACGAGCTGCTGCACCGCCTCGCCGAGCGCGTCAAGACCCTGCGCCTCGGCGACGGGCTCCTGGAGACGACCGACGTCGGCCCGGTGATCAATCACGCGGCGGCCCAGAGCATCGACCACTACGTCGAGATCGGCAAGGCCGAAGGTGCGCAGCTGGTCGTCGGCGGCGGCATCGCGCAGGACGGCGAGCTTGCCAAGGGCAGCTTCTACCGTCCGACCCTGTTCGCCGGCGTGCGGCCGGACATGCGCATCGCCCAGGAGGAGATCTTCGGACCGGTGCTGTCCGTGATCAAGGTCAAGGACTTCGACGAGGCCGTGCAGGTCAACAATGGCGTCACCTACGGCCTCAGCTCCTCGATCTTCACGCAGGACGTCAACCGGGTCTTCCGTGCGATCCGCGACCTCGAGAGCGGCCTGCTGTACGTCAACGCCGGCACGACGGGGGCGGAGATCCACCTGCCGTTCGGCGGCGTCAAGGGCACCGGCAACGGCCACCGCGAGGCGGGCGTCGCGGCACTCGACTTCTTCAGCGAGTGGAAGTCGGTCTACGTCGACTTCAGCGGCCAGCTGCAGCGCGCGCAGATCGACAACTGAACCTCGTTGTGCCCGTCGCGGGCATGCGCTAACCTAAGGTAAGCCAGGGCGTCGCCGCGCCACGCGGTGACGCCCTCAGCATTGCGGCAAGCGGTCACCGAGACGGGGGAGGCGGTCCAGTGTCCCAGGCGACGGAGGCGACATGGCTCGAGGACGTGCTCGCGCAAGAGCACCTGTTCCAGAGCCGGCGCCGCCCGGCACCGCCCGGCCAGCGCGTCAGCTGGCGCATCGGCACGAGCGTCATGCCCCTGAGCCAGACGCAGCGGCTGCGCCTGAGAGAGATCGGAGAGGACCTCTGGTCCTTCGCCCTGGCGCAGCAGGAGATCTATCACCAGAGCTTGCGCAGGCCTGAGCTGCGCTTCGTCGCTGACTACCTCGACGAGGGCAAGCCAGAGGACCTCCTGCGCTTCAGCCAGATGCGGCGCCTGCGCAGACAGCTGCCGGCGTTCATCCGGCCTGATCTGCTCGTCGTGCCGGGCGACGACTTCATCGCGACAGAGATCGACTCCGTGCCCGGCGGCTTCGGCGAGCTGGCGGCCCTGCAGGACGTCTACGCCGCCCTCGGCCAGGACGTCCTTGGCGGTCCGAGCGGCGTCCTCGACGGCTTCCTCCGGGCGCTGGCCCTGACGGCCGGCAAGGAGGAGCCCGTCGTCGCCATCGTCGTCTCGCAGGAGTCCGACGACTACCGCCCGGAGATGGAGCATGTCGCCCTGGCACTGCGCGCCCGTGGTCATCAAGTGTACTGCGCGCATCCGAAGGACGTCGTGTTCCAGGAGGACGGCCTGTACGTGGACTCCCGCCGGATCGACGTGCTCTACCGGTTCTTCGAGCTGTTCGACCTGCGGAACGTGCCGAAGGCGGACCTCTTCCTCTACGCGCAGCGCAAGGAACTCGTGCAGATCACGCCGCCCGTGAAGCCGCAGCTCGAGGAGAAACTCTGGTTCGCGCTGCTGCACCATCCGGTGCTCGAGCCGCTCTGGCGCGAGCAGCTCGGCCCTGAGCGCCTCCTGCGCCTCCTGCGCCTCATCCCCGAGACCTACATCCTCGACCCGCGGCCAGTGCCGCCGCATGCGGTGGTGGCCGGCCTGCAGGCCTGCGGGCACCCGCTGCAGGACATGCACCGGCTCGGCGACATGGGCAAGCGCGAGCGCGCGGACTGGGTCCTGAAGCCCTCGGGCTTCTCGGCGATGGCCTGGGGCAGCCGCGGCGTGCACATCGGCGAGGACACGCCGCAGGATGCCTGGCAGCTGGCCGTCGCGCAGGCGCTGTCGGACTTCCCCCACACGCGCTGGGTGCTGCAGCGCTACCACAAGGCGAAGGTGCTGCGCCACGACTACTTCGACTTCAGTTCGGGCGAGGTCATGGCGATGGCGGGCCGTGCCCGCCTCTGCCCGTACTACTTCCGCCAGGGCGATGGCGTCGAACTCGGCGGTGTCCTGGCGACGATCTGCCCGCAGGACAAGAAGGTCATCCACGGCATGGTCGATGCGATCATGGTGCCGGCCGGAGCCGCGTTCTAGCAGTCCCGGCAGCCGTTGCCGGACCCTGTGGCCCGGTCTGCCGCCGCGACCGCTTGGCGGTAGACCTCGAGGGCGCGCCTGATCTCGCCGCCGCGGTCGGCGGCCCAGTCGCCCGCAAAGATTCTGTGGTAGCGCCAGCCGAGCAGCTCGAGCTGGCGCCGCCTGTCGTACTCCCGCTCCGACGGCGGCGCATGCCGCTCCAAGCCGTCGCAGGAGATGGCGAGCAGATACTCCCCGGGCCTGTCGGGATGCCTGGCCGCGAGGTCCATGCGATGGCGCAGGGACCCGTACTGCGGCACGCAGTCGATGCCTGCCTGCCGCAGGGCGCCGCACACCTCTTCCACGAAGAGCGAGATTCCCTGCTCCAGCGGATTCACCGGCTCGTCCGTGAGCTCCGCCGCCATCTGGCGCCCGTGGCGCATCGCGGCGAACTGCAGGAAGTGGCGCAGCAGGCCGGAACCCGGGCCGCGGCAGCTCTCCTCGGCGATGTCCTCATAGCCGCAGGCGGAGACGACGGTCATCCGCCTGCGCGCCCGCGTGATCGCGACGTTCAGTCGCCGCTCGCCGAGCGCGCCCTCGAACGGTCCGACCTGCCACAGGCCGCCGCCTTCGCCCGGCCTGTCGAAGCCGAGCGCCAGGATCACGGCGTCCCGCTCGTCGCCCTGCACGAGGTCGAGAGGCTTGACGAAGAAGCGCTCGCTCCTTGCGCGATCGAAGAAGCTCGCGACATCCTGGCGCCCGGCGACGGCACGCTCCACGGCCGCCAGGATCCTTTGCGCATGGTCGAGGTCGCAGGCGATCACCCCGAGGGATTCCTGCCGGCGCTCCTCCGCATGCCGCAGGACGAGGTCCGCGACGGCCTGCGCCTCGGCGTCGGCCGCGCTTGCCGTGCCGCCGCCCTCGCCGGCCTGGCTGCTCACCACGACATGCGTCAGGCCCGCCCCGTGTCCCTGCCGTCCGGGGAAGGTCATGACCGCATCCTGGTAGATGTGGCGGTTCGAGAACGCGAAGAGCGCCTCGTCAAGGCTGCGATAGTGCCAGCCGAGCCTGTAGGCCGGCAGGAACGCGAGGCCGTCGAGAACGCTCGCCGCGTCCCGCTGCGCCGGACCCGGTCCTTCCAGGGCGAGGTCCCCCGGCGGCAGCTGTCGCGGGTCGCCCGCGAGGACCAGCCGTGATGCCCTGAGGATCGCCGGGATCGCCGCCTCCGCCGGCAACTGGCTCGCCTCGTCGACGATGACGACGTCGAAGTGCCTGCGGTCGCCGTCCACGAGACGGCTCACCGCGTAGGGGCTGGCGAGCCAGCAGGGGAAGAGCGCCAGCAGCACGTCGGGAGCTGCCGCCAGCAGGGCAGGGAGAGGCGTGTTCGCGGCCGCCGCCTGCCGGACGATGGCGGCTTGCCCGGGATGCTCCCCAAACGCCGCCGCCACCCGCCGCGCATGGGCGATGCGCACCTGCTCGGCCGCAAGGTCCATCTCTGCCCTCTCGAGGCGGAAGAGCCTCTCCTGCAGCTGGTCGCGGTGCCTGCCCAGAATGCCCGCAAGCCCCGGCTCCTCGGCCCTGGCGGCGTCGAGGCACGAGGTGAGCCAGAGATACTGGAACGCCTGGGGCCAGAGGGCCGGATCGAGTGCGCAGGCGAAGACCTCGCCGGCCGCTTGGCTGGCGCCGTGGCGTTCGAGCTCGCGGGTGATCGCAGCCGCGCGCGGGATGCGGTGCGGCGTGGCCGTGTCGTCCGCCAGCCGCCGCAGAAGACTTCCGGCGTCGGCCAGGGGGAGATCCCCGAACCTCCCGGGGCCCAGCAGGGCGACCAGCTTGAGCAGGGGCGCCCGCAGCGCGTCGACCGCCGCGAAGAGGGTGTCGCCCTCGGGATGGATCACGGGCTGCGGCGCGCCGACCACGGACCGCCACCGGGCCCCTTGGTCGGCGATGGCCGCCCTGTCCGCCGCCGCTTCCGCCCCGTCCAGTCCCAGACCCGGATCGCGGCGCAAGGCGCGCAGCGCCTGAGCGACCGCCCGGTGCCTTGGCATCCCGTTCGGGCCGCGGAAAGGCCGCGGCGGGGAAGCGCCAGGGCCACCCAGCCGGAACACCTCCGGACGGTAGCGGCGCAGGGTTTCGTTGACGCCGAAGAGGATCGCCGCCACCTGCTCGACCTCGCCAAGCGACGAGGGGCGGACGGACGGCAGGACGGCCTCGAGGTCCCCAAGCGCAGCCAGCATGCGCTGCCATAGGCTGTAGACCCGCAGGCTGAGGTCCACAGCGGCGATTGCGGCGGTCTCGTCGGGCAGTCGCGCCGCCGCCCACGGCGAGCTGGGATCAGGGCCGAGGAGCGCCCCGAGATCGCGCGCGCCGGCCAGGAGGATCTCCACATGGCGTGCAGCGGCGGCGCTCATGCCGGCAAGCCCCGGCAGGGGGCGCAGTCCCGCGGTCCGCACGGCCTCGGGCAGGCGAAGCAGCCGGCTCTGCATGTCGAGCAGGCTCAGACCGGACGGCCCGCGCTCCTGGTGCAGGGCCCGCAGGCTGGACTGGAGCATCTGCCGGGTCTCGTCCAGGCGCTTGTCGTCGGCCGGCTCGCCCGGCGCAGTCAGGGCCTTGGTCGCGATCGCGTCGGCGATGCGCTCCAGCACCGCCCGGCGGGAGGTCTCCGCACCCAGGAGATCGAGCGTCAGGTGACCGAGGTCCCGCGCCTCGAGCCGCTGGCGCACGGCGTCGAGCGCTGCGCGCTTCTGGGCCACAAGGAGCACCTTCTGCCCGTCCGCGACCAGCGCCGCCACGACGTTGGCGATCGTCTGGCTCTTGCCGCTGCCCGGCGGGCCCTCGATCGTACAGCTCTCGCCCCGGCAGACTGCGTCGACGGCCTGCCGCTGGGTCTGGTCCGCGGGCAGGACGATGCGCCTTCGGCCCCCGTCGCCTGCGACGGCAGGTCCCTGCGGCATGCCCGCACGGTCGCGCAGCCGCGCCCTGGCGATGCGGTCACCGGCCAGGGCGGCGATGAGATCGTGGCCCGCCATGGCGTCAGGCCGCAGCCGCAGTTCGTTCAGCAGGTGGACGTGGTACGAGAGGAAGTGGCCAAGCACGATGCGCTCGTGCAGCGCGAAGCCCGGAACCTCCGCGCCAAGGTCGCGCACGAGCTGCCACAGCCCGTCCGGCAGCGGCCCACGGGCCCCGTCCGGCGGTCCCAGCGCCTCGAACGAGCGGCGGTAGTCGGTCTCGAGCACATAGGCCAGCACGGGGTTCCACGTGAGCTCACCCGTGCGCCGGATCGCCCGGGACGGCCCGCTTGCCAGGTCGACGAGCTCCACGGGCAGGAGCACCACCGGCGCGACGGGGGCGGGACCACTCCCCTCAGGCCGCCACGTGACCATGCCCATCGCGACGTGGAGCCCGTCGACACCCTGTTCCTCCCGGCTCGCAAGGGACAGGTCGGCCAGGCGTCTCGCGTGCTCGCCGATGCGCTCATGCTCCGGATTTCCGCCAGGCCACGGCGTCACGGTGTCGCCTCGCAAAAGCCTGTCGACTGCGTCCGGGTCAAGACCTGCGAGGTCGAGCGCGCCGCCCGCACCATCGCCGTAGCGGAGAAGACTGCTACGGCGCGCCGCATCGTCCAGCCGGGCCGTCCAGCTCCGGCTGGCCGCCTGCACCAGGTCCTCGCGCCGCGGAAGACCGTCCGCAGGCTCGGAGGCCCAATGCCGTGCGCCCATCCGAAGGCCCCCTTTCGTCCGCCGCCGGCGGGCCGCCTGCAAGCGGCGAGGCCCGCGACGAGCCCGCTTAGTATGCGCGGGGCCTGTGCGCGTGAGTCGGGCGGCATCGCGCGTCAGAGACCCTTGCCTCCTGCTGGCGAGGGCTGACCGCAGTGGCCGCCTCCGTAAGGCGTTCGGCCTGTCGGACGGTCATACGGACCTTCGCGTTGGGCATCCTGTCGCGTGACGCCCGAGCCGCCGCGGCAGCCGGGCCGGCCGAGCCGGACGGACCGCGCGACGCCGTCCGAGGCTGCCGCCGCACGGCCTGCACACGACCCTCAGGGAGTGGGCCCATGACTTCGCAGTACTTCCCGCTGGCCATCTACATCGGCGTTTGCATCCTGATCGCGGCGGGCGTCCTCGGGGTCTCGCGCGTGCTTGGGCCGCGCAAGCCCTCCGCCAGGAAGCTCGCGACGTACGAGTGCGGCATCACTCCGGAAACCTCGGTCGGACCGAGGTTCTCCGTGAAGTTCTACCTCGTGGCGATGCTCTTCATGATCTTCGATGTCGAGGCCGTCTCGTTCTATCCCTGGGCGATCCTCTTGCGACGGATGGGCCCGTTCGGCCTCGCGGAGATGGCGCTCTTCGTGCTCGTGCTGGCGATCGGCTACGCCTACGTATGGAAGAGAGGGGGATTCCAGTGGCAGGAGTAGACGACCGGTCCATCCTCTTCTCGACCGCCCGCAGGCTCTCCGCCTGGGCACGTTCGAACTCGCTCTGGCCGGCGCAGTTCGGCCTCGCCTGCTGCGCCATCGAGATGATGGCGACCGCCGCCTCCCGCTTCGACCTTGCGCGCTTCGGCGCCGAGGTCATGCGCGCGTCGCCCCGGCAGGCGGACGTGATGATCGTGGCCGGGCGCGTCTGCCAGAAGATGGCCCCCGTGCTGCGCGAGCTCTATGACCAGATGCCCGAGCCGAAATGGGTCATCGCGATGGGCGCCTGCGCGTCGTGCGGCGGCGTCTTCGGCAACTACGCCGTAGTGCAGGGTGTGGATCGCGTCGTGCCCGTCGACGTCTACGTGCCTGGTTGCCCGCCCACCCCCGAAGGACTGATCGAGGGCGTGATGCAGTTGCAGAAGAAGATCCGTGCGGGCGGGCGGCCGACGATGCCCGCGATGCCGCCTGCGGCCGAGGTGGCCAGAGCGTGAACGCGATCCTCGCGACCCTGCAGGAGGAGTTCCCTGACGCGCGGGTCGCAAAGCCCTACGGCCAGAGCGTGGTGCACCTGCCGGCCGAGGAGATCGCGGATGTCGTGGCATTCTTGAAGCGGCAGGGCTTCAGCCTGCTCCTGGACATCACGGCCGTGGACCGCCTGGGTCGCGAGCCGAGGTTCGACGTCGTCTACCACCTGTACCATCTTGCGCACGCGGACTGGCTGAGGCTCGAGGCGCAGGTCGGCGGCGAGCGGCCCGAGGTGCCGAGCGTCGCCCGCTTCTTTGCCGCAGCGAACTGGGCGGAGCGCGAGTGCTACGACATGTTCGGCATCGCGTTCGCGGGACACCCGGACCTCCGGCGCATCCTGATGCCCGGCGACTGGACAGGCCACCCGCTGCGCAAGGACTATCCCCTGACCGGATGGGACCCCTTGCCGCCGCTGGTGCGCGAGTAGGTGGGCAGGCATGGCGGGGATCACGAGCCAGACGTCGAGCCCACCTTCAAGCCCGTCCTGCTCAACTTCGACCGGCAGCACCCCGGCGCGCCGCGCGTGCCGGGGGTGCGCGTGGGACTCGACGGCGAGCGGGTGCGGTCGTGCGGGCCGGTCATCGGCCACCTGCATGCGGGCCCAAGGCCTTCCGGACCGGCGGGTCTTGGACATCGGCGGGGGATTGGCGACGGTGCGGGTGTCGGCCGGCCTGCCCGACGGCCAGCTGCTGTGGCGTCCCGGCCTGAAGGGCGCCGGCCGGGCGATCGACGCCCTGGCTTCGGCGCCAGTCGCCGCGGGGGAGGAGAGGTAGCATGCTCGTGATCATCCTGCTCGTCAAGAGCGTCATCACCGCCGTGCTGCTGCTCGTCGCGTTCGGCCTCATGACCTGGGTCGAGCGCAAGGTGCTGGCGCGCTTCCATTTCCGGCCCGGTCCGAACCGCCTGGGCCCCGCCGGCGTGATGCAGTTCATGGCGGATGGCCTCAAGCTCGCGCTCAAGGAGGAGATCATCCCGGCGGCCGCCGACCGCAAGGTCTACCTCCTCGCGCCGCTCGTCTCGCTGTCGGCGGCGCTCATCGCCTTCGCGGTGATCCCGTGGGGACCGCCCGTCCGCATCTTCGGCCAGATGGTCTCCATGGAGATCGCCGGTCCCGACATCGGCATCCTCTACGTCTTCGCCGTGACGTCGCTCGGCGTCTACGGCCTGATCCTCGGCGGCTGGGCGTCGGCGAACAAGTACAGCCTGCTCGGCGGCCTGCGCTCCACGGCGCAGATCATCTCCTACGAGCTCGCGATGGGCCTTGCCGTCATGGGCGTGCTGATCGCCGCGGGTTCCGCGGACCTCAACACGATCATCGCGAAGCAGTACCACCTCTGGTTCGTCGTCCCGCAGATGCTGGGCTTCATCATCTACGTGATCACGATGGTGGCGGAGACGAACCGCACACCCTTCGACCTGCCGGAGGCCGAGAACGAGCTGGTCGCCGGCTACCACACGGAGTACACCGGCCTCAAGTGGGCCATGTACATGATGGCGGAGTACATCAACATGATCACGGTGTCCGCCCTGGCGACGACCCTCTTCCTCGGTGGCTGGCACGGGCCCTGGCTGCCGCCCGAGCTCTGGTTCCTCATCAAGGTCTCGCTCTTCATGTACTTCTTCATCTGGCTGCGGGCGACGCTGCCTAGGCTGCGCTACGACCGCCTGATGGCCTTCGGCTGGAAGGTACTCCTGCCGGCCGCGCTGCTGAACACCTTCGTGACCGCCATCTGGGTGGCGATGGTGCAGTAACGCCGGCCTGGGAGGATCGCCCCGCCTACGACGCGCCGCGCGCGTCCTCGCGCTGCAGGCCTGCCTGCTGCGGCACCGCCGGCGGATGGGTCCAGCCGAGGTAGGCCTCACGGCGCAGCAGTCCCAGGCCCCCGATGCCGTAGAGGTAGCGCAGCAGGGCGAGTTCGTGCACCGCATGGGCCGGGCGCCCCTTCAGGCGGAGGCGGCCCAGGCGCGCGATGCCGCGGGAGGCCCCGAGCGACGCCGTCATGCCGAGGATGCGCGGCCGCAGCGGTTCGGGCTGCCGGCCCGCGCGCAGCCGCAGGATGTTGCGGGCCGCGAGGCGCCCCTCCTGCACGGCGAGCTGCGCGGTGGGCGGCAGGGGATGGCCGCCAGCGCCCGGCACCGACGCGACGTCACCGGCCGCGAAAAGCCCCGGATGGCCGTCCACTTCGAGCGTGGGCAGGACCCGGACGCGGCCGCGGCCGTCGACGGGCAGGCCCGCCGCCTGCGGCAAGGGGTTGCCCCGCACCCCGCCTGTCCAGACGACGAGATCGGCGACCAGACTGGCACCCGATGTCAGCTGAACGCCGTGCGGCAGGACGCGGGCGACGCTCTCGCCGCGCCGCACCTCGATCGCGGCCTGCTCGAGCATCCGCTCCGCGTAGGCGGCGAGACCGGCGTCCTCGTCCGGCAGGACCGTAGCGGCAGCCTGGGCGATCGTCAGATGGAAGCGACCCGGGTGGCGGGCTGCGATCTCGCTCGCGAGTTCGACGCCGGTGAGACCCCCGCCGACGACCACGACCTGCCCTCCGCCGCGGCGCGCAAGGGCGTCCAGCCGGCGCCGCAACCGCACCGCGGAGTCCAGGTGCCTCAAGGTCATGGCGTGCGCCTGCGCCCCCGGCACATCGCAGTACTCGGCTACCGCGCCGAGGCAGATCAGGGCCGTGTCGTAGCTGACGGGTCCCCGGCTGGTACGGATCTCGCGCGCGCGCCAGTCGATGCCTTCAATGTCGGCGTGCAGCAGGCGGAGGTTGCGGTGGTGCGGCAGGAGGCGGTGGAGCGGCACCTCGACACGCCCTTGCGAGGCGGCACCCGCCGCCACCTTGTACATCTCCGTCAGGAGCTCGTGACTGCGGGAACGGTCGATGAGCACGATCTCGCGCTCGCCGAGCACCTGCGTCAGCCCCCGTACGGCACGCACCCCGGCGTAGCCCGCACCGAGGACGACAACCCGCTTCATGCCCATCGCCTCCCGCAAACTAGCATGGGGCGGCACCGCGGTTGGCATGCGGCCAAGCTTGTGGTCGCATGGTACAATGTCTACGGCAATGCCTCCAACCCGCGCCAGAAGGCAATCCAGACAAAGAAGGGCAGGCGAGCCGACCGTGGCCTTCAGGCCACAGGGAGGCAGGTCGGCGCCACACCGTGATCGATCCCTACCGTCCCGAACCACTTGTCGATTTCCAAAAGCCCGAGAACCGTGCGGTCATGGAGCGCGCGCTGAAAGACGTAGGCGCGGAGCTTGGACACCACTACCCGATCGTCGTCGGCGGCGAGCACCGCGAGCGCGAAGGTCGCGTGCGGTCGTACAACCCGTCCCGCCTGGACGAGACGGTCGGAACGGTCTCCAAGGCGAACCATCAGGACGTCGAGGACGCGATCGCCGCCGCCGAGCAGGCGTTCAAGACCTGGAGCCGCGCCGGTGCGGCTCACCGCGCACGGGTGCTGCTCAAGGCCGCGGCGGAACTGCGTCGCCAGAAGGCGCTCTTTTCGGCGCTGGAGATCTACGAGGCCGGCAAGACGTGGCCCGAGGCCGACGGCGACGTGGCCGAGGCTATCGACTTCATGGAGTACTACGCCCGCCAGGCCATGCGTCTCGCCGCCCCGGTGCCGACGATCAACCTACCGGGCGAAGAGGACGAGTCCTTTTACATCCCGCTTGGCGTCGGCGTGATCATCCCGCCCTGGAACTTCCCGCTCGCCATCCTCTGCGGCATGACGACCGGAGCCATCGTGGCCGGAAACACGGTGCTCCTGAAGCCCTCCAGCGTGACGCCGGTGATCGGCGCCTGGTTCGTGCGCCTCCTCGAGGAAAGCGGCCTGCCGCCCGGCGTGGTGAATTTCGTGCCCGGCGACAGCAGGGACATCGGCGACTACATGGTCGCGCACCCGCGCACCCGCTTCATCAGCTTCACCGGTTCGCGCGAGGTCGGGTTGCACATCAACGAGCTCGCGGCCAAGCACCAGCCGGGCCAGATCTGGATCAAGCGCGTCGTCGCCGAAATGGGCGGCAAGGACGCCATCGTCGTCGACGAGAGTGCGGACCTCGAGCAGGCGGCGGCCGACATCGTCACGTCAGCGTTCGGCTTCCAGGGACAGAAGTGCTCAGCCTGCTCGCGCGCCATCGTGGTCGACGCCGTCTACGACGACGTCGCGCGGCTCGTGGCGGAGCGCACGAAGAAGCTTACCCTGGGCATGGCGATGGACCCGGCGAACCTCGTGGGACCCGTGATCGACCAGGGCTCCGAGAGCAAGATCCTCGGCTACATCGCGCAGGGCAAGGCCTCGGCCAAGCTGCTCGCCGGCGGCTCCAAGGTGGGTGACGACGGCCACTTCATCGCGCCGACCGTGTTCGGCGACGTCGCGCCAGACTCGGTCCTGGCGCAAGAGGAGATCTTCGGACCGGTGCTCTCGATGCTGCGCGCCAGGGACTTCGAGCACGCCATCGAGATCGCGAACGGCACCGAGTTCGGCCTTACCGGCTCGCTCTACTCCAAGGACCGCGCGCGCCTCGAGATGGCCCGCCTGGACTTCCACGTCGGCAACCTGTACCTCAACCGCAAGTGCACCGGTGCCGTCGTGGGCGCGCACCCGTTCGGCGGCTTCAACATGTCCGGCACCGACTCCAAGACCGGCAGCCCGGACTACCTCCTCCTCTTCACGCAGATGAAGTGCGTCGCAGAGCGGATCTGATCGCTCCCGTGCGGGCGGCAGCCTACGTGGCTGCCGCCCGCCTGTACATGCGACAGGGGAACCCTTGGCTTGCGGCGAAGCTCCACTTGTCCATCCGGAGCGAGCGCATTCGACGGCAGAAGGAGACTGGCAATGCTGACGATGGGTGAGGCCCTGGCCACCAACGGTCGGCGCTACCGCGACAAGGTGGCCATCTGGTACGACGACGTGAAGGTCACCTACAGCGAGCTCGACCGGCGCGTCAATCAGGCTGCGCGCCTCCTGCAGAGCCTTGGCGTCGGCAAGGGCGACCATGTCGCGCTGCTGCTCATGAACTCCATCGAGTACGTCGAGCTCTACTTCGCCTGCGGCCGCGCAGGAGCGGTCGCCGTGCCGATCAACCTTCGCCTCGCGCCTGCCGAGATGGCCTATGTGCTCGGTCACTCGGACAGCCGCGTGCTGATCGGCGACGGGCAGCTGCTGCAAGGAGCCCTGGAGGCGGGCATGCGCCCCGAGGGCGGCGCGCTCGAGAAGATCCTGCGCGTCGGTCCCGGTGCGGACTTCCTTCCGTCCTACGAGGCACTGCGCGACGGCCAGAGCGATGCTCCGGTCGTCGTTGCGGTCGACGAGAACGACCCCTGGGTGCTCGTGTACACGTCAGGCACGACGGGCAAGCCGAAGGGCGCCCTGCGCTCGCACAAGAGCAACCTGATGATCGCCCTCCTGCTCGCCGCGGAATTCGGCATCTCCTCGGACGACATCGGCCTCTCGCTGCTGCCCATGTTCCACGTGAACGGCCTCTGGCTCGTGTCGCTCTCCCTCTGCCTCGGCACGACCATGTCGATCTACCATCAGAAGACCTTCCACCCCGTGCGGGTGATCGAGGAAATCAAGCGCCACGGCGCAACCTACTCCATGTTCGTGCCGTCGCTGCTCACGTTCCTGGCCGACGCCGCCGAGAAGGGCAGCCTTGACCCGGGACAGCTGCGCGTCATGATCACGAGTTCGTCGCCGCTCTCGACGACCTTGCGGGACCGCATCGTGGAGGACTTCCCCAACGCGCACCTGATCGACATCTACGGCGCGACGGAACTTGGGGCCGTGACGTGGATCCGGCACGGGCCGGGAAGCGTCATCGGCTCGATCGGCCTGCCGGCCCTGGCCCAGGACGTTCGCATCCTGCGCGAAGACGGCGAGGAGGCGGATGTCGAGGAGGTGGGGGAGCTCTACTGCGCCGGCCCCACCCTCATGGACGGGTACTACAAGGACCCCGAGGCGACCGCCCAGGCGTTCCGCGGGCGCTACCTCGCCGTCGGCGACCTAGGGCGTCGCAACCGGGACGGCTACGTCTACCTCGTGGACCGCAAGACCGACATGATCATCACCATGGGCGAGAACGTCTATCCGACCGAGGTGGAAGAGGTGCTCACGCAGCATACGTCCGTTGCCATGGCCGCTGTCGTCGGCCTGCACGACGACCGGCGCGGCGAGGAAGTCGTCGCGGTCGTCTCGCCGCGCGAGGGCCAGCAGGTACCGGTCGAGGAACTGCAGGATCTCTGCGGTCGCCTGCTCGCCGACTACAAACGGCCACGCCGCATCTTCGTCTGGCCCGAGCTGCCGATCGGCGCGACCGGCAAGGTGCTCCGCCGCGCCGTTCGCGAGCAGCTGCTCAGAGCCTGACGTGCCGGCCCCCGAGGTCCTGCGGTCCCCGTCGCGGGAGGGCGGCGGGGCCGCGCTCCTTCTCGCGGCCCTGCCGGCCTTTCTGACGCTGGCGATGGCCCTGTCGCAGCACGGTCTCATCGGCGACATCGGTTTTGACGTCGCGAACGGCCGCTGGATCATGCAGCACGGCTACGTGCCGCTAGAGAATCACCTGACCGCCGCCATGGCGGGGGCGTACTGGTCGAACGAGGAATGGCTCTTCGGCGTCTACACCGCCTGGCTCTACAGCCTTGGCGGCCGGATCGCCGTCTATCTCGGCCTGCTGCCGCTGCTGGCCGGCATCGCGATCCTGCTCGCCAGCTGGGCGCGACGGCTCGGCCCCTACTGGCAGACCATCTGGCCGCTCGCCACCGCGGTGGCCATCATGCCGGTGATGTCGCCAAGACCGCAGCTCGTCTCATTTCTGCTGTTCGCCTACCTGCTCACGGCCCTGGCCGCCGCCAGGCGGGGCAAGCCCCGGCAGCTCTGGGTCGCGGCCGCGCTTGGCCTTGTCTGGGTGCAGGTGCATGGATCGGTGGTGCTGCTGCCCCTGCTGTTCGGACTGAACTGGCTCCTGGGGTCGCCGGATGTGCCGCGGCGCAAGCTCCTCGGGCCCCTCGTCCTCTCGCTGCTCGTGCTGCTCGTCCGGCCTGGCGGTCCCGCCGCCGTGGTGCGCAATCTCCTCAACGTCGGCAGCGGCGGCAACACGAACGTCATCTCAGAATGGGCTTCGCCGAACTTCCACGAACCCTGGGCCATGTTGGCCGGGGTCGTCCTGTTCGCAGCCTTGGCGCTCCTCGCCCCGGAGCTCGGCCGGCGCCGGCGCTATGCGGACCTCCTGCTCCTCATGGGCGCCGCCTTCGCTATGCTCTACGCCTCGCGCTTCCTGCCGTACTTCGTCCTTGCCGCGGCATGGCTCGGGGCACCTCTTCTGCCAAGACCCTGGCGCATCGCGAAGGAGCGGCCAGCTGCGGCGCGCTCCTTCGCCCTGAGCCTCGTGGCGGCCCTCGTCATGGCGGTGCTGCTGCTGTCCCGCCCTCTCTTCCCGCAGCGCGCGCCGATGCGTGCCATCGCGTATCTTCAGAGGCAGCACGCGTCGAACGTCTTTGCCGCCTACCAGATCGGCGCGTCTCTCGAGCTCTACGGCGTCACGCCATACCTGGACAGCCGCGACAACCTGTGGCTGCAGCGCTCCTGGTGGCCGCATTTCCTCGACGTCAGCGCGGGGAGCATGTCCGTGACCGCATACATCCGCCGCTACGACCCGTCCGCAACCTATGTCCTGTGGCAGACCCGCTCGCCCGTGGCCGTGGAGCTGGACGGCAGCCGGGACTGGCGGCGGGTGCTCGTGGACCCCAATCCCCTGGGCCCCAGCCACGCAAGCTACGGCGCATATGCCGTATGGCGGAAGGTAGGATCATCGTGAACCAACCCTGCGAGCCTGGGCGGGCGCCGGCATGATCCGGCCGCCCTTGCAGCGCCCGCGCCCCGTCACCGCGCGCCGGCTGCTGCTCTGGCCGCTCGCCGGCATCGTGACGCTGCCCCTCTGGGCCCTGCTGCTGCACGCGGGCACCGCGTTCGTGCGTCTGCCGCCAGGCAGCGCGGCAGCCACCGGCATCAGCGTGTCGTCGTCCATCGCGGCGCTCCTGCTGACCTTCCTCGTCGGTCTCCCCCTGGCCTGGTGGGCCGCGTCCGCCGGCCAGCGCACCCAGCGCCTGCTGGAGCTCCTGCTCGCCGTGCCGCTGCTGATGCCGCCGCTGGTGCTGGGCCTCGTGCTGGCGTACGTGTTTGGTCCGACCGCCAGCTTCGGGCAGTGGCTCGAGGGACTCGGCATCGGCGTGACCAACAGTTTTCTCGGCCTCACGCTCGCCGGCTTCTACGAGGCGTCGCCTTACTTTGTCTACGCGGCCTGGGCAGCCTTCAGCGCCCTCGACCGCGACGTCCTGGAGGCGGCATGGCTGGCCGGCATGACGCCCGCAAAGGCGTTCCGCCTCGTGGCTCTGCCGCTTGCGGCGCCTGGCCTCGCCGTCGCGAGCGCCATGGCCTGGGCGCGCACGATCGGGGCGTTCGGAGCGCCGATCGTGCTCGCATATCACCCGACCGGCCTGCCGGTGGGCATCTGGATCGCGCTCAGCGAGTTCGGACTCGGGCCGGCCCTTCAGCTCGCCCTCGTCCTCGTTGCCATCGCCCTGCCGCTGCCTCTTCTGGCCATGGGGGTGGCCCGCCGTGCTGCGCGTTGACCTCGCGGCGCCGTCGTCGACGCCCTGGCGCTTCGCCGCACGCTTCGAGCTGGAGGCGGGCAGTGTGCTGGCCTTGCACGGTCCCTCGGGGGCAGGCAAGACAACGCTCCTGCGCGCCGTCGCCGGACTCCTGCCTGCGGATGGCGCCCTCGATCTGGACGGCGCGGACTACCGCCGCCTGCAGGCGTGGCAGCGGCCGATCGGCTGGGTGCCGCAGCGGCAGGGTCTCATACCGCACTGGACGCCGGAGCAGCATCTCCTCGCTCTTGGAGGCGGACTCGCCGTCAACGTCGCGACAGCGCTCGAGCGTCTCGACCTCCTGCGCCTGCGCAACCGGCCTGCGCGCGAGCTCTCATTTGGCGAGCGGCAGCGGCTGGCGCTTGGGCGCGCAGTGTTCTCCCACCGCCCGCTGTTCTTGCTGGACGAACCCTTCTCGGCGCTCGATGCCGCTGCTCGCCTCGAGATGGGCGATCTGCTGATGGAGCGCGTGGCCGAGGAGAAGGCGTACGCGCTCCTGGCGACCCACGACCTCTACGAGGTGCAGCGTCTGTGCCAGAGGCTCTGCCTGATCGCGGAGGGGAAGGTGATCGCCGAGGGACCGACCGAATCCCTGCTGCACAGCCCGCCGAACGCGCGCGCGGCCGAGCTGCTCGGCTACCACCTGCTGGCGGGCGGCATCGCGGTACACCCCGCCACGGCGTCCTGGCAGGGCGCCCCGGGCCTCGCGACGGTGGACGGCGTCGTGCTGCGCGCCCTGCCGAGGGAGTTCGGCTGGCGGGTGGAGATGCGGGACGCGGCGGGACGCCCCTTCGCCGCCGATCTCGGGCAGGACCGGCGGCTGCCGGCGGTCGGCGAAACCCTGCGGGTCTACTTCCCGGACCTCAGGCTGAGCCCGTCGGCGGACGGGGAATAGGGGGGCAGGCGGGAGAGATAGGCGTAGATCTCCGGGAAGGCCCGGCGCACGTTGAGGGGCCGCAGATCCCCCTTGCGCACGAAGGCGTGCTCTGTGTATCCCTCGGCAAGCAGCTGGCCTTCCATCTCAAGGCGATAGTCGAAGCGCAGTCGCGCCGGCGACAGTCGCGCCGTCGTCTCGAGCTCGACGAGGTCGTCGTAGCTGCACGGGCGGTGGTAGCGGGCGCCGGTGCGCACGACGGGGAGGAGCAGCCCCCTGTCCTCGATCTCCCGGTAGTTGCCGCCGATCTGGCGCAGGAGCGCCGTGCGTCCTTCGGTGAACCAGTCGAAGTAGTGGGCGTAGTACGCGATGCCCATGCGGTCCGCCTCACCGTAGCGCACCCTCAGGCGGATGCGGCAGGAACCATCCATCGTCGCACCTCCAAAGGCCGGTCTCCTGCGACTTCCGCAACCTGCCGCGGAGTCCTGCATGCCGACCCTGCAGGGACTGCCTGGGGCGACGCCGAATTCCTGGATGGTATATGCGCCCAGGTAGCATCCCACGAACATTCGCGGTGCGAGGCGAGGCAGTTGGAGGGGTGGGGCGCGGCGGGCCCGCTGATGCCCGGCGGATCCCCCGGTGATTCCGGACAGCGCTTGGCAGCCACGCCGCGTCACGTCCTGCGGGGCGCGATGCTTGTCGTGGTGGCCGCACTTCTTCCGCTCATGCCCCTGCCGGCGGACTGGATCCTGCCAAGCCTCGCCATCGTGCTGATGGTCGCCGGTCTCGCACTTGGGCCGCTGGCAGCCCTCGGGATCGCCATCCTGACCGTCCTGCTTGCCCTGCTCGAGCAGCGGCCCGCCGACGCGAGCCTCGCCCTCGCGTTCGCCTTCGTGCCTCTGATCTCTGCCGCGGCAGGCGGCGCCATCGGTCTCAGCCTGCGGCGCGTCCGCAGGGAGGCGGAGACGTCCGCGCGCCGTGCGCGGCTTCTCGCGGAAGCGCTGCTGCGTCTGCCCACGCTCGAGAGCGCCGAGCTCATCTACCGCGAGCTGCCCTTGATGCTCCGGGAGATCCTCGGCTTCACGCACGCAGACATCTTGGTGCCGAGCGCCGACGGCCAGCGCCTGCAGGTGCAGGCAACGCTCGGCTGGACGCCGCCGCAAGGCATCTCGCTCCCGCTGCAGTCCATCACCGGGCGCGCGCTGCGCACGCGCCGGGTGCAGCATGTCCCGGACACGCAATCCGATCCGGACTTCGTCCAGGGCGTCGGCATCGCCTCGACGCACAGCGAACTGGCCTTGCCGATCGTCGTCGGGGAGCAGGCCGTCGCCGTGCTCAACATCGAGCGCAGCCGCCCAGGGGCCTTTCTCGCCGGCGAGGTGGCGACCCTCGAGGCGCTGGTGCTGGCCGTCGGCGATGCGCTGGGACGCCTCGGCCGCCTCACGGCGTCGCAGGAGACCACCTACCTGCAGAACTTCCTCCTGGACTTCTCCCGCCAGATCACCCAGCCTGGAACGCCCCAGGCCGTGGCGCACCGCGCGCTGCAGCTGCTGATGCCGTTCGCCTCCGCCGACGTGGGTGTCGTCTGGCTCCCGGGCGGCGGCGCGCCGCACCTGCTGGCCCGCCACGTCCTCGGCGACTTCGACGCGCCGGACGTGCCCTCGCCGCTCGTGGCAAGCTTCAAGGGCCTCGTGCCGCGGGAGCCTGTCTGGGTGGCGTCATCGCTCACCTCCCCGTACAGCGCGGCCCGCCAGCTCGAGGCGGGACTCCAGTCGTTCGCCATCCTGCCGCTGCTCGAGCCGGACGGCCGCCCCCAGGCCATCCTGGAGCTCCTCTTCTACCGCAGCCCGGTCGCCTTCGTCGCCAGCCAACGTCAAGCCCTGCAGCGCGCGGCTGACCGGCTGCACATCGCGTTGCAGGGCATCCTTGCGACGTCACGCCTGGCGGACCTCCTGGAAGCGTTGCATGCCCTCGGCGCGATGGGTGACATCCAGGAGCTGTGCGACCAGGCCCTGTCGGCAGCCATCCGGCTCGTGCCAGGCGCGAACGCCGCGACGCTCTGGCTGTCCGACGGCACCGGTCTGGATCTGCGCGCGGCCAAGGGCTACGACGAAGCTGGCGCGCCGCCGCACTGGGCCTTGCAGAGCGTCGAGGACGCCGTCCAGTGGTACGGCGGCGACCGCGGCAGCTTCATGCGCGGGCTGCCGCACGTCCTGGAGCAGGCGCCTGGCGCGGGGGGCAGCCGGCTCATGCGACTCTCGCACGTCACCGCGAGCATCTGCCTGCCACTCGTGCTGCACGGTGACCTCGTCGGCCTCCTGAGCATCGACAGCCTCTTGCAGCCCGAAGCCTTCTCGCAGGAAGCGCTCTCCCTCGCCGGCATGTTCGGGCTGCAGCTCGCCGTCCTGCTGACGCAGGGCCGGCATCGCAAGGCGCTCACGCTGGCGGCGCGCACCGATACCCTGACGGGCATCGGCAACCGCCGGGACTTTGACGAGCGCATCGCCGCGGCGTGGGGAGAGGCAAGGCGCTACCGCCAGCCGCTATCGCTGGTCATCCTGGACCTGCAGGGCTTCAAGGCGATCAACGACCAGTATGGACACCTGAGCGGTGACGAGGCGCTGATGGCCGTCGCCAGGGCATTGAACTCCGTGCGCCGCGACGGTGACACCGTCTTCCGCTGGGGTGGCGACGAATTCGCCATCCTGCTGACACACGCCGATCTCTCGCAGGCCCTGCAGGCGGCCAGCCGGTACCTCGACGCCATCCGGACCTCGCCCGTGCTGTGGCGCGAGGAGCGTGAGGTGTACGTCGGCGCCCGGCTCGGCGTGGCGGCCTCACCGGAGGACGCCGACAGCATCGAAGGTCTGGTGCGCGTCGCCGACGAAAGGGTGATCATGGCGAAGCGCCTCGGCCAGAGCCTGTCGCCCGCCGGGCCGCCGATCCGATGAGATGGTGGGCAGGAGGTACGCCTGATGGCATGCGACGAGCTTCGGCCCGAGCTGACGATTGAGAAGGCGCAGACCCTGTTCGCGGACGGTGCCTTGACCTCGGAGGATCTCGTCTGCCTCTGCCTGGACGCCGTCGCAGCCCGCAACCAGGGGCCGCAGGGCCTCAGCGCCGTGCTGGAATTGAATCCCCACGCGCCGGCCATCGCGGCGGTGCTGGACCAGGAGCGCAGGTCCGGACACCTGCGCGGACCGCTGCACGGTATCCCAGTCCTTTTGAAGGACAACATCGACACGGCGGACCACCTGCACACCAGCGCCGGCTCGCTTGCGCTCGCCGCCCACTACGCCGCCCGTGACGCCCACCTCGTGCGCAGGCTGCGTCAGGCGGGTGCTGTGATCCTCGGCAAGGCCGGCATGACGGAGTGGGCCAACTTCATGACCGAAGGCATGCCCAACGGCTACTCCTCGCGCGGCGGCCAGGTGCTGAACGCCTGCGGGCCGTTCGACGCCGGCGGATCGAGTTCCGGCTCCGCTTCGGCCGTCTCCGGTGAGCTCACGCCGCTGGCGGTCGGCACGGAAACCTCCGGCTCGATCCTGAGCCCCGCCAGCCAGCAAGGTGTCGTGGGCATCAAGCCGACTCTCGGCTATGTCAGCCGCAGCGGCATCGTCCCGATCGCGCACAGCCAGGATACCGCCGGACCGATGGCCCGCAGCGTACGCGATGCGCTGCTCCTGCTGCGAGCCATGATCGGCGGCGACCGGCGCGACCCGATCACGTCCCTGGGTGCGGCGCACCCGTTGCCCGACGCGCACGAACTCCGCGCCGACGCGCTCAAGGGGATCCGGCTCGGTGTCGCGCGCGACTACCTGGGCGACCTCCCTGAACCCCTGGCGGCCGGGTTCCAGGAGGCCCTGAAGAGCATCGAGGCCCTTGGCGCCACCGTGGTCGATCCCGCTCCGATCCCGTCCGCGGGCAGGGAGTGGGGGGAAGAGGTGCTGTTCTACGAGTTCAAGGCAGACCTCAACGCCTATCTCGGCAAGACCGGGCCGGACGTGCCGGTGCACAGCCTGCGCGAGCTGATCTTCTTCAACGAGCGCAACCGGCGGCTGATGCTGCGCTATGGCCAGACGCTGCTCCTGCAGTCCGAGGCGACGTCGGGCACGCTGACAGACCCCGCATACCTGCAGGGCCGGCGCCGCGATCTCGTCTGGTCCCGGCAGGAGGGCATCGACCATGCGCTCACGTCGCTTCGCCTCGACGCTCTCCTGTTCCCGAACAACTACGGCGCGGACATCGCCGCGCGCGCCGGATACCCGTCGATCTGCGTGCCTGCGGGCACGACGAGCCAGGGAGAGCCGTTCGCCCTCACCTTCTGTGGCACCGCGTTCGCGGAAGCGCGGCTCGTCCAGTTCGCCTATGCGTACGAGCAGGCCACCAATGCCCGCCTGCGGATGCCGCTGCGCCACCGCAAGCCAGCCTAGAACTCCTCGCGCCCTGCCACGGCACGCGGCGTACCCCGTGCGCGCGAACGCGCGGCCAGCGGTCACGTTGCAGAGCCCGGATGGTGACGCGGTCCCTCGACGACCCACCAGCCTGCGCTGGGTGCCTTGATTGCTGCCCGCACGGCTAGCAGCCGTACTGCTCCGCTCTGCGTGAGCAGCGGGAGTCCCTGCGTCTCTGGCGGCGGGCCCCGCCAGTCGGTCGCGAAGAGGCCATCGCCATTGCGCGCCTGCGTCCACGCAGAGCGCGCGCTTTGGTCGATCACCCTGGCGATGGCCAGATCTTGCGTCTCATCGTAGAGGAGCCGCAGGTTGTCCGCGAGCACCCCGGCGAACTCTGCGGGTGGCACGATCGTTCCATCTGATCTCACCAGATTGCGCAGCACGAATCCTTCTGTCTGGCGGGCCTGCGCAAGGTAGGCCGGTTCGTGGGTGATCCGGTAGAGCAGCGTCGCGGCGCCGATCACCGTGCCCTGATTGTACGACCAGGCGCTCATCGAGATGTTCGCCTGGTCGTCGAGGTTGCCCCATACCTGTCCCGTGCGGCGATCGACGAGATGCCGCACCTGCCAATGGTAGATCCTTTGGGCCCACGCGAGGTACGCCCTTCGCCCTGTGGCCATGTAGAGGCGTGCGGCAAGTTGTGCCGCGGGCCCGTTCGACGCGGTGTTGCGGGTGACCCGGTCTTCGTTCCAGTAGATGCCGCCGCGGCTTTGGTCCCAACCGGTCTCTATGTAGGCGAAGACCTCTTTTGCCTCACGCAGGTAGCGGGCGTCGGCGGTGAGATCGTATGCCTGGACGAGGTCGAGTCCCGCCCAGGCGTTGTCGTCGAAGTACTTGATCGCCCATGCGCCTGGGTCGACGGTCGGTGCGTAGCCGGGCACCTTTGCCCGCTCATCCCAGTAGCGGTCAAGATCGTCAGCAAGCCTGCGCACAAGCGGCAGATAGCTGGTGCTGCCGGGCAGCGATGCGATGTCCTCGACGGCCCGCAGCCCCCAGGAGTAGCCCCAGATCGCCGCCGGTGGCGAGCTGACGGAAGGCGCGTAGCTCGCGAGAAGGCCGTCATCCGGCAGGTAGTACCACGCCACAAGGGCCCTTGCGGCGGCTCTGGCGTGTTGAACCTCCGGATCTCTGCTGGATGGTCCACCAAGCCCCAGGCCGCCCTGCACGACGAGCAGCGCCAGCCCGGCGCCGGCCGCGATCGCAACCATGCGCCCCATGAGGCGGCCGATCTGAAAGAGCACCTCCAGGCCCTGCACCGAATTCGGCACCAACGTGCCCTGTCTCTCCCGGCGTCCCGCGAGCGGGCACGCATTCCTGGCCCCATCCTCAGCCTGCCCGCACGGCACCTGCCCGACGCGCCGGACGGGTGGCCGGCGCTCCGCAATCGCTGCCTTACACGCCGACATTGCCCCCGGTCCACCGTACGGCAGACGTTTGTCGCCGAGAGAGGTGGTTACCGCAAACGACACGAAAAAGCCGCCCTTCCGGGCGGCTCTCGTCCACGGCGGCACTCAGGAATAGGAGACGCGGGGGTCCAGGAACGCGTAGACCACGTCGACCACGAAGTTCATGATCACGATGCCGCTCGCCGAGAAGAGCGTCACACCCATGATCAATGCTCCGTCATCCTGGCCGATGGCCGTGTTGAGCAGGAAGCCGAGCCCGCTCCAGTTGAAGATGTACTCCGTCACGATCAGGCCGCCCAACAGGCCGCCGAGATCGAGTCCGAGGTACGTGACGACAGGAATCAGCGAGTTGCGGATGGTGTGCTTGAAGAGCACGAGCGCCTCGCCGGCGCCCTTGGCGCGTGCCGTGCGCACGTAGTCCATGCGCATCGTCTCGAGCGTCGACGAGCGCAGGATGCGGGCGTAGAACGCGCTGCCCGTGATGCCGACCGAAAGGGCGGGCAGGACCACGCCTAGGGGAGAGACGCCGCCGAGCGGCAGCCAGCCCAGCTTGAACCCGACGAGCATCAGCAGCATCGAGCCGACCCAGTAGGTCGGCATCGAGATGCCGACGATCGAGAGGAAGCGCAGGAAGTTGTCGATGAAGGAGTACCGCTTGACGGCCGCAACAATGCCGATCGGGATACCGATCACGAGTTCGAAGAATACGGCCACGACGGCAAGATACAGGGTATAGGGGGCCGCCTGCAGCACCATGCCTGAGACGGTCCGGCGCATGATGTAGTCATAGCCGAGGTTGCCGTGGATGAACTGGTTCGCATAGACGAGGTACCGGTACCACAGGGGATGGTAGAGCCCCAGGGCTCTGCGGATGGACGCGAGTGTGGCGGCGCTCGCGTGCTGGCCTGCGATCAGGCGCGCTGGGTCGGACGGGACCAGGTAGGCAATGAAATAGGTCACCGTCAGGATCGCCCAAATCGTGACGATCGTCCAGATCGCGCGCCGAACCAGGTAGGAACCCAAGGCGTATCACCCAAGCTTTCGTCCGAGAAGATTCCGGGGCCGGCCTCGGGCCGGCCCCGGGTTGCGACACGGATCAGTGAGGAGCGACGGTCATGTACTGGAACTGCGGCGTCTTGACCGGGTGCAGGTAGATCATCAGGTCCTTGAACGAACCCTGCGGCTTGACCCACGGCTGGATCAGAGCGTCGTTCCACTCGTTGTAGAGGAAGGCCCACGACGCCTGCTGGACGGCGATGGACTCAGCCTTCGAGTAGTCGGTGTTGCGCTGGTACTGCTCGTTGCCGGGCAGGGAGTCCGCCTGGCTCACGAGGCTCTCGAACGTCGGGTTGGTCCAGTTGCCGACGTTGGTGGCCCCGAAGGCCTCCTTGCTGAGCAGGTTGAACAGGAAGTCCTGCGCGTCAGGGTAGTCCTGGAACCAGTCGGTCCAGGCGATGTTCCAGTTGCCGCTGGCGTTGTCTTCGAGCGGCCAGTAGTTGCCGATCTGGCTCGTACCGACGATCGAGACCTTCATGCCGACAGCCTGGAGCTCGTTCTGGATGATCTCAGCCGTACGGATGTGGTCGGTGTTGTTGGAGGGGTAGATGAAGGTGAGTGTCTGACCCTTGTAGCCGGCCTTCTTCAGGAGCGACTTGGCCAGGGTCGGGTTGTACGGGTACGGGTTCTTGATGGAATTGTTGTAGCCCGGGATGCCCGGCGGCAGCGGCTGCGTCATGAGCGCCGCGCGGCCGTTCGTGATGTCCTTGATGAGAAGGGTCTTGTTGATCGCGTAGTTGACCGCCTGGCGCATGTAGACGTTGTTGAACGGCGCCTTGGTGGTGTTGAACGCCAGGTACACGACGCCGTTCTCGACGACGTTGTGGTACTGGGACTTCAGCGTGGCCGAGCTGAGGATCTTGGCGTAGACCTCAGACGGCAACGGGCCCCAGACGAATGCGTACTGGCCCTGCTGGTACCGCAGGAGCGCGAGGTCCGGGTTGACGTTCTCGTCCATGATGACCGTCGGCTCGCCCTTGACATAGCGCCAGCTCGTCGTGTTCGGCACCAGGATCATCTGGTGACCCTGGTTCCAGCTCTTGAGCTTGTATGGGCCGCTGCCAATGGCGTGCAGCTGGTAGTTCGCGCCGTACTTCTGCACCACGCTGGGGTCGACGATGGCCGCCGACATCAGGGCCATGACGTTGAGGAAGAAGGCCTGCGGAGTGACCAGCTTGAACTGGACGACACCCGCCGCCGGCGAGGTGACGCCACTCATGCCAGTCATGCCCGCAACAGGCGGCTTGCCATTGTTGAACCATGCGTTGTAGCCCTGGATGTCGGAGTAGGCGAAACCGTAAGGAGCAGCGCCGCTCGAGTTCGCGTCACCGCGGGTAACGCGGTTGATCGAGTAGATGACGTCCTGCGCGGTGACGGGGTCACCGTTCGAGAACTTGACGCCCTTCTTCAGCGTGAACGTGTAGACCGTGCCATTCTTCGAGACCGTCCAGGTGGCAATGCCGGGGACGATCTTGGTGGTGACCGGGTCGTACTCGACCAGGGTGTCGTAGATCTCCTGCATCGGGTACATCGAGGTCATGTCGGTCCACTGGGTCGGGTCAAGCGTCTCAATGTTGCTCGAGAACGAGAAGTTCAAGGTGTTGCTCGTGCTCGCGCTGGTGACCGCCGGCGCCACCATGGACGCCGTCAGCGCCAGGGTTGCCGCCCCGGCCACCGCCACGGACCATCGCTTCCAGGATGAATTCGCCATTCTTCGACCTCCTCGCGGACAAAGCGGTATCGGAGCGTCGTGTCGCGTCTCACTTCAACGGTCTGCGCCCGGCTGATCACCTCCCAAAGGGCACATCGGAGCGGGGCGACTACTCGTTGGCGCGCGGGTTCAGCGCGTCGCTGAGGCCGTCGCCGAGAAGGTTGAAACCGAGCGTCGCAAGCGCGATGGCGATGCCCGGCCAGACGATCAGCCAGGGATCCGTCTGGTACCAGCTGAGGCCGAGGTTGATCATCTTGCCCCAGGACACGATCGGGTCCGGGACGCCGATGGAGAGGAACGAGAGCGCGGACTCAAGCAGGATGTTGTTGGCGATCAGGAGGGTGCCGTACACCACGACGGGACCCATGATGTTCGGGAAGATGTGCTTGAACAGGATGCTCGGCACGCGGGCACCGATCGATCGCGCCGACTCCACGTACTCGAGCCTGCGCGCGGCCAGCGTCTGTCCTCGCGTGATACGGGCGATACCGGCCCAGCCGAGCACCCCGATGACCGTGTACACGGTGGCCACCGTCGGGTGCGTCACGACGGACCGGAGCAGGATGACGAACAGGAACAGCGGGAAGGCCAGCACCACATCCGTGATGCGCATGATGATATTGTCCCACATGCCTCCGAGGTAGCCGGAGATGAGTCCGATGACGACACCGATCAACAGAGTGATGGCGGTCGCCATGAAGCCGACCTCCATCGACACGCGGGTGCCGTAGAGCAACTGGCTCATCTCGTCGCGGCCGGACGAGTCGGTGCCGAGGAAGAAGTGGTGCCAAACCCATGTCGGGTTCAGCGGCAGGCCCTGAATCGTCGTCCCGTCCGCGTACGACGTGTACGGGCTCATCGGTGCAATCATCGGTGCAAGAAGCGCCACGACCACCATGATGATGACGAGGATCAGGCCGAAGACGGCAAGTTTGTTCTTCAAGAATCGCCGCACAGCCGTTTGAAACGGCGTGCGGATCTTCTCTTCGTGGAATCCGGATTGGGTGGGTTCAGGGTTCGCCAGGGGCAAGGACATGCATTAGACTCCTTCTTGGCGCGACGCACGGATGGTGCGCCTGAGGTGAGGCTTAGAATACGCTCTTGGCAGCATTAACACCTGCTTAACGCGACGAGGAAGGTCCATTGGTCCCTTGGATGGCCTGCCCCGAGCCAAAAGGCCCCCTCTAGCGCGTCCAAGCATCGCTGCATAAAACGCTCCCCAGATGGACGCAAGAAAGGCGCGCAAGCCTGTCCGAGAGGCCCATACTTACGCTCGGGCGCCGCCCTCGAGCCGGTCCAGGCGCTCGAGGAGCTCCCTGAGGGCCGTGCTCTGCGCCTCCAGGTGCTCGAGGATGACCCGCACCTCCTCTTCGGCCTTCTGGTTGACCTGAAAGTCCTGGTGGGCCTCGAGACGATCTTTGGCGGCCTGGCGGTTCTGCGACATCATGATGATCGGCGCTGCGTACGCGGCCTGGAACGAGAGCGCGAGATTGAGCAGGATGAACGGGTACGGATCCCAATGCATGATCCAGGCGGTGACGTTCAGCAGCACCCAGATGAACAGCAGGGCGCTCTGTACAATGATGAAGGTCCACGATCCCATGACGGCAGCGAACCGGTCGGCAACCCGGTCGCCCCGCGTCCGATGCTCCTCGTACACGTCGTTCAGGTTGCGCACCGGTGGATGCTCGTGCTTGAAGTGCCCTGGAAACTCCGTTGGATGGACCTCCTTGTCGCATGACGGGACTGGAATGTTTCGCGGCCGGCGCGTTCCAGCCCTCGCTGGATCGGGGACCAGTCCGGGGCGCAACGCGTCACCGCCGCTTGCGCTTGGGTGCAGCCGTTCGGCCGGCATGGCTGCGTCGCGTCCCGCAGCGCGGCGCGCGGGTCGCAGCGTGCGTGCGCGACCAAGCACGGCCTCACCGGGTGCCACATGCCATTACTCCGTTCGCGCAGATGCGACGGCCCGGCTGCGACGGCCGATCCGCCCGGGGAGGGTACGACTACGCCATTCCGCTTCGACTACCCAGGCCGTAGATGGACCCCGCCCTATCGCATTAACATAATATCTATTATCGGACATTGAAAACTGAATGCGAGGGGAGCCCAGGAGTGTCCTGAGGAGCGTCCCTGCAGGGGTCCTCCCCCTTCGGACCGAACGCAGCGGCCAAGGAGGCTCGCCATGCCACTCACCCTGCGCCTCGCTACCATGGACGATGCTCGGCTCATCTACGACATCACGCAGCAGTCCTTCGCGGAGTACCGCGGCCTTCTCGACCCGCCGAGCGGCGCGGAGCGAGAGACTGTGGAGGACGTCGAGCAGACCCTGCGGCAGGGCGGCGCCGCCTTTGCCTCGCTCGACGGCGAGGTCGCGGGCTGCGTCCGCTATCGGCCTGAGGAAGATGGCATCTACGTCGGCAGACTGGCCGTCCTGCCCGCCATGCGCCACCGAGGTATCGGCTCCGCCCTGCTCGCGCTGGTCGAGGCGGAGGCCCGTTCCGCGGGTGCCGCCCGCCTGCGGCTGCGCGTGCGCCTGGCCCTGCCGGGCAATGTGCGTCTCTACACCCATCTCGGCTACCGCGTGACAGCCCTGCACCCTCGCAGCAGGCGCGAGGTCGCATGCACCATGGTCAAGGATCTTGCGCCGCCCGGCGATGAGTCCTTGGTGGACCTGGTCTCTCCCCTGCTCCCCGACTTACAGCAACTGGAACCCAGCGCGCGCGCCGTGCTTCTCTTCGGCAGCTACGCACACGGGACGCAGGGCCCTTTCAGCGATCTTGACCTCTGCATCGTGACGGCAGAGCCGCCAGCAGTGGCCGATCGGCTCCGGCTTCTGCCGCTCCGCCATGGTCTTCTGCCCGTGTCGGTCCATGCCCGTCGCCTTGCCGACATCGCCGAGGAGGCGGCGGATCCTGACGCGTGGCCGGAGGTGCGGGACATCTATGCACCTGCTCTGCTGCTCTCCGGCCCGGATGCCGTCCTCGCCGAGATCCGGGCCTGCATCGACGAACGCCGCCCCGATGCGGACGCGCTCTGGCGCACGGCCCAGCACGACATCCTGTCGCTGCTCGAAGCCCTCGGCAAGGCCAAGAACGCTGCGGCGCGCCTTGAGGCAGCCGCACTCCTCGCAGCCACCGCCCGCGTGGCCGTATGCGCCGCCCGTCTGCTGCGTCCGCTGAACCCGCCCTGGCTGGCGCTTCATCCCGCACGTCTGGCCGCCGCCTTCTGCGCGTGGCGCGTCGCGCCGCCCGGGGCGGACCAGGACGCGGCGCTCTGCCTCGGCTGCGCAGGCGGCGACACGCCCATCTCCCCCACTCTGCTCGCGGCCTTGCGCCTCACCACAGGCACGCTCGAGCTCCTCGCGCCGCACGCGGCCCGCCTGCCGCTGGAGGCGGGGCTTCGCGACATGCTGCGCGACGGCCGCCTCATGCTGCTCGCGCGGCAGGAGTATGGAAACGGGAACCTGGCGCAGAGCACCAAGGCATAGTGCCGCCCTGGCCCGCAGACCGGACCGACGCCCGCGAGTGCCGAGGAGGCTTGGCTCGTGTCTTGTCCCGGCATGCCGGCCGTGCATCTGCAGGTTCCATCTCCTTCCTGGCGAATGTCCTGCGCATCAGCTGACGGATAGGAGGCAGCCCATGAACCAGCAGATCTCCTGCACCCGCTGCAACTCCCCGCTCGACCTGGTCGGCGAGGAAGACTTCCGCACCGGCGGCAGCACCGGCATCGCCGCGATGTTCCTCGGCAACTTCAACCAGCTCAACGAAGGCATCCTCGCACTGCAGATGTACCGCTGCGCCCAGTGCGGCCACGTCGAATTCTTCCTGCCGGGCCGCTGACCAGCGCGAGCGAACGCAAGGCTCCGCGCCGCTGCGCGGACATCTTGGCATGAGGCGGCCGCCCGCTGATACGGGCGGCCGCCTCATGCCAAGGGCTCATGGTCAGGCTGTGTGCAGTCCCTCGGTGAGAAAGGCCTTGAGCCGTCTGCGCACGTCATCGCCGTGCGGGCCGTTCAGCAGGGCCTGGTTGTGCGCGTCCCCGGGATACAGGTGGATCATCAGCGGATGCGGGCACATCGCCTGGAAGGCGCCGATATCTACGTACGGCTCGTCGCGACTCGCGAGAAGCAGCGTCGGCACATGGGGCAGGCGCTCCGCGACCTCCGACGCATCCACCGCCGGCGAAAGGGCTGCGACGCGATCGACCCGTGCCCCATGCAGGGCCACCGCACGGAGTGCCGCGGCGGCGCCCATGCTGCCGCCCAGGAGGCAGACCTCCTCCAGGCCCTCGGCCCGCAGCCCCTCCACCGCGCGCACCACGTCGAGATCGTGCGACGCGGGTTGTGGGAGCGGACTCGAGAGGCCGTAGCCGCGAAAGTCGAGCGTGACGGCGGTCAGGCCCGCCTCGGCGAGTTCCTGCGCTACGTCGTGCCAGCTCGTCTGGTCGAAATGCCGCCCATGCAGGAGAAGCACCGACCGTTTCCCGCCGCCGAAGCGCGTCCCCGTGAGGCGGCCTCCGTCATCAAGTTCCAAGACCCATTCCTGCTGCGCCATGCCGCCTCCTCCTCTCAGTCCGCGGCGACTGCGATCTGCCGCAGCGCGTCGCGCAGTGCCTCAAACGGAAGCGCGCCGACCATTTTGTACTTGCCCTCGACGATGAAGGTCGGCACACCTGTGATGCCCAGGTCGCGGGCGTGCTGCAGGGCGGCATCCACCACCGCCAGGTAGCGCGGGTCACCGAGGGCGGCCAGGGCCTCTTCGGGGTCGAGTCCGGCGCGCTGCGCCATCTCCCGCAGGACCTCGCCATCCGCAAGGTTCAGCCCCTCGGCGAAGTACGCCTGGAAGAGCGCCCTGTGCAGCGGCTCGAGCCTGCCCTTCTCGCGTGCGTACTCCGAGAGGATGTGCGCCTTGCGCGTGTTGCAGATGATATCCGGCGACCGGAACGGCATGCCGAGCTCCGCGGCACGGGAACGCACCCCTTCCTGCCTGGAGGCGACGTCCTCCTTGGGCACGCCGAAGTACTCGGCAAGCGGCAGTCCCTCCTCGGGCGTGTCGTCGTTCAGCTCGAAGGGACGCCAGTGCACGTCGAGGTCCAGGTCGGGCTGCTCCATCAACTTGTCGACGAGGCCCTCGCCGATGTAGCAGAAGGGTCAGACATAATCCGAAAAGATGTCGAGGCGCAACGTCACGCAGCGTCACCTCATCTTCCTGCCGCGCCACGATCCCATACGCGGCAATCGCACCGGCCCGCCCATCTCGCTGCCCGGGCGAGCAGAGTGCCACATCGAGTATACCGCGCGACAGCTGCGCGCTGGACGAGACCTGGGTCCGTGCGGGCTGGCGGCTCTCCACCACCCTTAGCTCAGGCCGCCGCCCAACGGCTGAGGCGGGAGCCCGTTTCCCTCCACCGGCACACCGTGGCCGGCACGGCCGTTCCTGGGCAACGCACGCTCCGACCTGACCGGGTCACCGTCCCTTGGCATCGTCCCTCTGCGCGACGGGCCCTCGTCTCCCCGTCAGCGCATCTGCCACGCCTTTCCGCAAACGTGAGCCTTCAGGTTAACTTAAGGATGGCTCCAGTAATTTCTAGGGGAGTCCCCGCGAAGGAGGTCCCTCCTGTGGATTTGCGCAGGCTCGGTCTTGCAGCCGCTCTGGTCGCCGCGACAGGCGTTCTGATTCCCGCGACGGCCAGCGCCCAGTCTTCGACCGCCCCGGACTTCACCCAGCACGGCTTCCCGACCGTCGTCGCCGCGGCCGCTCTCGCGGCAGGCGCCGGCGGATCGGTCCACTACGGCCCGATCACCGTCGTGGTCCCGCAGGGGGCCTTCAGCGACGCCGTGAAGTTCGAGCTCCTCGAGGGTCCGGCGTCGCCCTTTCAGGCCGCGGCGCCGTCCGGCGAGACGGTGGTGTCGGACTTCGCCCTTCGCGTGGTCGACAGCGCCACGGGTCAGCTGGTCGGCACGTTCCTGAAGCCGGTGACGTTCACACTCGCGCAGAGTGACGTCAGTTCCGCGAGCGTCTACGACAATGTCACCCCGACGGGGCAGATCGTCTCGGACCCGGTGCCCGCCAAGATCTCGGGAGACGTCCTCACCCACCCGATCACCGCCGCCATGGTCGGCTGGGTGGTGCTGAGCCCGACCGCGTCGGTGCTGGCGGTACCCGATTTCAGGAAGTACGCGCAGTTAGCACGAAAAGCTGTCAGGCTTGACGCCGCAGCCTGAAGGTATACGCTGTTCCATTCGGCGAAGGCCCGTCAGAGCGGGCGACGCTGTTCGTTCTGTTAGCTGATCTGCTTCCAGAGCCTCCCCGTGTCATGTGTCACAAGGACCCTCCCGTCGTACGTCGTGATGAACGCCTCGCTCGGACCAATGGGAGTCAAGCCGGCGATGTTGATCTGGTTATCCGGCCACGCTGTAACGTGCGTGGGTTTTCCAGGCGCAAGAACGTAGAGTCTGCCGTTCGGATACCCGGACAGGGCGATCCAGAGGCTCTCGCCACCAGAGGCGACCGTCGAGACATAGTAGCCCTGACTCTGTAGGGTCTTGGACGCCAGGCGGCGGATCAACTGGATGGCCACCTGGGCGAGCGCTGGATCCTTGAGCGAGACGGCGCAGACGGCGGCGGGAACCCCCTGCAGTTCAGCACGGCGCCATGTCGTTCCACCGTCGCGGGTTGCGTAGTCAATTTCTCCTTGACCATATCCGCTGGTCGCGCAGCCGGTCTTCGAGGTAGCGAAGCTTATGGCGTTGGTTGACGACGAGCCCGCGGCGGTATGCGCTAGGGACCATCTGCTACCGCCCTGCGTCCCTACGTACACTGCCCCGTCGTCCACCACGAAGAGCCTGCCTCCCTGCGCCGCGGCAAACCCAGTCGGAGGGTTCGTAGCCTGCGGCAGCAGTCCGGCCGGTTGCCAACTCGTCCCGCCATCTAGTGTCTTCAGCAGGGCCACGAGGTCTCCGGAGGTGCCGAGACCGAAGCCGATGCGGGTGGTGACGAACGCCGTGAACAACTGGGGTGCCGCTGGCACAACATGAAGGACCGTGCGCCAGCTGGCGCCGCCGTTGGTAGTCTTGCGGATCTCCGACTGTCCTCCACCGGTTCCCGGACTTGAGAGGAGCCAGCCGTCCTTTGCGGTCACCATGTCCAAGGTGAACGGTGCCGCCGTCTGCAGAGGAATTGCCGCCGTGGACGACGTCCAGGTGGAGCCGCCGTCGGTCGTGCTAGAGAACGCCACGTTGCCCTCGTTGCAGGCTTCACAGGTGCCCGCCATCGTCGCGGTCGTCGCGGATAGCGCGCTGAGGGGGCCCGGGGAGGAGCCGGGACCCTTGGCCACACCCGCTGTATTGCCCGGCGCAGGCCCAGAGCCAGCCGTCGAGACCGCGATGACCGGCTTCCACGACGCTCCTTGATCAGCGCTGCGGAAGACCGTATAGGACTGCTGGCTCATGCTCGCCTGGCTGGTGGCGACCAGCCACGCACCGCCGTCCGGCGTGCACTGCAGCTGCTCGGGCGTGGGGCCCTTGACAGATAGCACGGTGTCCCAGTTCGCCCCGCCGTCGGTGGTCCGCTCCACTTCGAGGGTGCCGCCGAAGCTGTTAGGGAGCGTGGCGATGCCAGTGTCGGCTCCATAGAAGCAGGCCTGCGCTACGGGGCCGATCGCCAAAGGGCGCCAGGACCCGCCGCCATCGCTGGTCGCGAGGAGCTTGTGCAATAAGGGGTAGGACTGTCCCTCCAGAGCAAACCCCTCCGCCGAGTTCACGAACTGCACTTGGTAGAGGGACTGCCGGTCGACTCGGCTCCACGTCGTACCATCCGTGGTCTTCAGGAGGCCCGAGCTCGACGCTGCGTATCCGAGCTTGGGTGAGAGAAACGAGAAGCCCGTCACGTTGCCCGCGCCAAGGTATTGACGGCCCCAGGACTCACCGCCATCCGATGTGGCCAGGATGACGCCCTGGCCGCCCGCCCAACCGACCTGTGCGTTCACGAAATCCAACGAGGTGAGATGCGGAGGGGCGCCTGGCAGTAGTGTCACGGATGTCGTCTGAGGCTTGATGCGCAAGAGTTGCTCAAGACTCACGGGTTTGGACACAGGCTTCACAGCAGCGCCGGCGCAGCCCGCGAGCAGCATGCCCACCGCCAGCGGAGCAACAAGCCGGTGGAGCCTAGCGCTCGATCCCACCGAAGTCACGACGCTCGCCCGGTGCACGACGACACCCCTCTCGGCCGATCCGCCTCTGGTCGCTGCCCATGACCAGCAACCTTGTCGGGTATTGTGCGTGATGCCTCGAGTCTCCAATCTAGGGCATCAGGGCCAACGATCCCGGGGCGAAGGCACCCCCATCCCCGAGGTGCGATCACCTCCAGTCTTGTGGGGGGAGTCCAAAGACTTTCACGCGCGTGACTTTGTCCTGACGATCCAGGAGGAAGGCCCAGCCGGCCAGATTGTTCCCGTACTCAGGGGCAGTCGGCTTCGCCGGGGGACCGGCCCAGCCCTCGCTGAGCAACACTACCTGCCAGATGCCGCCCTCCGGCGTGTGGGGCGAGAGCCGCTCGACGTACTGCCTACCTGTCAGCACCTGCGTGGTACAGCCACCTGGTATGCGCTGGGAGTCTGACGGCCCGCCGTGAGGTATCAAGCAAGCGGTAGATCCATCTGCCCGCGGGAAGATATCCAGGCGGCCACCATAGGCGCGCACGGCCGGTAGGCTCCAGAAGCCGGGCGGCACGATCGGCGCCAGGCCGACAGAGCCGTGGACGGTGCCCGTAATGTAGAGCCCGACTTTCCCCGTGCGACCGTCGACCCCAACCACTACATCCTGGACGACGGGCGGTCGCGGTGGATGTGGGCCGGCACCGGGAGCCAGTCCGAGACTTTGTCCCATGAACTCGATGACGTAGGCGGCGGAGGGGTTGCCAGTGTCCCCATCGACCAATCCCGCGGGCTGGATGTAGATCCGCTGCACGCCCGCGAGCAGAACGCGACCTTCCGCTGCCAGGGCGAGTGCGATGGCCCTGGCCGGCGAGACGTCAAAGTGCTTGGGGGCGACGGTGGACCAAGGCGTGTACCTTATGAATGGCAACCGTTGCCGCCACGAGAGACGCCGGACCGGAATGCCGAGCACCCTGGCCGGATACGTCGCTGTCAGGGCGGCAGGCTGAGTCGGTGCTGGCCGCTGGACGGCGCAGCCACCGGGCGAGAGTAAGATGGCGGCCGTGGCGACTCCCTGGGCAACTACCCTGGGTGCGCGGAGCACCTGTCGACTAAGTGCCGATCGCCGCAAGCCCATTAACAACGCCTCCGACGCAAGGTTCCGCACGTCCCCACCAGCTCCTGCCAAGGACAAACTGCAGAGCAGCCAGACCATCGCGCGATACGAACTGAGACGACGTGGAACCTTGGTCCGGCGCGAAGTCTCGGTCCTCGACAGCGTTGTTTCATGGTTGGCCTGGCTGCATTCTGTCCCCTAAGCGTCGGCAGACTCGGGGAAGTACGCGTAGTTAACACGAAACAAGGATGACGAGTTAACGCGGCCGCAGCACTGTGGGTGATGGTGGGCTGAAAGGCGACGAATCTGGTCGAGCGCAGCTTCAAGGAGGAGCGCCTGCGGACGAAGACCATCCCGCGCTTGTTCGATGAGCACAGTGTGCTAAAGTTGGCTCCGCTACTCCCGGTAGGCGAGAATGGATCAGACGGATTGGGGGGCGACGAGGCGGTGAGCGAGACAGTTGAGGGGGCGCCGCAGGGTCTGGGGGCCGTGCAGCTGCGTCTGATGCAGGGACTGGCACAGGAGGTGACAATACTGCGTCCCGAGCTCCTCATTGGCGGCGCGACCGTCGGGGAACTCGCTTGGGTATTCGGCAAAGACCGGGCGGCGATCGGCGACACCTGGCGTCACCGCCTGTGGCGCCGCGCCGACGGCAGCGGCCGACTGGATGCCTGGGCCTGGGTGCACCTCCCGTACACGGTGACGCGCAGCGACGGATCCACATACACGTCGAACAGCGCAAACCTGACCTGGCAGGTCCATCCGGACCGCCCAGAGCTGCTAGACGAGATCCTCGATTGGTACGCCGAGCAGGCGGCAGGTCTCGACCGGGCCGTCACGCCGCAGGATCAGGACACGCACATGCTGGCCCGGCTACCCGCGCACGGCTACGAGCCTGACACGGAGATGGGTGGCGACGACGGCGACTGGGTGCAGTGGAACCATCGGCCGCTCGCAGACTTCTCGGAGCCCACCCTGCCGGCCGGCTTCCGTTTCCGCACTGCCGCTGAGGTCGGCCAAGCAGCCGCAGCCCGTGCACACGTGGACGCGTGGCATCCGTCGACGTTCACCGAGACCGGCATGGCAGGTGTACAGGCCACCTGGCCTTATCGCGACGACCTGCATGTTCTCGTCGAAGCGCCGGATGGTACCCTGGTGGCCACCGCCATCGTGTGGTTCGATCCCGAGAGTCGCACCGCTGAATTTGAACCGGTCGGGACCCATCGGTCCTATCGCCGTCAGGGCCTCGCCACCGCCCTGTCGTGGCACGGCATGCACGTCGCCCGCGACGCGGGCGCGGAGACGATGCTGGTCGCGTGCCGCGGCGCGCCCGCACATGCGGCGGCTCGCGAACTGTATTACGGGGTCGGTTTCCAACCGCTCGCCCGAGATGTCCCGTATATCAAGCGAGCAAAGTAGTCACCGTCCGAATGGTCGGCACCGAGAGCTTCGCAGGCGATTGGGAACCCGATAGAAGGAGGGGTTACGTAGCGGCCGAAGGACGCCGGTCGGGTCCGAGGAGACAGGCGGGCTGAGTCCATCTTGGCGATTTCGTGCCCCCTCCGCCCGTAGCTGGGCGACCGCGGTATCCAGAAACCGTGAGTTTCAGCGCGACCCGTTCAGCGCCAGGCCGAGGAGCGAGTTGGTCTTCTTGGTCCGACACCCCCTCGACCCACAGCGGACGAGCCAGGGGCATAAAGAAGAAGCGCCGCTACGTGACGTCCCCCAAGTCTGCTCTTACAACACAAGGTGGCCATCAGCCACCCGGTTGGTGCCGGTGCATTATGGATCCTAATTAACCCCGGCTATGGGAAGTACGTACAGTTAACCCGAAGTACGGCAACGACGACTTCAGGGCGCTCCCCCCCTTCGACCAGCCTCTCTGACCCGGATACGTCAGAGCCGCCCAACAGCTGGGCTCGCGCACGATGGTGCGCGCCAAGTCACGCCTGTCTTCGCGTGCCGTGGGCCAGGGACCGAGCTGCATCATTACACCCCAGATTCCCAGGCCCTCCGTTGCCCTTTGTCGTCACGGCTTTAGGGAGACTGATATCCTGAACACGCCGCCATCGCCGCCTGCGAACAGTGTACCGCCCGCTGCGACGAGGCTGGTGATCGCCGCCCCATCGCCTGAGAGGCCCTTGAAGCCGCCCACCTGTAACCAGGAGGAGCCGTTCCAGGCCCACACGCCGCTTTGGTGAATCCCCGCGTACATCGTGCCGCCGGCCGCGGCAAGGCTGTCGATCATCGGCGCAAATCCCGAGGGGCCCTCACCACCGACCCGGGACCAGGACTTGCCGTTCCAGGACCATACTCCATTCTCGTAGCGGCTGGCGTACAGGGTCCCTCCAGCCACGGCAAGGCTGGTTGTATCCACAGTATCCGTGAAGTCCTCCGGGCCCACTCGGGACCAGGACTTGCCGTTCCAGACCCACACGCTGCCATCGGCACCGGCGTACAGCGTGCCGTGGGTGGCGATCAGGCTCCCAATGCACGCCGCATTGGCGGTAAGTCCCGTGGAGCCGCCCACCTGGGACCAGGAGGAGCCGTGCCACGCCCATACACCGCTGTCTTCGGTCCCGGCATAGAGATTGCCCCCGGCTGCGACGAGGCTGGTGATCGCCGCCTCATGTCCCGAGAGGCTCTTGGAGCCGCCCACCTGGGACCAGGAGGAGCCGTCCCAGGCCCACACGCCGTTGTCCTCAGTCCCGGCATACAGCTTGCCGCCGGCTGCGGCAAGGCTGGTAATCTCTGCCTCAACCCTCGAAGGGTCCATAGGGCCGCCCGCCGCGGACCAGGAGGAGCCGTCCCAGGCCCACACGCCGTTGTCTGCCGTCCCGGCATACAGCGTGTCGCCGGCCATGGCGAGGCTAGTGACATATGTGAGGGAAACGGCGCCGCCCACTTCGGACCAGGAGGAGCCGTCCCAGGCCCACACGCCGTTGTCTGCCGTCCCGGCATACAGCGTGCCGCCGGCCATGGCGAGGCTGTTGACATATGTGGGGGAGCGAGCGCCGCCCACCTTGGACCAGGAGGAGCCATTCCAGCCCCATACGCCGCTGCGTTCGGTCCCGGCATATAGCGTGCCGCCAGTGTCGTAAACGTCGATGATGTTCGCAGGGTCACCAGTGGTACCCTCGGCGCCGCCCACCTTGGACCAGATAGAGCCGTCCCAGGCCCAAAGGCCATTGTAGGCCGTCCACGCGTAGAGCGTGTTACCGTCCGCTTCCAAGCCGCCGACATACATGGTGGAGCCGGAGCCTCCCACCTGGGACCAGGAAGAGCCGTCCCATGCCCACACACCGCTGTACCCGATCCCGCCAGGTACCGTGCTGGCGCTGGGGCTACTGGCGGCGTAGAGCGTGCCGCCGACCGCGGCTATGGACCAGTTATCAACCAATCGTCCTGGAAGTTCCACCGCCGACCACGAGGAGCCAGTCCATGCCCACAGGCCGCCATAGGTCGTCCAGGCGTAGAGCGTGCTGCCGACCGCGGCCAGGCTGACCACGGCAACGTTACCCCACGGGCGGCCCTTTGAGCCGCCCACCTGCAACCAAGACGAGCCGTTCCAGGCCCACACACCGTTCTCAGGTCCCACGATGCCGAAGGGTCTACTGGCGGCGTAGAGCGTGCGGCCCGCCATGGCTAAGCTGACGACGTCCCCATCAACGCCGAAGAGGCCCTTGGAATCGCCAACCTGGGACCAGGAGGTGCCGTCCCAGGCCCACACGCCGTTGCCGTCGGTCCCGGCATAAAGCGTGCCGCCCACTGCGGTCAGGGTGCTAACGTCGGACACGGGTACGGTGCCGCCCAACTTGGACCAAGTTGTCGGGGAGCCTGCTGCGTAAACCGATACGGGTGCCACCGAGAGCATCGTGGTTGTCACTACTATGAAGAGCATAGATACAAAGGACTTGCTTAGCTTCACAGACAACTATCCTTTCACCGGGGTGGCGTGCGGCCCTCACTCCACTCGTCTTCTGGTACGCCGCGGCTCTCCTGCCAATACCTTCTTCGTCGCCTCAGCATGATCCCCTTTTCAAGCCAGGCACTAGCACGACCAAAGCGGTTTCTCACTCGCGTGATGAGCAAGTACGGGAAGGATGGCACTCCGCAGTTTCCGGCTCCACACCTTCAGCATGGTGAAGGTCGAGTTGGTCGATGGTTGGTCAACCTGCATTACGTGTCTTAAGCGCTCCCGGCTCGGGGCAGCACGGTTTCCCGAGCGTCGTGGCGTCGACCGATCTCGCGGCAGGAGCCGGCGGGTCGGTGCGCGACGGCCCGATCACTTCGAAATCCCGCAGGGCGCCTTCAGCGAAGCGGTGAAGTTCCAGCTGCCCGAGGGACCGGCAGCGACCTTCCAGACCATGGCGCCCGCCGGCGAGACGGTGGTATCGGACTTCGCCCTGCGCGTCGTCGACAGCGCCACGGGGCAGCTGGTCGGCACGTTCCTCAAGCCCGTGACGTTCACCCTCAAGCAGAGTGGGGTCAGCTCCGCGAGTGTCTACGACAACGTCACGCCGCCCGGACAGGTCGTCCCGAATCCGGTGCCCGCCAAGATCACGGGGGACGTCCTCACCCACCCGATCACCGCCGCCATGGTCGGCTGGGTGGTCCTGAGCCGGGCGACGACGGTCCCCGGGGCCACGTCTCCGACCACCGGCATCCCCGTCCTGCCGGTGGTCGGACTCGGGGCCGTGCTGATCGCCGCGGGAGTCCTGCTGGTCCGCCATGCACGGGCCGGCGCGTAGGAGCGCTTGGCTGGGGGCTGCGCTGATCGCGCTCGGCGCAGCCCTCGTGACGATGCCTGTGCTGCTACCCGCCTCCGCGAGCTGGGGCCAGGCGCAACTCGCGCAGGCGCCCCCGCCATGGCGGACAAGGAGGCAGGTACGGCCTGCCAAGCCTGCGCCCGGCCTGGCGACTGCTGCTCGCCATACGGCGCAGGCCGAGCCTGCCCTGGGCCAGGTGGCTGTCTATTTACGGATCCCGAAGCTCGACGTGGCCGCGACGGTGCTGCAGGGCACCTCCGACGCGCTCCTCGCGTCAGCTCCCGGTCACGAGCCGCAGAGCGTGATGCCCGGTGCGACCGGAACGTCCGTCATCGTGGCGCACAACCTGACCTTCTTCCGGCACATCGATCTCCTGCGGCCTGGCGACACGATCCTCGCCGGAACCGCACGCGGCGTCTTCACCCTCAAGGTGACCCGCTGTCTTCTGGTGCCGGCAGGGTCCTCCCTGACGAACACCCTGTGGCCCAGCCTCGACCTTGTGGCCTGCTACCCGCTGAACGCCCTCTACTACACGCCGGACCGCTTCGTCGTCGAGGCGACCCTCGTCACGGCGTCGCCGGCTCCGGCCGGCAGTCTAGGGGGCCTGCGGGCCACTACGCCCCAGTTTGCCGCCACGCTGCCAGCCGATCTCGCTGCGTTGCCCCTCTGGCTGTCCGACACCGGCTACGCGGTAGGCAACGCGACCTTCCATGGCGGTCCGAGCCTGCAACTCACGGCCAGCGGCGCCAGCTGGAGTCTGGTGGCGCAAAGCATCCGCATGTTCGCCGCCACCGTGAGGGCCCTGGGCCACGCCTCGCGCGCACCCTTCGCGGGCTTCGGACCGGCACCGGTGCTGCAGGGACTGGCAGGGGCCGGCCCGTGGGCGGTGGAGCCGCGGGCGCCCCTCGATGTCTCCGTCCAGCTCAGTGCAGCCGGCCAGCCGCTCACCGTGACGGTCAGCACCCCCACGGCTCGCATCGTGAGCCACGGCCAGATCACGGCGGCCGCCTATGCGGTCACCCTGCTCGTGCGCGGCGACGTCCTCTACCTGATGCGTGCCGGGGCCGCCTGACGCCCACCGGCCGCTGCCCCGGAGAGAGCCCGGCCGCGAAGCCCGGTCGGGCTCTGCCGCGACGCAGGGCCGAGCCCTGCCGTCGCTCTTGCCATACCGCGAGGCAGGCGGGAGGTGGCAGGTCATCCGCACGAGAATCGGACGCATGGGAGCCGGTCCGCGTGGCCAAGACGCCAGCCGGGAGGGATGAGATGGGCATCGACATGCAGCGGCAGGACGCCCTGCTGCCCGAGCAGATCGTAGCCATGAGGGCCCAGATGGCGGCAGACCGCCACCTTCAGGCCATGAGGAATGCTGTTGCGAGAAACGGCATCGAGAAGGTCGCAGTGAACCACGAAGGGCTCGTCGCCATGCAGCATGCGTTCTCCGACGAACTGCCCTCGCTGCCTGTGACTGACCAGATGAAGAGCGGTCGCTGCTGGATGTTCGCCGGCCTCAACATCCTGCGTAGGGCGGCCGCCAAGCGCCTGAACGTGGAGGAGTTCGAACTCTCCGAGAACTACCTGACGTTCTGGGAGAAGCTCGAGAAGGCGAACTGCTTCCTCGACGACGTCCTGACGACTCTGGATGAGCCGAAGGACAGCCGGCTCGTGACCCACATCTTCACCTCGCCCGCGAGCGACGGCGGCGAATGGGAACTCTTCTCGAACCTGGTCCTCAAGTACGGCGTCGTGCCCAAGTGGACGATGCCCGAGACCCATCACTCAAGCGACTCCCACGCCATGAACCGCGTCCTGGACGCGAAGCTCCGCGAGCACGGCCTCAGCCTGCGTGCCGCCCACGCGGCCTTCGTCCCGCCTGCGGACCTCTATGCGCGCAAGGGGGCCATGCTCGGCGAGATCTTCCGCATCCTCACGGTGTTCCTCGGCGCACCACCGGCCACGTTCGACTTCGAGTATCGCGACAAGGACGATCACTTCCATGCGGACCGCGGCATCTCGCCGCAGACGTTCTTTGCGCGCCACGTCGGCTTCGACGTCGACGCCTATGCGAGCGTCGTCAACATCCCCACCCGCGACAAGCCGTACGGTCGCACCTACCTCGTGGCGCATCTCCCCGTGGTGCGGGGCGGACCTGCGCGCCCCTACCTGAACGTCGACGCCGATACGCTCCGTTCCCTGACACTGGCGCAGTTGCGAGGCGGCGAAGGCGCCTACTTCGGCTGCGACGTCGTGCAGATGATGGACGCCGCCGCTGGCGTGCTGGACGAGACCCTCTACGATCTCGAGGGCGTGTTCGGTGTGCCGTTCCATCTCTCGAAGGCAGACCGTCTGGACTACCTGGGCGAGATCGCCGGCGGCCACCAGATGGTGTTCACCGGGGTCCATATCGTCGACGGCGACCCCGTGCGCTGGAAAGTGGAGAACAGCTGGGGCACGGAGCATGGTCAGAAGGGCTACTTCGTCATGAGCGACGGCTGGTTCGAGAACTACGTCTACCAGGTCGTGGTCCGCAAGGACCACCTGCCGCCCGAGCTGACAGCCGCTCTGTCTGCGCCCGCGCAAGTGCTCCCGCCCTGGGACCCGATGCGAGGACTCTGAGCGCCCCCGCAGGCGGAACCAGGGGCAGGCGGCCGCCGCAGACGCGTCGCCGCCTGCCCCTGACCTCTGCCCTTTCGCAGCTATGCCCTGCGGCTGCTCCAGACCCCGCCGTTCACGAGCGTCGGAGGGCGATCCCCTGCCAGGGCGGCCATCAGGTTGTCCGCGGCAAGCATGCCCATCGCGAGGCGCGTCTCGACGGTCGCGCTGCCGAGATGCGGCACCAGCACCGCGCTTGGCAGCTGCAGCAGCTCGGGCGGCACCTCAGGCTCGCGTTCGTAGACATCGAGGCCCGCCGCGAAGATCTCGCCTTCGCGCAGCGCCTCGGCCAGAGCGGGCTCGTCGACCACCGGCCCGCGAGACGTGTTCACCAGCACGGCGGTCTGCTTCATCTGCCTGAGTTCAGCCAGGCCGATCAGGTGTCGCGTCTGTGGCGTCAAAGGGACGTGCAGAGAGACGAAATCGGCCTCTGCCAGCAACTCCTGGAGGCTGAGGCGCTCAGCGCCCAGCCGCCGTTCCACTTCGGCGGGTACAGCTGCGCGGCTCGCGTAGACAATCCGCATGCCGAAGCCCTGGGCGCGTCGCGCGACGGCCTGGGCGATGCGGCCGAAGCCGATCAGTCCCAGCACCTTGTGGTGAAGGTCCGAGCCGAGCATCATGCCAGGGTCCCAGATCCATGGCTGTCCCGAGCGCACAAAGCGGTCGCCCTCGCAGATCCGGCGAGCAGCCGCCAGCATGAGCGCCCAGGCCATGTCCGCCGTGCTCTCGGTGAGGACGTCGGGCGTATTGGCCACGAGCACGCCGCGCGCGCTGCACGCCGCCACATCGATGTTGTCGTAGCCCACCGCGTAGTTCGCGACGATCCGCAGCCGAGACCCAGCCGCGTCCAGGAACTCCTCGTCGACGCGGTCCGTGAGGAGCGTGATCAGGCCGGCCTTGCCGGCGGCCCGCCGCAGCAGTTCCCGGCGCGGCATCGCCCCGTCGCCCTCCCAGAGGTCGACGTCGCAGCATGCCGCGATACGCGCCATCACCTGCCCAGGCAGGCGGCGCGTCACGAGGACCCCATCACGCAGACGGTCCGCCATGCGAGGGCCTCCTTCGCGCCATGGCCCGCACGGTCCGGGCAGCATGCCTCAGCCCCTGGTGACTCTGGCGCTTCCCATCTCGATCAGCCCCACCGCGACGACCATCATGACGATATGCCACCAGACCGAGACACCCGGCCAGAAGAGGTATCTGCCGACGACCAGCAGCGCGGCCATGGTGCCCAGCCCGGCACCCGCCTGCGTGAGCCGGCGCCGCGGCGCCGGCTGGTTCGCGAGCAGCCATGCCGGCACGAGGAACAGAAGCCCGAACGCGATGTGCAGCCAGAGCACGAAGCCGCGGTCGGCATACAGCCCGAGCAGGGCGCCGATGCCCAGGAGCAGCGCGACGACAAATCCCGTCCGCACAAGCATCTTCAACATGCCTGCGCTTTCGGCGTTTTGCCGCGTCCTTCCTTCCGCGCACCAGTGTCAGGCCGATCGCCACTGTCACGGATACGCAGCCAGGCGTCGTCAGGTCTTCTACTCTCCCGAACCGAAGCCACCGTCGCCGCCGCTCTGAGCGGCCCCGCCCTGCACGGCACCCGGCTGCACCTGGAGCATACCCTGGACGCCGCTCGAGCCGACGAGGGACAGGCTTCCCCCGACCGTCAGACTGCCGCCGCTGCCGTGCAGGACAGCGGTGAAGTCGCCGCCGCTGAGCTGCGTCAAGGCGCCTTGGAACATGCCCGGGTCGCCACCCGTGCCCAGCGTGAGACTGCTGCCCGTCAAGGCGACCCCGCCTCCTTGCAGCGCCTCGCCCTGCAACACGAGCGTCATGGCGTCATACGGCCCGCCCTGCACCTGCAGGTCGAACGTGAGCGTGGTGATGCCCTGCGTGTCAAGCCCCTGCTGCGTAGCCCTGCCGGAGAAGGTGGCGGAGTACGGCGATAGGGCGCTCGCCAGCGTCGCGGTCGTGCCGAGGCGCCCGCCCGACCCCTTGCCGTTGTTGGCGATCGCGTTCCAGCCGGGTCGCAGCGGGCCGGCGGCCGCGAAGCCGGCCACCGACAGGGCGACGAGTGCCGCCAGAGCCGCAAAGCCCGGCCTGGCGGCGACGCGCGGGCGGCCGGCCGGCCGCATGAGGCGGACGATCGTCAGGACGACGACCGCAAGTGAGCTGCTGCCGTAGATCGCGATCGCCCATGTGGCGCGGCTATCGCTGCCGTTCCCCAGCCCGTGCAGCGTCGCGAGCAGCCAGACGGCGAAGGTGAGGTAGTGCAGGCGCCGCCACCACGCGTAGCCGATCCTCGGCCTGAGCCAGCCCGTGATCACCACGGCCAGGCCCAGGTAGGCCGAAACGATGCCGAGGGCCATCCAGAGCGGCCGGTAGTGGCTCGTCCCAGGCAGCAGGACTTCTTTCAGCGTGAACGCGGTGAACGGGTCGATCCAGACCGATATGCCGTGGATCGCGGTGAACACGCCGGCGAGCAGCGTGGTGTACTGGTGCAGCTGGTCATTGACGAGGCGGGGCCAGGCCCGTCTCGACTGCCAGCGCTGGCTGAGGATGAGGCCGAACACCACCGACAGCGTGACGAGGATGTAGGCGGTGAAGCCTGATGCGCGCGCGACGACCCATTGCCACTCCACGTTCGCTGCTCACCCCGTCCCTTCTGGCCATGCTCCGGCGCGCACGACGGCGCCATCTCCAGCGACGAACAACCCCGCGAGACCGCGGGCGCGCAAGAACGCGCCTCCCGCGGCGATGCCGCGGACAAAGGCGGTGGTGGCTGCGACGTCCGCCTCCTCGCAGCTGGCCCCGATGACACTGACGGTGGCGATCGCCTGCTCTGCGGGATAGCCTGTCGAGGGGTCGAGGAGGTGGTGGCGCTCGACGTCGCCCTGCAGCCATCGCCGGCGCAGGGCCCCGGATGTCGCCACCGCGCCCCGCCTCAGGAGGATCACCTCGCCCGGAAGGCCGCCTACGCCGACCGGCCAGGCATCGCGTCCCGGCGGCAGCCCGCGCACGGCCAAATCGCCGCCCGCGTTGACAAGCGCCTTGCCGACGCCCTCGCCCGCCAGGGCGTCGAGGGCCGCGTCGACGGCCATGCCCTTCGCGATTCCGCCAAGGTCCAGGCCGACGCCACGCGGGAGGGTGATCTGCCGCCTGCGCGGGTCGACCGTGATGCCACGCCAGCCGCCGCCGGCGGCAAGGCGCTCCTCGAGAGGAGCCAGCGGAGCCGCCCTGCCGATCTCGGCGAAGGTCGCAAGGTAGCCCAGGCGCTCGATCTGGTGCAGCATGGCTGGATCGAACGTGCCGCCTGTCTCGCTGGCCCAGGCGAGCGCCCGCGCCACGACCCGGAAGAGCAGCTCGCCCGCCTCAAACGGCCGGCCCCCGGCCCGGTTCAGCGCACTGAGCTCGCTCTCGGGGCGAAAGCGGCTCAAGGACCCTTCCCAGTCCTGGAAGACTTGACGCACCGTCGCAACGGCCAGGGGCAGTTCCTCCGCCAGGGCATGCACCTCGACGTTGGTGCCCATTGCCGCGAAGTCGTCGGACGCCATCAGGGAGACCGCCATGTCAGGAGACCGTCGTCTGCGTAAAGGGCTGTACGTTCTGGCCCGTGCCGAAATTGAAGCCCTGGTTCTGGCTCTGCGTCTGTCCGGACCCGCCGCTCGTGCCGGGCTGCGGCGATGTCGCAGCGCCGGTGCGGCTTGTGACGCCGGTCAGGTGGTGTGCGGCCGCCTGCCACAGCACCGCGAATGTCAGCACCGCGGCCCAGGACAGGGCGCGCTTCACGGTGCGTGCCCTGCGCGCAGCCGCTTCCCGGCTCATCTCCGGCGGGGCTCGGCGCGCGCCAGGCGCGGCAGACTCCGCAGCTGTGTCGTTCATTCCGGCCCCCCCTTGCGCGCCATTGTGGCACAAGGCCCTTAGGGAGCGCTGAAGACCGTCTTAGCGCGGCGTAGGCAGTAGCCGCGTCGCACGCCCGGCTCGCCGCCGGCGACGCGATCCCTTGCGCCGCCGGGCGCCCTTGCCGGCCGCCATGGTGGCCGTCCCGCCATGCCGGTGACGTCCGCTTGTCTTGCGAACCGGCACGGATGACCGTAGCCGGGTCC
>JAJZVM010000011.1 GCA_021845645.1 Bacillota bacterium
GCCGCTACGGCGAGGTGGCGTCGCGTTACGCCTACAAGGACGGCGCGGGCGAGATCGGCGTCATCTCCTCCGTCTCCCAGCCCTTCTGCCGCACCTGCACCCGCGCCCGCCTCTCGCCCGAAGGCAGGCTCTACACCTGCCTCTTCGGCACGGCCGGCAAGGACCTCAGGACCCCCCTGCGCCAAGGCGCCGGCGAAGGGGACCTCCTCGCCATGATCGCAGGCGTCTGGGGCGCCCGCGAGGACCGCTACTCCGAGCTCCGCAGCCTCCTGCGCGCCCGCGGCAGCGGCGAGAAGGTCGAGATGTTCCACATCGGCGGCTAGGCCCCGCGCGTCGGCATGCGGCGCATCAGTTCGCCTGCGTCGAGGCGCAGGGCCTCGGCGCTCGCCATGTCGAGCACGACGCCGGTCACGCCAGGCGGTGGTCCATCGCCGGGATGACGGCGCAGCCAGCACTTCGCGCCGTCCAGGCTCTTGAACCCCTCGACAAGGACCAGGCTGCAGCCGGCGGCCTTCGCTGCGGCCAGCAGGCCCTCCAGATCGTCCGGGGCGCCAAGGCGGCAGCTGCCGTCGCTGCCGGCAAGCCAGCGGTGCTCCGCGCCGGCGGCCGAGGCGAGCTGCGTGTCGCTCCCCTGTCGCTCGAGCGGCCCGTCATGGTGCTTGATGTAGCCGACCACGTGTCCCTGGCGACGGGCTTCGGCCGCCAGGCGCCGACACACGGTGGACTTGCCGGAGTCGGAGAAGCCGGTGATCTGCACCACAATCAAGGCCGCTCGCCTCCATCCGCCGAAGGACCGAGCGCTCTGTACTCTTCGCGCGTGTTGAATCCCTGAAGATGCCCCGGGACGACCCCGATCCGCTCGAGCTCGTCCTCCGCCAGTCGCCGCTGCGGCCTGCCTTCGAGGAAGCCGAGCACCGAGCGGTGCCCTTCGGACAGATAGCTCCGGAGCCCCGGCAGGAGTTGTGCCGGCCAGAAGGCTGCGAGGGGCTGCAGGCGTCCGTCGACGAGCGGCAACGTGGCGACGCCTTGCCGCGCACCCGCGGCGGCGATCTGCCTCAGCTCTGCGGCGGTCAGGAGCGGCATGTCGACCGCGAGCACGAGGCAGTCGCCATGGGCCAGGGCGGCGGCGATGCCACCGAGTGGACCGGCGCCCGCCGGCTCGTCCGTGAGCGCTGGGCAGCCGGCAGCGCCGGCCCAGTCGGAGGGACCGGCGCAGAGCGGCTCCAGCCCAGCCGCTGCGAGGCGGTGCACCGCATGCTGCAGCAGGTTGCCGTCACCCCAGGGCAGCTGCGCCTTCGGCGATCCCATGCGGCGGCTGAGCCCGCCGCAGAGGACGACGCCATGGAGCATAGGACCATCCTTTCCGACGACTCAGACGACGACCCGCTCGGGGTGGGTGTAGACGTTGAGGCGGCCCTGCCGCGCAAAGCCGATCACGGTGATGCCGATGTCCTCGGCCAGCGCGAGGGCCAGTTCGGTCGGCGCGGACTTCGACAGCACGATCGGCAGGCCGAGCTTGGCCGCCTTGAGCAGGATCTCCGACGAGATCCTGCCGGAGAGCACCGCCATCAGATCGGATGTCGCGATGTTCTGGCGCAGGCAGTGGCCGTAGAGCTTGTCGAGCGCGTTGTGCCGGCCGATGTCCGCGCGCACCGCCAGCACGTCGCCGCCCGCGTCGGCCAGCGCGACGTTGTGCACGCCGCCTGTCCTCCGGAAGATGTCCGAGCGCTGCTGCAGGCGAATGAGCAACTCGAGCGCCGTCTGCGCGGCCACCGCCTCGCCCCCCTGCACCGGGCGAAGCGCCGCGGCGTCGCTTTCAAAGTAGATGCTGGCACGCCCCTTGCCGCAGCAGGACGTCACGTAGCGGCGCTGGAACATGCGCGCCCCGGCGTCTTCCACCGCCGCCCGGGCCTCCACGCGGGCCGCCTGGCCTTCGGCGTCGAGCGCGACCGAGAGGATGGACTCAGGACTCGGCACCACCTGCTCCGAGACGAGAAAGCCGTAGACGAGATCCTCGAGGTCGCTGGGCGTCGTGACGAGCGTCGCAACCTCGATGCCGTTGACGATCAGCGTCAGCGGCAGTTCCGTCACGACCTCGTCGATGATCCAGTCCGCCTGGCTTCCCTCGATGCGCAGAACGGGCCGGCGCGTCGTCGCGGGCCCCATCGTCGCCACGCGCTCGGTCATGCCGCACCACTCCCCCGCTCCAGCATAGCGCAGATAGGAAGGCGCCGCGCACGAAAGGCTGTGCGCGGCGCCGAATCCGCGTTCCGGGCTAGACCCACCAGTGGTAGCCGAGCGCCATGTTGAGCGCGACACCGTAGGTGAGGTACATCAGCCAGAAGGCAAGGATGAACTGCACGAGGCCGATCACCCTGCCGCCAGCGGGGAACTTGCCGAAGCGCGTCGGAATCTCGAGCAGGTAGATGAGCGCGAGACCGATGAACAGGATCATCACGGGGGTATCCCCCGCGCCTTGGAACACGATCGCGCCGAGCAGCGAGATGAAGAAGAATGCGAAAGCCATCCAGGCGTCCGGCTGGTCGCTCGCGCCGATGAAGCGGCGGTGCGCCAGCACGAACCAGTGGATACCGTACGAGGTGAACGCAAGTGCCGCCATGTAGAGCGGCGCAGCATAGGTGAAGACACCGAACCAGGTCAGGCCGACCATCAGGTAGACGCCCGTCAGGAACTGCAGGAAGCCGGGGAGCCAGAAGCCCCACATGCCCATCGTACGGTTCGCTTCAGGGCTGGCCTTGGGATATCCGAAGAGCGCCTGGCCACCCCAGACGACGTAGCCTGTGCCGAGGCCGAAGAACCCGATGGCCACCGGCCAGAACGTCGAATGTGCAAACAACCTTGCCGCTCCCCCTTGCAGAAATCCCGATTACCGGGCACACGTCGACCCGGAACGGATGAATGTCCTGCGGGCCCGTGAGTCTCCCATCACCTCCCGCTTTCTACCCGCCGAGCCGGCGAAGATGTCCAAACCCTCCGCAGGCTTCTTGGATATCGAGGACTTAATATGCCTTAAGCTACGACAATCCCTGCGATTCCGTCGCATCAAAGGACAACTATTTCAAATGAGAAAGAGCCTGGCACTTGATATCGTAAATCGCTATAGACCATAAACGTCGTCCGTTGCCAGGCTGTTCGTCGAGACCGTATGCCATAGCCTACGCCGATGGCTGTGCGCGAAAGCAGATATTAGTCGTATGGCGCGACAGGCTCTACCTTGGAATCGGGCCGTCGGCGCCAGAAACCCCTTGTGGTGGCGGCGGCCGCTGCAGCGCCGCAGTACGCGGTGACCACACGCGCGCGGCAACCCCTCTCCGAGGAGGTCCCCCACTTGCGCAGATACCTTGCGGAATGCATCGGCACGTTCATGCTCGTCCTGACCGTCACGGGCACTCTGATGGTCGACACGATCCTGCACCAGGGCACCGGCAATGTGCCGGCCGTGGTGTTCCTTGTGGTCCTGAGCCTCATCTATACGATCGGCCCCGTGTCGGGCTGCAACATCAATCCCGCCGTGACCGTCGGCATCTACCTGCTCGGCAGGATGCGCGGTCGCGACGTCTTGCCCTACATCCTGGCGCAGCTCGCGGGCGCCGTCGCCGCAAGCCTCGTCCTGCTTGCGGTGCTCGGGAACGTGGACCGTCTCGGCGCGTCCGTGGCACAGCCCGGCTGGGGCGGCCTGCGCGGCGCGGCCATCGAGGCCCTGCTCACGTTCGGTCTGCAGCTTGCCGTCGCCATGACGTTCCATGAGAAGTTCCAGCGCATCGCGTCCGGGGTGGCCGTAGCCGCTGCGCTCGCGGTGGGCGCCTACTGGGGGGCACCGCTGAGCGGCGGCTCGATCAACCCCGCCCGCAGCTTCGGTCCGGCGCTCGTCAGCGGCAACTTCTCGGATTTCTGGATCTACGTCGTGGGTCCCCTTGCCGGTGCCGTCCTCGCGAGCCTGATCGCACGCTACGCCCTCCTGCCCGCGGGCAGCCGCAGCTCCGCTGCGCCTCGCCGCGCCGACCACGACATGGCTTTACAGCAGCTATTGCGCAGCGCGCCCTGAGAGAGGCCCCGTGGCAACCCGGCTTCCTCCTCCCGACACTCTGCGCCCGTTCGCACGGCCGTCCCAGTGGCTCAACCTTCCTGCAGGAGGTCCGCCTGCAGCGCGAAGAGGTGTGCGTAGAGCCCCTTCGCCCGCAGAAGTTCGCGATGGGTCCCGCGCTCGACGATACGACCGCCCGACAGGACGACGACCTCGTCCATCGCCTCGAGCCCGATGAGGCGATGCGTCGCCATCAGGAGCGTCCTTCCCTCGGCAAGCCGCAGGATCTCCTGCAGCACGCCCTCCTCCGTCACGGCGTCGAGCCCCTCCGTCGGCTCGTCCAGCAGCAGGATGGGCGCATCCTTGAGGAGGGCCCGCGCGATTGCCACGCGCTGGCGCTCGCCGCCCGAGAGGCGGGCTCCCTGCTCGCCGAGCACGGTGTCGAGCCCATCGGGCAGTGCCGCCGCGAGGGTGCCCAGCTGCGCCGCCTGGACGGCCGCCCAGACCTCCTCGTCCGTGGCGTCGGGGCATCCCAGGCGGATGTTCTCCTTGAGGCTCGCGTTGAAGATCCAGGTGTCCTGGGCGATCACGGCCGACATGGCCCACACCTCGTCGCGCCCGATCTCCTCGACCGGCACGCCGCCGATCCGCACGCTGCCGCGCGGGCCGCGCGAAAAGCCGGTGAGACAGCCGATCAAGCTCGACTTGCCGGCACCGCTTGGCCCGACGACAGCCACGTGCCTGCCGGCCGGCAGTCTGAGGTCGACCGCGTGCAGGGCGGGCGCCTGGGCGCCCTCATAGCGCAACGTGAGCCCATGCAGCTCGATGGAGGCGTTTGCAGGCTGCCGAGTCTGCCGAGGCGCTGCGGGCTCTCCGGCCTGCGCCACCTCGAAGATGCGCCTGCCCGCAGCCAGGCACTGCCCGAGGGCCTGCAGCGACTGCGGCAAGGGCACCGCCGCCTCGAAGGCCGCGAGTGCGATCAAGGCCACCACGGCGAGATCCCATCCGGGCATCCTGCCCGCGCGCACGAGCGGAATGGCGAGCCAGAGCGCGCCCACCATCGCGAGATTGCCGATGAGACCGATCACGGCGCCGCTCAAGGCACCGGCTCGGCGCATGCGGAGCTGCGCACCGATGAGCTGCCTGCCAGCCGACTGCAGCCGCGTCTGGTAGGTCTCGGCGCCACCATAGGCCAGGAGCTCTGAGACACCCCGCACGCCGTCTGCGATCGCGACGCTCAGGTTGCCGCGCGCGCGCAGCACCTCGCCGCCGAGGCGCTGGCCGAGGCGCATCTGCAGCACGGCGGGAACGCCCGCAAGCAGCAGCAGGACGGCGAGCAACCAGGCGATCGCGGGCGCCATGGGCCTCACGACAAGCCAGACGAGCACCGCGGTGAGCAGCAGCACCACGGGTGGCGCGATGGCCCTCAGGTAGAAGTCCTGCAGGCTGTCGATGTCGTGGACGGCGCGGCTCAGCAGGTCGCCGCTGTGGTAGCGGCCGAGGGCGGCCGGCGGCAGGGCTTCGAGCCGGCTGTAGAACCAGACGCGCAGGTTCGCAAGCAGCCGGAAGGTCACGTCGTGGGAGGTCAGGCGCTCGAAGTAGCGCGTCGCGGAGCGCCCGATGCTGAAGAACTGCACCGCGACGATCGGCACCATCAGCAGCAGGATCGTCGAAGGCCGCAAGGCGGCGCGGCTGATGAGATAGGCGGACGTGCCGATGAGCCCGATCTGGCTGGCCACGGCGACGAACGAGAGGACCAGGGCCAACAGCGCCAGGGCGAGGTGCGGTCGCAGAAAGCCCAGGAGGCGAGCCACTTACCTCACCTCCTGGAGGGCGTAGTAGGAGCGGATCAGGCTGCGGTAGATCACGCCGTGGCGCCGCAGCTCTTCCGGCGTACCCGCTTCGGCGACGCCGCCGGCCGCGAACACGGCGATGCGCGCGGCGCGCTCAGCCGTCGAGAGGCGGTGCGCGACGATGAGTGCGCGCCTTCCCTCGGCGACGTCGGCGATCGCGGCGGAGATCTCGGCATCCGATTCGGCGTCGAGGCTCTGGGTCGGCTCGTCGAGCAGCAGGAGCGGGGCCCCGCTCACAAGCGCACGGGCGAGCGCGATCCGCTGCCGCTCGCCCTGGCTCAGGGCGAGTCCTCCCTCACCGATCACGGTGTCGTAGCCCTGCGGCAGGGCCTTGCAGAAGTCGTGCGCGCGTGCGGTGCGCGCCGCGGCCTCGACCGCCTGCCGCGATGCGTCCGGCCGTCCGAGCAGGATGTTGTCGAGCACGCTGCCCGGGAAGATCGTCGGCTGCTGCGGGACATAGGCGATCTGGCGCCGCCACCAGTCGAGGTCCAGTTCCCGCAGCGGCACTCCGTCGACCAGCACCTCGCCGGCCTGAGGCTCGAGAAAGCCGAGAAGCAGGCGCAAGAGCGTCGTCTTGCCAGCGCCGGACGGGCCGACGACGGCCAGCGTCTCCCCATGGCGCCACGTGAGGTCGAGACCGCTCAGCGCAGGCTTCTCCTTGTCCGGATAGCGGTAGGTGACGTCGCGCAAGGTGATCTCGCATGGCGCGCCTGCCGGCAGGCGTCCTTTGCCCGCGGCGGCCACCGGCGCCGGCCTGTCGAGCAGGGCGAAGATGCGCTCTGCCGCCGCGGCGCCGCCCATGCCTGCGTGGAAGTCGCTGCCAAGCGCCCTGAGGGGCAGGTAGAACTCCGGCACCAGGATGAGGATCGCCAGACCCTGGGCCAGGTGCAGCGTGCCGCCCAGGAGGCCGAAGCTGATGGCGACGGCGACGAGGGCGGTCGACAGGGATGCGAGCAGTTCAAGCGCGAACGCGGAGAGGAACGCGAGCTTCAGCGTGTCGAGCGTCGCGCTCCGGTGCTGGTCGCTCACCCGCCGGATGATCTCCACCTGGTGCCGGCTGCGTCCGAAGAGCTGCAGGGTGCGCATGCCGCGCACGACGTCGAGGAAGTGGCCCGAAAGCAGCTGCAAGAGGCGCCACTGGCTCTTCGTGCGGCGTTCCGCCGCCCGGCCGAGCAGGATCATGAAGTAGGGCAGCAATCCGGCCGTGACCAGCAGGATGACGCCGGACAGCAGGTTCTGAGCCAGCACGGCGACGAGCACCGTGAGCGGGATGAGCGCCGAAAGCGCCGTTTGCGGCAGGTAGTGCGCGAGGTACGGATCGAGTCCCTCGACGCCGTCGAGCGCCGTCGCGATCAGCTCGCCGGTCCGCTCACCGCTGGCCGCCACCGGCCCCAAGGCCAGGATGCGGCCGACCACGCGGTTCCTGAGGTCTTCCCTGACCCTCGCGGAGAAGGCGTCGGCGGCATGCTGCCGCAGGTAGGAGAGCACGGCGCGCACCAGGGCGACGACGCCCAGCCCGAGGAGGGGGGTCGTGAGCTCCGCGAGGCCTGCCCCGCCCAGGAAGGCGCGGGCGATGACCTCCGCCAGCAGCACCGCCTGGGCCACGACCGCAAGTCCGCCTCCGACCGCGAGCAGGATGGTCGCGAGCAGAAGCGCCCTGCCGGGCGCCGCCTCACGCAGGATCCGCCTCAGCATCGCCGAACCCCCCTCCCCGGCGCCCCGGTTTCAGTAGTGCATGGCCTGCTTGATGGACGTGCGCTTGCGGAAGATCCAGTAGGTCCATGCGAGGTAGGCGAGCACGATCGGCAGCGCCGTGAACGCCACGATCGTCATCACGTGCAGGCTGTAGGGGTTTGACGAGGCGTTGTAGACGGTCAGGTCCCACTTCGGGTTGAGGCTCGAGACCATGACGCGCGGGAAGAGCGTCAGGAAGACGGACGCGACGACGAGCAGGATGGCGACGCCGGTCGAGATGAAGGACCAGCCCTCGCGCCTGCGGTCGAGGAAGAGGCGGGTGGCGACGAGGCTGAGGCCGGCCAGGACCGCCACGACGCCGGGCAGCACGCCTACGCCGGGCTTGTCGAACATGTCGGTCCGCAAGGCGCTGAATGCGACGAACAGGATCGCCATGCCGGCGGCCGCCCAGCCAACCTTGTAGGCGGCCCGGCGCGCCCGTGCGCGGATCTCGTCCTCGCTCTTCATCGTCAGGTAGACGGCGCCGTGCAGGGTGAAGACGAGAAGCGTCGCAAGACCGCCGACCAGCGCGTAGGGGTTCAGCAGGTTGAAGAAGCCTCCCACATAGTTCATGTGGGCGTCGATGGGCACACCCTCGACGATGTTGGCAATCGCGACGCCCCAGAGCAGTGCGGGCACGAGGCTGCCGCCAAAGATCAGCCAGTCGAAGAGGCCGCGCCACGCGGGCCGCTCGTCCTTGCTGCGGAACTCGAAGGCGACGCCGCGGGCGATCAAGGCGACGAGCATCAGAAAGAGCGCCAGATAGAAGCCGCTGAACATGGTGGCATACCACTGCGGGAACGCGGCGAAGATCGCGCCTCCGGCCGTCAGCAGCCACACCTCGTTGGCATCCCAGACCGGTCCGATCGTCTGAATGACGGCACGCCGCTCGACGTCGCTCTTGCCGATGAACGGCAGCAGGATGCCGACGCCGTAGTCGAAACCTTCAAGGAAGAAGTATCCGATGAACAGCACGCAGATCAGGATGAACCACAGCGTGTTGAGATCCATGTATGTCCCTCCTTCGTCGCTAGATGAGCGCCGCGGTCTTGAGCGGCAGCTCAGGCAACGGCTCGTGGACCTCCGGACCCGCCTTGGCGTACCGGACCATCAGGTAGATCTCGGCCACCGCGATGAGCCCGAAGATCACCGTGAAGCCGATCAGGGTGGTCGCCACCTCGCCTGCCGAAACGGTGTTCGAGACGCCCTGGAGCGTCTTCTGCAGCCCGTAGACCACCCATGGCTGCCGCCCGATCTCCGTCATGATCCAGCCGAAGGTATTGGCGACATACGGCAGGGCGATGGCCCACAGCAGCAGCCTCAGGTAGCGCTGGCGCCCCTCCAGGCTCCGCCGCCTCGCGAGGAGGTAGATGCCGTACCAGGCGAGCAGGATCATGAGTCCGCCAGCGAGCACCATGATGCGGAAGCTCCAGAAGGTGACCGCGACCGGCGGCACGTAGTTGCCCGGGCCGTACTTCTGCACGTCCTGGCTCTGCAGCTGGTCGATGCCCTGGAAGTGGTTCGTGCCGGACAGGAAGCCGAGCACGCCGGGGATCTCGATGGCGAAGGTGTTCTTGCCGGCCGACTGGTCGATGCCGGCGAGCAGGGTCCACGGCGCCGAGCCGGACGTCGTGTTCCAAACCGCCTCGGCGGCCGCCATCTTCATCGGCTGCGCCTGAACGACGTGCTTTGCCTGCGCGTCGCCGTTCACCGCGAGGAGGATGCTGGTGATCGCGCCGATCGTGAGGGCGATCTTGATCGAGGAACGGAACAGGTCGACATGCTGACGGCGCAGGAGGAAGTAGGCGCTGACCCCAGCGACGAAGAAGGCCGCCGTCGTGAACGAGGCGAGCAGCACATGCGGGAATTCCACCCAGAGCTGCGGGTTGCCGAGAAGCGCACCGAAGTTCGTCATCTCGGCGCGTCCATGGACGACGGCATAGCCGGTCGGCTCCTGCATGAACGAGTTCGCCGTGAGGATCCAGAAGGCGGAGACCGACGTGCCGAATGCCACGAGCCACATCGCGAGCGCGTGGGCCGCGGGCCGCAGGCGATCCCAGCCGAAGATCCAGACACCGATGAACGTGGACTCGAGGAAGAACGCCAAGAGGGCCTCGATGGCGAGCGGCGCTCCGAAGACATCGCCAACGAACCGCGAGTAGTTCGACCAGTTCATGCCGAACTGGAACTCCTGGATGATGCCCGTGACGACGCCGACGGCGAAGTTGATCAGGAACAGGCGACCCCAGTATTGTGCCATCTGCTTGAACGCGGGATTCTTCGTGCGAACGTAGATGGTCTCCATGATGGCGACAGTCAGGGCAAGGCCGATGGTCAGCGGCACGAACAGGAAGTGGTAAATGGTCGTGACTGCAAACTGGAGACGTGCCAAGCCTAGTGCGTCCACAATGCTGCCCTCCCCACTCGGATTTGAGCAGGCTAGGGTTACGTTGGCGCGGACCCGGCATCCTCTCGCCATTCAGCCCATCTTAAGTGCACCTAATGGCATGTACGACCGCATTCCTCTTGCTCCAGATACTGGTTTTGACTGGACACCGGCATCGCCCCATGCGAAACTATTCACAGCAGGCAGCGACCGCTCTGTCGGCCGCTGCCACGGCCAATCTCGAAGCTAGCGGGGCTTTCATATGCTTCAAGAACTGTACGAGCAGCTTACGGTGTCTTGGCAGCCGGTGATGGACCTGCACCTGGGAACACCTTGGGGCTACGAAGCCGTGGTCTGCGGTCCGTCCGACAGCCACTACGGCAGCTCCGAGTCCCTGCAGGCCCTTGCCCGCGATGAAGGACTGGAAGACGACTACGCGACGCGCTGCCGCCTGCTGACCCTGCGTGCAGCCACGCACGACCTGCCTGAGCAGACGATGCTCCTGTTGCACTTCGACCAGCGATCCCAACTGCCGGTGTCACCAGCGGACTGGCCGCCAGCGCGCACGGTGCTCGAGATCTCGGAGCACTCGCCGCTCTTCGACCACCCCGAGGCTCTTCAGTCGGAACTTGCCCGCCTGCGCCAGGCAGGCTACCACATCGCCTTCGCCGACTTCGGCAGCGGCTTCCAGGGTGCGCGGGCTCTCCTCGACTGCCGGCCGGATATCGTCAAGATCGACCGGCAGCTGGTACGTGGCATCGACCGCGACCCCTGGCGGCAGGAGATGGTGTCCTCGATCGTCCAGACCGCCTCGGACCTTGGCGTCGCAGTGGTGGCAGACGGCATCGACGCCGTGGCCGAACTGCACGAACTGGTGCGCCAGAAGATCGCCCTGGGCCAAGGGCCGCTGCTCGGCCGCGCAGTGCCGGCGTCGAAGATCAGCAGGTTCACGGAAGGCTGGCTGCAGTCCCGCCTGGACGCGTCGGACACACTGACGGCAGCCATGCCGAAAGAGGGCGCTGCCTACGCGGTCGACCGCTCGCGCCATATCATCGCCTGGAACGACGAGGCAGTCGGCGTGACGGGCTACCAGCCCGCGGCCGTCATTGGGGCCACCTGCTGGCTCAGCGGACTCGACCACAAGGACGCCGCAGGCACCCGGCTCTGCTTCGGCGCCTGCCCCCTCGTGCGCGCCATGCAGACCGGCAAGCCGCAATCCGAACTGGTCTCGCTGCGCACGGCAGGTGGTGCCCGCAAATGGGTCGAGACACATGTGCAGCCGGTGACCGACGACGGCGGCCGGGTCATCGGCGCCGTGGAAACCTTCGTACGCGCGCACAAACCTGAGGCTCCTCAGAAGCCCTGACCGAACGGCGACGGCATACTCTACAGGGGGGTGGTGGCGATCAGGTCGATCTTCACGCGCGCCCCGCGTACCACCGCGGGTATTCTGGCTGGCGCCCTTGTGCTTTGGGTGGTCCACGGCATCATGCATGGCCTTGCACCAGCCACGGGATTCGGCCTCGCCGCCTTTCTCGTCGTCACGGCGAACCGGCCGCAACGCGCCCTTCAGCCGCGGCTCCTGCCTGTCCTCGGGCGACACCTTCTGACCGTCGCCGCCTACCTGCTCGTGCTTGCCGTGGCCGCGACGGTCTTCAAGAGCCTCGCGGCAGGCGTTGCGTTCGGTATATGCACCCTCTACGTGCTGGACCGCTACTGGCCTGCGCCCCGACAGACCTCCTTCGCGGACATCGTGACGACGGGCGTGTATCTTGCCCTGGCCGCGGTCTGGATCTGGTTGACGCACGGCGATGAGTGGCTGATCTGGCTACTGGCCGCCTGGGCGGCGGTCACGCTGATCGCACGCCACTGGGCTGCCCCGACGCCCGGTCGGACACGTCCGCCTGACCAGCCACAGTGGCCGCGCTCCATCGGTCCACGTCCCCTTGTCTGAACGGGCGCCGGCCCTGGGGCTCTGCCTGAGGCGACCGTCTGCACGGCTTGCGGGTACGGGCGGATGATCCACGGTCGTCCTCCCGCCCGTGCCGCAAGGGGCCGGGATGTGCCCGGCATCGTGAGAACAGCCGGTCCCGAATCTGCCCGATCGGCGCGAAGCGCCTCATGGCGCACGCCGCCCGGCGACCTCGTGCGAGGAGGAAACCATCACCGCCCCGCGCCGGTCTAAAGGTTGAAGGAAGGTGGCCCCATGCCGGGCAGATCCAACCTGCGCCTGGTCATCGCTGCCGTCGCCATGTTGGCTGCAATCGCGGTCGGGATCACGGCCGTCTGGTCCGTGGCGGACTCCATCTCCACCTGGAGCTTCGCTCCCGTGCTTTCGGGCCTCAAGCTGAGTAGCCAACCCGTGCGTACCGCCCGCAAGGTCCTCGCCGTGCGCAACCTGAGAAGTGTCGTGATTGCGTCCACCTTCGGCGACGTCGACGTGACCACCGCCAAGGTGGCGCGCCTCCATCTCCGCTGGTCCGTGCCGGGAAGGCCGCACACCGCCCTCGCCATCCGCCAGAGCCCCGGCTACGTCGAGCTCAACTTCACACCACCCGATACTGCGGTCATGACCGGAGACGAGGATGTCCTCACCGTGACGTTGCCCGCCGGTCTCGCGGTCCGTGTGGACACCGACAGCGGCGACGTCTACAGCCGCGGGCAGTACGGTGAGCTGCGGGCGACATCCGATTCGGGCGACCTGCACGTCACGGACTTTCGTGGCGTGCTGTCCGCCAACACGGACTCCGGCGACCTCGACGTACAGGATGCCGTCGCCGATGGCCAGCTGACACTCGCCTCCGACAGCGGCGACGTCAGCTTCTCCGGCGACCCGGGGCTCGCAGCCGGCGTCGAGACGGACTCGGGCGACGTGGACATGGCGATTAGGCCCGGTGGTCGGCTCCAGCTCCAGGTGCAGGTGGACAGCGGTGGCGTATCGTCCACGCTCTCGCCGCTCACGTCCAACGCCGACGGCACCGAGTTCTCCGGACGTGTCGGCCAGGGCAGCCCGGGCCGCCTCGATATCGTGACCAGTTCCGGCGATGTGAGCCTCGAACCCTGGCAGCAGTAGGATGCGGCGCGGAGCGGACGCCTTGTGGGCGCGCATCATGCGCCCGCCTGCGGACCGTGGCCCTCTTCGTATTCCTTGGCCATCATCTGGATGCGGACGGTCAGGAGCGAGCTTCAATCCCCTTTTGGGCGCACAGCTCCTGAAACCTGTCTCTGGTCGGCCGCATGCGCGTGATCACAGCCGAGTTTCGCCGCCAGGCCTGTGCACCAGGGCGGAGTGGGAGCGCATGCTCGCGTTCTCCAACACGGCGGACCCTTTGTTGTCAGCATGAAGGCGTTCTGCACGCCTCCGACAGACCACTCGTGCCTCGGCGTGAGCGGCGGCGCTGAGCCGGTCTAAGGCATTCGCTCCTCAAGGCGCCGGATGCGCCTTTCATGGTCTTCAGCGATGCGGTCCAGCTTGTCGTTGACCGCCTGGACTCCTTCGGCTACGACGCGAACATCTCGGTGGACGTTCTCGATGAGGATTCGACCCCATGTGTGCAGGTCTTCCGCATGTGCCCGAGTCTCGGCGTTCAGGCGTTCGGCATGTGCCCGAGTCTCGGCATTCAGACCGTCGGCATGTGCCCGAGTCTCGGCGTTCAAAACCTCTGCACGCGTGCTGGACGTGGCGATTTGACCCGTAAGGTCCTGCCGCAAGGCGTCGAGGTAATCCTTCAACTCCTCGTCCACCGGCTCCACTCCTCTCCGCGTCGGATGGTTTCGTCATGGCGGCGAGGAAGTCCTATCCAGCAGCGTCCACCTGCCTGCCTCGACACGACCCCGGCTTCGTCCAGCTCTCCCCTGGCAGCCTGCCTATCCTCGTCGTCCCGCTCGGTGCAGACATTCCCCAACATGCTCCCCGCATACCTTCCCCAAGGACAACATCCTCGGCGGAGGCGGTGCGGTGAAGGCGCGCTCGGCATTGTTCCAGGGACTGGTCGTGCTCCTCCTCGTCATCCTCATGATCGTGTTCTCGGAGCACGGCTTTCGCGCCTCGCAAGAGGGGATGAAACTCTTCTTCGACGTCGTGCTGCCGTCCCTGCTCCCCTTCTTCATCGTCTCGGACCTTCTGCTCGCCTATGGCGTCGTGCACTTCCTCGGCGAGCTCTTCGAGCCCCTGATGCGTCCGCTGTTCAACGTGCCCGGCGCCGGGTCGTTCGTCCTCTCGATGGGTCTCGCGGCAGGGTATCCGATGGATGCCGTGATCACGGCCAAGTTCCGCCGTCAGGGCCTGTGCACCAGGGCGGAGGGGGAACGCATGCTCGCGTTCTCCAACACGGCGGACCCCCTGTTCATCTTCGGCGCGGTCGCCGTCGGCATGTTCGGCATGCCGGCCCTTGGCGTCACCCTTGCGGCGGCCCACTACCTCGGCGCCCTGTTCGTCGGCCTGACGTTCCGCGGCTGGGCGAAGCGGGAGGACGCCGCGGCGCGTCCCGCGGTCGTGGCCGCCTCCACGGGCATCTGGCAGCGCGCGGTCGCCGCCCTCCTGGCGGCACGGCGCGAGGACACGCGCCCACTCGGCATCGTGCTGCAGGACGCGATTCGCGACTCGATCGCGACCCTCTTCCTGATCATGAGCTTCATCGTGCTCTTCTCGGTTCTGATCCGAGTGCTCGATGCTACGGGGGCGATGACGTTCCTGCTCTGGCCCTTGCGCCAGCTGCTGCCGCTCGTCGGCATCGCGCCGTCGCTTGCGCACAGCCTCCTGCAGGGCCTGCTCGAGATCGATATCGGAACGGCCGCCGCGGCCAAGGCGCACGCGAGTCTGCTGCAGCAGGCGGTCGTCGTGTCGGCGATCATCGCCTGGTCGGGTCTATCCGTCCAGGCGCAGGTGGCGGCCGTGCTGGCCGACACCGACATCCGCATGAAGCCGTACGTCCTGGCGCGCATGCTGCACGGTCTCTACGCCGCCGTCCTGACGCTGTTCCTCCTGCCGCTCCTCACAGGCGGGCAGCTGCCAGTCTTCGCAACAGGCGCGGCGGCACCGCCGCCACTGGACTTCGGGCACTTCCTCACGGCAGGTGTCGTGCTCGCCGGGGCCGGAGCCCTGGCGCCGCTCGGCGTCGGGATCGTCGTGACGATCCTGCGCGAGCTGCGCATCGTCCGACTGCGCGTCTAGCTTCGCTGGGTCAGGGCTGCAAAGGCCCCTTCCGCGGCGCGGATGCCCTGGGCGATATCCTCGTCGGTGTGGCCGAGCGTGACGAACCATGCCTCGTAGGGAGACGGCGCCAAGTAGACGTCCCGCTCCAGCATCGCCCAGAAGAAGCGACGGAACGCATCCCGGTCGTAGTCCTGCGCTTCGAGGTAGTCGCGTGGCGGCGCGGCGCGGAAGAAGAGGGTGAACATCGACCCGAAGCGCGTGAGCGACGTGGTGGTCTGGGCCGCCTGTGCCGCCGCCGACACCCCGCGCGCCAGGCGCTCGCCCATGGCGTCGAGCCACGGGTAGACTCCATCGGCCGCAAGGATGTCCAGCGTCGCGAGGCCCGCCGCCACCGAAAGCGGGTTGCCGGCCAGGGTACCGGCCTGGAACATGGGGCCGAGCGGCGCGACGAGTCCCATCAGGTGCCTGCCGCCGCCGTACGCGCCGAGCGCCAGCCCGCCGCCGATCGCCTTGCCGAGGCAGATCAGGTCAGGCCTAAGACCCAGCTGCGGTCCGATGATGCCGAAGCGCAGCCGGAATCCGACGATCACCTCGTCGTCGATCACCAGCGCCCCGTGCCGGTGCGCGATCTCGCTGACTCCCTCGAGGTAGCCCGGAGCCGGGCCGACGACGCCCATGTTGCCGGAGATCGGCTCGATGAGCACCGCAGCGACCCGATTCCCCTCCTTGGCGAACAGTTCCGCCAAGGCGCCGAGGTCGTTGAACGGCAGGCTGCGCACGTCCTTGCGCACCCCGCCCGGCACCCCCTCCGAGTCGTGGCCGCCACCCGCCGTGGCTGCCCCGGACCCTGTGCTCACCAGCACCGCGTCCGCGTGGCCATGGTAGTTGCCGTCGAACTTGACGATGAGGTCGCGGCCGGTCGCCGCCCTGGCAAGGCGGACGGCCGACATGACGGCCTCGGTGCCGGACGAGACGAGTCTCACCTGCTCCATCTCGGGAATCGCCGCGGATAGCCGCTCGGCGAACTCCACCTCGCCTGGGCAGGGGGCGCCGAACAGTGTGCCGTCCCTGAGCTGGGCACCGACGCGCTCAAGCACCAGCGGGTGGCCGTGGCCGACGATGTTCGGGCCGAACGCTGCGAGAAACTCGACATAGCTGCGCCCTTCGACGTCAAGGAAGCGCCCGCCGCGGGCGGCCTTGACGAAGACCGGGGCGTCGCCGCCCATCGGCCGGAAGCTGCGCGCCGGCGAGTTGACGCCACCGGCGATCACCGCCTGGGCCCGCTGCCAGAGCTCCTGCGTGGTGCTCATCGGCTGCCACCGGCGAGCAATGCCTGCAGTTCACCCCGCGCGGGCTCCTCGAGGAAGGCGCCGCGAACGACGAGCGTGCGGGTCTCGGTGCCAAGGCTCTTTCCCTCCGGCATCTGCATGCAGAGCTGGCGCGCCCGCAGGGCGACGTAGATGCCCTGCGGCTTGAGCGCCGCCTCCAGTGCGTCGGCGATCTCGGAGGTCAGGCGCTCCTGGATCTGCAGGCGGCGCGCGGCGGCATCCACCAGATCTGCCAGGGAGCCGAAGCCGGCGATGCGCCCGCCGTCCGGCAAGAGGGCCACGTCCGCCGTGCCGAAGAAAGGCAGTAGATGGTGCTCGCAGACGGAGAAGAAGGGCACGTCTTGCAAGAGCACGATCTCGTCCGGCCCCTCGATCACCTCGACCGCCTGGCGCGGGTCACGGCCGTATCCCGAAAGGATCTTCCCCGCTGCCTCGGCCACCAGCCGCGGCGTATCCCTGAGGCCCGCCCGGCCCAGGTCCTCCCCGATTCCTTCCAGAATCTGTCGTACCGCCGCCTCGATCATGGCTTGGTTCACGAATGTCGCCTCCAGATCTGCTCAGCCGCGTCCGCGGTGGATCACGTCGAGCCCGCCGTCCACGGCGATGATGTTGCCTGTGAGGAAATCGGAGTCCTCGTCGAGCAGGAAGGCGATGATGCGCGCGATGTCCTCGCCGCTTCCGGGACGACCGATCGGGGCGGCCCCCTCGCTGGTCCTCCTGGCCTCGGCGATGGTGCCTTCCTTGAGCGGCCGGCGGATGTCGCCCGGGCAGACGACGTTCACGGTGATGCCGTGTGGCGCCTCCTCCTCGGCCAAGGACTTGGCCAGGGACAGGACGCCGCTCTTGGCGGCCGCATACGCGGAGCGGCCCGGCCAGGCGGGCAGCTCCCCCGCCTGGTCGTAGCCGAAGAGGACGATGCGGCCCCCACCCCCCGCCCGCATGTCCTTCAGTACGGCGTGGGCGTAGAGCATCGCGCTCCAAAGGTTGCCGTCCAGCACCTCGCGCAGCCTCCCGATCTCCACGTCCGCGAAGGGCGTGCGCGGCGCGAGGAACGGTCCGGCCGCGTGCACCAGGGCCCACGGGTTGCCGAACTGCCGGCGGTGCGCCTCGATCGACGCCAGCACCGCACCTTCGTCGGCGGCGTCGGCGGCCACGGCGAGGAGCTGCTGACCCTGCGCACGGGCAGACGTCTCGAACGCCAGGGCCTTCTCGTGCGAGCTGCGATGCGTCACTGTGACCCGGTAGCCCATGGCCAGCAGGCGCTCCGCGACGGCCCGCCCGAGGCCGGAGACGCCTGCGGTGACGAAGGCGCTCCTCGGCTGCTTCGGGATGTCGGGCGGACTCCGATCGTCCAACGCTCCACCTTCTCGCGCACGGCCACTTGCGGGACTTCGACATCCCGCAGCGAATCCATGATAGCAGACGGCCCTCGGGCCGCCTCAGCATGGAGGCGAACGCGCGTTGCTCGGGGAACTCCAGGATTATCCCAGGGCATTCTGGGTGCTGTTCTTCGGTAGGCTCCTGAACTCCATCGGCACCTCGATCGTCTTTCCCTTTCTCACGGTCTATCTCCACGACACCCTGCACGCCAACCTCGCCATGGTCGGCCTCGTCCTCCTCCTGCAAGGCATCGCGCAGGTGGTGGCCGTCAGTCTGGGGGGGCTCCTCTCGGATGCGTGGGGGCGGTTGCCCACCATGTTCCTGTCGCTCGGCGCGGGCGCGCTGGCGACCTTGAGTCTGGCGATCGTTGGCGCGCCATTCTGGATCGTCGTCCTCGTGGTGGTGCGAGGTGGCCTCATGCCGCTCTTCGACCCCGCGGCACAAGCCTTCGTGGCAGACATCGTGCCCCGCGAACAGCTCTATCCCGCCTACTCGCTGCAGCGGGTCGCGGGCAACGCCGGCATCATCCTGGGGCCGATGCTCGGGGCCTTCCTCCTCCAGCACTCGTTCTCGATCCTCTTCCTGCTGAGCGGTGCGATCGCGCTCAGCTTCGGGATCCTCGCGTACTGGCTGCTGCATGGCAGCGAGGCCGGCGTGCACGAGCGCACCGGCACCGCCGGCCTCAGCCTTGGTCTCCTGCGGGACCCCTTCCTGCTTGCCGTGACAGGGCTCTTCGCCCTCGTCTCCCTGACCTACTCCCAGCTCTACTGGGTAGTACCAGGCTATATGAGCGTCTATCTCCACCTGCCGCCGTCCGACTTCGGCTTCCTCGCCGCGGAGAACGCGGTGCTGGTCGTGGCCCTGCAGATGCCGCTCGTCGCCGTCAGCCGCAGCTGGCGGCCCGAGCGCGCGATCGCGATCGGCGCGGCCCTCTACGGCCTCGGCTTTCTCCTGATGGCGCCGCTCAAGAGCTTCTTTCCCTTCCTGCTGCCAGTCGCGGTGATCACCGTCGGCGAGGTGCTGCTGAGCCCGAGCATCACGAGCCTCGTCGCCTCTCGCGCCAGAGCCCAGGACCGAGGCAAGGCGATCGGTCTCGTGAGCCTCGCGAACCGTTCCGGCTCCGCCGTCGGCCCGCTCGCGGGCGGCTCCCTCCTGACCCTCGGCGGGCCATGGCTCCTGTTCCCGGGCATCGCGGCGGTGGCAGCCATCGCCACCTTCGGCTGGGTGCGGCTCATGCGCCTGCCGGAGGCGGCCGCACCCGCGGCGGATCTACCGTCCTGAGACGGGCACGGGCCTTGCCGTCAAGGCGTGTTCTGCGTCCAGACCGACCGTGGGGGCCGCGGGGAGGCACCCCAAAAGAGCATGGCGGATGACGCGCCGCGCACCTGATCACCTCCAGAAGCCACTCCGAGAACGATTCCACGGCTTCCTGCATATTCCTGAGATCAACCGGCAGGGCTGCCTCCCGGCGTGCGGCAAGGGGCGCCGGCCACACGGCCGGCGCCCCCACTGCTTCGCGCTCAGCGGTATGCCGCCAGGAGCTCCTGGAACTCAGACTTGCCGATCGCGATGTCGCGTCCCGCGAGCGGCTCCTTGGCAAAGCCGGGCAGGGCCTCCTCGTAGGAGACCGACGCGGGATCGCGGTAGATGAGACCCGTCACGAGCTCCTCCCGCTCCAGCACCGCCGCGATGGCATCGCCCCTGCGGTCCGCCTGGTAGCCGGAATCCGCGTCGAGGTCGAAGAGGGTCTCCTTGTAGAAGTCGTAGGTGTTGATCTTGTTGTACGTGACGCACGGGCTCAGCACGTTGACGAAGGCGAAGCCCGGGTGCGCGATGGCGCCCTCGATCAGCCGCGCGAGCTGCGCCTGGTTCGAGGAGAAGCCCTGCGCGACGTAGGTGGCGCCGGCCGTGAGCGCCAGCGACAGCGGCCGCACCGGCGACTCGACGTTGCCGAACGGCGCCGCCTTCACCTTCTGGCCGTGATCCGAGGTCGGGGAGTTCTGGCCCTTCGTGAGTCCGTAGATGTGATTGTCCATCACGATGTACTTGACGCCGATGTTGCGCCGCACCGCGTGGACGAAATGGTTCATGCCGATGGCGAACCCGTCGCCGTCCCCGCCCGCCGCGATCACGAGGAGCTCACGGTTCGCGAGCTTGACGCCCAGGGCCGATGGCAAAGTACGTCCGTGCACCACATGGATGTTGTACGAATTGATGTAGTTACCCATCTTTCCGCTGCAGCCGATGCCGGCCACAATGGCCACACGGTGCGGCGGAATGCCGAGCTTGACGAGCGTCTTCTGCAGCGCGGCGAGGACGCCGAAGTCGCCGCAGCCTGGACACCACCAGGACTTCTCGGACGTCCTGTAGTCCTGAAGCGTCACGGCTTCCATCTTCACACCTCCTCGCGAACGGTCAGGGACTGCACCGCAGCCACCACCGCGTCGGGTCCCAACAGGGTGCCGTCGAAGTGCAGCAGCGAATCGTAGCGGCCATCCTCGAGGCCGGCGATGCGCATGAGCTGCCGGAGTTCCCCCGTCGCGTTCTGTTCGACGACCAGCACCGACCGGGCGCCGCTCAAGGCGGCCGCAAGGGGCACGTCGGGTATCGGCCAGACTTGCCGCACCTGCACACGGCCCGCACGCACGCCTTCGGCGCGCAGGGCGTCCACCGCCTCGTCCACCGCGCCGACGGTGGAGCCGAACACGACCATCACGACCTGGGCGTCCTCGGTGTGCCTGGCTTCGATGGCATCCGGCCGCACGCGCAAAGGCTCGAGCTTGCGGCTTCGCTTCTCGACCTGCGCCATGCGGTTCTGGGGAGCCTCGGAGACCTTGCCGGACGGCGCGTGCTCGACGCCGGTCGCGAGGAACTGTCCCTTCGCCATGCCGGGCAGCGCCCGCGGCGAGATGCCGTCCTCCGTCATGCTGTACCGCTCGAACTCGCCCGTGAGCCCGTCGAGTTCCTCCTGCGTCACCAGAAGACCGCGATCGACGACGTGCGCATCGAGAGGCAAGTCCTCCACCGACTGCAGCCACTGGGCCAGCGCGAGGTCTGAGAGGACGATGACGGGACACTGGTAGCGATCGGCGAGGTTGAACGCCTCGAAGCCGTCCGAGAACGCCTGCGCCGCCGTGCCTGGTGCAAGGACGATGCGCTGTCCCTCGCCGTGCCCGCCGAACACTGCCGCCATGAGGTCGGACTGCTCGTTCTTGGTCGGCATGCCCGTCGAGGGGCCGACGCGCTGCGTATCCACGACCACGGCGGGGATCTCGGCCATGGACGCGAGGCCGATGCCTTCCTGCATCAGGCTGAAGCCGGGGCCCGAGGTGGCCGTCATCGCACGCGCGCCGGCGTAGTTCGCCCCGATCACGAGCGTGATGGCGGCAAGTTCGTCCTCCATCTGGCAAACCGCTCCGCCGAAACGCGGGAAGAGGCCCGCGAGGCTCTCCATGATATCGGTCGCAGGGGTGATCGGGTAGGCGGCCATGATGCGGCAGCCGGCAGCCACGGCGCCGAGCGCCAGGCTGTCGTTACCCGTCATGAGGTAGCGCTCGCCGGCCGCAGGCTGTGGCAGCGCGAAGCGCCCCGCGAGTCGAGCCTCCTCGACGAACCCGCGGCCGCGCTGCAAGGCCTCGAGGTTCTGCCCGACGACGCCCTCGCCCTTGCGCTCGAACTTCTCGCGCACGTAGGTCTCGAATGCGGCGAGCGGCAAGCCGAAGAGGGCTGCGGACGCCCCGACGGCGACCATGTTGCGCACCACCGGAGCGCCGATCTCGCGCGCGATCTGCGTCATCGGCATCTCGACGAGCCGTGCCGGGCAGCCCGCGGGCAGCACGGGCTTCAGCTGGCTGTCCGCCAGGAGCGGTGCGTCCTGCGCAAGCAGGCCGCAATTGCGGTCGATCGTCTCCTGCGTCAAGGCCACGAGCACCTCGACCTTGGCCTTGGGCGCCAGGACGGGTTCCTGCGCGATGCGGACGGTGAAGTTCGTGTGTCCGCCCTTGATGCGCGACGAGAAGTGCCTATAGCCGTAGATGTAGTAGCCAAGGCGGTTCAAGACCCTGCCGAAGACATCGCCGGTCGCATCGATGCCCTCGCCTTGGTCGCCGCCGATCATCCACGCGAGCGACGTTGGCAACCCACAGCCCCCCCTGGCTCCCAAGCGTACTCGATATCGTCCTATAATAAAAGTGAACATGATGCATCGTCAGCATGTCATTTATGCATGGCCACGGGAGGGAACGCGATGTTCCTGCGCCAGTTGCAGACCTTTGCTGCGATCTTCGAGTTCGGCAGCCTGACGGCGGCGGCCGAGCACCTCCACCTATCGCAGCCCGCCGTGTCGCGCCAGCTCAAGGCCCTCGAGCGCGAACTGGGCGCCGAGCTCTGCGTGCGGCGCGGCCACGCCGTCCTGCCGACGCCGGCGGGCGAGGTGGCCTACGCCTACGCCCAGCGGGCGATGGTCCTGCAGCGCGACCTCAGGCAGCAGGTCGCGACGCTGGCCGCGCCGGGCGCAGGCGACCTCACCCTGAGCTGCGTCGACACGGTCGCCGTGTACACCCTGCCGGACCTCCTCGTGGACTTCCTGCGCATGCATCCCTCCGTGCAGGTGCACGTGCACACCGTGCCGACGCGCACCGCCGTCGCGGAAGTACTGCAGCTCGAGGCGGACCTCGCCCTCACCACGACGCCCGTCACGCACCCGCGCCTGCGCTGCCTGCCGCTCTTCGAGGATCCTGTCGCCTTGGTCGCGTCCCCCGGCTTCGTCGCGTCCCTCAAGGCGCCCCTGTCGCTGCACAGCCTGCAGGAGCTGCCGTTCATCGCCTACCAGACTGGCACCCACCTGCGCGCCCTCGTCGACGCGGTGCTGGAGCAGCACGGCATCCGCCCACGCATCGCGCTCGAGTTCGACGGCCACGAGGCCGTCCGCGAAGTGCTGCTGCGCGGTCTCGGCCTTGCCTTCGTGCCGCTGTCCACAGCCAGGGGGGATCTCGCAGCAGGGCTCTTGCGCCGACTCGAACCCGCGGGGCTGCCGTCCCTGAGCCGCCAGACGAGCCTCGTCCTGCCGCGCGACGCGCGCCTCTCCGCTGCCGCGCAGGCCTTCATCGGAGTTTCACAGCGCCGCTTCGCAGGTTCGGAAGGAACGGTCCACTCCTGATGCGAAGATCACCCTGTCCGATGGATCACGCAGGAGGGCTGAAGGTTTGAACGTCGTCGTAGTGCTCGCGGTCTTCGCGGCCTCGGGCGTCGAGTTCGTCGAAGCGCTCACGATCTTTCTCGCCGCACGCTCGGTGGGCGGCTGGCGTCCCGCGATCTGGGGCACGGCGGTTGCGCTGGTGGCGCTCGCTGCCCTCGTCGCGGCGTTCGGTTACGCCATCCTCGCCCTCTTCCCGATCGGTTTCTTCCGTGCCCTCGTCGGCCTCATCCTGCTCCTGTTCGGCCTCAAGTGGCTCCGCAAGGCCGTCCTGCGCAGCAGCGGCCGCAAGGCCATGCACGATGAGGCTCTGATCTACGAGCGCGAGGTGCAGCAGTTGCGCCAGGCGCCGGCGCAGAACACGGAGTCCCTCGCGTTCGCCACCGCCTTCAACGGCGTGCTGCTCGAAGGCATCGAGGTCATCTTCATCGTGCTGACGCTCGGCGCGAACGCGGGCCTGCTGCAGTCGGCGATCCTGGGGGCGGCCATCGCCTTCGTCGTCGTGGCTGCCGCGGGAGTGCTGCTGCGCACCCCCTTGAGCCGCGTGCCCGAGAACGCGCTCAAGTGGATCGTCGGCGTGATGCTCTCCGCCTTCGGCACCTTCTGGGCCGGAGAGGGCATCGGCGTGCACTGGTGGCAGCAGGACCTCTTGATCGTCGTGCTCATCGCGCTCTTCGCCCTGGTGAGCCTGGGTCTGCGCCGCTGGCTCGAGCCGACGCCCCAGCAGAAGCTCGCCTAGGAGGACAGGACGTTGCGCAAGGTGTGGGAAGTGCTCCTGGACCTCGTCTACGAGGATGCGTTTCAGTTCTTCGGCCCGATCGTTGCCCTGGCGGTCATCTGGCTGATCGCCAAGGGCACCGGGAGCGTCTGGCTCGGGGTGCTGCTCTTCGCCCTGATCGCGCTCTCCCTGTACCTCAGCCTGCGCCGCGAGCAGAAGCGCTCTTAGGCGTCCCCTTCCACGGCAGCCTCCCGCGGTCGATCCGGCTCGCCGGTGTGCAACGCCAGCAATACGCCCGTCACGATCAGCAGCGCCCCGGGCCAAAGCCACGGGGAGAGCCTCTCGCCCAGCACGAGCACGCCGAGCAGGGTGCCGACGATCGGCTGGACAAAGAGGAAGAGGCTCGCGGTCGCGGCGGGCATCTGCATGAAGCCGTAATTCCAGAGGTACATGGCGAAGGCGGTCGACACGAATCCGATGAAGGCGATGTCGAGGTAGAGGAAGGCGCCGAAGCGGCTCCACGGCAGGCTGAGGATGGATCCGCTCGCGGGCAGGAGGACGAGAAACGCGAACAGCGTCGTCATGAAGCTGATGAACCATAGCCCCTGACGTCGAGCCAGGCGGCGGTTGAACACAGTGTAGACCGCCCAGGTCACGGCCGACAGGATCAACATGAGCACGCCGCGCGGCGTGGCGCCGCCGCCCGCTCCGGGCGCCATGACGACGACGGCGCCCGCGAGTGCCAGCACGATCGCGACGATCTGCGGCGCCTTGAGGCGCTCGCCCAGCACCGGCAGCGCGAGCAGGGCGATGAACGCCGGCGACGAGGCCGTGACGAGCGAGCCGATATGCGCGGACGACCAGAAGGTGCCGTAGAACTGTGCGACGAGCGACAGGGCGAATCCCGCGGTACCGCTCACGAGCGCGAGCCCGTAGTCGCCGAGGCTCGGGCGCGGCCCCTGCCGCCGGTAGAACGGCAGGAGAGCCACAAGCGTCAGTGCGAGCCGTATCTCCACCAGCTGCACCGGCGGGATGTAGCGCAGCACAACGCGGCTGACGACGTAGACTCCACCCCAGATGGCGGTCGCAAGGACGAGGGCCAGCGCGCCCCGGATATTCGCCACACGTCATCCCCCAAGCTTCGTGCTGTCAGCCGATGAGCAGCGGCAGCTCCTGCGCCAGCCGCTCCGGGTCCCCCACGAGCAGCAGAATGTCCTCCGCCTCGATCCGCGTGTCACCGCCGATGCCCGGCAGGAAGCGTCCCTGCCGCTTGACGGCCGCCACGGTGCCGCTGAAGCCACGCGCCACCGCCTCGGCGATCGTCATACCGCACAGGCGCGACGCAGGATCCACGCGGATCTCCTCGACCGATCCATCCTCCAGCAGCTCCACCATCGTCGGTCGTGTCAGGAACGCCGCAAGGTTGCGGCCGGCGGAGATCTCAGGCAATACGACGCGGGTCGCGCCGGCGCGCTGCAGCAGCTCCGCCGCCCTGACCTCTGCGGCCCTCGCGGCGATCGGCAGCCCCGGACGCAGGTCCCGCGCCAGGCTGACGACGTAGAGGTTCGCGGCATCGTCCGGCAAGGCCGCGATCAGTCCCGCCGAGCGGGCCAGCCCCGCGCGCTCCAGGACGGCGCGGTCCGTGGCGTCGCCGTGCACGGAGTCGATCTCCTCCGCCCGAAGATCCTCGACGAGCTGCGGATCGCGCTCGATCACCAACACTGTGCGGCGCGCCGCCAGAAGCTCACGGGCTGCCCGCCGTCCCACCCGGCCGCCGCCGGCCACGATCACATGCTGCTGCAACCGGTTCAGCGTCCTTTCCCTGCCCAGGGCCTGGAAGTAGTCCACCCAGCCGAACCCTGTGAGGCTGGCGATCGCCGCGACGCCGATCACGATGCCGGAAAGCACCGTGACCGAGACCCATGTCTCTTCAAGGCCGCTGCTGACCGCAAGGTGCGCGTCTCCGAGGGTGGTCATCGTCACGATGCTCAGGTAGAGGGCGTGACCGAACGGGACGTGGAAGGCCGCGCTGCCGCTGACGCCGAGCACGGCCAAGAGGCCCAGGAGGACCGCACCGGCGCGCAGCACGGTGCGGCGCGCGGCCCGCGCGGTTTCGTGCAGGCTCTGCGCCTCCCTCATCGCCCGCCCCCTTCCACCGCTCACTTCGCGCCGCGCGGGCGAGCTCCTGGCGCGGGACGAAATCTCATGCGGAGCCAAACAGGCCGTCACCGTCGCGAGGTCCCGGCACGAGGCCGAGCATCTCCCGCATCGACAGGGCACCGCGGATCGCAAAATCACCGTGGTTGTTGTTGAACAGCACGTGCACCTCCCGCGCCGACTCCTGCAGCACCTCGGCCGTCCGCCGCAAGACCACGAGCTCTTCCTGGCTGTAGAGGTAGTAGAAGCGGTCCTGGGAGGACTGTCCGCGCACATACCAGGTCTCCGCGTTGCGCCCGTGCAGGCGCAGGATGGCGACGTCGTCCGTGACGGCCGCCACGAGCGGTACCGAGCCCTGTCCCACCTGCGGCTCGTCGGCCACGACATGGGCGGCGCCGATCTCGCGCAGGAGGCCCAGGAGTTCCTCGCCGCCGCCGTGGTACCAGCTGCGGTTGCGCATCTCCACCGACACCTTGAACGCCGCAAGCTCCTGCCGCAAGCTGCGCAGGGCCTGCATCGCCTCCGTGCCCAGGCGCAGCCAGGGCGGGAACTGCAGCAGCACGTACCCCATGCGGCCGCTGCGGGAGAACGCGTCGAAGCGGTCTTGGAACTCCCGGCAGGCCGCGAGCTGGTCCCGGAGCGTCATGCCGCGCACATGGCCCGTCATGCGGCGCTCCGCCTTGATGTCCATGGTGAAGCCCTCTGGCGTGGCCTCCACCCAACGCGCGAGGGTGGAGGGGCGCGGCAGCCCGTAGAATGTCGAGTCGACTTCGACGAGATCGAAATGGCGTGCATAGTACCCCAGGCGCTCTCCCTGAGGCAGCGCCGGCGGATAGAAGCCTTCGTGGTCGGTGAAGGCGCAGGTGCCGACCCGGATCGCCATCAGGTCCCCGGCTGGAATGTGACCGCGGTACCGGTCGGCGCGACCTCAACCCAGGTCTGGCCGCTCGCGAACGGAGCCGGCTTGCCGTCGGGCAGCAGGAAGTGGAATCCGCCCTGTCCGAACGTCCAGGTGATGGCCTGGCGCACGCCGCCCGACATGATGTAGCCCTGGCCGCCGCCGGTGAGATCGAAGTTGACCGCCCCGACGGTGTAGGGGTCGGGGTCCGCGAACTCCGGTGCCATGATGGTCACGACGTTGGCCGCCCGTACGTCGTGCCCTGCCTGCGTCACCACGTCCTGACCGTCGATCTGGCGCTGGTACGCCCCTCCCTGCCACACCCAGCCGACCTCGTAGACCCAGACGTTCGGGATGTCCGCGTAGACGATCAGGCTGCTCTTCGCCGTCTGGCCCTGCAGCTTGCCCTGCGGCAAGGCCGGGATGCCAGCCGGAGTGTAGCCGTCCTGGCGGATGCCCTGTTCCAAGAGGTTTGTCGACGTATAGAGGTTGTGCGGCATCTGGCGGTCGGTCGAACGCCAGAACCACTGTCCCGAGCCGTAGATCTGGTCGAGGTTCTTGATGCCCAAGGGGCCGATGGCGCGCAGCGCGTCGACGTTGCCGCCGGCATGGGCAAGTGGCCAGCCGTAGGCCGCCGCGACGTTGTCGAAGTAGATGCGGGTCGAGCGGACCGGCCCGATCTTGGCCGCGCTCTGGTGCCAGAAGACGGCCAGGTAGCGCGTGATGCCGCCTTCGGCAGGGAACTCGAAGACCAGGTCGGCCTCGGCGAGGCCGGATTGCGGCCAGGCCGCCTGCTGATTGTCGATCGTCACCGCCACGGCGGAGTAGAGGGTCGCAGACGCCTTCCGGGCCGCCCGCTGCTTCTCCGGCGCAGGGCTCTGCTTGGCCCCCGACGGCTTTGGCGACGCGCCACATCCCGCAAGCAGCAGCATGACTGCCAGAGCGCCGATCCACCGTTCGCGCAAGAATCGCACCTCCGCACGCCATGTCGAGTCATACCGGAGAACGCCCCGTAGCCGCTGCAGGTTGCGAAGCAACCGCGACCAGTGTACCGCCAACGCATCGCAGAGCATAGCAAGGGCGGCCCCAGTGCTTGGCCGGGACCGCCCTCGCGCGACTTCAGCTGTGCATGTTGCGGATGAGGTCCACCGTCTCCGGGTTCGAGAGCGTCGTCACGTCACCGACGTCGCCGCTGTTGTTGGAGATGGCGGCGAGGATGCGGCGCATGATCTTGCCGCTGCGGGTCTTCGGCAGGTCGGGCACGATGTAGACGCCGCGCGGCCTCGCGATCGGGCCGATCTCCTTGGCGATGGCCTCCGAGACGCGCCTGCGCAGCTCCTCGGTCGGCTCGATGCCCGGCTGCAGCGAGACGTAGATCTCGGGCATGATGCCCTTGATCTGGTCCTTCGCGGCTACCACGGCGGCCTCCGCGACCTCGGGCACCGTCAGCGCCGCGGACTCCAGTTCCTTCGTGCCGAGGCGGTGTCCGGCGACGTTGATCACGTCGTCGATGCGGCCAAGGATGCGGTAGTAGCCGTCCGGGGCCTGCATCGCGCCGTCGCCGGCCATGTACGGCCAGTCGCGCCAGTCGGTGCTCTCCGGATTCTTGTTGTACTTCGCGAAGTACGTGCGCACGAAACGCTCCGGGTCCTTCCAGATGGTCTGGAAGATCCCCGGCCAGGGGTGCTGGATGCAGATGTTGCCGGCCTTGTTCAAGCCAGCCGGAATCGCGTTGCCGTCCTCGTCGAAGATGATCGGGTGGATGCCCGGAAGGGCCGGTCCCGCGCTGCCCGGCTTCATCGCGTCGAGCGCTGGGACGGTGGTGCAGAGGAACCCGCCGGTCTCGGTCTGCCACCAGGTGTCCACGATCGCCGCGGCGCCCTTGCCCACCTTCTCGTAGTACCACTTCCACACGTCCGGCTCGATCGGCTCACCGACGGTCGTCATGTGCTTGAAGTGGAAGTCGTACTTCTCCGGGTCGCCGCCCCCCGCCTTGCGCAGGGCACGGATCGACGTCGGGGAGGTATGGAAGATGTTCACGCCGAGCTCTTCGGCGACGCGCCAGGGGCGGCCGGCGTCAGGGTAGGTCGGCGTGCCCTCGTAGATCACCGTCGACGCGGCGAGCGCGAGCGGCCCGTAGACGATGTAGGAATGGCCGGTGATCCAGCCGATGTCGGCCATGCACCAGTAGACGTCCTCGGGGTGGATGTCCTGGATCATCTTCGACGTCCAGGTCGCATAGGACAAGTAGCCGCCGGTGCCGTGCTGCGCGCCCTTGGGCCGCCCGGTGGAACCGCTCGTGTACATGAGGAAGAGCGGATCCTCCGCGTTCATCGACTCGGGCGTCACGCGCTGGCCGCGATACTGGCCCAGGAGGTCCTGCACGATGTAGTCGCGCCCCTCCACCATCGCTGTCGGCGAGGAGTAGCGGCCGGCGTAGCGCTGCCACACAAGGATCTTCTTCAGCGTGTGTCCCATCGCCTGGGCTTCCTGGTAGGCGATGTCCGCCTTCTCCTTGTGATCGAGCAAGGCGCCGTTGCGATAGTAGGAGTCCATCGTGATCAGCACGTCGCTCTCCGAGTCGACGATGCGCTCGGCGCACGCCTTGCCGCTGAAGCCGGCGAACACGACCGAGTGGATGGCGCCGAGCCTGGCGCAGGCGAGCATGGCAATGGGCAGTTCAGGCGTCATCGGCATGTGGATGGTGACGCGGTCGCCGCGCTTCACGCCGGCGAAGTCGCGCAGCAGGGCGGCGAACTCGTTCACCCGCACCCACAGTTCCCGGTAGGTGACATGCTCGATCCGCTCATTCTCGGGCTCGGCCACGAAGTGTATGGCGGTCTTGTTGCTGTGGGCGGCGAGGTGACGGTCGATGCAGTTGTAGCTCGCGTTCAGCCTGCCGCCGACGAACCAGCGGTAGAACGGGGCATTGGAGGTGTCGAGGGTCTTCTCCCAGTACTTGTCCCATGTGAGGAGGTCGGCGAACTCCTTGAAGTACTCAGGGAAGTTCTCCAGGCTGAAGCGCTCGCGGATGCGCGGGTCGATGAGGTTCGCCTGCGCGACAAATGTCAGCGGTGGATGGAAATAGGACTCTTCTCCCCAGTGGACCGCAATTTCGGCTTCGCTGATCCCTGTGCTCTCCTCGCTCAAGCCGAGACCCCCTTCATCTGTGACGCTGGACGAAAACCCGCCCGAAATCCTGGCGCGACCCTGCCCGCGACCGCAGCGGGCTCCTGCCGCGGCGCCCGCCGCACGCGGCGTCCTGGACGGTCGCGGCCTTGCGGTGAAGACGATGCGTTCCCGTCCTCTCACCTTCCTTCGCACGCCACATTCATTCTCTCTATTCGCCGCACATCCTCTTTACACCACATCGCGTCTAGGTGTCGGTATCCTCCTGGGCACTGGCGACAGGCTCCATCCGCCGTGTCATAGGCTGCGAGCAGGGAGAGAGCCCGAAGCGGGAAAGGATGTGGCTGCATGCAGTGGGTTTCTCTGACCGGCCATCTGCCGATACACCCGTTACCCCGGTTGAACCCGGCGCCGTCCGATCGGCAAGTCGAGCTCGACATCGTGCTCCGCCATCAGGGACGCGATCTTCCGCAGGGCGCCGTCGCCGCGCTGATGCGCCATTGCCTTGCGAGCGGCCTGCGCCTGCCACAGCTCGACGGGGAGGCCGGTGTGCTCGAGACTGGCGGCAGCGTCGCGGCGATCGATGCCGCCTTCCGTGTCCGTCTCCTGGCCGACGAAGGGGACGGCCTCTGGCTCCGCGACGAACCCAAGCTGCCCCGCGCGTTGGCGGCGGAGGTGGCCGCAGTGGTCGGGCTGGGATGGGAGCGGCCGCGCCCGCGTGGACCGCGTCACCCGCACAGTGCAGAGGCGACCTCTGCGGGCTACAGGCCGGCCGACATCGCACGGGCATACGGCTACGACGCCCTGCCGCCAGCCGGCGCCGCCAGGAAGGCCGCGCTGCTCGAATTCTCCTCGGGATTCCGCCAGGGTGACGTCGATCTCTTCTGTCACGAGATGGGCCTGCCACGGCTGGTGCCGACCGTGCTGCGGGTGGACCGGGGGCTGGTGGGACCCGGCGACCAGCCGCAGGATCTCGAGGCGACGCTCGATCTCGAGTGGATCTGGGCCGCCGCGCAGGGCGGACAGGTCTACTTCATCGAAGCTCCTTCGGGCACCACCAACGCCTCGTTTGCGGTGCACGTCATCGACGCTCTGCGCAGGGCCCTCTCGCTGGCGCCCGACGTCGTCTCGGTAAGCTACGGCGACGGCGAGCTTCTCCTGCCGCCGGCCGTCCTCAGGGCCACGGACCTCATGCTGCAGCGTCTCTTTGCCGCCGGCGCCGACACCTTCGTCGCCTCCGGCGATCAGGGTGCGGCAGGCGTCTCGAGTCCCGTCCTGCCGGCCGTGGCGCAGGTCGACTACCCGGCCTGCTGCCCGCACGCGATCGCCGTCGGTGGCACGCACCTCGTCCTCGGCCCGTCCGGCCTCATGGAGACCGGCTGGACCGACACGGACCAGAACGGCGCGAGCGGCGGCGGCTTCAGCACCGTGTTCACCGCGACGTCGGCGCAGCAGTCCTTCCTGCCTGCAGGGCAGACAGCGCGTGGGGTGCCGGACATCGCCCTCGACGCCGACCCCATGACAGGCTACCAGGTGGTATTCGGGGCGGAGATCACCGTCGTCGGCGGCACGTCGGTCGCCGCACCCGTGGCCGCAGGCGCCAGTCTGCGCCTGCGCGAAGCCCTGGGCGGCCGCCCTACCCTCTGGTCCCTGATCTACACCCTGCCCATGGACGCGTTCCGCGATATCCTGACTGGACAAAATGCCTACGACGGCGTCGAGGGCTACCGCTGCGGCGCGGGCTGGGATCCCGTGACGGGGCGCGGGGCGCCGCTCTTCGCCGAGATCCTCAGCGCCTTGGGACGCTGAACTTTACTTGCCCAGGCGCCGGCGGTATGCTGCGCGCGTGGGAGGAATCCGCCAGATGCACCTGTTTGACACGTTCAGCCAGCGTGGACTCACCTTGCGCAACCGCGTCGTCATGTCCCCGATGTGCCAGTACTCCGCCCTGGAGGACGGCACGATCACCGACTGGCACCTGGTCCACTACGGCGCCCGCGCCGTCGGCGGCGTGGGCGCCATCATCGTCGAGATGACGCAGGTCGCGCCGGAGGGCCGCCTCAGTCCCGCCGACGTCGGCCTCTGGGACGACCGTCACGTGCCTGCCCTCGCTCGACTCGTCGCGTTCGTCCACGGGCACGGCGCCATGATCGGCGTCCAGCTCGGCCACGCGGGCCGCAAGGCCGATCCCGTCTTCGACGCCGTCGGCCCATCTCCCGTCGCGTTCTCGGACCACTACCGGACGCCGCAGGAGCTTGACGCGGCGGGCATCGCACGCATCCGCGACAGCTTCGTCGCCGCCGCTGGCCGCGCCGACCGGGCCGGGTTCGACTTCGTCGAGCTGCACGGCGCCCACGGCTACCTCCTGCACCAGTTCCTCTCTCCGCTCAGCAACCACCGAACGGACGGCTACGGCGGGGACCTCTCAGGGCGCCAGCGCCTGATGCTCGAGGTGGCCGAGGACGTACGTTCGGTCCTGCCGGAGGACAAGCCCGTCTGGACCAGGCTCTCGATGCACGAGCTCGGCGTTCCCGGCGGCTATACGCTGGCAGACACGGTGGAGGTGGCACGACGGCTCCAGGCCCGCGGCGTCGACCTGATCGACTGCAGCAGCGGCGGCAACGCCGTCGCAACCGAGGAGGAGTCTCCCGGCTACCGGCTGCCGCTCTCCGCCGCCGTACGCGGCGCCGGGGTGCCCGCCATGCCGGTCGGCAGGATGGACTACCCGGCGCTTGCCGACGCCGCGATCTCCTCCGGCCAGGCGGATCTCGTCTGCATCGCGCGAGGACTCTTGCGCAACCCGCACTGGACGCTCGCGGCTCAGCGCGAGCTCGGCGTGGCTGCGACGCCGCCGCAGCAGTACCGGCGCGCCTACCTCTGAGCATCGCCCGAAGGCGCTGGCGCCGGGCGGCCAAAGGAGGATCTCCACTGCTCGTCGCGTTCTTCGATCTCGACCGGACACTCGTCGACGGCTATGCGTACGCTCGCCTGCTGAAGCGGCTCTGGCGCGACGGGGTACGCGGCGGCGGCCTCGTTCTCCTTCTGGCTCGCCTTGCGCTCTCTCGCCTCACGCCCGGCACGCCGCTCAGCAGTTGGTGGCCGGGTGCCTTCGCCCACTATCTGGCGAGACTCGACCCCGGGCGGCTGGCAGCCGTGGCCTCCTTGGCGGCAGGTGATGTCGCCGCCGACATGAGGCCGGCGATGCGCGCCGCCCTGGCCGAGGAACGCGGGCGGGGTGCCGAACTCTGGCTCGTCAGCGCCACGGTGGACCTGCTGGCCGAGGCCGTCGCGCTTCAGCTCGGCTTCGATCGCTGCCTCTGCACCCGCCTGGCCCTTGCCCGCGGGCGCTACACAGGACTCCTCGCGGGCCCCGTCTGTCGCGGCAGGGAGAAGCTCCACCGCGTGCAGGCGGATCCCCTGGTCCAGGGGATCTCCATCGACTGGCCGGAGTGCAGTTACTACGCGGACGGCTACGAAGACCTGCCCCTGCTGGAGGCCGTGGGCAGGCCGGTCGCGGTGCATCCGGACGAGCGTCTGCTCAAGGTGGCCGAGGCGCGCGGCTGGACCCGCCTTGGCCCTGCGCGCGGCCACCGGTCAGGGGGCTGAGGGAAGGAGCGCTTCCTGCGGCAGCGCCTCAGACGCCGCCGCTTCCTCGCGCATGATCCGGCCAGATGTGCAAGATTGCATAGAGCGCCCAGGGGCGCCGGTGGACCGGAGCCGCCCGGACCCCGCCCGGAGCGCGTGTCCGAGGCTCTCGCTGCGCACCCGGAGGGCGGCCTCCGCCCCAGAGCGCGACGTTGAGGACGGCAAAGAGCCGCCTGATCGTAGCGCCAAGCACCGCCGAGGAGGAACAGAAGGAAGGCCAGCGCGGCCACCACGCGGTCGGGCTGCGGCTGGGCCCTCAGCTCCTGCGGTCGGTCGCAGGCAGCGACACGACGAAGGCACTCCCCTGCCCCGGCTGGCTCTCGACGGCGATGCGTCCGCGGTGCGCCGCCGCGATGGCCTGGGCGATCGCGAGCCCGAGCCCGGCGCCACCGCTCTCCTTGGCGCGGGCCGCATCGGCGCGGTAGAAACGGTCGAAGATCCTGTCGTGGTGCTGCGGCGCGATGCCGATGCCCGTGTCGCGCACGCTTAGGCGCACCTCCTGGCGGTGTCGTTCCACCGACACCTCGACCCGCCCTGCGGTAGTGTACTTGATGGCGTTGTCGAGGAGGATGCCCAGAAGCTGCGCCAGGCTGTCCGCATCGCCCATCGCGGTGAGCGCGCCGTCTCCCTCGCGCCCCGGCGCGGGCGCGACACAGCACAGCTCCAGCCCCTTGACCTCGGCCGCAGGGCGAAACGCCGCGACCGATCGTGCCGCGAGCGCCCCGAGGTCCACCGGCCTCATGCTGCGCCCGGAGCGCCTGCCGTCGGGACGGGCCAGGGTCAGCAGCTGATCGGTGAGCCGGTGCAGGCGATGCATCTCGTCCTCGATCGCCTGCAGCCACGCTGCGTTGTCCGCCACCGTGGCCTCCGGCCGGCTGTTCACGACGTCCAGGTTGACGCGCATCACGGCGAGCGGTGTCCGCAGCTCGTGGGATGCGTCGGCGACGAACTGCTCCTGCTGCTCCCACGCCCGCACGGCGGGCCGCAGCGACAGCCGCGACACGAAGAAGCCGGCTACGGCGGCGAGCAGGATGCCGAGGCCGCCCACCAGGACCAGGACCTCGGCCAGGCGAGCCAAGGACGTGCGGTCGCGGTCGATGTTGAGGGCCACCTGCAGGTAGCCGAGCGTCTGCCTATAGGGACTCAGAAGGCGCAGGGTCAGGACGCGGTACCAGCCCCGGCTCGCAACGTGGTCGTCCGCAACGGTCTGGGCACCGCCGGGCGACTGGTAGGGCAATGTCCCCGTCACGAGCGGCGCGGTGCTGGCGATGACGTTCCCCTGGGCGTCGCGCAGCCCGATCGCGGACACCTTGGGGTACATCTCGGCCAGGCGCGCGAGTTCGACGAACTGCGAGGGAAAGACGCCCCGGTCCATCTCCGCCAGCACGCTGACCGCGAGCGGCCGCGTGGTGTCGCGCAAGATGGCATCGAGGTTGCTCTGGGTGAGCCGTGCCGTCAGGCTGTAGATCAGCACGGCGGTCACGACGTAGAAGACCAGGAACAGCGCCGCGAGCAGGACCGCCAGGTGGATGCGCAGGCCGCGGAACAGCCGCCAGCTGTAGGCGGACCCTTGCCCGGACGGTCGGCGGGCCGGGGCGGCAGGCTCCGGCCGCGTCACGGCGCCTCGTCCGGCGACCCGCCGCTGGGCCGGAACATGTAGCCCGCCCCGTGAATGGTCCGGATGTCCGACGGCCCTGGCGCACAGCCCGCCTCAGCGCGCCCGAGCTTGCGGCGCAGAAAGTAGATGTAGGTGTCGACGACGCTGCTGTTCACGTCCGCGTCGAAGCCCCACACCCGATCGAAGATCACCTCCCGCGACAGCAGCTGGCCGCGGCGGCGCATGAAGAGCTCCATCAGCTGGAACTCCTTGTGGGTGAGGGGCACAGCCTCGCCGGAGCGGAAGACGACGCGCTGCACGAGGTCCAGGGTGTAGCCGCCCGCCTGGAGCGTGTGCACGCCCACGACATCCCCGACGCGCCGCGTCAGGGCGCGCATGCGGGCGAGGAGCTCGTTCGTGCCGAACGGCTTGACGACGTAGTCGTCGGCGCCGCTGTCGAGGCCCATCACCTTGTCTTCCTCCGTGCCGCGCGCGGTGAGCATCAGGGTGGGGGTGGTGTCTCCCTCCTCCCGCAGCGTGCGCACGAGATCGGTGCCGGAGAGGCCCGGCAGCATGACGTCCACGAGCAGGAGGTCGTAGATGCCGGCCCGGGCCATGTCGAGCCCCGTCGGCCCGTCGAAGGCGCCGTCGACCGCGTACTGATGCTGCCGCAGAAGCTGCGACAGGGCCTTGACCAGGGAGACCTCGTCGTCCACCAGAAGGACACGCACCAGATGCCACCACCTACGGCTCTCTACGGCACGATCTGGACGGTGACCTGCTCCGCAGCCCGGCCCTGGGTGTACTTGACGGTGTACTGCCCAGGCGTGGCGCCTGGGCGCACCTCCAAGGTGCCGATCAGACCGTCCACCTTCACGCCGCGAGACCCTGGAGGTCCTAGCAGGCGGTACGTGCCGGTATCCGGCAGCACCTGGCCGCTCGCGTCCGTGACGCGTGGCGGCACGCCAACGGTGTCTTCCGCCGGACCCTGCCCCTTGGCCGGGATGGAGATCTCGGCAGCGGTGTAGGCGAGCCCCTGGGCCGTCGCCGGCTGACTGCCCGCCCAGGCGGAATCCGCGAGCAGCAGCCATGCGTCCAGCATGGAGATGGCCGTCGTCTGCAGCCGCGCCACGGCGTTCTGCAGCGCGTCTCTCTGAGCCAGGGAAGACTTGCGGAATGTAGCCCGCCCTGCCGCGGCGACGTCGCGCGCGATTTCCGCCGCGATCTTCCGCTCAACCGCGCGGGACGACGCCACGATGTTGGCGACCCGAGCGTGCCAGGCCGCGCTGCGGTAGGGCGCCCGGCTGCAGGCCTCGATCACGGCCGCGGCACCCGCCCGCGCCCGGCCCAGTGCCGGCAGCAGGTCGCCGGCGATGCGCTGGGGCGGCAGTGGCCTCGCAGACGCCGCGAGCTCCTGATCCTCGGTGTAGAGGGCCAGGATGCTCCGGTTCAGCGCGGCGACCGCCTGGCCGATGGCCGCGCCCTGCTGGCGCCGGGCAGGTGGCAGTGCCTGGATCCGCGCGAGCAGCTCCGTCTCGACCTGGGCGCGGTGCACGTAGTGCGCGGTAAAGACAGCGTAGCTACCGGCCGCGGCGCATCCCTCGGGGAACGCGCCAAGCGCGACGCCGAGGACCGCGGCCAGGAGCTTCGACCTCCAAGGGAGACGCCTGCCCATAGCATCCGACCACCTTGATCCGCCGCGAGGGGCCCCGGCGCCACCGCACACCGCAACATCCGTGCGACAGCCGCCAGGGCCTGAACGCGGGACTCGCTCCTATACTAAGGAATCGCGGCTATGTCGCCAATGATCCATGCCGAGCGGGCTACTGCCCCACCGCGAGGTCGACCGTCTCGGCGATGCCGCCCTGCAGGTACGTGACGGCATACGTGCCCGCAGTGGCTCCAGGTTCCACCGATACGAGCCCGCTCGCCGCGTCGATGGCGACCCCGGTCGCTCCGCTTGGACCCGCGATGCTGAATGTCCCCGCATCCTTTAGGACATTGCCCTGGGCGTCCTCGACGGTCGGCATGACGGCTACCTGGTCGGTCGCCACGGCCGCGCCTTGGGCCGGGATGGCGATGCTGGGCGCTGCGTAGGCGAGCCCGGCAATCGCGGCGGCGTTCCCTGTGGTGCTGGCAGCAGGCGCCTTCGCCGCCGCGATCCAAAGCTGCGTGTAATGGATGGCCGCCCTCTGCAGGTCGAGAATCGACTCCTGCAGAGCCGAGAGGCCGCCGGCCAGCGGGTGGCTCCGCCACGATCCTGTCACCGTCCCTGGGTGGCCGATGTCGAACGTGACCTGCCGAAGCTCAGCCGTCCAGCTCTTCAGTTGCAGCTCGAGCCCGCGCACCTTGACGCGGTTCCTGTCCTTGCGGTCCCGCCTGATCTCCACCTTGGCATTGGCGAGATTGCGCCTTAGCGTGCGCAGCTGGACTTGGAGCTGCGATCGCTGCCCCTGCGTCCCCGAGGGGATGTTCGTACGGATCGACACGAGCGCCTGCTCGGAAGCGTAGAGGGCGTACACCTGCGTCTCGACCGCCTGCACCGTCTGGCTGTAGGCCGCGACCGCGGTGGCGGACCCGCCCGCTGCCTGCGCCTGCGCGAGCAGCTGTGTCTCGACCTGCGCATTGCGCTGGTACTGCGCATCGAACTTGGACGGGACGGAGGCGGCACTCGCCGCCGGGATCGCGGTTCCGAGCATCAGCGTCACCATCGCCAGGCCAAGCGCCAGGAATCCCATCCGGCCAGCACGGACACGCATCGCGATTCCTCCTCGACATCGACCTGGGGGCATGATGCGCGGAGGGGATCAAAAAGTTCTCAAACCGAGCTGGCACGATTCGCCGGTGATCTCGCCCGGGCCTGCAATCCCGCCAGATCATCGGCCAGGCAGGCGCAGCCGTCGGCATGCCGTGCCGGCGGGACGGCATGCCTTCCGTCGCTGTGAGGCGGCAGCCCGGGGCATCACCCGGATCGTCCGTCCTCCCGGCCCTCGTCCCGCCAAAGCAGCACCAGCACCTCGCCTGGGCCATGCACGCCGATGGAGAGGTCGTTCTCGATGTCGGCGGATCGGCTCGGGCCGCTTACGATGGCGATCGATCCACCCTCCGGCGGCTGCCGCAGGTAGTCGGCAAGATCCCAGACGATGCAGGACGCCGGTACGAGCACGGCGATGCGCGGCGGCACCAGCGTCGCCGTCAGTGGCGCCTGCGCGCGGCGCACGAAGCACATGCTGCCCGTGCGCGCAAGGGCGCCATCGGCGAGGGCGATACCCCATGCGGCGGCAAACGGCTCGGCCTCTGCCTCGAGTCCCTCGCTGACGGCGAGGACCTCCGCCTCGCTTCCCCGCAGCACGGAGGCACCCGCCACCTCTTGGCGCAGGAGCTGCCTCAGCTCCGCGAAGCTCCCCTGCGCGACGTGGCATCCCGCACGATCCGCCATGTCGACGAAGACGCCGACGAGGTCGGATTCGGGATCGGGCAAGGCCGGCGGTTCCTCGGCCAAAGGCAGATAGCGTCCGCCGTCGCGCCCTCTGAGACGCGCGAGAAACTCCTCCCGCCTCACCTCCCCACCCCTGCCCTGTCCAGGAGGACACTGAGGTGGATCGGCTGCGGCTTCGCCTCGTGTCGGACGGCAAGGCGGCCGCCAAGCTGCATCAGGCAGCCCTGGTCGCTCGCGATCAGGAGGTCGGGCGCCGGCGACGAGATGTCCGCGAGCTTCTCGTCCGCCATGGCGAGCGAGAGATCCGGGAAGTGGACCGCGAACGTGCCTCCGAAGCCGCAGCAGAGCTGCGGCTCGCGGAACGAGACGAGTTCGAGGCCGTCGATGCCGGCGAGGAGCTCCTTCGTTCTGTCCCCCTGGTGCAGCCAGTGCGACAGGTGGCAGGACTCATGGTAGATCGCCGTCGCCTCGTAGTGCCCCTTCGGCGCTCTGAGTCCCTCGACGTCGATCAGGAACTGGCTGATCTCGTAGGTGTGCTCCGAAAGCCGTCTCGCCTCCGGATCGTCCCCGAAGAACTGCACGAGCCCGTGCCTCAGCATCGCGACACAGGAACCAGACGGCGCCACGACGGCCTCGCTGCCCTTGAACCGCTCGAGAAAGGCTGCGATGAACGGCTTGGCGTCCTCCTGGAAGCCGCTGTTGTAGGCCGGCTGCCCGCAGCAGGTCTGCTCCGGAAGTTCGATGTCGTGGCCAAGACGGCGCAGGATGCGTGCCGTCGACAGGACGGCCTCCTGTGCGAAGAGGTCCCCGAGGCAGGTGGTGAAGAGCCGGATCCGCAACGCTAACGCCTCTCTTCCAGCAAGCCCTCGGCCCGCAGACGGTCCCCGACGCGGCCAGATGCCGCGGGCGGCAGGCGACGGCCCCTGGTCCAGGCCCGCATCTGCGGCACACCGCTAGCGAGCCGCAGGGCCCCGCGCAACAGCCGCCGCACGAGACGGTATCGCCCAGGAGGCGTCCAGGCGCGCCGGAGGGCGCGGAAGGCACCCGCCTCGGCCGGGAAGGCGACGCCTCGCCCGACCGCCCTGGCCCTCAGGGCTATGAGGTGCTCGTGCAGGTGGATGCCTACGGGGCAGACGTCCGAACAGGCGCCGCAGAGCGAGCTCAGGAACGGCAGCGCCTGCGCCCCTGGATCGCTGCGCAGCAGCGGCGTCAGGACGGCCCCGATCGGGCCCGAGTAGACGGAACCGTAGGCGTGGCCGCCCGTCTGCCGGTAGACCGGGCAGATGTCGAGGCAGGCGCCGCAGCGGATGCAGGCCAGGACCTCCTCGTACGGCCCGCCAAGGATTTCGCTGCGATGGGAATCCATCAGGACGACGTGCACCTCCTGTGGACCCTCCTCCCCTGGCGCCGCAGGGCCGCGGATGATCGAGACATAGCTCGTGATCAGCTGGCCCGTGGCCGCCACCGGCAGGATGCGCAGGGCGTCCGCCATGTCCGAGAAGTCCGCGACGAGCTTCTCGACGCCCACCAGCGCGACATGCACGGGCGGCAGGGTCGTGCACATGCGCCCGTTGCCCTCGTTCGTGACCACGACCAGGGCACCCTCGCTGGCGACGAGGAAGTTGCCGCCCGAGATGCCGAGGTCTGCCCGGCGGAACTCCTCGCGCAGGCGCTCGCGGGCGAACGCCGTGAGCGAGGGGGTGTCCTGGGCGATCTCGCGGCCGGCCTCGCGGCTGAACAGGCGCGCGATCTCGTCGCGGGCCATGTGCAGGCAGGGCGCCACGATGTGCGAGGGACGCTGTCCGGCGAGCTGCACGATGTACTCGCCGAGGTCCGTCTCGAGCACCTGCATGCCCGCCGCGGCGAGGTGGGCGTTGAGCTCCACCTCTTCCGTCGCCATCGACTTGGACTTCACGATGCGCCGGGCACCGTGCTGCGTGGCGATCTCCGCGACGATGGCGACAGCCTCGGCGGCGTCCGCGGCGGTATGCACGACGATACCGCGGCGCTCCGCCTCGGTGATGAAGCGCTCCGCGAGATCGGCGAGACTGCGGACGGAGCGCAGGCGGGCTTCGCGCGCCCTGGCCCTGTAGACGCTGCGCACCTCGGGTGTCAGGGCGGCGAGCGACGCATAGCTGTGCCGATCCACCGAACGCGCGACCGCAGCATGCAGGCCCCGGTTCGACACCGCCGCGGCAACCTGCCGGACGAGTTCCTCCGTAGCCATCCCCGGCCTCCTCTTGCGGCCTAGGGCCGCAGCGTCGCGACGATGCGCAGAGGGTGCGTCAGGAGCGTAAGTCCCGAGACGATGTCCGGGACCAGGATGTCGGCCGCCCGCGCGGTGACGGCGGCCAGTCCCTCGGGCCCCAGCACGGCCACGCCCAGGCGCGCGAGCTCCAGCATGGCGGCGTCGTTGCGCCCGTTGCCGACCGCGACGCAGTGTTCCGCCCCCAGCCGTTCGACATAGTCGCGCTTTTCCGGTCCCCGCCCGATCGGCACGGCTCGCAGGCCGAGCTGACGTTCCACCTCGACGAGGCCGCCGTGCGTGCCGGCGGTGAGAAGATGGATCTCGAGGTCCCGCGCCAGAAGCCGCAGGGTCTCGGCGACACCGTCGAGCAGGACCCCATCCAGCGCAAGGGTGCCGTTGAGGTCGAGGCAGAGGTGCCGAAGCTCCCACCGCGACCCGTCCGGCCAGTCGACGCCGATCACAGCCCGCGTGCCGAGAGCGCCTGCAGCACCCCTTCCGGCTTGATCGGCAGGTCGCGCACGCGGGCTCCTGTGGCGTCCGCGACCGCGTTGGCGACGGCGGCCGCTCCCGGCACGGCGGGAGGCTCGCCGACGCCCTTGGCGCCGAACGGCCCCTGCTCGGCAGGCACCTCGACGAGCGCGATGTCGATCGGCGGCACGTCCGTGGCGCGCGGCAGGGCGTAGTCGAGGAAGCTGCCGCTCATGAGCTGGCCCGAGTCGCCCCAGCGCATCTCCTCGCCGAGGGCGCGCCCGATGGCCTGGGCGACGCCGCCGCGGATCTGGCCCTCCACGGCCATGGGGTTCAAGGTGCGTCCGACGTCCTGCACGGCCAAGTACCCGAGCGGCTGCACCTCGCCGGTGCGGCGGTCGACGCGCACGCGCGCGACATGGACCGTGAACCCTGGCGCAGCACGCTTGATCGCGATCCTGCCGCGGCCGACGAGTGGCGGTGCGCTGCCGCCGAACGCGGTCGTGCGCCGGGCCAGGTCGGCCACGTCCAAGCCTCGGCTCGGGGCACCGCGCACGAACACCCTCCCTTCGGCGAGGTCGAGGTCCGAAGCGGACGCCTCGAGTTCCTGCGCCGCCATCTCGAGCAGCTGCTGGCGCGCCTCCTGCGCCGCCTGCAGCACCGCATTGCCGACGGTGAACGTGATCTTGCTGCCGCCCGAGGAGCCCGAGTACGGCGCGCCGTCGGTGTCGCCCGCCTTCACCGCCACCGCGTCCGTGCGCACGCCGAACACCTCTGCGGCGATCTGGGCGAACGTCGTGTTGGTTCCCGTGATGTCCACCGAACCGACCTGCACCGTGATGCTGCCGTCGCCGTTGATGCGGCAGGCCGCGGCCGCCGGCTCGGTGCCGCCGGGCCAACCGCCGGCGGCGACGCCGTAGCCTTCGTCCTCGCCCTTCTTGCGCTCCCGCCAGAACGGATGGCTGCGCGCGGCCTCAAGCGTCTCGACGAGGCCGATCCGCGGCCATGGCGCGCCGTTCGCGCGCGGGTCCCCCTTCTGGACGGCAGAGCGCAGCCGCAGTTCGAAGGGATCCTGCCCGAGCTTGCGCGCAAGCTCATCCATCGCCGACTCGAGCGCGAAGTAGGCCTGCGGCGCCCCAGGCGCTCGGTAGGCGCCGGTCGGAGTCTTGTGCGTCAGGACTTCCACGCCTTCGACGAGCAGGTGCGGCACGCGGTAGGTAGACCCCAGGAGCATGGCGGCGATGCCGACCGTCCCGTCCTCCTGGGCCCCTGCGTCGAGCATGAGGTCGGCGGCGAGCGCCGTCAGGCTGCCGTCGCGGCGGGCCCCCAGCCGCACGCTGATCTCGGCGAAGGTGCCGGGTCGGCTCTGCATGAAGTCGCCGCTGCGCGTGAGCACCATGCGCACCGGCTGTCCGAGGCGCAGGGCAAGCGCCGCGACGACCGGCTCGAGCTTGACGAACTTGGCGCCGAAACCGCCGCCCACCGTCATCGCGACGACGCGCACGCGGTGCTCGGGCAGCCCGAGCGTCGCGCAGACATCCTCACGCACCGCAAACTGGCCCTGCGTCGTGGTATAGATCGCAAGTCCATCGCCCTCAGGCACGGCAAGGGAGCCGTGCGGCTCGAGATAGCCCTGGTACAGGGCGGGTATGCGGTAGCGCTCCTCGACGACGACATCCGCGAGGCGCATGCCCTCGTCGATGTCGCCACGGACGAAGCGCGCCTCGCCGCAGACGTTCACCCTTCGCGAGCTTGCGTGCTGTGCGGCGTCCGCGCCGTGGGCGCCGGCATCCGCGCGCTGCGAGCGAAGGGATGCGGGCAGCACCGCCGCCGCGTCCTCGCGGAGGGCCCGGCGCGGGTCCACCAGTGCAGGCAGCCGCTCGTAGCGCACCCGCACCGCCTGAGCGGCGTCAGCGGCCTTACGTCTGTCGTCCGCCACGACCACGGCCACGGGCTGGCCGGCGTAGAACACCTCGCCCTGTGCGAGGATGCCGAGCGTACCGATCTCTCCGGCGGCGAATACGCCGACGACGCCCGGCATCGCCAGGGCCGCCGCCGCATCGATCGCCGTCACGCGGGCGTGCGCGTAGGGACACGTGACGAACTCGGCGTGCAGCGCGCCAGGCACGCGCACGTCCGCCACGTAGGCCGTACGCCCGCTGACCTTGTCGCCGCCCTCCAGCCTGCGCTGCGCAACTCCGATGGCTCCAGCCACGTACAGGTCTCCCCTTTCCCGATACGCTGCCTACTCTTCGGCAAACGCCTTGGCCTCGCGCCCGATGCCATCGCAGAACTGGCGCACCAGCAGGGTCGCGATACCGCCCGCCACCCGCTGGCCCAAGGCGGCGAGCGGTCCGCCAAGCTCGCTCTCGGCGCTGTATGCCACATCGGTACCCTCGTCCGATGGCGTGAAGCTCGTATGCACCGTCGCCTCGACGTAACCGCGTGGCGCCTCAAGCTCCAGCTCGAAATCGAAGCGGTGTCCCGGATCATGCTGCAGGATGCGAATCGCTCCCTGGTAGCTGCCCCGCACGGCGGCGACGCCGATCGAGATCTCGATGCGGTAGCCGTCGGCACCAGGTTCGAGCGCGCTGCAGCCCGGCAGGCTGCGCCTCAGCCGCGCGGGATCGGAGAGCACCCTGCCGACGGCTTCGGGAGGTGCCTTGACGCTCGCCGTGCCGCTGATGTCCAAGAGACTCCCTCCTACGGTCGCTCGCAGAGAGGCCGGCCTTGCGGCCGGCTTCAGTCTTCGCTGCCCGGTCGGTGCGAACCTGCCAGAAGTTTGTCCTTGAGGCGGTCTTGCGGCAACACGGCCTGAGACACGCGCCGTTCGGCCGCCACGCGCCGCTGCGAGCTGGCCGCACGGGGCAGACGAGGCGCCCCGGTTCCTGGCGGCCAGTTCGGCCTCGGCCCGCGATGGCGCATGTCGACGCCGATCCCAGCCTCTTCGTCGTCGCCGTCGTCGAGAGACGTCGAGGAGCCGCCCCGTCCCCCATTCGCGGTGGTACGCCATCGACCACGTGGAACGACCGGGCCGAAGCGTGAGGACATGCCGGCCCTGACCGTCAACCCCAGCTCGGCCCGCCTGGTGGAGGCATCTGCACGTCAGAGGGCCTTCATCTGCTCAAAGGGGTTGCGGCACGTATCGCAGTAGTAGACGGAGCGGCAGCGCGTGGGCCCGAACGCCGACGCCGCGCGCGTGTGGCGCGACCCGCAGTAGGGACAGGCCGGTGAATCCCCGGGCGGCGCGATGCCGAAGCTCTGCAGCGCGAGCCGCCCGCGCTCGTTGATGCGCGACGTGTTCCAGGCCGGATCCATGCGGAATGAGACCTGTACCTCGTCGACGCCCGGCAGTTCCGCCACCTTGCGCCGCACCGCCTCCGCCATGAAGCCCAGTGCCGGGCAGCCGCTGAAGGTGGGCAGGAGCTCGACCAGCACCTTGCCGCCCTCGACCCCGACCGCCTCGACCACGCCGAGATCGACGATGCTGAGCACAGGAATCTCGGGGTCGTGCACCGCCTGCAAGGCCGCCCTCACCTGTGCCTCGGTCGGCATGTCCCCGCCCCCTTTCACCAGATCGCCCCGGGATCGCTCCGCCACACCTCGCCCATCGTCGCAAGGAGCTCGCCGAGATCCTTGAGGTGCTCGCCCGCGCGGCCGCGGGGACCCTGCCGCGGCGGCGCGAACGTCAAGCCGTACGGCGAGATCTCCTCCTGCACCCGCGCGACGAAACGGTCCCACAGGCGCGAGGGCGCCTCCGGCAGGATGCCTGCGCGGACCAGCGCCCCTTCCCACGCCAGCGGCCGGAACAGGTCGAAGCTGTCGGCCGCGACGCGGTCGAGCGCGTGCACGAGCCGCAGGGCGGCTTCGCTCCCGCCGCCCGCCAGTGCACGCAGCCATGTGCGGCCGTGCTCCAGATGGTACCGCTCCTCGCGGCGCATGCGCTCGGCGAGGGACCGCAAGAGCGGTTCGCCCGAGCGCAAGAGCTGCTCGGTACGCAGGTCGTCCGCGATGTCGTAGACGAAGTGGCGCATGACGCTGAAGGCCCAGTCGCCGTTCGGCCGCTCGAGCAGCACCGCGTTGCGCATCGCGTCGGGCCGCCGCCCGAACGCGATGGCGTCGGTCCCCGGCCCGCCGGAGTCCTGCACAAGGTCGTACAGCATCTGGGCGTGCGCGATCTCGTCCTGGGCGATCGAGGCGAACGCCACGTCCTCCTCGATCAGCGGCGCGAAGGCGCACCATTCGGAGTCGCGGTGCCCGAGCACCAGCTCGTCGTCGGCCAGGGTCAGGACGTACTCGCGAAGTACGGCGCGCAGGCCGACGTCCAGGTCCCTACCGATCTGCACCTTGCTCGCCCCCGAATCGCTTCCACTTGTCGACCGTGGCGCGGTATCCGCTGCCGAGCCTGTAGCCGCGCGGCTCGGCCGGGCCGAGCGACGCGCCGTCCCGCGGCGCGACCTGCACCGCGGGGCGCGGCACGACCCAGATCTCTACGTACTCCGAGCGCCGGCAGAAGAGCTCCCTTGCCAGGACCAGGGCAAGATCCGGTCCCGCCGCCTGAAGGCTTCCGGCGTGGCAGAAGGTCGCTCCGGGCTTCTCCTGACCGAACACCTCGTAGACATCGAGATCCGCCACCGCAGTCTCCTCCCGCCTAGGCGGCGTACTCGGACCGCATCGCGGCAACCACCCAGCCCTGTTCATCCCGGCTGAGGCGTCGCAGAGACAGGCGCTCGGCCGTACGCTGGCCGTCGCCCCTGATCACCTGCCAGAATTCGTTCCAGTCCGGATCGCCGTAGGTCCACAGGCCCGTGGCCGCATTGAGGCGCAGCTCAGGATCGGGGATGGCGAGGCCGAGCCGCTGGATCTTGGGCACGTACTTGCGCAGGAAGCTCTGGCGCAGGTCCTCGTTCGAGGCGGTGCGGATCCGCCACCGGAAGGCGTCGACGTTCGGCGACTCGCCGGGCGGGCCGAAGAAGTGCAGAAGCGGCCGCCACCAGCGGCTGAGGGCATCCTGCAGCATGGCGCGCTGCGAGGGCGTGCCAGAGGCCAGGGTCAGGACGATGTCCTCGCCGTGCTTGAGATGTACCGCCTCTTCGGCGCAGATGCGGCGCAGGATGCGCGCATAGGGTGCGTAGCTCGTTCTCAGGAGGGCGCCCTGCGTCTCGAGCGCCGCCCCGTCGACGAGCCAGGCGATGATACCCACGTCGGCCCAGGTGGGCGCGGGGTAGCTGAAGACGTTGTGGAACTTCGCCCGGCCACAGATCAGGTCGTCGAGCATGTCTTCGCGCGTGATGTCGAACGGCGTGGCCAAATCCTCCGCCACGCGGTAGATCATCTGCGCGTGACCGATTTCGTCCTGCACCTTCGACAGCACCGACAACTTGCGCCGCAGCCCCGGTGCGCGCGGGATCCACTCGCGCTCGGGGAGGGCGCCCATCAGCTCGGAGTTCGCGTGCGTGACGATGAGCCGCAGGCACTGGCGCCTGTAGGCGTCGGGCATGACATCGTCGGCCTCGATCAGCTCGCCGCGGGCGATCCGCGCGTCGAAGGCCTGCAGGTCCATGTCCACCGCGATCCCTCCTGGTCCTGCCGCACGCTGCTCCATCCTGCCCTGTCAGCTTCCCCGGATGGCCTATGTTATACGGTCACTTGACCCTACGTACCTATCCTACTGGCCCTGACTCGACGCCGTCAACGTTCAAGGCTCCGAGGCAGGAAATACCGTTGCCAAGCATAAATCTGCGCGTGAGAGCACAACACTCTGATACCTGAGGGGGGTCCTCGATGGAGTTCGCCTTCCACGGCAGTCCGAAGGACTCGTGCATGGCGACCTTTTCCAACCGCCTGAGCCGCGCCCTGAAGGAAGCAGGCCATCAACCGAGCGAGCCCGTACCCGGTGTGGGGCTCGTCTTCAGCCATGTCGACGAGGAGCATCTTCGCCCGTTCCGGCGCCACGCGCAGGCCACCTACATCATCGCGCTGCTCCGCCTGCCGGCGGTTCCGCCCGACTTTCTGCGCGTCGCCTACCCCTTCATGATCCGCTCGCTCGCGAACCTCCTGATCGCCGTCGTCGGGCCGGCGGAGGACACCGAGACCTACTTCATGACCCTGGAGCGGGGCTACTACCGCATCGCGCCGCAGACCGACCCCGCCCTGCACATGCAGGAAGTGGTGCGCCGGCTGACGCCGCTCGCCACCTCCCATCTGATCATCGACAACCTCTTCGACCCCGACCTCGAGCCGGAGCTCTGGCAAGGCGACGACGCGACGGTGGAGCTTGAGCGCGCCGGACAGGTCCTCGACGCCTGGAACCTCCTGCCGGCCCCCTTCCCGATGCAGGAGATCCTCTCGCCGGAAGACTTCCGCCACGTGCAACGCCTCTATCAGATCGGCGGTCTGAGCTACGGCAACCTCAGCCAGCGCCGGGACCGCCACCGCTACTGGATGTCCGCGAGCGGCGTCAACAAGGCGCGGCTGCACGACGTCGGCGACGAGGTGCTGCTCGTCAAGGACTTCGACCAAGAACGCAAGGCCATGCGCCTCTCGGTGCCGCCGGATATCAAGCCGCGCCGCGTCTCCGTGGACGCGATCGAGCACTTCATGATCTACCGGGAGCACCCGGATGTCGGGGCAATCATCCATGTCCACGCCTGGATGGACGGCATCCCGTCGACCGACGTCAACTATCCCTGCGGCACGATCGAGCTCGCCACGTCGGTCGCGCACCTGGTGCGCCAAGCGCCCGATCCGTCGAGGGCGGTCGTGGGGCTGCGCAACCATGGCATGACGATCACCGGCCGCAGCCTCGACGACATCATGGAGCGCGTCGACGGCAAGATCCTGCCACAGGTGCCGATGTCCTGATGCAGCAGGCTACCGGTCTCGTCTACCGCGTGTCGATCCCACGCTATCTCATGGGCCGCGCGCTCGGCCCCGTATGGCCGTGGCTGCTCTACGGCCCGCTTTCGTCCATCTCCCTGCAGCGGCGCCCCCTGCCGCAGCCGCCGCAAGGCGACTGGCTCGAGCTTGGGACGCGGCTCTGCGGCATCTGCGGCTCGGATGTGGCCCTTCTGCGCGGCAAGTCCAGCCCCGCCCTCTCGCCGTTCCATTCCTTCCCCGCCGTCCTGGGCCACGAGGTGCTGGCCGACGTGGCGGGGCCGGTCGGCGACGCCCTCGCGGGGCGGCGCGTCGTCGTCGACCCCGTCATCTCATGCCAGATGCGCGGCATCGAGCCGTGCCCCGCCTGCGCTTCGGGGCAGAGCCAGCAATGCAGGCGCCGGGGCGAACGCGACGGCCTGGGGCCCGGCACTCTCGTCGGCTATCACGCCCAGCTGCCCGGCGGTTTCGGCGACCGGCTCTTCGCCCACCGCAGCCAGCTCTACGCCGTGCCTGACGCGGTGCCAGACGAGCGCGCGGTTCTGGCCGAGCCGTACGCGATCGCGCTGCACGGCGTTCTGCGCAGTCCGCCGCCCGCGGGCGCCAAGCTACTGGTGCTGGGCGGCGGCACGATCGGCCTCCTGACCGTCGCTGCCCTGGCGCGCCACGCCCAGGCTGAGATCCACCTCGTGGCGCGCCACCCGCACCAGCGCCGCCTGGGTCTCGAGCTCGGCGCCCACAGGGCCTACGGCCCTCCGGGTGCGTCCGTCGCGGTGCAGGCCGCGGTGGCAGCGCAGCTCCTGCGTCCGCTGATGGGGCCGCCGGTGTTCAGCGACGGTTTCGACTATGTCTACGACTGCATCGGCTCCGAGGACAGCCTGCGCGACAGCCTGCGCGTCACACGCCACGGCGGCACCTTGGTGCTGCTCGGCACCGCCGGATCCGTGAACGTGGACTGGTCCTTCGTCTGGGCCAACGAACTCGACCTCATCGGCTGCTTCGGCTATGGGCGCGAGACAGACGGGCGTCACACCTTCCAGTGGGCGCTTGACGACTTCGCGGCCCACGATGGCGCCGCGTTCGAGCGACTCATCACCGACCGCTACCGCCTCCAGGACTATCGCGAGGCCATGCGCCGCCAGCTCGTCGCAGGCCCGAACCGGCCACTCAAGGCCGTCTTCGACTTCCGCGCCGGATCGCCGGCTGGTGCCGGGAATCGCTGACGCCGCGTCAGCCGAGAAAGGCCGCGATCGCCGCCTGGAAGGCCTCTGCCTCCTCGAGGAACGGGTAGTGGTTGCTTTCTTCGAAGATCACCAGCCGGGAGCGCGGCACGAGGCGGTGGATCTCTTGCGAGCACCAGGTCGGACACTGGACGTCGTGGCGGCCGACCAGGATCAGCGTCGGGATGCCGATCCCCGGCAAGGCCGTGCGCAGGTCGAACGCGGCGTAGTCGACCGTCGAAAAGTACTCGAGGCGCCGGACCGCCATCTCCTTCGTCACGCCGCCGCCGAAATAGCTCTGGTAGCGCTCCGGATGGCGCAGGGAGAGCGCGGTGCGCTCAGCCGCGAGACGGGCCCGCTCGCCTCGGGACAGGCCCGCAGTCTTCAGCCGCTCGATCAGGTCCTGCATGTGCCCGAATTCGGGATGCCGCGGATGGTAGATGCACTCGGGGGACTGGTTGTACCAGCGCGACGCCGCCGCACCGACGACGACGAGGCGTCCAAGTCCCGCCTGCGCCGTCACGGCGTAGCAGAGCCCGAGCATGCCGCCTGTGGAGTGGCCGGCAAAATCCCAGCTAATGAATCCCAGTGCCGTTCGGATCGCCTCGAGGTCGTCCACCGCCGTGGCCATGCTGAGCTCGGAAGGGGTTCCGGACCAGCTGGAGGCCCCCGCGCCGCGCAGGTTCACGAGGAAGACCTCGCGGAACGGGACGAAGGGGGCCGCAAAGCGGTCGCCGCTCGCATTGTAGACAGAATAGAGGTGCGTGACGGCGAGCGGCGGGCCGCTGCCCCTCCGAAACACCTCGAAGTCGCCGCGGGGCGTTTCGACGACCTCGCGGCGCCAGGACACCACGCCCCCGTCGCTCTCTGCTGCGCCGGCCGTTCCTTTGGGCGCCGTGCGCGCGCCGCGGGGCGAAGCTCGCGGCAGGTGGGTGATGGCCCGGACCTTCACGATCCGCGCTTGCCGAGATCGTCGACGACAGCCGTGAAGCTTTCAAGCCCATCTGTCAGGGTGGCTACCTCCATCAGGTCGACGCCAGCCCGGCGCAGGATCGGCAGGGGATCGTCGCTGCCGCCGGAGCCAAGGAACGCGAGGTAGCGCTCGGCAGCTGGCGCGCCGTCCTTCAGGATGGCCTGCGAGAGCGCCGCGGCGGCGATGAAGCCCGTCGCGTACTGGAAGACGTAGTAGCCCATGTAGAAGTGGGGGATTCTCGCCCACTCGAACGTGCCTACCTCGTCGATCTCGAGGTCCGGACCGTAGTAGAGGCGCAGCAGATCGCCATAGGTCGCCTGCAGGAAGTCGGCAGTGAGGGCACCTCCCGCCTCCACCCGCTCGTAGGCCTTGAGCTCGAACTCGGCGAACAGCGTCTGACGGAACACCGTCGCGAGGAACTTCTGCGCCAGGTCGTCCCGCAGGTCGGTCTGCTCGAGCGAATCGCCGCTCGTGCGCAGCAGGTGCTGCAGGAGGAGGTGCTCGTTCGTCGTCGAGGCGATCTCGGCGAGGAAGATCGGGTACTGGGCGTTGCGGAAGGTCTGGTTCTCCCGCGACAGGATCGAGTGCATCGAGTGCCCCGCCTCGTGCACCAGCGTGAAGACGCTGTCGCGCGTGCCGGTGAAGCTCATCAGGATGTACGGATGCACGTCGTAGACGTCCATCGAGTAGGCCCCCGAGCGCTTGCCGCGATTCTCGTACACGTCGACGTAGCGGTCGTGCAGGATGTGCGAGAGCCCCTCGAGGTAGTGGCCGCCGAGCGGACCGAGACCCGCCCGCGCCATCTCCTGCGCCTCGGGCCAGCTGTAGTGCTGCTCTGGCAGATCGAGCAGCGGCGGGTAGATGTCGTAGAAGTGCATGCGATCGACGCCCAGCATCCTGCCGCGCCATGCGATGTAGCGGTGCAGCGACGGCAGCGCCGCGTGCACGGCGTCGATCAGGCGGTAGTAGAGTTCCCGCGGCAGATTGCGCCCGTCGAGGGCCGCCTCCAGAGCCGAGCCGTAGTGCCGCACCCGTGCGGCCGTCACGGCGGTGCGCATCTGCTGGTCCAGCGTCGCGGCGAACGTGTGGCGGTGCTCCTCGTACGCCTTGTGCATGTTGAGGTAGGCAGACTGCCTGAGGTGCCGGTCGCGCGACTCCATGTACTGGCCGTAGCGGCCGTGGCTGAGGGGCATGGCGTCGCCGCTGCCGGTCTCGGCGTCCCTGAACGTGAGGTCGGCGTTCGAGAGCTGGCCGGCGACCGTGTCGGCGTTGCCGAGGACAGGTGAGAACGCGGCGAGCAGCGCTTCCTCGCCGGGGGCGAGGACGTGCCTGCGCTGGCGCTCGATCTCCTTCAAGGTATGCCTGTACTCCGCAAGGTCCGGCGTCTGCCGCTGCAGTTCCTCCAGGCGCCCGTCGGGCAGGGCCACGAGCTCGGGCACCAGGAATGCGGTCGCCTCCCCGGCCTGGGCGGCGGTCGCCTGAGCCTTCGCGACCATCTCGGTGCCTTGCGGGTCCTGCGTGTCCTGGTCGTGGTGGAACATGCCGTAGGCCCAGATGCGCTCGAGCCGGCGCCCGATCTCGTCCTCCGCCCGCAGGGCCGCGAGCAGCTGCCCGCCGCTCTCGCCCAGGCGGCCGCGGTAGGTCTCGAAGCCGCTGCACATCTCCTGGACCTCCGCGAGCGCGGCCTCCCACGCCGCATAGCCCTGGTAGAGGTCCTCGAGATTCCACTGCAGCGACGAATCCATCTCGCTCCGCAGCTTGACTTCCGCTATCGCCATGTTAAGCCTCCTCCATCCATTGCTTAGATTCTTCCACCAGCGGAGCCTGCATCCTGCGTCCGGCGCGGCAGGATGCGATGAAGCGACGCGAGAAGTCCCATGGTAGAACGCCGAAGGGAGGTGGCGCGCCGCTGGGCGCGCCCGACCATGCCTGAGACCGCACCTGCACCGTCGCTGGACAGCATCCTTGCCGCCGCCCGGCTCATCGCCCCGGTCCTGATGCCGACGCCGCTCCTGCCCGCGCGAGCGGACGCCCTCGGGGCGCTGCGCCTGAAGCCGGAGAACCTGCAGCGCACGGGTTCGTTCAAGATCCGGGGTGCCTACCACAAGCTCAGCCGCTCGCTCGAGGACGCCCGGGCCCGCGGCGTCGTCGCCTACTCGTCCGGCAACCACGGCCAGGCCGTGGCCTGCGCCGCTTCCCTGCTCGGCTGCCGCGCGACCGTCGTCATGCCGGAAGGGGGCGTGGTCGAGAAGCGGCGCGGCGTCGTAGCCTACGGCGGCCGGGTCGTGCTCTGCCAGGGAGGCTCCGACGAGCGTCGGCGCATCGCCGAGGACATGGCGCATGAGGATGGCCTGGTCCTCGTGCCGCCCTACGATGACCTCGACGTCATCACGGGACAGGCCAGCGTGGGGCTCGAAATCGCACAGGAGTTCCCCGCGGTGCGCCAGGTGCTGGTGCCGGTCGGTGGCGGCGGCCTGTTGGGCGGCAGCGCCCTCGCGCTCAAGGCGCTCGTGCCGGGCGTGCGCGTCGTCGGCGTCGAGCCGCAGGGCGCGAACGACCTCTGGCTGAGCTTCGCCCGCGGCGAGCACGTTGCCCTCGCGCAGGTCGACACAGCGGCCGACGGCCTGCGCACGCAGTCGGTCGGCAGTCTCAACTACCCCATCCTGCGGCAGTGGGTCGACGACGTGGTCACGGTCACGGAGGACGAGATCCTTTCGGCCGTAGAGGCCCTGCTCTGGCGCGAGAAGCTCCTTGTCGAGCCGTCCGGCGCCGTCGCGTACGCCGCCTTCGCGGCGGGCAAGGTGTCGCAGGACCTGCCGAGCGCAGTCGTGCTGTCCGGCGGCAACATCGCGCGCGACTACCTGCAGCGGGTGGTCGGCTGAACGTGCCGAGGGGCGTCCAGGGCATCGTCCTCGTGCTTCTCGCCACCAGCCTCTGGGGCCTCAGCGGCACGGCGGCGCAGCTTCTCTTCACGCATTTCGGCTTCTCGCCGCTCTTCCTCGTCGTCGTGCGGCTCTGGGGCGCGAGCCTCCTGCTCCTGCTCGCCATCGGCGTGCGCCAGCCGCGCAGCCTGCGCGTCTCGGCGAGGGATCTCGGGGGTCTGGCCGTCTTCGGCGCCCTGGGCTTCTTTCTCGTCCAGTTCTCCTACTTCGCCGCGATCGCGCTCGTCGGCGTCGCCATGGCCACGTTCCTGCAGTATCTCGGCCCGCCGCTGATCGCGGCCTGGTTCGTCGTCACCCAGCGCCGCCCGCCGGCTCGCGCCGAGTCCGTGGCGCTGTCGCTGGCCATCCTCGGCACCGTGCTGCTCGTCCTCGGGCAGGGAGGCGTCCGCCTTCAGCCGCTCGGTATCGTCTTCGGTCTCCTCTCCGCCTTCAGCCTCGCCTTCTACACGATCTTCCCCCATGATCTCATCCGGCGGCACGGGCCCTTCACCACCACCGCATTCGGCTTCCTGTTCGGCGCCGTCGTGGCGACCTTGCCCTTTCCGCTCTGGCAGCACGGCATCGGTCGGCTCACCACGGGCAGCCTACTTCTCATCGCGTTCGTCGTCGTGCTCGGCACCCTCGTGCCCTTCGCCCTCTACGTCTTCTCCCTGACGCGCCTTCGGCCGACCGCTGTCGGCATCGCAGCGACAGCCGAGCCCCTCTCGGCGGCCATCAGCGCTTTCCTGGTGCTCGGACAGGCTCTGCGCTGGCCGCAGTACCTCGGCGGCGCGCTGATCCTCGGCGCGATGATCGCCTTGGCGCGCGAGAGCGGCAGGAGCGCGGCCGGCGAAGCCGAACCCACCCCAGTAGCCGCAGGCGGGAGGCCTGATTGTTGATGCTGCTCGGATCACTGATGCTGCCCCTCGACCGCTCCCTGATCTCTCCCGTCGCCACCTTGAGCGAGGCCTACACGCAGCTCCTCGACGCGCAGCTGACCTGCCTCGTGCTCGACGAGCAGCCGCGCGGGCGCATCGTGCGCATGCGCAGCATCCTCGAGCACCTCGCTGGCGCCGTCATGCACGGCATGAAGGCGGACCCCAACCGGCCGATCGCCACGATCGCGGAGCATGTCGAGACACTGCCGCAGTCGGCGCCGATCGAGCTGGCCGCGAAGGCCCTCTGGCGACGCCCGTCCCGCGCCGTACTGGTCGCCGACCAGCAGGGCGAGGTGGTCGGCCTGCTTGGCTGGCCACAGCTCAACCACTTCTTCGACGAGATCCTCGACATCGAGTACGCGACGCGCCTGCACTTCCATGTCGGCGACCGTCCCGGCGAGATGGCGCACGCCCTCACGGCTGTGGCGGCCGCTGGCGCGAACGTCCAGGCCACCTACCTCTCGCACCCGCATGGCGACCAGCGCTTCGGGACGATCTACGTGCCGGACGACGCCGCCACCTCTGCACGCGACGCGCTCTCCGCGGCAGGCTTCCGCCTGCTGGACTGATGCTCCCGGCCAGACGTGCGAGGAGGGCCGCCCGTTCGCGGGCGGCCCTCCTGCGTGAAGGCTAGAGGCCGTAGATCTCGCCGAACTTGCTCCGGATGTAGGCGAGGTAAGGTCGGGTGGTGAGACCCTCGCCGGTCGCCTTGCGCAGGAAGCCCTCCGTCGTCTCGCGCGAGCCGAGCTGGTGGAGCTCACGGCGCAGGAACGAGAGCAGCGGCTGGAAATCTCCCGCCGCGATCCGCTCGGGCAGGTCCCCGACGGTTCGGCCGGCCGCCTCCCAGATCTGGCCCGCGACCACGTTGCCGACGGTGTAGCCGATGAAGCCGCCGAGGCCGCCCGTCCAGTGGATGTCCTGCAGCGCCCCCTCGAGATCGTCCGAAGGCGTCACGCCCAGGTAGCCTTGCATCTTGGCCCGCCAGGCCTCCGGCACATCCTCTGCCTTGAGCTCGCCCTGCATCAGGGCGCGCTCCACCTCGAAGCGGACGGCGATATGCAGGTTGTAGGTGACCTCGTCCGCGTCGACGCGGATCAGCGACGGCGCGACGAAGTTGACCGCCCGGTAGATGTCCTCGACGCCGACATGGCCGAGCTCCGCCGGGAACGCCGCCTGGGCCTTCGGCAGAAAGTGGCTCCAGAACGCGCGGGAGCGGCCGACGAGGTTCTCCCAGAGGCGCGACTGCGACTCGTGCACGCCGCTTGAGATGGCCTGGCCGAGCGGCGTGCGGGCCCACTCGGCCGGCAGGCCCTGCTCGTAGAGGCCATGCCCGCCCTCGTGGAGGGTGCTGAAGAATCCCGATGCGAACGACTTCTCGTCGATGCGCGTCGTGATGCGCACGTCGCCCACGCCGAACGACGTGGTGAAAGGATGGATCGAGCGGTCCTGGCGGCCGCGGCGGAAGTCGAAGCCGAAGGCCCGCACCGCGTCGAGTCCGAGCTGCCACTGCCGCTCGTCTGGGAAGTGTCCGAAGAGGATTCGGCGGTCGACACGGTCCCTGCGCACGGCGATCTCCTGCACCAAGGGCACGAGCGCGGCCTTCAGGTCGCCCAGCAGCTGCGCGCCGGCCTTGGCGGTCATGCCGGGCTCGGAGAGGTCGAGAAGCGCATCGTAGGGCTCCTCGGCGTAACCTAGGGCCTGCGCGATCTCGCGGCTGAGGTCGACCATCCTCGCGAAGGCCGGGGCGAAGAGGCCGAAGTCCTTCGCGGCACGCGCCGCAACCCATGCCTCGTACGCCTCGACCGTGAGCCGCATCTGGCGCGCGACGAGCTCCTTGGGGAGCTTCGCGGCCTGGTCGCAGGCACGCTGCACCGTGCGCAGGAACGCGTGGCGCACATCGTCGGCGGGAGCCCCCGCGACCTCCTGGGCGAAGGCGTGGAGCAGTTCTTGGAACTCCGCGTCGACGAACCGCTCATGCGCGAGGGACGCGAGGGTGGCGAGCTGCTCGCCGCGCCCCCGGTTGCCTCCTTCCGGCATGTAGGTCATCTGGTCCCAGCCGAGCACCGCCGCTGCGCGCTGGATGTCGTCGATCTCCTCGAGCCTGGCCCTCAGCGCTGAAAGCCGATCTGTCACCTTGGTTGTCTCCTTCCGCTTGTCCCGCGCCACTTGCAGGGCTACGCTCCATGAGAGAGGTGCCTGCCGTGCCGTTCGAAACACCCAGGTTCGATCCGCCGGGTCCTGTTCCCTCGCCCGTCCTTGCCCCCGGTCAGCTCTGCCCCAACTGCCAGCTCGCGCGGCTGCAGGCCGAACCGCGCCATCAGGTCAGCTGCCCGCTCTGCGGCTTCACGACGGCCCCGCCCTGCACCTGATGACGCCTTGGGCCGGCCGTGCGCCGACCAGAGTTCTTCCTGCCGCGCTGCGCGATCCCCTGCCTCGGCAAAGCCCCGCCTGACCTGCCTAACGTCCCGCGAGCAGTGCGATGGTCTCCTCCAGCGGCAGCGCGGGCACGATGCGGCCCATGCGCCCGCGGGTCGTCTCGGCCATCGCGAGTGCGTTCAGGATGGCCTCCTCCGTCGCCTCCGCGACCGCATGGAACGCCGCCGTCGCGAGAGGGCCGCCGTCTTCATGCCCTGGCGCTGCGCTCGCTGCGGTCGAGAAGGCGATCGCGATGTCGCCGCTGCCGTGCGAGGCGACCGAACCGAGGCGCGCCAGGCCGAACGTCGTCCGCCGCGCGAGGCGCTGGAGCGACACCGCGTCCCAGGGCAGGTCGGTGGCGACGATCATCATGATCGAGCCATCGGGCGGCCGGAAGTCGGCGGGGCGCAGGTGACGGCCGACGGGGACACCCAAGATGGTGAGGTCGCCGGATGAGCCGAAGTTGGCCTGCACCAGCACCCCGATGGTGAAGTCGCTCTCCGGGACCCGTCGCGATGCCGTGCCGATGCCGCCCTTCCAACCGCAGCAGACCATGCCCCTGCCGCCGCCGACAGCCCCCTCCGCGACCGGCCCCGCGACGGCGGCCCCGAGCGCCTGGACGGCGTGCTCGGGACGTACCGCGAACTGGCGCAGATCGTTCAGGTAGCCGTCGTTGCATTCGCCGACGACGACGTTCGGCGTCGGACGGCCGTCGCCCAGGCCCGGCTCCTGCTGCATGAGGTAGCGGATGCCGCCCTCGAGGGCCGCCCCGACCGAGAACGTGTTCGTCAGCAGGATCGGCGTCTCGATCTCGCCGAGTTCCGCCAGCTGCACGAGCCCCGCCGTCTTGCCAAAGCCGTTGATGACGTGGCTCGCAGCCCTCAGCTTCCACTGAGGCATGCCGCCGCCGTGCGGCACAATGGCCGTCACGCCGGTGCAGACGGCATCCGCGAAGCCCGTCTCCGGACCCAAGGTTACGTGGCCTACCCGAACCCCCGGGACATCGGTGATCGCGTTCCACCTGCCCGGCTCGAGCACCCCGATTGCGATCCCGAGATCGCGCCACCGGTTCCTGGCACCGTCCAACGCCGAGACCCTCCCTTTCCTCCCCGCAGCCTTACGCCTGCACCGGCACGGCTACCCCAGGCGCCAGGAAGTAGAGAAGCGCCTGCGCCTCGATGCCTGCGATCGCGTGCAGCGCCCGCCGGTAGGCGTCAATCTGCCCCCGGTAGGCCTTGGCGGCCTCCGCCACCTCATGCGGCGCGACATGATCCGTCTTGAAGTCGACGATCAGCCAGCCCTGCTCGTCCTCGAGCAGCAGGTCGATCTTGCCCTGCAGGACGGTGCCGCCGGACGGGTGCGGGCGTCCTTGGCCGTCCGCCAGCACGCTGAACGCGAGCTCGCGCTCGATGCGGCGGGCCGCACGGATGCGCGCGGCGGTCGGCGAGGCGAGGAAGCGGCCGACGGCCGCGAGGTCGATCGCCTGCGCCGCGGCCGCGGGCAAGGCACCGCGGGCGATCAGCTCCGCGACGGCCGCGACGGGGTCGCCGGGCGGATCTCGCAGATCGATGAGCTCGAGCAGGCGGTGGGTGTGGATGCCCGCCGCGCGGGCCGCGGCGGGCGCCAGGCTGCCGCGACGCTCGCGGCGGCTGCGCAGGATGGCGCCGTAGCCCTGCCCCGCCTCCGCCAGGGAGCTTGCGCTGAGCCGCAGCGGCGGGGAATCTCTGGGTTCGAGGCTGAGGTCGGGCAGGGCGGCGAAGGCGGCCGCCGCCCTGCTGGCATCGAACGACGATGCGGCCGCCGTCTCCAGGGCCCCAAGGGACAGGTCGTCGGCCTCTCCCGCCTGTACGGTCTGCCACACCACGGGCAGCCCTTCGGTCGCCAAGGGCGCCCCAAGCCAGTCAAGGGGCCGCCTGGCGGCCCGCAGACCTGCAGCGTCCAGCGGCGGCCATACGTCGCCGGGTTCGCCGCAGCCGGTGAGATAGAGGCGGTCGCGGGCGCGGGTCATGGCGACGTAGAGGAGCCGGATCTCCTCGTGCAGCCCTTCTTGGCGCTCCTCGGCGTCGATCGCCTGCCAGAACACGGTCGGGTGCAGGCCGCCGTCCTCGTCGGGATACGCGGCCGCCATGCCAAGCCGCCGGTGCAGCCGTATGCGGTCGCGCTCCTGCCGGCCGCCGATGCGTCTGCCGAGCCCCGCCACGAACACGATGGGGAACTCGAGGCCCTTGCTGCGGTGGATGCTGGTGACGCGCACGGCGTCGCCCATGTCGACATCCGGCGGCGCGAGGTCGAGGTGCTGGCGCGAGAGTTCCTCGAACGTCGCGAGAAAAGCGCCGACGCCGCCGCCTCCCTGCCGCGCAAAGGCCTCCGCGGACTCGAGGAACGCGAGCACGTCCCGCCGCCGCTGGGCGCCGCGCGGCAGTCCCGCCACATGCCCTTGGTACCCGGTGTCGGCCAGAAGGCCTGCGACGAGGCGGTCAAGGGGCATCGCGAGCGACCATTCGCGCCAGATCTCGATCCGCCCAAGGACGGCGCGAAACCGCTCCTCGCGCTGCGCGGCCCGCCCGAGACCCTGCCAGAGCGACCCGCCCGGTGCCGCCTCGCGGATGCGCAGGACCTCCCCGAGCGAAAGGCCGAACCACGGGGCGCGCAGGGTCACGAGGAGGTCCCAGTCGCGATCCGGCAGTTCGACGGCCCGCAGCAAGGCCACGAGGGTCTGCAGCTCCTGCCCGCCCAGGTAGCCTTCGCTGCGCTGGATCGCCGCAGGCACGCCGCGCAGGGCGAAGATGTCGTCGAAGGTGGCCGCCGCTCCCTGCAGCCCGCGCAGGAGAACGGCGCAGTCGCTGTAGCGCGCGGGGCGCACCGCCTCCGCCGTGGCGTCCCAGACCGGATGGCCCTCAGCCACGAGCCGGCGGATCTCCGCCGCGATCCAGTCGGCCTCGCGGCCCAGGCTCGTGAGGTCGTCCGCGTCACCGGCCGACTCGCTCGCACCGACGAACACGAAGCGGACGCGGGGATCCGGGTCGGGCGGCAACGTCTCGGCACTGCGGCCCGCCCGCAGCTCCGCGCTCCCGTCGTACCGCGGCGCGTCCTCCTCCTGCATCAGCTGGCGGAAGACCGCGTTCACCACGTCGATGATCTCCGGCCGGCTGCGGAAGTTCTGGCTGAGGTGGAGCGCCGCATCGCGCCTGGCGGCCTCCGCCTGGCGTTCGAGGAAGATGCCCGGCGCCGCGTGCCGGAACCCGTAGATGCTCTGCTTCACGTCCCCGACGGCGAAGAGGTTGCCGCCGTGACCGAGCCGGCTCACCTCGGACACGATGGCCGCCTGCAGCGGGTTGACGTCCTGGAACTCGTCCACCAGAACCTCCGCGAAGCGCTCTCGCAGCCCCTCGGCCACCGCCGCGCCGCGATCCTGCAGCAGGCGGTAGGCCTCGAGTTCAAGATCCGCGAAGTCCAGCACCTGCCGCTCGCGCTTGCGCTGCCGGTAGTCGTCCATGGCCGCCAGCAGAAGCTGCACGAGGTCGGCGAGGATCGCCTGCGTCGCCTGGACGTGCTTCAGCAGTTCCCGCTCATCGATCCGCGCAAGTCCTGCCGCCAACCGGGAGAGCTGGCCCTTCGCCTGCTCCCGCAGCCTGCGCGAGGCGGCTCGCTGCGGCGCACTGTTGCCGGCGAGCGCCGCAAAGACGGCCAGGTCCCTGAGGAGCGCCGCATGCGACGACCAGTCGTGGCTGCCCTGGCCGGCCGCCGCCTCGCGTGTGGCCGCTTCGCTGTCGAGCGCCAAGGCGTAGGGGCTGTCCCCCTCCGCTGCGCGCGCCGCCTCGGCAGCCTCTCGCAGCAGGCGCGCCGCCTCCTCCACCCGCCGCAGGTCGTCCGCCATGACCAGCCGCAAGGCCGCCCGAAATTCCTCCTCGCCGGCATGCCGTCGCAAGGCCGCCGTGAGAAAGCCCGCGGGGTCCGGCAGGGTGTCGAGGAAGCGCAGGGTCTTCAAGAGCGCCTCGCGCAGCCCTTCGTCCTCGCCCATGCCGCCGAAGTAGGCGACGAGCTTCTGCATGCCCGGTCGCGCGGCGTAGGCGGCCCCGAGCGTCACGTCGAGCGCGTGCCGCCGCATGATCTCCGCCTGCCGCTCGTCCATCAGGGCCGCCTCCGGATCGAAGCCCGCCGCCTGCCACGCGTCGCGCAGCAGTCTGAGGCAGAACCCGTGGATCGTCGAGATGTGGGCAAGGGGCAGCCGCTCGAGCTGCGCCTGCGCCCGGCCGTCGCCGGCGAGCGCCTGCCGCGAAAGGTCAGAGGCGATGCGCAGGCGCATTTCGAGCGCCGCCTTCTCGGTGAACGTGACGAGCAGGAAGCGGTCGATGTCGATGGGGTCTTCGGCCGAGAGGCAGCGCCGCACGACGCGCGCACTCAAGGTCGTCGTCTTGCCGGCGCCCGCGGCCGCGGAGACGAGGACGCTGCCGGCGGCGAAGCCGCACGCGGCCTCCTGCTCAGTCGTCAGCCGGGACATTGTCCAGCACCTCCTGCGTGACCCGCTCCAGCCGCCTGAAGCCGTCCCGCCGCGGCACGTGCCGGCAGGCCGGCCGCATGGCGCAGCCGTCGCATGCCGTCTGCCGGCCGAGGCTGAACGGCGAGGGCGCCCAATCCCCCGCCTGCGCCTCGGCGGCCAGAGCCTTCAGGCGTCTCTCCATGTGCCGCAGCAGCGCCTGCCACCGGCCGGGCGAGAGAGCCCAGGGCGAAGCCTGCAGGTCTCCGTTCTTCTTGCGCCGCAGCGGGTGGAACGGCGAGCCGCCGTCCGGCGCCTCGCGGTCCAGATCCCCGAGGAGCGCGGGATCGGCCAGGAAGAGGCCCTGCGGGCGCTGCGCGCGCCAGGCCGCCTCCGGGTCGTCGTCGCCTTCCTCGACGACCCAGGCCTGGCCGAGGCGCACCGGCCAGTAGGCCATCACCACCGTCTCGCCGCCCCCGTGCGCCGCCGCGAGCGCATAAGCCCCGACCTGCAGGTCCAGGCCGTGGTAGACGCGCGCAAAGCTGAAGGCGTGGCGACGGCGCACCTTGTAGTCGACGACGCGCAGCCGGCCGCCCAGCCGGTCAAGGCGGTCGATCCGTCCCTCGATCAGCAGATCGTCCGCCTCCCTGCCGCCGACGGCGAGCGGTGGCAGCTGCCCCCTGCTCCCGAACGCCACCTCACGTCCCGACGGGCGGAAGGCCGAACGCCTGGCTTCCTCCCAGACCAGCCGTGCGGTGCGCAGCACCTCGCCCGCGAGCTCCTGCCCGAGCGCCTGTCCGGCGGGCGTGTCCGGCGGCAGGACCCCCAGCGACTGCGCGGCACCTGCGACGAGCCGGGACACGGTCTCCTCCTGTTCGGCGGCAGGCGGAGCATCGAGCGGCAGGTCGCGCAGCACCTGGTGCACGAGCGCGCCGCGTGCGGCGGGATCGAAGCCGTCACGCCTGCCCGGCTCGACATGCAGGAGGTCGTGCGCGAAGGACGTGAAGGGACAGGCTGCCCGGCGCTCGAGGGCCGTCACGGCGAACGGGCCTGGCAGCGGCCTCAGCTTCGGTTCCACTCTGGCCGGCTCGAGGCCGGACCTGTAGGGGCCGGCACCGCAGGCCTCCTCGTACGCCGCAAGCAGTGCCCTCGGCAGAGCGTCACCGCCGCCGATGTCGCGCAGGCGGCCGGCCGCCTGTGCCACGATCTCGCCGGCCTCCTGGCGCGTCAGGGCGGAGAAGGCCGTCTCGCACAGATCGGACGGGAACGGCTGCGGCTCGCCGAGCAGGCGCAGCCTGATCGCCGCCGCCTGCACCCCGCCCTGCCCGTCGATCTCGGCGTAGCTCGCGTAGAGGCTTCGCCGGGCGGCACCGAGCGCCGCGGCCACCTCGCCGAGACCGCGCTGCCTGCGCTGCCCGAGCGGTTCCGCGACCGGCGTGCCGACCGACTCCAGATGCTGCAGCTGAGCCGCCTGCAGGATGCCGCTGCCTGCCGCCAGCTGCGGAAACCTGCCTTCGGCGAGGCCGAGCAGCAGCACGTGCTCCGCCTCGAGTCCCTGCATGTCGGCGAGCGGCACGACCCGCACGGCGTCTTCCTTCGGCTGGTAGTCGCATCGGCTCGCCGCGACCGCATCCGCCATCAGGCGCAGAGCGAGAGGTCTTGCGACCGGCGCATCCCCCGCGAGGAGCGAGATCGCGTCGAACTGGTCCTCGAGCGACCGGAGGATCGCTCCCTGCCGGTCGAGCGACGGGTCGCCCAGACGCTCCGGCAGTCCGCCCAAAGCCAGGAGCGAAGAGAGCCGCTCGCGGTGTTCCTCGAAGGGGGCACGGCGCGGCCAGCGTTCGAGCTCGGCCTCGATCGCCGCGAGCCAGCCTCGCAGGTCCTCCGTCGCATCGCCGCCGTCGCGCAGGTGGCGGAGCAGGCTGTCGCGCAAGGTGCCCGGTCCAGGCACGGCGCCGCTCGAGGCAAGGCTCAGGAGTCCCTCCCGCGCACGGCCGCGTGCCATGTCGAGGAAGCCCGCCAGGCAGAGAACGAGGGGTTCACCCTGCACGGGCTCGGGACCGGCGTCGACGGCGAGCCCCGCCTCGGTCAGGGCTGAACGCAGCAGACCTTGCTGCAGCGGGAAGTCGCCGCAGCCGACGAGGATGTCCCGCGGCATCGCCCCCGCGCGCACGAGCTCCTGGCAGCGCCGCGCCGCGCGCCGGGCCTCGAGGCGCATGTCCGGGGCGGACCGTACCTCCACCGTGACGTCCGGGCGCGGAGCGGGAACCTCCTGCGCGGGCAGGTCGGCCACCAGCCCTGCCTCCCGCAGGCGGTCGCGCAGTGCCGCCTCGGCCGGGCGCCAGACGGCCAGGGGCCAGAAGATGGTCCCAGGCGGCCAGGGAGCCTGCGCAGCGATCTCCGCGGCCCGCCAGAGGAGCCAGGGTTCCGGTGCCAGGCCCGCCTTCCCTGCCATCTGCACGACCCCGTCCTGCGCCGCGCGCAGCGCGTCGAAGATCCCGCTTCCCAGCGCGCCACGTGCCGTCTCCGGCAGCCTGGGCGCTTGCCACCAGGCGGCCTCGAGCGACTCGGCCAGCAGCGACGGGGCACCCTCGCGGCCCAAAGCGCCCGCCCCGAAGGCCTGAAGTGTACCCTGACGCTCCGTGACGATCCGCACCGCCGCGCGCAGCTGTGCGCGGGAGAGGGAGCCAAGGGGCTGGCCGGCCGCCGCCAGCAGGGACGCGGCCAGACGTCCCGGCGTCTCCACGCGCAGGCGCAGGCTCCCGCCGCCCAGCCTGCGGAGGATCTCGCGCTCCCACTGCAGCGCCGCGGCCGGCGGCGTCACGACGCGTACCGGCGCACCGAACGGATCTTGCCCCACGGTCCTGGCCAGCCGGGCCAGAAGAGCCTCCTGCACCTTGTCCCTCCTCCCGTTCGGGGTTCGCCCAAGGCACGTGGGCACCTGCCGCAGGAGGAAGGGGCACCTGCAAAGTGGTACTCTATGCGTGGACTGAGGGGGAGCGTAACATCCGCAGCCGCATGCGGGAGGTCTTTGCAGGTGAGTCAGAAGGTGTTCCTCGATGGAGCGTTCGTCCCCCGGGAAGAAGCCAAGGTTTCCGTCTTCGATCACGGCCTCCTCTACGGGGACGGAGTGTTCGAAGGCATTCGCGCCTATGACGGCATCATCTTCAAGCTGGAGGAACATCTCGAGCGGCTCTACGGCTCGGCCAAGACCCTGATGCTGGAGATCCCCTACAGCCGCGACGAGATGCGCGAGATCGTGCGCCAGAGCTGCATCGAGAACGGCCTCAGGGACGCCTACATCCGCCTCGTCGTATCGCGCGGTCCCGGCGATCTCGGCCTTGACCCGCGCAAGTGCAGCCGCGCGACCGTCATCGTCATCGCCGACAGGATCTCGCTCTACCCCCAGGAACTCTACGAGAACGGCATGCACGTCGGCACGGGCTCGACGCGCCGCTCGCGCGCCGAGATCATCAACCCGCAGGTCAAGTCGCTCAACTACCTCAACAACATCCTGGCGAAGATCGAGGCCAACCAGCACGGCTGGGGCGAGGTCGTGATGCTGAACGAGGAAGGCTTCGTCGCCGAGTGCAGCGCCGACAACATCTTCATGGTGCGCAAGGGCGTCCTCGTCACGCCGGCGCCCCATCTCGGCATCCTGCTGGGCATCACGCGGCAGACGGTCCTGGACCTCGCCCGCGACGCCGGCTATCCGACACTCGAGACCACATTCACCCGCCATGAGCTCTGGAACGCGGACGAGGTGTTCCTGACCGGCTCCGCCGCCGAGATCGTGCCGGTGGTCAAGGTCGACGAGCGCGTCGTCGGCGACGGCAGGCCGGGCCCTGTCACGAAGGAGCTCACGCGCCTCTTCAGGGCCTACACCCCGACACACGGCGTGCGCATCTGAACGACGCTGCAGGGCCGGCCAGCTGGTGCTGGCCGGCCCTGCCCATCCTTGACGCTAGAGCGTGCCGTACAGCCGGTCGCCCGCGTCACCAAGGCCCGGCACGATGTATGCGTCCTGGTTGAGGTGGCTGTCGAGCGCCGCGCCGAACATCGGCACGTCGGGATGCGCCGCGGCGACGGCCGCCACGCCCTCCGGCGCGGCCACGAGGCAGACGAGGCGCAGGCGCCGCACGCCGGCCGCCTTGAGCATGCCGATGGCGGCGACGGCCGAGCCTCCGGTCGCAAGCATCGGGTCGAGGAGCAGCACGTCGCGTTCCGCGATGTCCGACGGCAGATTGCGGTAGTACTCCACAGGCTCGTGCGTCGCATGGTCGCGGTAGAGGCCGATGTGCCCCACGGCCGCGTCGGGCAGGAGGCGCAGGATGCCGTCCGACATGCCGAGACCGGCGCGCAGGACAGGCACGAGCACAGGCTGTCCGTGCGCGAGCCGCACACCTGTCGCGGGCCCGATCGGCGTCTCGATCCCGGCCGCCTCGACCGGCAGGTCGCGCAGGGCTTCGTAAGCCAGGAGCACCGAGACCTCCGCGAGCAGGGCACGGAACTCCTTCGGGGGCGTCGAGACGGCGCGCAGCATGCCTAGCTTCTCCTGCACCAGCGGGTGGTCGACGCGCGTGAACTCCAAGAATGGACCTCCTTAGGCTTGGACCTGGCGGCACTTGGGCCGATGTCGTTTCCTGGCGGGAAGTTTACCACGAGGCGTGCCGCTTCCTGCCACCCGGGACCGGACGCCGCCTATCCGCCGGCCCTGATGCCCTGCCAGAGCCGCGCGCGGTCGCCGCGCACGGCCGCCAGACCCACGCCTACCGCCGCCAGTCCCAGAGGATAGAGCGCTCCCCAGCCCAGGAACGGCAGCGTGCCGAGACAGACGAGGAGGGCCAGGAGCGCGGTGAGGCGCTGGCGCCGCTCCTTGAGGAGACGCATGGCCGCCGCCATCGCCAGCACATAGAGCGCGATGAAGACGGCGGACGACCAGGCCACGAGCTTCTCCAGGCCGACGGGGTGCACGGCCTCCAGGGCGAGCACGGCGAGAAAGACGGCGGCGAGCGCCCAGATGGCGCGCAGGGGCGTGCGCGTGCGGCTGTGCAGGCGGGCGAAGTACCCTGGGAAGTCGCCTGCCCGGGCCTGGGCGTAGACAAGCCGGACGAAGGCGCCCACATAGGCGTGGATCGTGCCGTAGGTGACCAGCAGCGCCAGGAGCGACGTGGCGAGGACGCCGAGGCGCCCGCCGCCTTGCCCGAGCATCACTGCGAGGGCGTCTTGGCTGTTGCCGCCGATATAGGCCCCGGTGCCCACGGTCGCGATGGCGAGCAGGATGTAGAGGGTGTCGATCACGGCGATGCTCGCGAGCATGGCCCGCCTGAGATCCCGCTCGGGATCCGCGAACTCCTCGGCGTAGTTCGCCACCGCCTCCCAGCCGACGAAGGCCCAGAACAGGAGCGCGAGATCGAGGCCGACGGGCGCGATGCCGTGCGGCAGGGCCGGCTGGAACGCGGAGAGGCGCAGGTGCATGAACCCCACCAGAGTCGCCGCGAGCAGAAGAACGGCGATCAGTCCGACGACGACACCCGCGGCCCGGCCGGAGATCTCAACGCCGAGCGCGTTGAGCACGACCGCCAACGCAAGGAGGCCGGCCGCCACCGCGATCAGCGCGAGGTGGCCGAGGCCGAACGCCGCCGCCAGGTAGCCGGCGCCGATCAGGGCGGCGATCGGCGCTCCCAGCGGCACCGTGCCCAGGAACAGCCAGCCCGCTGCGGCGCCGCCCGCTGGACCGAAGGCCGCGCGGGCAAAGGCGGCGATGCCACCGGCGTCCGGGATGCGCGTCGCCATGTGCGCAAGCGTGAACGCGAGCGGCACGATCAGGATGCCCATCGCAAGCCAGGCCAGGATGCCGGCCGGTCCCGCCTCCTGGGCGGTAAGAGCCGGCAGGTAGAGAACGCCGGAACCGAGCACCGAGGCGATCGTCAGCGCAGTTCCTTCCTGCCAGCCAAGTACGCGACGAAGACCCTCATGCTCCTGCGCTGCCAGCTGACACCGCCTCCAGCACCAAGGCTAGCAGAGCGGCGCGCCAATGGATAGGCAGGGCCGCGCGTCATCGCGTCCGCCGCCGGGCGGGCCCAAAACCGTCGGCGGCCGACGCATGCGGGCGGCTGGCAAGGCGCGGGCGGCTCCGGGCCGTTCAGGTGCCTGCGGCAGGCCTTCTTGAGACGCCCTGCGCCTGGCCCGTGCCGAAGCGCACGATGCGCGGGCTCGACCGATAGCTGTCGACACCCATGTCGAGCGTCTCCTTACGCCCGTCGGGCCAATCCCGCTCGAGCCAGGTGTGCACGACGACGCCCTCCTGTCCCGGTGCGTCGACCGCCACGCTGCCCTGCGGCAGGTTCGGGTCGGCCCTGCGGATGGCGTAGAAGGGGAAGCGGCGCAGCTGCTTGTGGCGCCAGCGGGTCTCCGGCGGCTGGCGCGTCCCGAAGAATTCGGCTGTCACGCGTCCGCCCTGGGCGGTCGTCAGCAGGCGCACCGGCCCGCCCGTGTCGTTACGAATGCGCAGGTCGAGGTAGCCATAGGAGATCGTCGAATCCTCGCCCGGCAGGAGGTACGGCACCGTCAGTCCGTGCTGGTGGCGCTCCGTGATCGGCAGTCCCGCGCGGATGGCGGCGTTGTAGATCGTCGAGGCAACCTGGCAGATGCCCCCTCCGTAGCCGGGGACGATCCGGTCGCCGATGAACACCCTGCCCAGTCGGTAGCCCTGGGCCTGGCCCGCCTGGCCGAGGCTCTCGTTGAACGAGAACGTGCCGCCCGCCGGGATCAGCGTGCCGCAGAGGCGCCGGGATGCCAGGCCCATGTTGTAGTTGCGGCCCGGCGCGGACGTGGGAAAGTCGGTGGTCGCGTGCCCGATGAGTCCCCATGCGGCACCCGGATCATCGGGCGCAGCCGGCCTGCAGCCCGCCTCTGCCTCGGACGGGGCGCGCTGCGCGGGCCGTGCGGCGATCGCCCTGGCGGCCGGGGCAGCGGCGAAGCGGGGCGGCCACAGGGAAAGCAGCAGAGCGGCAAGGATCGGCCATGACGCGTGCGGCAACGAAGGCCACCTCCGCGTCTAGCATCACCAAATGCCGCGTCTCTCTCAGGACGCCGGCTGCACCTGCTCGATCGTCGCCGCCGCCGGCCGGTCGACCAGCACCTCGCACGAGGCGCGTCGCACGACCTGGGCCACATTGCGGCTGAGCTCCTCGCCAGGCCGCCGCGACTTCGCGTCCAACCCGAGCACGATGAGATCGGCGTGGCGCTCGCGCGCGACGCGCAGGATGCCCTCCCAGGCGCTGCGGGCCGGCACGATGACGCCTTCGTTGGCAAGTTCGTGCGTTTCGCAGATCGTGACGCCAACCGCGATCGAGACCTCCCCCGCCTCGCGCTGCTTCGGCATGGCCGCATCGAGCGGCAGCGACAGCGGCACCTCGACGACGTGCACCAGCAGGATCTGCGCCTGCTGCGGCTCGGCGAGGCGGCAGGCCAGCTCGACCGCCCGCTCCGAGGACATCGCCGCCACGACAGGCACCACCACGGTGCGCAGCTGGTTGACGGTGCGGCGGATCTGCGCCACCTCGTACGGCAGTTGGCGCGGCACGCGGAACATCCAGCGGAAGACGAGGGCCAACAGCACCACGAACACGACAGCGATGACGCTGCCCAGGGGACCTACGTGAAGCGCCATGTCAGCTACCCCTCCGCCGCGCCTCGTAGAGACGCGCGATGCCGAGAGCGATGAAGAGCACGCCGATCAGGTCGTAGAGCCAGCCGCCATGCTCGGTGACGCCGCGCACGACGATGATCAGGCCGAGCACGAGCGCGATGACGCCCACCGCGACGACGAAGCCGCGCTTCATGTCTGCTGGCCTCCCCTTGCGGCCTTGTCGGCCAGCGCCGCCTCATACTCGGCCAGCAGCTCGTACTCCTCCGCATCGCGCAGGGTGCGACGCTGCGCTTCCTCCCAGTCGCGCGGCAAGGCGCGCCAGGGCGACATCCCCGCCTTGCGTCGGTAGATGTAGTACAGCAGGAGCATCACGAGCACCCATGCGGGACCGGCGATGCGCCCGATGGCGTGCGTCAGGATGACCTCGAACAGGATGGTGCCGACGCCGAGGAAGCCGATCACGGCCAGGACCGGGAACGCGACGGCCGGGCCACCGTCGCCCTTGCGCTTCAGCGGGATGTTGAGCGGCATCCGGTACGGACGCGGCGAGTAGGGGTCCTTGAAGCGCAGCACGATCAGCGACACGAACACGAGCAGGTAGCCGAAGGTGGCGCCGAACGCGTACATGTTGGCGAGGGTGCCCATCGCCTGGCTCGTGAGAAAGGCCAGGATCGCCTGCACCACGGCCACGAGCGAGAAGACGATGATGGTGCGGTACGGTGTGTGGTAGCGCGGGTGCACAGCCGAGAACCACTCCGGCAGGAGGTGGAACGTGCTCATCGAGTAGGTGAGGCGCGACGCGCTCATCACACCGGAATTCGAGGAGATGAGCACGATGACGCCGCCGATCAGGGCGGTCATCGGCGCGGCGATGGCGCCGATGATCGGGATCTTCTGCGCGACGATGGCGATCGGGTCGCCCGGGTGCGCGCCGAGCACCTGCCACGGCAGCAGGCCCATGCCGAGCACGGAGAAGGCGAGCGCGAAGATGAGCACGTTCAGCACGAGCGAGATCGAGGTCCTCGGCACGATCGTCGCCGGTCTTCGCGTCTCCTGCGACACCTGCGAGATGGACTCGAGACCGACGAACGAGATGATGGCGAGCGACGAGCCGTACATGAAGTTGTGCAGGTTCGGGAACTGCAGCCGGAGCTGCAGCAGCATCTGGTTCGGGTCCCAGGCGAAGACGAAGCCGAAGACGACGATGACGACCTGGCCGAGGATCGCCACGACGCCGAGCACCTCGTTGATGCGCGAGGAGATGCGGATGCCCACGTAGTTGATGGTGATCAGGAAGGCGATGATGGCTAGGGTCTCCCCGAGCCAGAGCAGGTTCACGCCCACGAACGGGCCGATCGTCACGGCGAAGTCCTGGATATGCACCCCGAGCGCCGGCAGGAAGAAATTGAAGTAGCCGGACGAGGAGACGGCGAACAGCGAGATGTCGATGGTGTAGTCGAGCAGGAGCGCCGCGCCGCAGATGAAGCCCCAGACATCGCCGAGGCCGCGCAGCGTGAAGTACTGTCCGCCACCAGCCACGGGATAGCTCGACGCGAGCTCTGTGTAGGCAAGTCCCACCAGGAGGTAGACGATACCGGCCACCGCGAAGGCGACCGGAGTTGCGCCCATGGCTGCACCGGCCACGAGGCCGAGCGCCGTGTAGATGTCGGCGCCCACATCCGCGTATCCCCACATGAAGGAGCCCCAAACCGTAACTTCCCGCCGGAGCACGCCGGAGTCCTCGGGCTGACCCACCTGATACCCCCCCTGGAGGCCGGAAAGACCGACCAATACACTACACCGCCCGAATGCCGGCCGCAAGCGTCCATCTCGCGTTGTGCACCGTGTGAACGTCCACCGCCAGGGCGACCATGGCTTTGCGGGGATGCGCGTTCTTTCCTCAAGCGCTATCCTGGATGGGACCTGCCTTGTTGCAGGATCTATGGGGGGGATTCTTCGGCGTGTGCGGCATCGCTGGTTTCTTCGGCCCTGCCGACCATGCGCTGCTTGAGCGCATGACAGGGGCGATCTGGCATCGCGGTCCCGACGACCACGGCTACAGCGAGACCCCGCGCATGAGCATCGGCATGCGCCGCCTGAGCATCATCGACGTCGCAGGCGGGCACCAGCCGATGGAGACCGAGGACGGCCAGATCCGCGTCGTGTACAACGGCGAGATCTACAACTACCGCGAAGTGCGGGCGGATCTGCTGCAGAAGGGGCATCGCTTCCGCACGGAATCCGACACCGAAGTGCTCCTCGAGGCGTACGCCGAGTGGGGCTGCGACTGCTTTCGCCGCCTCAACGGGATGTGGGCCGCGGCCATCGCCGACCTGCGCAGCGAGAGCCTCGTCCTCTGCCGCGACCATTTCGGCATCAAGCCGCTCTACTATGCCGCGGCCGGAGACCGCATCCTCTTCGCGTCGGAGGTCAAGTCGCTCTGGCAGGACCCCGCGCTGCCGCGGGTCGTCAACGAGCAGATGGTCTACGAATACCTGGTGCAGGGCCTGCACGACCACAGCCAGGAGACCTTCTTCGCCGGCGTGCGCCACGTGCCCGCCGCTTCCTACGTCGTCATCCGGGACGGAGCGGTCTCGGAGCAGCAGAGCTACTGGCAGCCGCAGCTGCGACGCGACGGCGCCATGTCGCCGCAGGCGTTCCACGACCTCTTCAAGAGGTCCGTCGCGCGCCGCCTGATCAGCGACGTGCCGGTCGGTGCCGCCCTCTCCGGCGGTCTCGACTCCACGACGATCGTCGCCCTGATGACCGACCTGCTGCGCGAGCACCTGCCGGATGCCGCTTCGCTGCGCGGCCACGTCAAGACGTTCTCCGCCGTGTTCGACGGCGACCCGATCGACGAGCGCGCGTACATAGAGGAAGCCGTGCAGCGCACCGGCGCGGACACCACCTACACCCACCCGAGCTCACAGCAGTTCGTCGAGGAAATGGAGGACATGGTCTGGCACCTGGACGAGCCCGTCGTCAGCACCGGCCCCTACGCCCAATGGTGCGTCATGCGCACGGCGAAGGAGCAGGTCAAGGTGGTGCTGGACGGCCAGGGAGGCGACGAGCTCCTGGCGGGCTACGTGCCGTACCAGCTGGTCTACCTGCGCCAGCTCTGGCACGAGCGCAGGCTCGGCCGGCTGCTGCGCGAGTCGCTCAAGGCCCGCGACGTGATCTGGCCCGTGGTGCGCCGCACCCTGCGCCAGCGCCACGCCGCGATCCCCGTGCGCTCGCTCCTGCGCGACAGCTTCCTCGCGGCGCACCGGCCCGCGAGGGACACCCGCCCCGACGACAACCTCAAGGAGCGCCTGAAGCAGGACCTGACGACCTACAGCCTGCCGGCTCTGCTGCGTTACGAGGACCGCAACTCGATGGCCCACTCGCTCGAGTCCCGTGTCCCCTACCTCGACCAGGAACTCGTGGAGGCCATCCTCGGCCTCCCGGAGACCGAGATCATCCGTGACGGCTGGAGCCGCATCATCCTGCGTGAGTCGATGCAGCGCCTCCTGCCCGACAAGATCCGTCTGCGCCGCTGGAAGGTGGGCTTCACGACGCCCGAGTCGCGCTGGCTCTTCGCGCGTCGCGCGGTGTTCGAGAGCCTCTTCCGGTCACCGCTGTTCCAGAGCCGGCCGTACTGGCAGGGCGCGCGCGTCGCGCAGGCGTTCCGCGACGCGGCCCAGGGACGTGCCCCCTCGAGCCTCCTGTTCTGGCGGCTCATCAACGTCGAACTCTGGCTACGCGTCTTCTTTGAAGGCGGCGGACACTCCACCGAGGCGGGCAGGCACTTCACCGAGGTGGGCGACAGCCGTTTCGCCGAGGCGGCGGGCGACGGTGCCCAGGCCGCGCTGCAGCGCTATCGTCCGAACTGGGGACGCCACCTCTTCATGGCGGCGGGCGGCGGCGCCTTCCTGCGGGCACCCGTCAAGACGCCGCTCGTCAAGAGCGGCGACGACCTCGCGGCGATCGTGCGCGAGGCCCTCGCGGGCGATCTCGCGCCAGGTGACGTCTTGGCCGTCAGCGAGAAGATCGTCGCCATCAGCCAGGGCCGCTCCTTCCCCGTGGCCGAGATCCACCCGCGGCCGCTCGCGCGCTTCCTGACGCGCTTTGTGCACAAGACGCCGCACGGCATCGGGCTCGGCATCCCGGAGACGATGGAGCTCGCGGTGCGCGAGGTGGGGGCGCCGCGCATCCTGTTCGCCGCCGCCGCAGCGGGCGTCGCCCGCATCTTCGGCAGGAAGGGCGTCTTCTACGACATTCTCGGTCCGCAGGCTTCGGCGATCGACGGACCGACGCGGGGCACGATCCCGCCCTACAACACGCACGCCAAACTTGCGCCCCTGAACCCGGCGGGCGTCGCGAGAGAGCTCGCGTCAGCCCTCGGCGACGGGATCGGCGTCGCGATCATCGACGCGAACGACATCTCGGTGAACATTCTCGGCGCGACGCCCGACGTCGACCAGGGCCTCGTGCGCGAACTCCTCTACGACAACCCGCTGGGACAGGGACACGAACAGACGCCCGTCGCGCTGCTGCGCCGGATGGGCGCGGCGGAGCAGATCGCCTAGAGCCGCATGGACTGCCGCTCCGTTACGGCATGAACCAGGTGCCTTCTGGGTCGACCGAGAGCCGCACCCCGCTGCCCGGCGCCACGCGCTCCGCGTGGTGGCAGACGAGGTCCAGCTCGGGACGGCCCGCAATCTGCAGGTCGAGCTGCCAATGGCTGCCGAGATAGGCGGCGCTCGCCACGACGGCCTCCAAGGGCACCTCGCCCTCGTGCAGGCCGCCGTCTGCTGCCAGGCGCACGTGCTCGGGACGCAGCAGCCACGTGCCCGCCTGGCCGACGGAGCACGCATCCGGCGCCAGGGCCACCGCCGTCACGCCGGTGCTCGTCTCGATCTCCACCCTGCCGGACCCGGACCGGGCGACGACCTGCGCGGGCACGAGCGCCGCCGGTCCGAGGAATGTCGCGGCGAACGCCGTGCGGGGCCGCAGGTAGAGTTCCTCCGGCGAGCCGACCTGCACCAGGCGGCCGGCGTTCAGAATGGCGATCCGGTCCGCGACCGCGAGGGCCTCCACCCGATCGTGGGTCACATAGACCGCTGTCACGCCCTCGTGCCGCAGTGCCTGGGCGATCTGCGTCCGCATGCGCTCACGCAGGCGCGCGTCGAGATTGGACATCGGTTCGTCCAGGAGTACCATGCCGGGGTGCGGCGCGAGGGCACGCGCGATGGCGACCCGCTGCCGCTGGCCGCCGGACAGCTCGTGCGGATAGCGCTGGCCATAGCCCTCGAGCTGCACCAGCTCGAGCACCTGCGCGACCCGCCCCTGGCGCTCAGCCGCCGGCAGGTGCCGCATCGCCAGCGGGAACGCGATCGTCTCTTCGACGGTCATGTGCGGCCAGAGGGCGAAGTCCTGGAAGACGAAGCCGATGTTGCGGCGCTCAGGCGGCAAGGCCCACCCTGCGCGGGAGATGACCTGCCCGTCCAGCAGCACCTCCCCCTCCGCGGGTGGGAGCAGCCCGGCCAGGATCTCGAGCAGGGTGGTCTTGCCGCTGCCGGACGGGCCCAGGACGGCCAGGATCTCGCCGTCCTCGATGCGCAGCGAAAGCTCCTGCAGTGCGGTGACGCTGCCGTAGCGGTGGCCCAAGGCGTGCACCTCGAGGCTCATGCTCTCGCTCCCTTCAGGCCGTGCACGTCGGGCCGCACCGGCGCCCCCGCTCCATCGTCCGCCGTGAAGGCGGCCCTCGGCCGTGGGCGCCCCGCGATCCTGCCGCCGAACCAGTTGAAGATCAGGGCGAGTACGCCCACCGTGGCCGTCGACATGACGGTCAGGGCGGCTCCGGTGCCGAAATCGGTCGCGTGGAACTGGTGGATGATGGACACGGCGAGGGTCGGCGCGCCCGGCGGGTAGAGAAGCTGCGAGACCGGCAGCTCGAAGACGACGCCCGCGAACAGCATCAGCCAGATGCGGATCCAGGTGCTGCCCAACATGGGCAGGATGATGCGGCGGACGACGGTCGCGAGTCCGGCGCCCGACGCGCGCGCGGCGGTGATGGCGCTCGCCGGGATCTGCGCCATGCCGCCCGCGGCCACCCGCACCGAATACGGCAGCCCTCCCGCGATGTACGCGAGGAGGAGCGCCGCCGGCGTGCCGTAGAGCAGAAGACCGACGTCCTTCAGCACCGGCTGGTCCCAGAGAAAGATGTACCCTGCGCCGAGCACGATGCCGGGAACGGCGATGGCCGTCGTGAGGAAGCCCTGCAGGAGCCCTGTGAGCCATCCTCTGCGGCGGCGCCAGGCAAGCGCCACCATCAGACCGAGAAGCACGCCGAGCGACGCAGCGGCAACCGCATAGCCGAGGGACGTCGCGAACGACCCCAGCCCGTAGGGGATCCGCACCGCCTGCAGGTAGTTCGCGAAGGTGAGGTGGCCGCCCATGACGAGGCCGCCCGCCCCGCCGGGCATGAAGCTGGCCGCGACGGTCGTCGCGGCAGGCACGCCGAAGGCGAGCAGCATCAGGAGCAGCATCGCGGCGAGGAACAACCCGCGATGTCTGCCAAGCGAGACCGGGGCCAAGGTGCGGTTGCCTCCCCAACGCGTGGTGTAGGACCGGCGGCCCATGGTCGCCGCCTGTGCCCACTGCGCCAGCGCCACCGCGCCGACCAGGACGAGCGACGCCGCGGCGGCTTCGGGGAAGTTGACCGGGAACTGTTCCAGGGCGCTGTAGATGGCGAAGGTGGTCAGGGGGAAGTTCGCGGTCTGCGCCAGGGTGGACGCGATGCCGAAGTCGCTCAGGACTTCCGCAAACACGATCAGGGCGCCGGAGATCGCCGCCGGCAACAGGAGCGGGAGCAGGACGCGCCGCCAGACGGCGGTCATCGGTGCCCCGCCGAGGCGTGCGGCGTGCACGACGTCCTGACCGAGGCCCTCAAGCCCTGCCGCCACGGCGATGGTGGAGTACGGGAAGAGCTTCAGGCTCAGGACGATGACGACGCCGAGCGGTGAGAGCAGGGTGTTCGTCAACGCGCCGCCCAGGACGTTGTTCGTCAGACCACCGGGCGCGAGAAGCAGCTCCCAGCCCTGCGCGACGAGAAACGATGGCGAGATGAGGATCAGCCAGACGAGTCCCCACATGGCGCGGCGCGCGGGCATGTCGGTCAGCACGAGCAGGTAGGCGACGCCGATGCCGAGGGCGGAGGCCGCGACGGCCGTGGCAGCGGAGAGCAGCAGCGAGTTGATGCCGGAGGCGAGCATGTAGGGATCGCTCGCCAGGCTCGAAAGGCCAGCGAGGGACGGCCTGAGGCTGGGCGCGGCAGCGAAGAGGTCCGGCAGCACGGCCTGCGCGAGCAGGGCCACGAGCGGCAGCGCGACCAGCACGACGACCGCCGCGGCCGCCCCGAGCGACAGCGTGCGGAAGCCGATACCGGCGGCGAGGGCGGGTCGAGGCCGCCCCGGGTTGCCCCCCGGAGCGGCCGCGGCACCGCGCGTCATGTCCGCGCGCATCGATCAGCGGACCACGTTGTCTGTGAACCAGCGCACCCAGGCGGCCTCGTGCGTGCCGGCCCAAACCGGGCTCACCACGTTCCACTTGACGCCGCCGCGGACGTAGAGAGGCTTCACGCCGTTGATGACCGGCTGGAAGAGGGAGTCCGAGCCGGCCGCCGAGATGTCCTGCATCACCTTCTGGCCCTGGGCGCTGAGCACGAAGTTCACGAACTCCTTGGCGGCTGCCATGTCCGGCGCCTTCGCGTTGATCGCGATGTCGCTCGGCAGCATCGTGACGCCGGTCGTCGGGTAGACCACCTGGACCGGGTCATGGCTGAGCTTGGCGTTGATCTCCGCCGAGTCCTGGAACATGGCCACCTTGATCGAGCCGTCGAGCAGTGCCTGCAACGTGTTCCCGTTCGTCGGGAAGATCTTGAGGCCGTTGCGCTTGAGGGCTTGGAAGTACTGCATGCCGCGGTTGACGCCCATCCCCTGGAAGATGCCTGCGACCAGCGGGTAGGTCGGGCCGGAGATGGCCGGGTTGTCCATGCCCACCGCGTTCTTGAACATCGGCTTCAGGAGGTCCTGCCAGGTGTGCGGCGCGTCCTTGGCCGGGACGAGCTTCGTGTTGTAGATCAGGGCGCCGGCCGCCGTGACGCCGGTCGGGAAGTAGCCGTGGTTTCCCGGCAGCAGCGAGCGGCCAAGGGCGGTGTAGTTCGCGGCACTGGCCGGGGTGAAGCCCGTGAGAAGGGCCCCTTGGCGGTTCAGGGGGGACATCGGCCCGTTGCCGTCGAACCAGATCACGTCCCACTGCGGGTTCTGCGCCTCGGCGGCCACCTTGGAGAGCAGTGGCCCCGTCGACATGTCGCTGAGCTCCACCTTGATGCCCGTCACCTTCTGGAACGCCGTCGCCTCAGCCTGGTCGTAGCCCTGCGCCGAGTAGAAGACCAGGGTCTCGGGCGAACCCGCGTGGGCGATCTCGCCTGTCAGCGCGGTGGCAACCACAAGCGCAAGCCCCGCCGCAGCACCGAGCGTGGCCACGTACCTCGATCTCATGCCTAGAAAGCGCCCCCCTCATCGCCAACTGGTACCTCTTGCAGGCTAGGGGGCGCCTGTTATGGCGCGGCGAAGGTCGGGTTACGGTTTCACGCGCGGTCCGGCGGGTGTCTGGCATGCAGGACCGCTCGCCACCTGCGGCAGGTGGCGAGCGGTCCTGCAAATCCTCCGCGATGTGTGGGAAGAGCGCGATTTACATGCGACGTACCTCTTCAGGCTCTGGAATCAGGTACCGCCGGTACCAGCGCACGATCTCCTGCAGGCGATGCACCCTGTGCCAGGGCTTGCCGCTGCGGTTCATGCCGTGGAACTCGTCCGGATAGCGCACAAAGCGCACCGGGGCCTTGCCAAGCCACTTCACGGCCGTATAGAGCATCATGCCCTGCTCGATCGGGCAGCGCAGGTCGCCCTCCTGGTTCTCGATCAGAAGCGGTGTGACGATGTTGTCGACGTAGGTGATCGGGCTCTGCTGGCGGTACCAGCCGTCATCACGCCACGGCGGCACCCCGTCTGCCCGTTCGACCCATCCCCAGCCGCCGTCGCCGGTACCCGCCATGGCACGCCAATCCACGACCGAGCGGCCGCTCACGGCGGCCTTGAAGCGGTCCGTGTGGCCGATGATCCAGTTCGTCATGTAGCCGCCGTACGAGCCGCCGCCGACGCCCAGACGCCGCTGGTCGATGAAGGGGTGGCGGGCGATTGCGGCGTCGAGGCCCAGGTAGATGTCCTGGAGGTCGAGGTTGCCCCACTCGCGCTGGATCGCGCGACAGAAGTCGAAGCCGTAACCCTGGCTGCCGCGCGGGTTCGTGTAGACGACCGCGAAGCCTTGCGCGGCGAGCAGCTGGAACTCGAAGAAGTAGGTGTGGGCGTACATGCTCATCGGCCCGCCATGGATCATCAGTACCGTCGGCACCTTCTCGCCCTGCTCCGCAGTGCGCGGCACCGTCACCCACGTGTCGACCCGCTGCCCGTCCGGCCCCTCGGCCTGGAAGAACCCGGTCCCCACGTGGTCGCATTCCGCGAAGAACTCCCGGTTCAGGTCGGTGAGACGCTCGAGCCGACCGTTCTCCAGCAGGTAGACGTTGCCCGGATCCTGCAGCGACGAGATGAGCAGGGCGATGCGCCCGCCGCCACGCGCCACGCTGTAGCCGTAGACGACATGGCGGCCCTCCGTCAGGGGCTCGATGCGCCCGTCCAGGTGGAAGAGGCCGAGCTGGCACGTGCCCTCGTCGCTGTAGATGCCATAGACCCCTTCACCGTCCGGCGTCCACGTGAGTCCCGTGAAGCCGGACGCCGGCACATCGCTGATCGCGGCGTTGCCGAGAGTGCGGTCGAACGCGGGAGCGAGCGCACGCCTGCCGTCTCCGTCGAGCCCCGCGAGGTAGAGCCGGGTGTTGTCGTAGCCCATCTCCTTCGGATCGCTCATCGCGATCGCGAGGTGACCTGAGCCGGCAACGAAACCCTCGCAGCCCGCCGGCGCGATCTCCGTCGCGTCGCCGCCGTCGAGGCCGATGCGGTAGAGGCGCAGGTCGAAGAGCTCGCGGTCGTAGTCGTCGCCGCGGCGCGAGAGGAAGTAGATGGCCTCGCCATCCGCAGCGAAGCCGATGTCGTGCACGCGATAGGGCGGGAATGTCAGCTGGCGCGGGGACGCACCTTCCTGCGCCTCGATCGCGCACAGACAGGGCGGGTCCTTGAAGTAGCCTTCGCCGTCCAGCTTGTGGGCAAGTTCCGCGATCACCTTGACGTCCGCCGTGAAGCGGCGGCCGGGCTCCTTCTCCTCCGGCCTGGGCTCGCCAAGGACGCCCTTCTCGTCGACGGGCGTCGTGAACGCGAGCACGCGCCCGTTTGGATCCCAGCAGAACTCGGAGACACCGCCTGCGACGTGCGTCAGCTGCCACGCCTCGCCCCCCGAGAGTGGCAGGATCCAGATCTGCGCCTCCTGCTTGCCTTTGCGCAGGAAGGCGAGCCTGTCCCCGTCCGGGGAGAAGCGCGGCTGGCGATCGCGCTCGCCCGATGTGAGATCCCACGGCTCCCGGCCCGGCCTCAGCCCTCGGATGCGGCTCCTGGTCTCGTTCGTCTCCTCGTCCTGGCGGATCTCCTCGAAGGCCAAGAGGTCCCCCTGAGGAGAGATCTGGACGTTCGAGCCCAGGCGGATGCGCAGGATGTCCTGCGCGCTGACCGGCCTCTTCGCCACGCAACACGCCTCCCTGACTCAGAACACGTGCGCCTTCGTGGCGTAGGGGCGCGGTTCCTGCCAGAGAGGCGTCAAGGGACGGCCTTCAACTGCCAGGCCATCCAGTCGTGCACCTCGGGCACGCGCCGCGCGTAGAGCGTCAGGTGGCCGTCCGTGTCCGACAGGCGGCTCTGAGCACCCGGGATCGCATCCGCGATGCACAGCCCGTGCGCGTAAGGGGCCATCAGGTCGTGCCTGCCCTGCCAGATCTGCACCGGCACTTCGATATCCGTGAGCGCAAATCCCCAGGGGCCTGTGAACGCGAGGTCGTCGTCGAACCAGCCGTAGAAGCCCGACCTGAGGCCGTCTTGCATCGCCCGCACCATGTCCGCGCCGAACGCGCCCGTGAAGACCTCAAGATCCTGCGGGCTCAGAAGCGTGCGCATGGCGTCGACGGTCTCCGCCACGTCGGCCTGTGCGAAGCGCTTCGCCACAGGGGCCATGAACGCCGCAAGGTTCTCCTGCCCCGCCAGCGCCGCGGAGAACTCGGCGACATTGTCCTCGCCCATCCCCGCCATGAACTGCGCGGCCATGAGGTCATAGGGGGCGACGGCGGCCAGCGACGCCGCGGCGACCACCCGATGCGGCAGGAGGGCAGCGCATGCCAGCGCGTGCGGTCCGCCGCCCGAGATGCCCCACGTGGCAAAGCGCTCCGCTCCGAGATGATCGCAGATCGCCGCCGCGTCGGACGCGGCCTGCGCGACGTCGCGCCCGGAAAGGCGCGTCGAACCGCCATAGCCTGGTCGGCTGTAGCTCACGAGCCGCAGGCGGCGCTGCTCGGCGTCGATCAGGTGCTGCGCAAGGAAACCGGCACCCATCGGCGTGCCGTTGTGGATCACGACAATAGGCCAGTCCCTCTCGCCGGCCTCGAGGACTTCAAGCTCACGCCCGTCCGGCAGGGACAGAGCGACACGGTGCACGTCCAGCATGCCCATCCTCCCCCGGACGAGACATGCCGGAGGGCCTGCCCTGTTCCTGCCGTCAGGACACCGGCGCGGGCTTGCCGGGCTGGAACCTAGGGTCCAGGTAGAGTGCCGGGTCTGTGGCGATCAGGCGCTCGAGCGTCTGGCTACCATCGTGACCGGCGCGGACGACGACGAAGCCCTGAAGGTGCCTGCGCACCGTCAGCCCCTCCTCCGACTGCTGCTGCCAGATGATCTCTGGCGGCACGATCGTCCACATCACCGCGGCCACCTCCTTCTTCCTGCCGCACCCGGCGGTGCACTTCCGTCATGGCATCCTGCAAGGTACCGACCCGGTCGATGATGCCCTCGCGCACCGCCTCCGATCCCACCAGAACCGTCCCGACGTCACGCGCCAGCTCGCCCGTGCGCAGCATCAGCTCCTTGAGCCGTGTCTCACGGATGCGCGAGTGTCCCGCAATGAAGCGGATGACCCGATCCTGCATGCGATCGATGTACTCGTAGGTCTGCGGCACCCCGACCACCTGGCCGTTCAGCCGCAGCGGGTGGATGGTCATCGTCGCGGTGGGCGCGATGAAGGCACAGTCCGCGGCGACCGCGATCGGCACGCCGATCGAGTGGCCCCCGCCGAGCACCAGGCTCACGGTGGGCTTGCTGAGGCCCGCGATCAACTCGGCAATCGCCAGACCCGCCTCGACGTCGCCGCCCACCGTGTTCAGCACGACGAGCAGCCCCTTGACGTCCTCGTCCTCCTGGATCGCCACGAGTTGCGGGATGACGTGTTCGTACTTGGTCGTCTTGTTCTGGCTCGGCAGCAGGATGTGCCCCTCGACCTGGCCGATCACCGTCAGGCAGTGGATCGGGCTGCGTCCCCTGGGCACGGTGGACGTGCCGAGCGACGTGATGGACTCCGCGGTGCGACCGGCTTGCTGCGCCTCCTCGGAGTCATCGGCGGACTTCGTCACCTGGGCGTCCCTCCCCCGCCCTAGCATGCCCGCTTGCCTCTCAGGCGCGCTCGATGCTGCGGTCCGGCCGCACGCCGAGATACACGGCCGCGAGCACCAGGAGGCCGCCGCCGATCTCGAGCGGCGTCAATCCTTCTCCAAGCCAGATCCAGCTAAGGACTGCGCCGACGACCGGCTGGATGTAGAGGAAGAAGGCGGCGAAGCCGACGTCTGCGCGACGCACGGCGTAAAACCAGAGGAAGTAGCCGAGGAGCGTCGGTCCGATCGCCAGATAGAGCGCCCAGAGCACGTCGGGGCGCGGCAGGGTCCGGAGCGGCGGACCGAACCAGAGCCAGGGCAGGAACGAGATGCCCGCGGCCAGCGCGCCCACGACGGTCAAGGGCACCTCCCCCACGCGCTCCGTGACCGGCTTCGAGAACACGTTGTAGAAGCCGAAGCTGGCGGCTGCCGCGACGAGGAGCAGGATGCCGGGCAGGTTCGCGTCGTGGCCCGGCCGTGGAGCGCCCGCCAGGAGCCACGTGCCGATGATCGCCAGCAGGAAGCCGAACGGCGCGAGCCGCGGCAGATGCTCCTTGAGCCAGAGCCGGGCGACGATCGCCGTGGCCAGCGGTTCGAGCGCGATCGAGAGCGCGGCGAGCGATGCTCCTGCCAGGCGAATGCCTTCGAGCTGCAACAGGAAGGCGACGCTGAAGCCGAGCAGGCCGAGGCCGATCGCCGCGAGCAGCAGGCGGCCCCGCGGGAAGCGCTGCCCCCAGAGGAGCGGCAGGGCGATGATGCCGGAGATGAGAAAGCGCAGGGCGGCAAGCCGTCCTGCGCCGATCGACAGCGCGAGTTGCGAGACCGGGTACGTGGTGGACCAGACGAGGTTCGCGAACAGGACGGCCAGGCCAGCCTGCGCACGCCGGCTCACACTCAGATCTCCATGACGATGGGCAGGATCATCGGCCTGCGCCGGGTGCGCTCGAAGACGAAGCGGCCAAGGGTGTCGCGCACCAGGGACTTGATCGCCGACCAGTCGCCCATGCGGCGGCTGTCGGCCGTCTCGAGGGCTTCGCGGATCCTCTGCTTGGCGTCCTCGATCAGCTGGTCCGATTCGCGCACGTAGACGAAGCCGCGCGAGACGATGTCAGGTCCCGAGATCACGGCCTGGGACTCGCGGTCGATCGCGACGACGACGACGATCACGCCGTCCTCCGCGAGCAGCTTGCGGTCGCGCAGCACGATGTTCCCTACGTCCCCGACGCCGAGGCCGTCGACGAACACCGAACCCGAGTTGACCTTGCCGACGATGGCGGCCGTCCCCTCCGTGAACTCGTAGACGGAGCCGATCTCGCCGATCAGGATGTTCGGCTTTGGCACGCCCACCGCCTCGGCGAGGCGGGCGTTGGTGATCAGCATGCGGTACTCGCCGTGCATCGGGCAGAAGAAGCGCGGTTGCACGAGCGTGATCATCAGCTTGAGCTCTTCCTGGCTCGCATGGCCCGACACGTGCACACCCATGTGCGACGAGTACACGACCTCCGCGCCGCGGCGGTAGAGGTTGTTGATCGTCCGGCTGACCGACTTCTCGTTGCCAGGCACCGGCGTCGCGGCGATGATCACCGTGTCGCCAGGCAGGATCTCGACCTTCTTGTGCTCTGAGGCCGCCATGCGCGAAAGCGCCGCCATCGGCTCGCCCTGGGAACCCGTCGTCATGATGACGATCTGGTTCGCCGGGAAGCGGCTGATGTCGTCGATCTCGATCAGGGTGCCCTCGGACGCCTTGAGGTAACCGAGCTCGAGCGCGATGCGCACGACGTTCTCCATGCTCCGGCCGACGACCGCGAGCTTGCGCCCGTTCTTCTCCGCCGCGTTCATCACCTGCTGGATGCGGTGCACGTTGCTCGCGAACGACGCCACGAGCACGCGCTGCTTCGCCGCCGCAATGACCTCGTCGAGCGCCTTGCCGACCTGACGCTCGGAGCCGGTATAGCCCGGCCGCTCCGCGTTCGTCGAGTCGGAGAAGAGCGCCAGGACGCCCTGGTGGCCAAGCTGCGCAAGGCGGTGGAAGTCCGCGACCTCACCGTCCACCGGCGTCTGGTCGAACTTGAAGTCGCCCGTGTGCACGACCGTGCCGATCGGCGTGTGGATGGCGAAGCCGACCGCGTCAGGGATCGAGTGGTTGACACGGAACGCCTCGACGTGGAACGCGCCGAGGTGGAGCGTGTCGCCAGGCTGGATCTCCCGCGACTGCTCGTGGGCCACCATGCCGTGCTCCTCAAGCTTGCCGCGGATCATGCCGAGGGTCAGCTTGGTCGCGAAGATCGGCACCTGGAGCTGCTTCAGGACGAACGGCAGGCCGCCGATGTGGTCCTCATGGCCGTGCGTGAGGAAGATCCCCCGCACCTGCTCGCGGTGTTCCAGAAGAAAGCTGATGTCCGGGATGACGAGATCGACGCCGTACATCTCGTCCTCGGGGAACATCAGGCCGCAGTCGATCACGATGATGTCGCCCTGGTACTCGTAGGCGTACATGTTCTTGCCGATCTCGCCGATCCCGCCTAGCGGGATGACGTGGAGCTTGCCCTTCTCTGCAACGCGCGACCTCGTCGGTGCGCGCCTAGCGGGTCCCGTCAAACTGATTTACCCTCCCACGTGCGCAGGCCCTGGGCACGCGCTCTACAGCGCGGCCGATGCACGCGCCTACGGCAAACAAGGGCGCACATTGACGCCCCGCTCCCCCGGCTTGTCGCCCGACGTCCCGGCGACCCCGCGGCAGCTTCGCTTGCCCTCAGCGCAGGTCCGTACACAAGTATCTGGCACTCAGTATAGCCGCTGGGCGGAGCCGCCGCAACCGAAGTAGCGGCGGCAGCCTGGTTCAGCTGAGTCCCTGGTCATGGAGAAGGCTGCGCAAGAAGGCGTCCTCGGATGCGCTCGGCGGGCAGAGCGGTGGCCGTACCCCGCCGATGTCGCGTCCGACCGCCTTCATCGCCCACTTCAGCGGCACCGGGTTCGACGTGATGAAGAGACCGGTGAAGAGCGGCAGCAGGGCGTGGTGCAGCTCCTGCGCCACTCTCACCTGGCCTGTGAGGAAGGCGTCGAGCATGCGGCGGATGCGCGGTCCCACAAGGTGCGACGCAACCGACACGACGCCGTCCCCCCCGATCGCGAGAAGCGGCAGGGTGGACTTGTCGTCGCCAGAGTAGAGCGCGAACCCCTGGCGTGATCCGGCGACGATCTCCGCCGCCTGCTCGAAGTTGCCCGACGCCTCCTTGACCGCGACGATGTTCGGGCAGTCCTGCTGCAGGCGCAGCACCGTCTCTGCCGTCATGTTCTGCGCCGTGCGCGACGGCACGTTGTACAGCATCACCGGCAGCTGGATTGCGTCGGCGACCGCGCGGAAGTGCCGGTAGAGCCCTTCCTGCGACGGCTTGTTGTAGTACGGCACGACCAGCATGACGCCGTGCACGCCGATCTTCTCCGCCTGGCGGCTGAGGGCGACGGAGGCGCGCGTGTCGTAGTTGCCGGTGTTCGCCCAGACGTCCGCCCGGTCGCCTACGGCATCGACGACCGCTCCGCAGAGGTCGAGCTTCTCCCGCTCGCTCAGGGTGGGCGACTCCCCGGTGGTGCCTGCCACCACGATGCCGTCCGAGGCGTCCTCGACGAGTTGCAGGGCGAGCGCCTTCGCCTTGCGCAGGTCCAGTTCGAGCTCCGGGTCGAAGGGCGTGGCCATCGCCGCCAAGAGTCTTCCTGTCGGCATCCTTCTGCCTCCTTCCGCGAGGGGCTACGAGAGGTGGAACTGGCGATGCAGGGTGCGCACAGCGTCGACCCGGCGCCCCTCCGGAACGAGACAGGCGATCGAGGAGTGGGAATCCGACGTCTCGAGGATCTCGACGCCCGCCGCGACCAGTCCCGACATGAGCGTGGCCATGACGCCCGGCAGCCCCGCGATCGCGGAGCCGATGATCGCGACCTTCGCCACGTCGTCCCGCGTCTCGACGGGCAGCCGGAGCTCGCCCACCAGCCTGCCGGCTTCCGCGAGGCGCGCCTTGCCGACGATGAAGGCCACCCTGCCGGGCGACACCGAGATCATGTCGGCGGAGATGCCGTGCGACGCGAGCACCTGGAAGATCTTCGCCTCGATCTCGGTGCGGTCTGGCCCCTTCGGCGTCGTGACGATGACCTCGCCGATATCCGAACGGTCGGTGACGCCGACCACGGTGTTCTCGGGTCGGCGGGCGTGCCAGAGGTCCTGCAGGCGCGGGCCGCCGACCAGCGTGCCGGCCTCGTCGCCCAGCGTGGAGCGCACCCGCAGCGGTACGCGCGCCTGGCGGGCTACCTCCACGGCGCGCGGATGCACCACCTTCGCACCCGCCTGCGCCATCTGGAAGAGCTCGTCGTAGTCGAGCGCGCTGATGGTGCGCGCCTCCGGCACGATGCGGGGGTCGGCGGTCTTGACGCCGTCGACGTCCGTGTAGATGTCGACGTAGCTCGCCCCGAGTGCCGCGCCGATCGCCGCGGCCGAAGTGTCCGAGCCGCCGCGGCCGAGGGTCGCGATGTCGCCCTGCGGCGTCTTGCCCTGAAATCCAGCCACCACTGGCACCAGCCCCTCATCGAGCACGGCGCCGATCGGCCCCGGATCGACGCGCAGGATCTTGGCATCCCCGAAACGGCCGTCGGTCTCGATGCCCGCCTGCGGCCCCGTCAGTGCCCTGGCGGGCACGCCGTCCTTGCGCAGATGGGCAGCCATGACGACGGCAGAGATGATCTCGCCGCAGCTCAGAAGCAGGTCGCTTTCACGTGCCGGGACCTTGGCGCCCTCGTTGGCCGCGAGCTGCAAGAGCGTGTCGGTGGCATAGGCATCCCCGAGCCTGCCCGGGGCAGAGACGACGACGACGTTGCGAAAGCCCTCCTGCAGGGCGGACTGCACGATCTGCGACACGCGCGCGCGGCGCTCGAAATCGGCTACGGAGGTGCCGCCGAACTTCTGGACGATCAGTTCCCGCTCTGCCATAACGCCTCGGCAATCTGCACGGCGTTCGTCGCCGCGCCCTTGCGCAGGTTGTCTGCAACGACGAAGAGATGCAGGGTGTCCGAACGGTCCGGATCCTGGCGGACCCTGCCGACGAACACGTCGTCCTGGCCCGCGGCCGCGAGCGGTGTCGGGTAGAGACCTGCCTCGGGATCGTCGACCACGCGCACGCCGGGCTGTCCCCGGAGCACGTGGCGCGCCTCGTCGGCGGTGACGCTGCTTGAGAACTCCACCGTGACGGCCTCCGCGTGACCGACGCGCACCGGCACGCGCACCGCCGTTGCGGCCAGCGCCAGATCTGGCCTGCCCAGGATCTTGCGCGTCTCCTGCCGCAGCTTCAGCTCTTCCTTGGTGAATCCGTCGGGTTGGAAGGCGTCGCATTGCGCCAGGACGTTGAACGCGATCGGTTCGCGGTAGGCGCTCGGCTTAGGCTCGCGGCCTGCGGCCCAGTCCCGCGATTCGGTGTCAAGGCCTTCCAAGGCCTCCCGCCCGCTCCCTGAGACCGACTGGTAGGTGCTGACGACGACGCGGCGGATACCGAAGGCCCGTTCCAGCGGTCCGAGCGCCATGACGAGTTGGATGGTGGAGCAGTTCGGGCTTGCGATGATGCGGTCCCCGGCACCGATGTGGTGCAGGTTCACCTCTGGCACCACCAGCGGGATGGCGTCTTGCATGCGGAAGTGGCTCGACTTGTCGATGGAGATCGTGCCGGCCGTGGCGGCAATCGGGGCATAGGCCGCCGACACGTCGTTCGGCGCGGCGAAGAACGCGAAGTCCATGCCGCGGAAGCTCCCTGGGGAAATGGCCTCGACGGTCAGGCGACGGCCCAGCACCGTGAGCTCGTGTCCCGCCGACCGGTCACTCGCGACAAGGCGGAGCTCCCCCACGGGCAGCGTGCTCTGATGCTCTGCGAGGACCGCAGCGATCTCCTGTCCCACCAGGCCGGCAGCACCGACGATCACGACATTAGCGCTTTGCAAGGCGATCCTCCGTCCAAGTCAGCGTCCGACCAGAAGCGGCTGCAGTTGTCGACGCTCAAGGGCCGCGACGACGGTGTCCGCCACGCGGCTGAGATCGGCGGCCACCGAGTTCGGTTTGACGCTCGGATTATCCTGCCCGAAGGGCACGAAGTAGACGTTCTTGGTGCTGAGAAGGGTGCCGAGGTTGCGGGCGTTGAGACCGAGAATGTCGTTCGACGTGATCGCCAGTACCACCGGCCGCTCGTTTCTGAGCTGCGCCTTGGCTGCCATCAGCACCGGGCTGTCGATGATCGCGTTCGCTAGCCTTGCCATGGTGCTGCCGGTGCAGGGGCAGATGACGACGGCGTCGAGCAGCTTTTGCGGCCCCAGGGGCTCGACCTCCGGGATCGTCTTCAAGGGCTCCTTGCCTGTGGCGTCTTTGATCGCGGTGAGCCACTTCTCGGGAGTGCCGAAGCGCGTCGGCGTCGTAAGGATGGTATTCGAGACGATCGGCACGATGTCGGCGCCCTCCTCCTGGAGCCGGTAGATCGGGTCGACGGCTTCCTCCAGGGTACAGTGGGAGCCAGCCAGGGCAAAGCCGATCGTCTTGCCAGATAGGCGCATGCGACAGTCCTCCTCGGTTCACGGCGGGATCGCCCGCCCATAGTCCGCGGGGCACTGCGGCCACCTGCGCGCCGGCGCCGGAACCCCCTTGGCGGTCAGCCGCATCGTATGCGCCGCGGCGCAGGGGGTGATCACGTGCAGCCCTGGACAGCGCTCGGTGCCATCTGCCGGTGCGTTCCGAAGCGCCGCCGCATCGGAGAGGTGCACGGCAAGGCATCCCATCCATCCCATATAGTCGAACGGGCAGGTTTGGCGGACTCAGGCGCCTCGCGCCACAGGTCGACGAGGCCGAGGCCCTCCGCTGCCTCGGCAGTCGCGATGCCAAGCCCGCAGGATTTCTGTGTCGCATCCTCCAATTAACCAGATATTCCTCCCTGTGGAGGAGATCGCATGGGTAAAACAGCTTCCCGCAAGATCCTGCACCTGCTGGCCGCATCGGTCGTTCTGGCATTGGCCGGTTGTGCCGGTAGCGCCGCCGCACCCGCGGCGGCTCCCGCCTTGCGCATCGGACGTCCGACGCACGCCGAGACTGGCGGGACGCCCATCTCCCTGAAGCCGTTTCCGGCGGCGGCGTACGGCTCGCTGATGCCCACAGGGCAGCGGATGTACAGCCTGCGCTACTGGAGCCGCGGCCTGGATGTGCAGGGATACCTCGACGCACCGCCTGGCAAGGGACCGTTCCCCATTCTCGTGTACCTGCACGGCGGCGACCCCGCACCCGAACCAGGTCACTGGACCGGTTTCCCCGTCTATGCGGCCAAGACGGCTGTCGAGTCCTCGAACGCGCACTCCATCGTGTTCATACCGAACTATGGCGGATACGGGCCGAGTGGCGGTGCCATCCGCGCCCGTACAATTGCTACGTGGATGTCACGAACGGCTTGAGGGCGCTATCCCATCTGCATGGCCTTCATATCAGGCCGAATGCAACCTATCCTTTCGGCTTCTCCTTGGGCGGGTACGTCGCCATGGTGCTGGCAGAGCACGACCCGCAGGTGCGGGCGGTGGTGCTCGACAGTCCGTGGCCTGGCGCCATCGCATTCGAGAATTGGGCTCAGCATGCCAGATTGTCCAGCATCGATGCATACACCTCGGTCTTTGGGGAATGGTCAACGGCGCGTTCGGCGTAGATCTCCATTCCGCCGCGTACCAAGCCAATTCGGTGCAGTTTGACGAGATCCACGTGCCCTCATCATCGCGGGACAAAAGGACAATGTGATTCCGCCGCCGCTTGTGCGATTTCTCTATAGCCGGCTTCGGACCGGCGGCGTCGATGCCACGTTGCAGTTCGTTCCCGGTGGGCATGCGCGCATCACGCTGCACGTCTACCTGGTGGTCCAGAAGTGGCTACTCCCCCATGGATTCCGCGTATACATATCCACCTGAACGATCGGGCCCTGTGCCGGCCCAATGCGTCTGGGCGGCGGCGCTGCGAGCGCAGACCGGTCCGCCGCCCGCTGGGATCACAACCCCGAGGCCTGCCGGGCTCGCGATCCCGGCCTGCTTCGTTGTGCGATCAGGATGGGTATGCCTGCGGCCAGCGCGATCAAGAACGCGAGCGAGAACCAGCGAAACGCTGTCCGCACCGCATGGATGAGAGCCTCTGCCATGGCAGGGGACGTCCCCGTATGCAAGCCCAGGAACACCCCGACCGCTTCGGCGGGCGGCAGGCTCGTCTCCGCGAAGACCAGCGCCAGGGTGAGCGACAGGGAGAAGCCGATGTTGCGGAAGGTGTAGAAGAGGCCGGACGCCATGCCAAGGCGCTCGCGCGGCGAGACCTTCATGACGAGGCTCGAGAGGGGCGGCCAGTAGAAGCCGTTGGCCACCGCCATCAGCGCAAGCGGCAGACCGATCGCCCAGATCGATAGGCGGTCTGGCAGCTGGCTGAGCCAAAGTGCGCCGATCCCGAGTCCCGCCACGCCGCCCCAGATCGGCCAGCCAGACCCGATGCGGTCCGCCAGGCGCCCCCCCAAGGGACTGGACAGCAGCTGCGGCGCGGAGAGCGGGATCAGGATGAGCCCCGTAGTCAGGGGCGACTGGGCGAGGCCCCCCTGCAGGTAGAACGTGAGCAGGAACGTGGTGGCGAAGAAGCCGATGCTCGCGAAGGTGACCACCGTCTGGGCAGCACCGAAGGCTTTGATGCCGAACAGGCGGAGATCGAAGAGAGGCTCTTTGGTGGTGAGCTCGCGATGGATGAAGGCCGCGCCGCTCAAGAGGGCGATCAGCACGAGGCCGATCAGGCGTGGCGACCGCCATCCCCACGCCAGCCCCTCGGTGAAGACGACGAGCAGCAGGGTCAGCGCGACGGTGAAGAAGATGAGTCCCGGCCAGTCCAGCTGCAGTCTCGTGGCACGACGCTGCGAGGCGGGCAGCACCAGCCAGCCGATGGTGGCCGCGAGCACGCTGAAGGGCACGGTCACGTAGAAGACGGAGCGCCAGCCGAGCGTCGACACGAGGATGCCGCCGGCGACAGGGCCGACCAGCGATCCGAGCACCCACGCAAGGGAGTTGATGCCGAGCGCGAGGCCGAGCTCGGACGGCGCGAACGCCTCCGTGATGATGGGCGTGCCAAGGGCGGATATGGCAGCTCCGCCGAGGCCCTGCAGGCAGCGGAAGACGATCAGGGCAGGCCCGGACGGCGTGGCCCCGCAGAGGGCCGAGCCCACGGCGAAGAGGATAAACCCCGCGAGAAACAGCGTCTTGCGCCCGACGAGGTCCGAGAGCCTGCCGAGCGGCAGCAGCAGCACCGTGCTGACCAGCATGTAGCCTGTGAGCGTCCAGAGCACGGTGGCGATGTTGGAGTGCAGGCCCGTGAGGATGGCCGGCAGGGCCACGACCACGATGGTGGCGTCCGCGTTGGCGATAAAGGCACCGAAGGTGGTCACGCCCAACACCGACCATTTCGCTCCGCCAGACCGTGGCTTCATCCGCATCTCCCGTCCTTTGCTGGGTCAGCTTTCGCTATGACTTCCCGCTGCGCCTCCCGAAGGACCACTCGCCCGGTCGTCGCGTTGCCCCTCATTCGCATGACGCTGCCGCGGCACAGCCTCGGAACATTGCGCCAATTGGCCCTGCGATCCAGACATCTTGAACACTTAGAGTGGAAGCTAGCCCCTATTCGCCTTGTGCAGTGCGACGGGAGGAGATGCAGCGTGCCGAACATGAGAGAAAGCCTGCTCGCCCTGGTCACGGAGACGTCGACGAACCTGCCGCCCGACGTGCGTCGCGCCATCAAGCGCGCGAGCGTCGAGGAGGAGGGGGGATCGCGGGCCGCCCTGGCGCTCAGAACGATCATCGACAACATCGTCGCCGCGGAAGAGGATGTCGCGCCGATCTGTCAGGACACCGGGCTCCCGACCTTCTTCGTCGAGTGCCCCGTGGGATTCGACCAGATCACGATGGAGGAGGACATCCGCTGGGCGGTCGGCGAGGCGACGCGCCTCGGCAAGCTGCGTCCGAACTCCGTCGACCCGATCACCGGCAAGAACTCCGGCAACAACCTTGGACCGGGCACGCCCGTCGTCCACTTCAAGCAGACGCGCGGCGACACGCTGGAGGTCCGGCTGATGCTCAAGGGCGGCGGCAGCGAGAACAAGAGCATCCAGTACTCGCTGCCGATGGAGATCCAGGGTCTCGGCAAGGCGGGCCGCGATCTGGACGGCATCCGCAAGGCCATCCTGCACGCCGTCTGGCAGGCGCAGGGCCAGGGATGCAGCGCCGGCTTCGTGGGTGTCGGCATCGGCACCGACCGCACCTCGGGCTACGAACTCGCGAAGGAACAGCTCCTGCGCGACCTCGACGACGTCAACCCGGACCCCGCGCTCGCCGAGCTCGAGAAGTACGTGCTCGAGAAAGCGAACACGCTCGAGATCGGCACCATGGGCTTCGGCGGCAAGGCGACGCTCCTTGGCTGCAAGGTCGGGACGATGAACCGCATCCCCGCCAGCTTCTTCGTCTCGGTCGCGTACAACTGCTGGGCGTTCAGACGCCTCGGCGCCGTGCTCGACCCAGCCAGCGGCGACATCGTCCGCTGGCTCTATCGCGACAGGCCGGAGGCTATGGAGCGCCAGGGCGGCTTCGCCTCGGACGGTGCCAAGATCCTCACGGTGCCGCTCCAGGAGGAGGATGTGCGCGCCCTCCAAGTCGGTGACGTCGTGCTCCTGCGCGGCAGGATCCACACCGGACGCGACGAGCTCCACAAGTATCTGATGCACCACGACGCGCCGGTCGACCTCGAAGGCGGCGTCATCTACCACTGCGGCCCGGTGATGCTCAAGGACGAGGATGGACGCTGGCACGTCGGGGCTGCGGGCCCCACGACGAGTTCGCGCGAGGAGCCCTACCAGGCGGACATCATCGAGAAGTTCGGCATCCGCGCGATCATCGGCAAGGGCGGCATGGGCCCGAAGACGCTGGCCGGCCTCGAGAAGTCGGGCGCCGTCTACCTGAGCGCCATCGGCGGCGCCGCCCAGTACTACGCGAAGTCGGTGCAGGACGTCGCAGGCGTGGACTTCCTCGATCTCTTCGGGGTGCCCGAGGCCATGTGGCACCTCGACGTCGTGGACTTCCCGGCGATCGTCACGATGGACGCGCACGGCCAGAGTCTGCACCGCGACGTCGAGCAGAACTCGCTGCTGCGGCTCGAAGACCTGAAGGAACCGGTGTTCTGAGCATCCCTGCCTGGACCGGGACCCGCCCGCAGTAGCGGGCGGGTCCCGGCATGTCTCCTCCGGTTGCACTCCGGCGCCCCGTCTGGCCAGATAGGTACAGAGCGACATCGCAACGGCAAACGGCTGCCGACAGGGGGGCGGAAGTGACGGAACCATGGATTGCAGGCGACAGGGTCATCCTGCGCGAGTACCGCGCCGAGGACCTTGACGCCGTCCTCCGCTATGCGGGAGACCCGGAGGTCACACGCTACCTGCCCTGGGGGCCGGAAGGCGCCGAGGAGGCCGCCATGTTCCTGGACAGGGTGGCAGCCGCCGCCCGCCAGGTGCCGCGGGCGCAGTACGAGGTCGCGGTCGTGGGCCGGGACTCCGGTGATCTCTTGGGCGGCGCGCGGATCGGCGTACGCTCGACCCCGCACCGCTCCGGCGACATCGGCTACGTCCTGCGGCGCGATCAGTCGGGCAAGGGCCTTGGGAGCGAGATCGCGCGTATGCTGCTGTGTTTCGGCTTCGAAAGCCTCCATCTCCACCGCATCGAGGCCACCTGCGATCCAGGCAACATCGCCTCGCGCCGCGTCCTCGAGAAGCTCGGCATGACGCTCGAGGGCCGGCGCCGCGACGACTTCTTCGTGCGTGGCGCGTGGCGGGATTCCCTGCTCTTCTCGATCCTTGAGCACGAGTGGCTGGGCTGATCGCCCTGCCTGAGGCCCGCCCGAGAGGCGGTTCCGCGTCCAGCCGGCGGACTGGCTCAGGAAGCCGGGTGATCCGGCCGCGGGAAGTACCTCTCAAGCCATCCGCTGAGGATGCCCAGAAGCTCGGGGTCGACAGGTTCCTTGCACTGCTGCCTGTAGAGCCTCATCAGGGTCACCATGTTGACAGGGCCTTGTGTTCTGCGGAGCATGTGGGTCATGTCCGGGATGATGTGCCATTCCGCCGGTCCGGCGACGGTCTCGGCAATCTTGCGCGCATGCTCGGGAAGAACCTGCACGTCCTTGGCGCCGGTGATCGCCAGCGTCGGGCACTGCACCTCCGGCAGGTCGCGGGCCACGTCGTGCTCCCAGTGCTCCCGGATCCACGTCACATTGACCTTCACGCCCGAGATGCGGATCCAGGGGCGATCCGAGGCCAAGATCCTGGCCATGATCGCCTTGGATTTCCGGCTCTGCCGTTCGGGCACGCGCAGCGCCCGCACGACTGCCCCCAAGAGGCCCGGAAGTTTGCGCAGGTCCTCGATCGCGCGTTCCTGCTGGCGCGGACTCGTCACAGACAGCGACTCGCAGGGCCCGGCCAGCAGCACGAGGCCCTGCACCGGCGTGCGCACGTGGATGGCGGGGGCGATGATGCAGCCCTCGCTGTGGCCCAGGAGGATGACCGGCCGTGGATCCTCCGCGGACCGCTGCCTCAGATACGCGACCGCAGCCAGGGCGTCCTCGACGCGGTCCCAGAAGCCCGTCTTGAAGATGTCGCCAGCGCTTTGCCCGACCGCCCGCTTGTCGTAGCGCAAGGTGACGAATCCCAGGCGGCTGAGCGCATGCGCCAGATCTCGATACACGTTCGAGGCCAGCTCCCTGCTGTTGCCGTCGCGGTCGCCCCGCCCGCTCCCGGGCAGGATCAGAACCGACCCGCGGGACCTGGGTGCACCGGGAAGCGCCAGGGTCCCCGCCAGGGTTCCGGCGGGTCCCTGGAACCTCACCGCCTCTTCGCGAAAGGCCTCCTGCCCGGTCGACGTCATGCGGGCTCACCCCTCCCTGGCGCGACGGAACGGTCTTGGGTGCCGGCGACGGGTTCAGGTGCGACGATGCTGCTGACGACGCGCGCGCGGCGCCCCGGCTCAGGTGGCGGGGCCATCGCCTTCTCGACTATGACGGCAGACTCGGCCCTGAGACGGAGGAGTTGGTCGTCGTCCAGGCGGAGCGTCGCCTGGCTGTAGGTCACCCCGTCCGCCACGACATCCACGTGCCCCTGATCGAGGTAGCGCTGGAATCCGTCGATCACCGATGCGATGAAGGCCATGAAGAGGCGCATGTGGTCATCCCTGCCGAGATGGCGGAGCTCTGCTTCGGTGATGGCGGCCTGGTCCAGGGCAGCAGCGTAGGTTGGCTCGGTGGCGCCGCGCACGCGACTCTCCGCGACCACGGAGACGATGTTGCCCTGCGCCAGCCGGTCGAGGTGTCGGCACAGCGTGCGGCACATCGGGCAGCCGCGCCGCGATCTCCTGCGATCGCACGCCCGGGCAGCGCCTGGATGATGCGCAAAGAGACCGCATGCAGGATCAAGTCGGCCTTCGGCTCCATGCCACCAGCGCCTTCGATACCATTATCGATATTGATATTAATTGCCGCCGCATCGGATAACGAGTGCAGATGGCAGCGCCGGCAGGCCCGGCGCTGCAAGTCGGCGGGCAGCCCAGCGGGCTTCGTCCCCTGCACTGCCGCTGCGGCCGTTCCGCTGCCCAGGCAGCCTGCCTGCCGAGTCTCGAGCAGCCAAGCCTCGGCCACCCGGCTGCTCGGTCGCGCCGTACCGGCGTGCGGCCGCTCTTGCATCGCACGTCACAGGCGAGCGTCGCGGGCGACCTCCCCGTCAGAGGCGGCGGAGCCTGAGTTCCTGCACGCGGTGGTGGTCGCCCTTGCAGAGGATCAGCTGCGCCCGCTCGCGCGTCGGCGCGATGTTCGCCCGCAGGTTCGCGAGGTTGATCTCCCGCCAGATGCGCCCCGCGGTCTCCTCGGCCTCCCGGTCGGAAAGTCCTGCGTAGCGGTGGAAGTAGGACTGAGGGTCCTGGAAGGCCGTGTCGCGCAGCTTGAGGAAGCGCTCGACGTACCACCGGCGCACGACCTGTTCCGCGGCGTCCACGAAGATGGAGAAGTCGAGGAAGTCCGAGACGAAGATGCGCTGCCTGCTGTCCTCCGGCGACCCCGCCTGCAGGATGTTGAGCCCCTCCAGGATGACGATGTCGGGGGTTCGCACCACCTGCCAGGCGCCTGGGACGATGTCGTAGCTGAGATGCGAGTAGACGGGGGCCCGTACCTCCGCCTTGCCGGACTTCACATCCGAGACAAAGCGGACGAGCGCCCTGAGGTCGTAGCTCTCGGGGAACCCCTTGCGGAGCATGGCTCCGCGCTCCTCGAGCACGCGGTTCGGGTAGAGGAAGCCGTCGGTCGTGACGAGGTCGACGCGCGGGTGGCCAGGCCAGCGCTCGAGCAGGGCCTGGAGGAGCCTCGCGGTGGTGCTCTTCCCCACCGCCACGCTGCCTGCGATGCCGATCATGAACGGCACCTTGTCGGCCGTCGAACCGAGAAAGGTGGCACGGGCCCTGTGGAGCTCCTGCTCCGCCCCTATGGAGAGGTTCAGCAGGCGGGAGATGGGCAGGTAGATGTCCTGGACCTCATCGAGATCCAGGCGCTCGTTGAGACCCTGGATCTGCCTGAGATCCTCCTCCGAGAGGGTCAGGGGCGTCGCCGCACGCAGAGGTGACCAAGCGTCCCGGGGGAAGGAGAGAAAAGGGGTGACTTTGTCGCGCAGGTCCTTCATGACTGGCCTCTTTCACGCATGATTGCAGGCGGGCACGCAGGCGGCCTCGAGGGAGGGCGGCAGACTTCCTGCCTGCGCCCTGCACCGGGCTTCGCGGGCGTCGGCTCAGGTGTTGCGCTCGTGCATCCAGCCGCGCAGCAGCTGCAGCTGGTCCGCCGCCATGTGGCGGAAGTTGGGTTCGGCCGGGAAGACTCCGCCGCGCACATCCTGGACGTAGCTGCCGAATGCCCTGGCCAGGAGGTCCGACAGGCCCAGATAGTCCCTGGCGTGGCGCATCGGGCGCGGTGTGATGCCGAGCAGGTCCTGGACGACGAGAACCTGTCCATCGGTATGGGGACCGGCGCCGATGCCGATCGTGGGGATGGTCAGCCTCGCGGTGATGGCGGCCGCAAGCTCGTCGGGCATCAGTTCAAGGACCATCATCCGGGCTCCCGCACGCTCCAACGCAACGGCCCCTTCGAGAAGCATCCTCGCCTCGTCGAACGTCTTGCCCTTGATGCCTACCGCGTCCTGCGCCTGCATGCTGAGCCCGATGTGGGCGCAGACGTCGATACCGGCCTGGCTCAACGCGGCGACGACATCCGTACGGACGCCCTCGAGCTGGACGCCGTCGGCGCCGCTTGCGCGAAGCGAGCGGGCGCTCGCCAAGGCGGACGCCTCGTCTTCGTAGGTGCAGTACGGGAGGTCCGCAAGGAGGTAGCCGTCCCTGATGCCCCGCCGCACCGCCCGCACGTGGTGGCTGATGTCGTCGAGCGTCACCTCGACCTCGCTCCGGTAGCCGAGGACATTGGTGCCGACGCTGTCACCCACGAGCATCACGTCGATGCCTGCCCACTCCTCGAGCACGGCCGTCGGATAGTCATAGCAGGTGAGCATCGCGATCGGTTCGCCCCGCTGCTTCATTCGGTGGAACACGGTCATGTCCTTGGGCACGCGAACACCCCCTCACCTACCGGCATGGTAGCAGAACTAGTACAGCGTTCGGCGCAACTCGCGTAGCGTTCGCTGTAACTACCGCACCCCGGCCTGCTCGGCAAGGAAGTCCCGTCACTTCGGGAGCGGCCTCCACCTTGCCTTTCTTCGGCGCCAAGCCTCGGCGGGGCTGAGCCATCCCCGTTGAGGCTTTGGCCACGACTCCCACGATCCGCTGTGTTCTCAGGATCATGATCGGGGAGGGTTGGACGCGACGACAGGGGTGCGGCCTGCCGGCCGCACCCCTGGTTGGGGCTCAAGACGACTCCCGAACCCCATGTGCGTGCTGGCGCATCCGACCGGTCGTGCCCGCAGGCCGGCCCTCCAGGCACGTGTCGCCGTTCGACGTGGCCGGGCGGTTCCTTACTGAGCGGGGACAGAAGGCGGCTTTGGCGCGCTCCGGCCCAGGAGGTCGCCGGGAAGCGGCAGGAAGGGCACGTCGTAGCCGAACGCGGACGGGCCCACCACGGCCAGGGCACTGTCCGTCTTGAGCTCGCGCGCCGCCGGCAATCCGAGGACATGGAGCCGCAGCCCGTAGCGCAAAGCCTCGGAGCCGAGGGCGCGTCCCGACTCCTGCTCCAGGAGGACGAGCAGGTCGGGCACCGTGAGAAGGACGTCCTCCGGCCGGTCGCCGCGGCGGGCGATCAGATACTCGTTCTGGAAGTCGACCTTCAGGGTCTCGCCGCGGTAGCTGCCCAGACCCTCGATGGTGATCACGCCGCGGGCAAACCCTGCGACGGTCCGGCGCTCGAGATCGACGATCTTTCCCTCGAAGAGGTGACGGGCGCCTGCCACGACCTCGGCGATGCCTTCCACCGTGCTGCGGTGCGCTCCGCGCGCACGGACCATGGCGCGGCCGATCGTCTCCGCGAGCGTGAGGGTGCCCGGGATGCCGTGCCTTCGGACCTGCGCGCCCGTGACCGCGGACAGGATGAGGCCGGCGCTGCCGCCCATCGCCCATGTGAGGGCGCGGGCGTAGCGTTCGGCCGTCTGAGCGTCCGGCAGATGGCGCAGGACCGCCGTCACCTGTTTCGCGTCCTCCAGCAGCAGGGGGTCCGGCAAGAGTCCGTCGATCATGTACGTGTTCATCTGCAGTTCGGGAAAGGCGCGGCCCATGGGATCGGCATCGGCCACCGGCAAACCGCTCTCGGCCGCGCCGATGAGCGGCGTCAGGGCGTTGCCCCCGCCGATTTCGCCGATGGCGATGAACGCCGCCGGCCTGCCGGTCGCCTCGGCCAGCGTTTTGATGAGAAGGCTGAAGCGACCCGACGTCGGCAGGCGCTCGATGCCCACGGTGGGCGCCCCCATCCCTCCCAGGACGGGCCCGAGGTCCTCTTCCCCCAACTCCTCCGCATCCGCGATCCGGACCCGTGCCCCCTGTCGCAGGAGGCGCTGGAGCACGAGGCGCGACAGATAGGTGCTGCCGCCGCCGCCGGCGCCGAGGACCGCGGCGCCTTCGGCGAGCCAGGGCAGGTGTTCGAGCGTGATCTCGCGCATGGCTATCTCGCCTCCATCGGAATCTGCGCCTCAAGGTCGCCTACGGCCCGCATGCGCACGCGCACCTGGTGGCCGGGCATGTAGGCGAGGGGGGTCTCCTCAATCTCCACGACCTCGGTCGTGTGTGCGCTTGCGCCGGCTTGGCGGGCCCGCTCCACCGTCTCGCGCCGCAGTTCGGCGAGCCGCTCCTGGCGGTGGGCGGGATCGAGGTCGGCGACGCGCTCGATCTCCGCACCCACCTGTGCCAGGGCGGCACCCACGGCGTTTGCGACCTGGGAGTGGGGCGGGCGGATGACCTCTGTCGCTCCCTCCAAGGCATCGGGGAGCAGCACGCCGCCGCCTCCCACGAGCACCACCGTCACGTTGCCCGCTTGGGTCTTCATGCGGTCGATCGCGTCGCTCACTGTGCGGGCCGCCTTCGCCAGCACGCGCTCTGCCCAGGCGCCGTCGCGTTGGGCCGGCAGCGGCCGGTTCCCGATCGCCAGACGGCCGGCGGCCACGCCGGCGTCGGTCAGCGTGACCTCGCTCCCGCCGAACACGAGCGCCTCGGTGCCGAGTCGAAAACCCACGCTGTCCGGGCCCAGGGAAAGCCCGTCGGGCCCTTCGTGGACCAGGCTGCCGCCGCCGAGACCGAGCGAGTACACGTCCGGCATGCGAAAGTTCGTCGGGACCCCGGCGAGCGAGACATTGGACGCCGCGGGCCGCGGGAAACCGTGCACGAGGACGCCGACGTCGCTTGTGGTGCCGCCCACGTCGACCACGATGCAATCCCTGATCCCGGTGATCGCCGCCGCTCCGCGCATCGAGTTGGTCGGGCCGCTGCCCACGGTCCGCACGGGGTAGCGCCGCGCGAGATCCGCGGACATCAGGGTGCCGTCGTTCTGGGTGAGAAAGAGGCGGGAGCGCAGGCCGAGGTTGCGCAGAGCGCCCAGGAAGCCGTCCACGACCCGATCCGCCACGTCGCCCAGGGCCGCGTTCAGCACGCAGGCGTTCTCCCGCTGCAGGAGCCCGAGGGAGCCGATGTCGTGGCCGAGGGAGATACGTGCGTCCGGGATGACCTCCCGCACGCACGCCGCCGCCATGCGCTCCTGGCTGTCGTCCATGGGAGAGAAGACCCCGGTGATCGCTACGTCGCGGATTCCCTCCGCGAGAAAGGTGCGCGCAGCTGCACGGATCTCTCGCGGGTCGACCTCGGCCACCGGTACGCCGATGACCTCAAACCCGCCGTGTACCTCCCGCACGACCGGCGACACGGCCCGGACGAGCGCCTCCGGCCAGTCCTCCAGAGGCGGGATGGCGGTCCCCACCGGCAGGGCCATCCGGATGACGCCGACGCGCGCGAGGTCGCGTCCCTGCACAATGGCGTTCGCGAGCTGGGTCGTGCCCAGCATCACCGTCTCGATGCGGGCCTTGTCGGCGCCGCTGGTGCGGAGAAGTTCGCGCAGGGCCTGCTCGATGCCGTCCCCGACATCGCCCGTGGTGGGCACCTTGACCCATGCCACAACCGTCTGCCCGTCCATGAGCACGGCATCCGTGTTGGTGCCGCCGACGTCCAGTCCCACGTTCACCGCAATACCCCCTAAACTGCGTCGGAGAGGCTCCGGGAGCGGCGCATACTCGGATCTGCGAGGTCGCGCAGCCCGTCACCAACCAGGTTGAAGGCGAAGACGATCGTCATAATGGCAAGGCCCGGGAAGAGGGACATCCACCATTGGCCGGACACGAGGTACTGGCTACCGTCGGACACCATGCTGCCCCACTCCGCAGTGGGCAGCGGTACGCCGAGACCGATGAAGCTGAGGCTCGCGCCCGTCAGGACGGCGAACCCGAGGTTCAGGGTGGAGATGACGAGCAATGGACCGAACATGTTCGGGAGGAGGTGGCGCCCGATGAGGCGCCCCGCGCCCGCGCCGGCCGCCCGTGCGCTCTCCACGAACGGGAGATGCTTCGTCGCGGCCGTTCCGGTATAGGCCTGGCGGGCGAAGGTGGGGACACTGACGAGTGTGATCGCGAGGAGTTCGCCGGTCAGGCCGGGACCGATCGCGGCACCGATGGCAAGGGCCAGCACGAGGGACGGGAAGGCGAGAAACACGTCCATGACGCGCATCAGCGCCTCGCCCGCGAGCCCGCCCCGGTATCCGGCGTAGATTCCGACCGGTACGCCGATGACGCCGGCCGCCAGGGTCGAGGCCACGGCGATGAACACGGAAAGGCGGGCGCCGAAGAAAATGCGCGTGAGGAGGTCCCGGCCGTACTCGTCGGTGCCAAGAAGATGTTGAAGGCTTGGAACGGCCAGGCGCGCGCTCATGTCCGGCACGTTCGGAGCGTAGGGGGTGAGCAGCGGGGCAAAGAGGGCCACGAAGACCCAGAACCCCACGATGCCGAGCCCAACGGCGAGCATCCGGTGCCTGTTCCAGAAATTCTGCCGCCGCGGCGGTGGCAGGGACGGGCGGGCCATGTCCACCACCTCCTAGAAGTAGGTGATGCGCGGGTCGATGGCGGCATTGACCACGTCCACGCACAGGTTGATGACTGAGTAGAGCACCGCGCTGAGGAGGGCGAACACCTCGACGGGCGCGTAGTCGCTGGCGAGGATGGCACTCGTCACGTACGAGCCGACGCCAGGCCAGTTGAACACGGTTTCGACCAGGACGGCGCCGCCCAGCAGGTAGCCGAGCTGCAGACCGAAGATGGTCACCACCGGGACGAGCGCGTTGCGCAGCGTGTGCACCATGTAGACGCGCCAGGCCGACGCGCCCTTGGCGCGCGCGGTGCGGATGTAATCGTGCCGCATCACGTCCAGCATGCTGGCGCGAAGCATGCGCGTGAGGACGGAGATGGTGCCCGTGCTGAGTGCGAGGGCTGGCAGGATCAAGTGGCGCAACGCTGACCAGAAGACCGCCCATTGGCCCTCGAGCAGGGCATCGAGCACGAGGATATGGGTGATCGGCGGCGGCTGCGTGTAAAGGACGCTCAGGTCGCCGAGCGGCGCCGGAGCGATGTGCAGTGCGCTGTAGAACACCATGATGAGGAGGAGGCCCAGCCAGAACAGGGGCATCGACATGCCCGTGAGGGAGATCACGTGCGCCAGCCAGTCGATCCAGCTGTCCTTGTACAAGGCGCTCAGGATGCCGAGCGGCAGGGCCACGGCGACGGCGATGACGACGCTTGCCACCGTGAGTTCGACCGTGGCAGGGAAACGCTGCGCGAGGTCGGTGAGCACCGGCTGGCCGGTGACGATCGACATGCCGAAGTTGCCGTGCAGGGCGGCCACGAGGAAATGCCACATCTGCAGCCAGAGCGGCAGGTTGAGGCCGAGGGCCAGCTCTTCGGCATGCACCTCCGCCGCCGTCGACTGCTGGCCGACGACCATGAGAGCCGGGTTGGCGGGAATGACCCGGGCGAGCAGGAAGGCCACGACGAACACGCCCAGGATCACCGGCACCATCATCAGGATGCGACGCAGGACGTAGGTGAGGATTGGAGGGCCCCTCCCTTCAGGCCGAGCCGTGATCGAAGGCAGCGGCAGGCCGGCATCCAATGCCGGCCTGGCCGTCTACGCGCGCCTTACTTGAATGCCCAGAACCGCAGCAGCTGGTCGGGGTAGAAGACGTATCCGGACACGCCCTGGTACGTGACGACGGTCCACTTGTACTGGTAGAGATCCAGGAAGGGGGCCTGCTGGTTGATGATCGTCTGGATGCGCTGGTAGAGGCTCGCGCGCTGCGCGGCGTTCGGGTCGAACTCCGCCTGCGTCAGGAGCTTGTTCACGGTCGGGTTGCTGTAGTTCGCGGCGTTCGTCGCCATGCCGCCGGCGAGCAGGAAGCCGAGGTGATAGCCGGGGTCGTTGACGAACGAGTCCCATTGCTCGATGTAGGCCTGCATCTTGTGGGCGTTCAGCAGGGTTTGGTACTCGGAGTCGGACACCTGCGCGATCTTCATGGTCACGCCGAGCTTGGCGAACGAGGCCTGGAGGAGGGTGGCGTCCTGCACCCAGTCGGGCTGGCTCGCATCGAGCGTGAACGTGAACGTGAATCCCTTCGCGTAACCGGCCTGCGCCAGCAGTGCCTTGGCCTTGGTCAGGTTATAGGAGTAGTTCCAGCCGGCGCCGGTGTGGTCCGGCATGCCGACCGGTACCGACGAGTCCAGAGCCGAGGCCTGGTTGAGCTCCACCTGGTGGATCAGGGTCGAGTACGGGACGGCGTACGACAGCGCCTGGCGCACCAGTTCGTTGTTGAACGGCGAGTCCTGCTCGTTCATGCCAAAGAAGACGATGTCCTCGCTGAGGTTCGTGTGCTCATTGACGACCGGGCTCTTGGCGAGCGTCTGCAGGGCAAGCGGCGACAGGGCGAGGGCAACCTGGACGCCGCCGCTCTCCACGAGCTGCTGGCGCACCGAGGCGTCGGTGATGAACTTCAGGATGACTTTCGCGTAGTGGGGTTTCGGTCCCCAATAGTGCGGGTTGCGGACGAACACGGCCTGGCTGGCGGGATCGAGCGACTGCAGTTCGTACGGTCCGCTGCCGAGCTCGTGGCTGTTCCAGTAGGTGCCGGACGCCTTGGCCGCAACCTTCGCGTCGAGGATCGAGAACGGGTACATGGCGATAATCGAGAGGAACATCGAGTCGGGATGGGACAGGGTGATCTCGACCTCGTAGGGGTTCACCGCGGCGACGCTCTTGATCGCGCCCTCTGTCGCGAGGAAGCTCAGGTTCCCGGTGGCCTTCATGCCGTGCTGGTAGGTCCAGACGACGTCGGCGGCCGTGACGGGGTCGCCGTTCGAGAACTCGGCGTTGTGCCGTAGGTAGAACGTGTACACGGTGTGGTCCGCGTTGCTCGTCCAATGGGTCGCAAGCATCGGCGCGTACGCGTTCAGGGTCCCCTGGGTCTGCCCGCCCACCTTGACCTGCGCGTAGGTGATCAGCTGGTCATAGACGTTGAGGATCATTGCGTCCGACGTGAGGTCGTACGCCAGCCAGGTGTCGAGCGTGCGGGGGCTGCCGGGATAGGCGATGACGAGCGGGGTACTGGCTGCCTGCGTGGCGGCCGGGGCGGACACGCTGCCGAGCAGCAGGGCCGCAGCGGCTGCGAGGCTGCCGACTGTCCTGTGGAGCGCTTTCTTCAGCATCTGCGTTTACCTCCCGGATTCGTAGTCGCGAACGTATGGCGGTCTTCTGCTTGCCGTGCGGGGCATGGCGGCATCGGTCGGGCCGGCGGGCACGCCCCTATCACCCCAGGGTGGACTTGGGTGCGGCGAGCGGGCCGACGACCACCACCCGCACCCGGGTGGCGTTGCCGGGCATGTAGGCGAGGGGTATCTCTTCGACCTGGACGACCTCCAGGAGGCCGGGATCGGCACCCGCGCGCACCGCCTCGGCCTCGGCGAGGGTTTGCGCCTCGGCCAACACGTCCTCGCGCTGCCTGCCCTCCAGGGCGTACACGCGGTCGGTGCGGCCGGACACCTTGGCGATCGCGGCGCCGATCGCGTTGGCGACATCGTAGTGCTCGGGACGGCGCACCTGGCTCACCCCTTCGAGGCGGTCGGGAAGAAGCGCGCTGCCGCCGCCCACCGCCACGAGAGGAACGTCCTGGGCGCTCGTCTTGATGCGGTCAATACTCTCCTCCACCATGGCAATGCCGCGGGCGTAAGCGCGCTGTGCCAGATCGGCGTCCACCTCGGGGCGGTGCGTGCCGATACGGGCGGCGCCGACCGCGTTGGCGACGTCGGTGAAGGTGAGGGTACCTCCGCCGAACGAACGTGCCTCCAGCACCAGACGGTAGCCGAGGCTGCGCGGCCCCACCGACACGGAGGATGGGTCGCCCGTGACGAGCGAGCCGCCGCCCAGCCCGAGCGAGATGAGGTCGGGCATGCGGAAGTTGGTGCGCACGCCGCCCACCTCGACCGCCATCGACGACTCGCGCGGGAAGCCGTTGCGGATCACGCCGACGTCGGTCGAGGTGCCGCCGACGTCGATCACCACCGCCTCGGTCACGCCCGACAGGTAGGCGGCGCCGCGCATGGAGTTGGTAAGTCCGCACGCGACGGTGAGGATCGGGTAACGCATGGCGTAGTCGAGCGTCATGAGGGTGCCGTCGTTCTGGGTCAGGAACAGCTCGGCGCGGATGCCGGCCTGTTCCACAGCGTCCCGGAAGGCGCTTGCGGCCCGCCGTGCCACGTCCGTCACCGCTGCGTTGAGGACCGTGGCGTTCTCGCGCTCGAGCAGGCCGATCGAGCCGATCTCGTTGGAGAGGGAGACCGGCAGGTCGGGCCAACGCGTGCTGACAAGGTCTGCCACCGCGAGCTCGTGGTCGGCATTCACCGGCGAGAAGACCGACGAGACGGCGAGCACCGAGATGTCGGGGCGCAAGCGGTCGACGAAGTCCGCCACCGCGTCGAGATCCAAGGGCGCGATCTCCCGGCCATCGAACTCGAAGCCGCCGCGCACCACGATGGACTCCTGGTCGACCGCCCGCCGGAGGTCTTCGGGCCAGCTGGTGAGGGGTGGAATCGCCAGCGTGGCGGGAGCGCCGATGCGTACGACACCGACCCGGTTGAGATTGCGCCGCTCGATGATGGCGTTGGTCACCTGGGTGGTGCCCAGCATGGCGTGGGTGATGTCGGACGCGCTGC
>JAJZVM010000043.1 GCA_021845645.1 Bacillota bacterium
GAGTGCGCAAGCGGCTTGCCGCGAGAGGCATGGGGCGACTCCCAGTGGTTTGCCGGCCACGGCTCGTGCGTGAGGATGGTTGGCACCTGCGCAAACGGGTTCCGCGAACAACCGGCGCAAGTCGGCACTGGGGCGGCACGAACAACGGATGTCTAGGTTTGTCCAGCAAATCAGGCAACTGTTGACACCACCACTGATGGACTTCCTGGGCAGCAGGCTAAGGCGTGGAGTATGGACGCTCCTTCCCACAGGAGGAGGGTCCAGTATCGCCACTTTTCTGGCCCCTGTTAGGGCGCCCATAAGTTAAGCCGCTTTTGGGGTCTAAAATTAAAGAACAGCGCTACCGGGACCAGAGCCCCTACGCCGTCTACGCGACGCTGCTCGACGGAGCGGTCGATCTTGGTTCGACCCGGACGTTCTACCGCATTCTGCACTAGGCGGGCGAGGTGGCGCGAGGCCGCCTGTCCCGCCCTCGCCGGCAGATGGCACGCTCAGCTTTTGCGGCGCGCGGGCGATGGACCTCGCATGCTTCGGCCGCAGGCGGGCAGACTAGGCCGCCGGAGGCGATGCGGTGCCCAGTCTGCGCACGGACCTGGCTATCGAGGCGCATCGCGACGCTGAGAAGCTTGCGCGGCGCATTGCGGGCGTGCGGGCCGAGGAGCGGACCGAGGATGGGATCACGATCAGCGAAGTGGTCGTGGAGACTCCCGAGGGGGCCCGGGCGGTCGGCAAGGCAGTCGGTCGGTACATCACGTTCGAGTCCCGTCAGCTCAGGCGCCATGACCGCGAACATGCGGCGTCGGTCGGCAAGCACCTCAGCCAGTCTCTCAGCGAGATGCTCCCATCTGTAGGCGGCGAACTCGCGGAGGCGCTCGTCGTCGGCCTTGGCAACTGGCAAGCCACGCCGGACGCCCTAGGGCCGAAGGTGGTGTCCCGCCTCCTGGTCACGCGGCACCTCAAGGCGGTCGTGCCGCCGGAGGTGCAGCGCAAAATGCGCCCCGTGGCGGCATTGGCACCAGGGGTGCTCGGCATCACGGGCATCGAGACGGGCGAGATGGTGCGCGCCGTCGTCGAACGGACGCACCCTGGCTTCGTCATCGCCATCGATGCTCTCGCGGCTCGCTCAGTCGAACGGATCGCGAGCACGATCCAGCTGTCGGACACCGGCATCCAGCCTGGGTCGGGGGTAGGTAACCATCGCGCCGCGCTGGATGCGCAAAGCCTGGGTGTGCCGGTGCTCGCGATCGGGGTCCCGACGGTGGTGCACGCCATCACGATCGCGCGCGATACGATCCAGGGACTGATCGAGGAACTCAAGGACGACGTCCAGTTCTACGAGGTGCTTGACGAGCTCTACGACAAGCAGCGCGATGCGCTGATCGCGCAGGTGCTGGGGGAGTCCGTCGGCGACCTGATGGTGACGCCGAAGGAGATCGACGCGCAGATCGAGGATCTTTCCCGGCTGATCGCAGGCGCGCTGAACACGAGCCTGCAACCGGGGATCGAGATCGGCGAGTTCGGGCTGTACTCGTGATGTGCGTCCAGGTCCGCAAACGTCCCAGAAAGGGGTCCTGCGCGGCACTTGTGCTGTTCGTTCTGAGTTCAGTCGACCGGGCAACGTAGCCTGATCGGGCGGGGCACTGGGTTGCGCGTCCGGTGCTCGGACAGCCGGCCCGCACCCGGCGCCTTTGGCACCACCGCCGGTCATGCATCCGCTTCGGGCGGGGTGCGCTTGCCCTTGTCAAACTGCAGGGCAGCACTGGTGGCGCCGATGTCTTGTGCGGGTCGTGCGGCGCCGACCTTGTTCCTGTGGTCGGCCGCATAGTGCACCACCTGTACGGGCTCCCTGGTCACCATGCCGTGCTCCACCAGCGCCAGGAGCTGCGGCAGGAAGCGTTCGATGTGCTCGGTCAAATCGATGATCTCCACGACGATCGGCAGATCGATAGATGCGTCGAGAAGACCTGCAGTATGGATGCGGGATGACATACCGAAGCCTTCAATCGCCCGGTACACCGACGCGCCGGCAAGACCCTCGCGCTTCGCCGCAAGGACGATAGCGCGCCAAAGGCTGTCGCGCCGGTCCATGTCGCTCTCGTCGATGTACACCTTCAGCCGCTCGGCCGAGCCGCTGATGCGCGGCGTCTTGACTTCCATCCTGCCCCTCCGTTTCCCGCCCTGCTGCGCAGTGACGCTTCCCGATCCCATCGGATGCGCGGGTCATTGTCCTGTCGACGATGATGTGGACGGCGTTGGGATTGTCGCGTCGAAGTCAGCAGCGGTCTGCCACGGCGGTCTTGGGTCCGCGAAGCCAGCTTGACGCCACGACGGCCAGGATCATCCATGCGGCGGCGTAGGTGAACGCCACGGTCGCCGAGATCGCCGCGTAGAGGAGCCCGACCACCGCGCTGGACGCGAAATCGCCGAAGGACTGCACGCCACCGAGCAGGCCGAAGCCGCTGCCGCGCAAGGTGTCCGGCAGAGCCTGCGCCACGAGCGTGGACTCTGCCGTCTCCGCCAGGCCGATGCCTGCTCCGGCCAGCAGGAACGCTGCGAGCAGTGCTGGCAGCGAGTGTCCTGCCCAGGCGAAGCCGAGATAGGCGAGGACATAGACGAAGGCTCCGGTGCCGAAGGCGGCCCTGGGCCCTGCTCTGTCGATCCAGCGGCCGCCGCCCAGCGCCACCAGCGAGGCGGCTGCGTTATGTCCCGCGTAGATGAGGATGGCGAGCGACGTGGCCGCGGCGAGCGAGCGACCGCCGTAGTACAGGAGGCCTGTCGCGCGCAGGATGAGTAGCGTCGTCGCGATGTTGCCGAGTTCGAAGAACGCGATGGGGAGCAGAGGTCTGAGGAGGCCGGCGCTTTGCAGGCGCCTCAGGTCGAAGGCGACCCGCCGTTTGGCGCCGCTGCCGTGGCGGAGCGCCTGCCTCGCGGCGACGGTGATCGCGACCGCGGCCAACAAGCCGGGTATGGCCGAGAAGTAGATGGCGTGGCGGATGCCGACCAATGTCACGAGGCCTGCCGCGAGCAGGGGACCGACGACAGCACCCAGGTTGTCGCCCGCGCGCTCGAGACCGAACGCCCGGCCATACGCGGCGCGCGGGGCGAGCGACGCGAGCATCGCGTCACGGGCAGGCGAGCGGAGACCTCGCGAGAGCCAGGCCAGGGCGCGCATGAGTCCCGCCTGCCACACCGTCCCTGCCAGGCCGATCGCCCCTGTCGCCAGGGCGGTGCCCAGGTACCCGCTCGACGCCAGGCGGTTGCGCAGTGCGGGCTCGTTGGCGAGCGGACCGCCGAAGAGTTTCATGATGCCGGTGAGCGCGTCGGAAAGCCCTTCGATCAGTCCGAGCGCGCCGGCTGACGCGTGCAGGACCGACGTCAGGAAGCTGGGCAGCACGGAGGTTGCGATCTCGTGCCCTGAGTCGGAGAAGAAGCTCGCGGCTCCCACGCTGACGACGCCTGCGCTGAGCCACTTGGCCTCTTGATTCTCGGTCCCCGGGGCCATGGCGTCGGGCATGCCTGGCTACCTCCTCAGCGGGTACGGTTCGGTCCGGCGTCTGTACGTGTCCGCAGGCTGGCGTTGTGGAAATCAATGACCTGGTTGTCGTAGGCGAGCTCATAGCACCTGTAGTGCACCGCGGCGCGCCAGGATCCAAGGGCCATCGCGGCCGGGCTCTCGTCCAGACCATAGACCGTTGCCAGCACGGCCGCCTGCTCGAGAGCGGGCAGTTCTGGCACCTCGGCGTCGGGCCAATCGATGGTCCAGGTCTGCAGAGGTGTCTCGGTCTCCGCAGGTCCAGGCCGGCCCAGTCTCGCGAGCAGGTCGCGCTGCTCCGCTTCGAGGTCCTGCCGGCGCAGTACGAGCTCCCGCTCCCGCCGGAGTTCCCCGAGCAGGCTCTCTGCCGCCGCCGCGACCCTGGGCGGCACCGCAATGTGGAGCGTGCGTCGCATGAGATCGAGGGGCGTCAGTCCCCGTGTCGCCGCTGCAGGTGGCACGCGCTCTGCCACCCAGCCGGGCAGTTCGATCGAGGAGATCAGCGCATTGCCCTCCTTAGCTCGCCGCCCCCTGCAGCAGGCCGGCCTGCGTTGACAGCGAGTCCTGCGTGCATGTGCCAGGTGCATCTCAGGTGCCACCCGTGTCGTCGAGCAGACTGGTGATACTCCGGATCTCGCCGAGCACCGCGTCGATCGCCGCGAGGATTTCATGCGTCCGCGGGTCCTGCTCGGCGAGCATGGCCGCCGCCTGCTCAAGGGAGTGCCCCAGCCTGCGCAGCACCTCCTCGATGCCACGCCAGAGATCGTGCCATTGTTCCTTCAGGCTCTCGTGAAAGTGGTAGCGAAGCCGGCCGATGTTGCGATCGACGAACGCGCCAAGGTGCTCCTCGAGGCTGCGTTGCGCCGCCCGGACCGACCGCTCTTGCGGCAGGAGCGCGACGGCCGCCGGCACCGCCAAGGTTGGCAAGAGCCCCGCATCGTCCTGCCACTTGAACGAGAAGCCGCAGGACTCCCGGATCTCGAGCGGCAGATCGATCGTCACAAGTGGCAGCTCGAAGAGGTCGGCGGCGGCCTGAGCAAAGCGGTCTGTCCAGGTGCGGATCTGATGGGCGAGCGGCTTCGCCTGACCTTCCAGGATCTCGGGCGTGATCCGCCTGAGCTCGTCTCGCAACGCCTCGAGGCGGGCGCGAGCTCCCGCCTCGAGTTCCCTCGCAGTCTCGACGTATCTGGTGCGCGGGTGGCCAGGAGCCTTCAGTAGTTGCGTGGCGCTGCTTTGGAGCGCGTCGCGGATGGAGGTCTTGAGCGCTTCGAGCCGGGCGTCGTAGGCCTGCGTCACGGCTTGAAAGGCGCTCTGCCACGCGCCGCGGTACATCGTCAGGGCGGCGCCGAACTCTTCGACGTGCGTCTGCAGGACGGCGTGGCGTTGCGCGCGCAGTTCCTGCGGTGTGGTGAGGGCTGCGCGCTGCAGGCGGAAGTCGAAGGCGAGGCGGCCCAGGACGCCCTGGACCCGGCGTCCGGCCAGTGCCAAGGCCATCGTCTCGCCCTCGCTCTGTGCGAGCTGTCCGAGGAGTGCGGCGATCTCGGCAAGCCCCGCCTGCCTGCCTTGCAGTACGCTCGCGGTGAGCACAGGTACTGCTGTGCCGAGCGCTTCACCTGCCACCTCCTCGATGAACCGGCGCACCAGGAGGAGATCCGCCTGGGACAGGAGATCCGACTTCGCCAGGACAACCAGCACCTTGCCGGCGTGCTCGCGGGCGTCCTCGAGGAACCGGCGCTCGACGTCGGTGATTGGCGGGTCCGGCGAGACGACGAACAGCGCTACGTCGACCCATGGAAGATACTCCTTGGCGACATCCGTGTTGTGAGCCCAGACGGAGCCGATGCCAGGCGTGTCGACGAGCTCGATGCCCTGCGCCAGGAGCTCGGAGGGGAAGCTGACGATGATGTCGCGGACGCCACGGCTGTTCTTCGGGTTGCCGAGCTCTGTGGCGTACAGGCGGATCTCCTCGCGCGGCACCTCGAGTTCCGTGCCGTCCCGCAGGCGCACGGTCACCCGCAGCACCTGGTCAAAGCGGACGTGCGTGACGACCGCAGTGAGCGGCAGGACGCCTGTCGGCAGGATTTCCTCGCCGACCAGGGCGTTCAGGAGACTCGTCTTGCCACGTTTGAACTGCCCGACCAGGGCCACCGAGAGAATCCTGCGCTCGAGCCGTCCCCGGATCTCCGCAAGATCCTCGCGCAGATCGGCGCGGCCGAGCCGCAGGGCGAGCTCCTGGGCCTGTGCGATCGCCGCCGCCACCTTTGGCATGTCAGCCGGTCACCTCCCCTGAGCCGGGTTCCGCCGCAAGAGGCCGGGGCCAAGCCGCACTCACCAAGCGTGGGCGAGCAGCAGCGCCGCGAGCAGTACGACGAAGGCGTACGTGATATAGAGGTTGAGCCGTCCGTGGTGCAGGCGCGCGAGCCCGCTCGCGATCCAGCGCGTGGCCTGCCAGAGTGGGCCGGAGACGAGGCGGTCGATGACATAGGTCTCTTGCGACTGGCGCTCGATCCTGACGCGGAACGCGTTCTCCCGCACCTCCGCATGCTCGACGGTCCTGCGGAAGATGCTGCCGAAAAGAACGCGCACTGGAGCCGCGAAGCCTGTCGCGGTGTACGTGGCCTCTGGCCAGAGGCGATACCTGCCGCCGTCCCAGGGACGGCTCAACACGGCGGGGCCGCGCGTGCCTAGCGCGAGTCGCAGCCCGTAGGTGGCCGCGAGCAGGACAAGCAGGATGAGCAGGAGGTAGCTCGGCGATGCCGCGAACGCGACGCCCGTCCCGCCAGGGCCGATCCGGTGCATCAGAACGAGTCCGGGCCCGGGCAGGACACCCTTGCCCACCTCGGCGCCGATCGAGCTGAACGTGCCTAGGAAGGCTGGCGGCAGCCCTGTGCCAAAGAACGAGGGCGCAAGGGCTCTTTGCGCGCCGGCAGGTCCGAACGACGCGACGATGCGCCCAAGGCCCGTCACGATGTACGTCGGGGTGACGCCGAGCAGCAGGCAGAGGCCGGCAAGGATGCCCATGCCCCAGCGCAGGGCGACGGGCGCCTCGCGCGCTTCCTCCGCCTGCGGCGAGCGGCCGAGGCCGAGAAAGCTCATGGCGTAGGCGCGGACGAAGGCAGTGGCGGCTAGGCCCGCCGTCAGGGCGACCAGTACGCCGGCGAACGCGAAGGTCGTCTTCACGGCCACCGGGCCGAGCTCGACGCTGCGCAGCAGGGTCTGGATCAGGAGCCACTCGCTCGCGAAGCCGTTGAAGGGCGGGAAGGCCGCGATCGACAGGACGCCGGCCAGGAAGAAGCCGGAGGTCCAGGGCATCCTGCGGACGAGCCCGCCGAGGCGGTCCATGTGGCGCGACCCTGCCTGCTGGTCGACGGCGCCTGCGCCGAGAAAGAGCAGCGACTTGTAGAGCGAGTGGTTGACGAGGTGGAAGAGCGCCGCGACGAAAGCCATCGCGGCGAGCACCGGGGCGTGCATGGCGAGGAAGGTGAAGGCCGCCCCGAGACCGACGGTGACGAGACCCATGTTCTCGATCGAACTGTGGGCGAGCATGCGCTTGAGGTCGCTCTCGGTATTGGCGTAGAGGATGCCGAGGAGAGCGGTCACCGCCCCGACCAGCAGCACGGTGAGGGTGGCCGCGACCGGCAGCGGACCGAGAAACGAACTCACGGTGCGGAGGATGCCGTAGATGCCGAGGTTCAGGATGACACCCGACAATAGCGCCGAGGCGGTAGCAGGTGCGGCCGGATGCGCCCGCGGTAGCCAGCCCATGCCTGGCAAGAGCCCTGCCTTGATGCCGAAGCCGAAGAACGTGAGCAGAAACGCCGCCCAGCGGACTGCGGCCGGAATGGCCCGCGCCGTGTGCGCCAGGGCTGCAAAGCTCGTGCCCCCCGCGTAGACCGAGAGGAGCAGGAGACCCACGAGCGCCGCCATGGTTCCGATCTCGCCCGCGGCCAGCATGGAGAGCGCCGCGTCTTGGGTGCCTGCCTGCCTGTGTTCGAACGCGACCAGGAGGTACGAAAGGACCGACATGATCTCCCACGCGATGAAGAAGGTCACGAGATCCCTGGCCAGGAGGACCAGGACGATGGAAGCGAGGAGCAGGTGGAAGCCGAGGCTGAAACCGCGCAGGCTGTACCGGCCAAGATAGCGCGGCAAGTAGCCGGGCGAGGCTAGGGAAACCGCGAAGAATACGCTGCCTGTCACGGCAAGGAAGAGCGACGACATCGGATCGAGTCCCACATCAAGCAGCCCGAGCTCCGGCAGCCGCCCGAAGGCGTAGAGGATCGGGGTAGACGAAGCGAAGCCAAGGAGACCGGCCAGGAGGACGGCGAGCGACGCGCCCGCGCCCGTGACGGCGAGTAGCACCGGCGTCACGCGCTCGCGCCCGGCAAGAGCGAGCAGAGCGCCAAGTAGCGGCAGGGCAAGCGCCAGCATGACTGCGTTCATGGCAGCGGCTCCCGGGCGGGTAGGCGGCCAAGCAGGGTCAGCAGGCCGTCGAGGATGGCGAGCGGCGGCGGCGGGTTGCCGGGCACGACGACGTCGAGCGGCAGCACATCCCCTGCGCCGGCGGCTGACGTAAAGCTTGGACCGAAGGGGACGCCGCTGATGGCCCCAGACCCGACGGCCATAACCCACTTCGGCTGCGGCATGGCCTGGTAGGTGTCCAGGAGGGCCTGACGCATGCCCTGCGTCACGGGTCCGACGACCAGCAGCACATCGGCGTCACGGGGTGTGGGAGTGAAGAAGATGCCGAGCCGATGGATCGCGTAGTACGGGCTCGTGAGCTGCCTCAGCTCGCGCAGGGTTTCCCCGCCGTCGCCGGCGTCGACAACCCGGACGTGCAGCGAGTGGCGGAAGGCTTTGCCCGGCAGGCCGCTGGCGGATACTTGGCGGACCACGTGCTGTTTCGACGTCCACGCCATTGTGGCCGCATCCAGCCGGCAGCGCTGGCAGGCGATGCAGCGGCCGAGATCGACGGCCACGCCCCCGCCGTCAAGCGTGAGCGCTCCCGTCGGACAGACCTCCGTCACTGCGGTACCGGCCTCGGTCACTGGTGTGACGCGCGGCAGCGGCGGCATCGCGCCGGGGTCGGCCGGCCTGGACCTGGGGTAGGGGGTGGTCAGGAGTCCGCGGGCAAGACCCTTGGTCGTCCACATGGACGGTGCTCCTTCCTAGCGGTCCGACTCGGCGACACTCAAACCGAAGCTCGCCAGGATGATCGGGAAGTCCTGGAATGCCGCGCCCTCGACGGCTAAGGCGAGGACGGGCCAGTTGGCGAACGACGGTGGCATGGCGTGCCAGCGCAGCACCTGTCCCGTCGACGCAAGGCGGAGCCAGTGGAAGGCCGCGCCGAGCGGGGCCTCGCTCCAGCCAAGGGCGGCGCCGGCCTGAGGCTGCCACGCCATGCGCACGGGACCAGCCGGCAGCGCGCCCAGTGCCTCCTCGATCAGACGCTGGGAGCCGCTTGCCTCTTCGGCAAGCACGCGGAGCCGAGCATAGGCGTCGCCCTCCTGGGCCAGGGCGACCGGCAACTTTCGCTCCCGGTAAGCCCCGTAGGGCTGGATCGAGCGCAGGTCCCTGCCAAGGCCTGACGCTCGCCCGGCAGGCCCGACCACACTGTGGTGCAGTGCACTTTGCACCTGCAGGACCCCGACCTGTTCGACGCGGTCCAGGAAGCCGTTGTCGTAGGCGAGCTGGTTGACGATCCGCTCGAGCCTCTGGGCGGCCTGACGGGTGGTGTTGACGATGTCGGACACCTCGGCTTCGCCAATATCCGTCGCGACACCGCCAAGGCGGACAAGGCCGAAGAGGTAGCGGTGGCCGGCGATCCGGCCGCTCAGGCGCAGGAGGTCCTCGACCAGCGCGGCGAGCATGGCTGTCGGTACCTGCAGCCCCGTCGCCTCGACGAGATCTTCGATGGTGCAGATGTGGGAGCGCAGCCGTTCGAGCTCTGCGAAGACAAGGCGCAGAATCAGGGCCCTTGGCGGCGGCGCCAGGTGCGCTATCGCCTCCGCCGCCTGTGCGAAGGCAAGGGAGTGCGCCACGGCGGATGTGCCGTTCAGACGCTCGGCAAGCAGGAGGGCATTTGCGACGTCCCGGCCCTCGGCGATCTTTTCGAGACCGCGGTATTTGTAGAAGAGGCGTGGCGTCGCGTGGAGGATCTGCTCGCCTTCTGACTCGAGGCGGAACTGCGCACTTTCGGCGATGCCGGAGTAGACGGGTCCGACGGACATGGAGAACGCTCCTGGCGCATCCACGAACCGCTGCGGCCGCCAGACGCGCTCCGCGCGCGGCGGTTTGGGCTTCGCCGGGCCATAGGCGGGGCGCATCGGTGCAACGCCTTCCGGCCAGTCCTCGTTGTGCAGGACGAAGTCGCCGAGGAGCGGATGCCCCTCGAAAGGGATCTCGAAGAGGTCCTCGATCTCGCGCTCCGGCCAGTCTGCCGCGAAGGTGATCGGACTGATCGATGGGAGCTGATCGCCTGCCTCGCCACGCAGTAGCACGTGGACGAAACCGGAGCGGCTGAGGCAGTAGAAAACGTAGCGGCAGTGCCAGCGGACATTCTCCCATTCGAGCACGATGCCTGCGAGGGCATAGCCGTGGCGGACGGCACTGTCGACCACGCGCGGCAGATGCTCAGCGGAGGTCATGATCTCCGCCTGGTCGCCGTCGCGCACGAGGGCATCCCGCGGCAGGAACTTCGAGAGTGCGGCCAGCAGCGCGGCGTTGGGTGCGAGGCAGAGGTCGGACATGTTTCATCACCTCCTGCTCAGCGGGCTATGGCGAGCGAGGCGAGGGTAAGGAGACGATGCAGGAGCGGCGGGGTGTAGAGCCCCAGGCCGAGCACCGGCAGGATGCTGAGCGAGATCGCCAGGACGACGCTGCCCGGCAGGCGGTGCGGCTCGGACGTCTCGGGCGGCGCGCCGTCACCGAACACCATCCGCCCCACTTGCATCATCACGCCGATGAATGCGACCGCGATGAATAGGGCAAGCAGGCCTACGATCCAGCCGTCGCCGGCAAGGAACCCACTCCTCAGGACGGAGAACTCGCTCAGGAAGACCGCGAACGGTGGTACGCCAGCGATCGCCAGGGCAGCTGCCAACAGCATGGCGGCGGTGAACGGCGACGCACGCATGAGCCCCCGCACATCCGCGATGTTGCGCGAGCGGTAGATTAGCAGGACGGCGCCGGCAGCGTAGAATGCCAGCGACTTGGCGAGGCCGTGCGTGATCATCTGGTAGAGGCCGGCATAGGAACCCGCCTGGCCAAAGCCCACGGCTGTAACGATGATGCCCATGTGCTCGACGGTGGAGTAGGCCAGCATGCGTTTGAAGTCGTGCACCTGCAGCAGCAGAAACGCGGCCGCTCCCACCGACATGAGGCCGAAGGCTATCAGCCAGTCGCCCACGGGGAAGTGCGGGATCGCGTACCAGACCGGCATCAGGCGCAGGATCACGTAGAGCACGGTGCTCACCTCGACGCCCGACAGGAGTGCGCAGACCGGGGACGGGGCCTGCGAGTGGGCGTCCGGCAGCCAGGTATGCAGCGGGAAGAGACCCACTTTCGTGCCGAAACCGACCAGCACCAGTACAAACGCGAGTCGCAGGACGTTTGGTGACATCTTGGCCGCCTCCGCGACGAGCGACGCCCAGGTCTCGGGTGCTGCGGGTGACACGCCGTGCAGGCCATAGAGCAGAAGCAGGATGCCGAGTACGGCCACCGTCGCGCCCATGATCGTCAGGATGGCGTATTTCCACGCCGCCTCGAGCCCTTCGGCGGTGCGGTTGAAGCCGACAAGGAAGACCGAGAGCAGTGTCGTGAGTTCCACGGCAACCCAGGTGAGAGCCGGCTGGAGCAGGAGCGGCACGAGAAAGAGCGATGTGACGAAGAGGTTCAGGTCAAGGTAGTACCTGCGCTCGCGCCTCTCGTCACCCCCCGCCTCGCGGGCGATGTAACCCCAGGAGTATAGGGCTGCGGTCACGGCGAGGACGGCCTGCAACAGGAGGAGGAGGGTGGAGAGCGCGTCGGCGCCGACCCAATTGGGGAGGGGCATCCAGGCCCCCGAGATGCCCACCCCTTGCGCCGTCCGGAGTGCGATGGCGAGCGCGAGAAGGGCTGCGACGAGTGTCGCGACGCGGGCGAGGGTGGGCTTTGCGGGAACCAGGGTGACGAGCGCGGCGGCGAGCGGCAGGAGCGGAAGCAGCACGAGGATCATCGGGGTCCCTCCTCGCGCAGCCCGGCCAGCGCGCCGACATGTGTCGTGCCGATGCGTTCAGAGATCGTCCGAGTCAGAAGCGCGACGATGATGGTGACGATGATGCCCTCGAGGGCGGCGACGATCTCCCACAGCGCCGAGGTGGTGGCGATGGCGATGCCGGCGAAGAAGGCTGCGTTGTCGAGCATGAGCAGGCTGAGGAACTGCGGCAGCGCCTCGCGCCGCACGGCGAGCGCGTAGACCGAGATCAGGAGGCTTGCGAGCCCCACAGGCAGGTTGACGGCTACGAAGCCCTGTGCCTGGGCGACCACGGGCTGAGCGACAAAGTAGGCGACGAGGCTGGCGCCGATCGCGATCACCAGGGACGTGGGCACGCTCACGGCAAGCTCGACCTCGCGTCGCGACTGGAAGCTGCCACCCAAAGAACGCCTGAGCATCCAGGGGATGATCACGGCCTTGGCGGCCACGGTGATGATGGCGACGAGCAGGAGGTCCAGCGAGTGCAGGGCGTAGGCCTGCAAAAGGGCCGATGCGCTCAGCAGCAGGGACTGCCGCACGAAGAGGCTGAGCGAGGCCGCCGACTGCCTCGACGCGAGGAACAGGAAGACGGTCATCAGGAAGAGCGCGGCCGCGAGCGCGTTGAGGCCGTAGAGTAGAGACATCTGCACCCTGCGCCTCCTTACATGCGGAAGATCGCTGCGACCATGGCCACTACGGCCGTGACGAAGGTTGCACCGAGGAACTCCGATATGCGGAAGAGGCGCAGCTTGGCGAGCGACGTCTCGATGGCGGCGATCAGCAGCGCAAAGACGAGGAGCTTGAGCGATACGAGCACAACCGCCAGGGCCAGCGCCCCCGCGGCGGGCGACGCGGCCAGGCCCCACGGCGTCACGAGCACGTTCAGGAAGACAAGCGAGAGCACCATGAGCTTCATCTGGCCCGCCCACTTGATGAGCGCCAGCGAGGGGCCCGAGTACTCGAGGCTCTTTGACTCGTCGATCATCGCGAGCTCGAAGTGGCCGCCTGGATTATCGACGGGCAGGCGTCCGGTCTCCGCCAGCACGATCATGACGAAGGCCGCGGCCAGGAGGACGTGGCTCGGGGCGAAGAACGCCGCAGGCGACTGGACCCACTGCTGCTGCACCACGTACGGGATGGTGGAGTTTGCGACGAACGAGACGGTAAAGAAGATGATGATGAAAATGGGTTCGACAAGCAGGCTGACCATGCGCGTGCGGCTGGCGCCGACCGCGCCGTACGGGTTCGCGGCGTCCACAGCGGCCAGGGCCGTGAAGAAGCCGCCGAGGCCAAGGATGAAGCCGGCCCCCACCATGTCGCCCGCGAAGGCGAAGAAGAGCGGGAACGTGGTGAGCGCGGGGATGAGCAGTGTCACCGCGAGCGGCGCGACAAAGCTGATGTAGGGGGCGAAGTGGAATATCCAGGATGCCTGCGTCGAGACGACCCGGCTCTTGCGCAAGAGCTTCCTGAGGTCGTAGTAGGGCTGCAGGGGGCTTGCGGCGACCTTGCCCTGGATGGTCTCCTCGAGCCAGGAAATCGTGCCCTTGTAGAGTGGGGCCAAGAGGACGACGGTCAGGACCTGCAGCAGGTTCAGGAGCAGGGAACTCGCCACCGCAACGCCTCCCCGGCTTCCCTGGGTTGACTGACCTGGGGCGAGACAACAAATAGGCCCACCCTGCCGCCAGACACGACCCTGGGCACAGCAATCTGCTGTACGCCAGGAGTCGTCAGCCCGGACGGGCGCGAGTGGACTCCATCACTTGCGGGCGCACTCCCGGCACGCAGCCGTCATACACCTGCCTACGGTGGATTCTACGGACGGGGCCGGAGCCCTGTCAACCGGCCGCGGACTGGACAAGCGAAGATCGGTAGCGCGGAGCGGGAAAGCCGGGATTGACGGGCCCTGGGGTCAGGCTGTATAAGCGAACTGAGGTAATGGAGATCTACCTCCCCCATCAACTGGCGGACTGCTGAACGCGGGGAAACTGCCTGACGGGCTGACGACTCCTACAAGTCCTGTCTTGCTGCATGGCGGCGGGCGGGATGGAGGAGAGACGCCAGGCCGTTTGTTGTTTGTCTAGGGACGCCTGACTGCGCTACGCCTGCGGCTGAGCGTTGTGCCGCTGCCGCCCGGGGACTGCTCCGCATAGCTCGGAGGTGAGCGAGATGTCCTCATGCAGCGTCCTCTGGCGCGATCTCGGGGCTGGCCCTGACGCGACCCCTGGTCTGGAGTCTGGCGACGTCTTCCTCGACCTTGACCTCGACCCGATCTTCACGGCTGTCCTGTCCGGTCGTGAGGAATACGACCTTGCGTCGCTGCTCCAGGCGCCGCTGCAGGACGCGGACGCCATCAGTTACCGCCATGAGGTCTTCCGGGATCTCGAAGGGCCCGGCATTCGGCTGTCTGTCGCATCGTTTTGCGAGGCCATGGCGAGCATGCGCCAGCACCTCCGCCAGGCTCAAAGTCTGCGCGAGCCGTATCAGTCTGCCCACTGGTTCCTGCGCGCAGTGGGCATTTACCGGGACGCCGTCCTGAACCTGAATCGAGCCCTCGAAGCGTCGCGGCCTGCGTCGCGCGGGTTTCGGGCGCTCCGGGCGCACATCGCGCAGTATTGCGGCTCCGAGGCCTTCCAGGTTTGCGCAGGGGACCTGGACGATGTCAGCCAAGGGCTCGCCGCCATCCGGTACGAAGTCCAGATCCGGGGCAGCCGCGTCACGGTGCGCAAGCATGAGGGCGCCCTTGACTACAGCGCCGAGATCGACGAGACCTTCGCCCGCTTCAGACAGGGTGCGGTCAAGGACTACCGGGTGGCGTTTCACGATTACCCCGACATGAACCATGTGGAGAGCGGCATCCTGCATCTCGTCGCACGCCTCTACCCCGAGGCCTTCAGCTCGCTCCTGCAATTTGGCGAGCGACATGGCGACTACCTCGACGCGACTTTGGCCCGCTTCGACAGGGAAGTGCAGTTCTACCTCGGGTACTTGCAGTTCATCGCGCCGATCCGCGACGCCGGTCTGCCCTTCTGTTACCCGCAGATCTCGGCGACGTCCAAGGAGGTGGCGGCGTCCGAGACGTTCGACCTGGCGCTGGCGAGAACTCTGGTCGGGGACGGGCGCTCCGTCGTGTGCAACGACTTCACTCTGCAGGGCGGCGAACGCATCTTCGTCGTCTCCGGTCCGAACCAAGGGGGCAAGACGACCTTCGCCAGGACGTTCGGGCAACTGCATTACATCGGGCGGCTTGGCTGGCCCGTACCCGGGCGTTCTGCCCGCCTCCAACTCTGCGATCGCATCTTCACGCACTTCGAGAGGCCGGAGCAGGTTGAGAAGCTGCAGGGGAAGCTGCAGGACGAGCTCCTGCGGATCCGAGCGGTCCTCGAGCAGGCGACGGGGAAGAGCGTTCTCGTCATGAACGAGAGCTTCGCCTCGACGACGGTGAAGGACGCCCGCTTCCTCGGTCGGAAGATCCTGCAGCAGGTGATGGACCGCGACATGCTCTGCGTCTATGTCACCTTCATCGACGAGCTGGCCTCCCTCGACACGAGCGTCGTGAGCATGGTGAGCACCGTGCTCCCGGAAGACCCCGCGACACGCACCTTCAAGGTTGTGCGGGGACCCGCGGACGGCATCGCGCACGCCATCGCTCTCGCGGAGAAGCACCGGGTGACCTATGCGGCCCTTAGGGAGCGGCTGGCGCGATGAAGGCGTTTCTCATGCATCCTGACCGGGACTTCGACCTCGCCGCAGACCTGCCGGCACAAGCGGGCGATCTCGCCCTGGACCTCGATCTCGGCGCTCTCTTCGACGCCATGTCGCGTGGCGATGCATTCCTGCGCGATGTGGCTGCGAGGGCCGTGCTCCAGAGCCTCACCGAGCCCGCAGAGATCTCCTACCGCCAGGAGATCCTGCGCGACAGCCTTGCGCATCCCGAGGTCGTCCGCGAACTCTACGACCTGACGGTGGATACGATCGTGGGGCACAGGAAGGTCCATGGCAGTTTCTACTTCGCGCGTTCGCCGGAGTCGGTCCTCGTCAGGTCGATCAACTTGCTCGAGTACCTGACCGGCCGCTTGCAGGCGCTGCACGACCTCGCCGAGGCGCAACGCATCAGATTCCGCTCGGCCGGTTTCACGAGGCTCTTCACGATGCTCACGTCCGAGCTGGACGACAGCTACTTCGAGGAAGTCAGGGGACACCTCAGGCAGCTGCGCTTCGCGAACGGAGTCGTCATGAGCGTGGAGCTCGGACAGGGCTGCAAGGGCAAGCGCTACCTGCTGCACCGGGCGCCCGACGTCCGACGCGCCAGCTGGCTCGGGCGGATCTTCGGCAGCGACAAGCCCGAGTACAGCTTCGAGATCGCGGACCGCGACGAAGGCGGGCACCAGGCGCTCGGGGAGCTGCGGGGTAGAGGTATCAATTCGGTGGCCAACGCCCTCGCCCAGTCCGCGGACCATATCCTGAGCTTCTTCGACATGTTGCGGGGCGAACTCGGCTTTTACGTCGGCTGCCTGAACCTGTATGAGACCTATTCCGGTAAAGGTGAGCCGACCTGCATCCCGGTGCCGGCGTCCGTGGGCGGTGACGCATTGGTTGCACGGGAACTCTATGATGCCTGCCTGGCATTGCGAGTGGAGGGCAGAGCTGTCGGCAACGACATCGCCGCCGACGGCAAGCAGATCATCGTCATCACGGGCGCGAACCAGGGCGGCAAGTCGACCTTCCTGCGCAGTGTGGGCCTCGCCTACATGATGATGCAATGCGGCATGTTCGTGGCGGCGGAGGAGTTCTCCGCTGCTGTTTGCGACGGGGTGTACACGCACTTCAAGCGGCAAGAGGATGTGGCCCTGCAAAGCGGCAAGCTAGATGAGGAACTTCAGCGGATGAGCGTGATCGCGAGTCTGGTCAAGCCCCTGGCCGTGGTCCTCTTCAACGAGTCCTTCTCTTCGACCAACGAGAGGGAAGGGTCCGAGATCGCACGGCAGGTCATACAGGCGCTCCTCGAGGCTCGTGTCCGTGTGCTCTTCGTCACCCATCTCTTCGAGCTTGCGGAGACCTTCCACAGCGCAGGGATGGACGGTGCACTCTTCCTTCTGGCCGAGAGGCTACCTGACGGCCGCCGAACATTCAGGATGCTTGAAGGCGCGCCGCAGCCGACCAGCCACGGCGAGGATCTCTACTGGCGCATCTTTGGTGCGCCATAGACGACATCTTCGACGGCAGCGGGCCCTATATTGCAGCTGCGTCCGGCGTTGTTCAGTTCAGGAAGGTGGGGATTGAGACCCTTGGCAGCTCGGTACCTCGGCCGAACAAACCGGCGGCGAACGCCAGCTGCTGTCGTTTCCTACGATTCGGCACGGCACGGGCCCCCATCAGCTAACATCGCCCCACAAGGCGGCGGAGGCGTTCTCGGCGGCTGAGCAGAATGAGCTTCTAGCAATCGGGTCAGGTGCCACGCACCCCGGCTTCCGGCAAGGTTTCCCTTCGGCGGCTTCGCCGACCTTGCTGGAAGCCGGTGGTGCGTGGCCTTTTTATGCTTGTTTCGACGAGGAGTGATGAACGTGAGTGGCCGCCTTGAAAGGCTTTGCGCTTGCACACGCACCAAGGCGAGAGATGACCAACGGAACGAGATGGCCTTAGGCGAGGCTGAACGGAGGGGTAGGGGTGAGCGGTAACTCCGACTGCGAATGCTCGGTCTGCAGAGAGGTGCGACTTGAGGGTGTCTCGCACGACAAAGCCCTACTTCGACTTGGCATCCGCGATGCCCACTTCATCGAGCAGATCGGCTGGACCGTCCACGCCATCACGGATGAGCCGACGGCCCACACCCATGGCCTCGAGGAGAACTACGGCCACTTTGATATCCAGGTCTGGCTTCCCACGAACCACCTCAAGCAGTACGAACTGCTCGCGACGGTGGCCGAGGCCGAAGGCAGGCCGGTGCTACGAGGCGGGGAAGGAGTATGACGACCTGTTCAACGTGCCCGTGCGCTTCGTCGGGCGTGACGAGGGTGGCCGCCGCGTCCTGCGGTTGATCGTGCCCGACCCGAACGGGCTGTTCCCGGACGACCCCGGCTGCATGCCTGGCTATGACATGCAGCTCCACGAGTAGAGCAAAACGCAACTCGAGTTGCGTGTCAGCCTGCCGTGTGCCCCGCCCGCTTCCTCGCGCAAGGGATCGCTGCACTCGACAGGGCCTCCGCGGGAGACCCCTTTGCAGCCCCTTGGCTGGACGTCGCGGGGGGTGGCCCAGGCTTGGGGGAAGGAGGCCTCAAGTCAGCACTGTACGGCACGCCGTCAACGGTAGACGGCTCAGGGGCGCAATGTGGCCACTATGCGCTTGGGGTTGAGGAAAAGATCCAGCGCCGCCTCGCCACTCGAGACCACTAGGTCGGCCGCCATCAGAGCCTCGCGGCTAGCTCCCTCCGATCCGATGACCGCGATGCCGAACTCCGCAGCCCGCAGCATGGCCACATCGTTTGCGCCATTGCCGACTGCAGCTACGTGCCTCCGCGCGGCCACCCAGCGCTCCTTGTCCAAGCCGCTGCTGATGAGAATTGGAGTGATCCCCGTAAGACGGGTGATCTCCTCCAGATTGCCGAAGGTGGCCGCCGTCAGGATGACTACCTGCATTGAACTCTGTAACGTGCGCAACGCGTCAACGACCCGATCAGACAACTTGCCATCCACGCTCAGCGTTCCGTTCAGGTCACAGGCCACAGTTTCGATCTCGAGCGCTTGGCGTCCCGGAATGTCGATTCGCATCAACACAGACCTCCCTGTAGCCAATTCAATGCACGGCGGACCTGGATTCGCGGACCCCTGACCCGAAGAGCGCGAGCGCTACTACCAGGACGACGGCCACGATGGTAAAGACCGCGCGGTAGGGGAGGAATCCCCGCAGGATCCCGGTGACGATGGGACCTAGGGCGTGACCGACGTCCCAGAGGCTGCCAAAGGTGCCCATGGCAGCGCCGAGGTTGTTTCCTTTGGCCACGTCAGCGATCAGAGCTGCGCCGGCGGGCGTGACGGCGCCGGACGCGAGTCCGAACATGCCTCCGACCAGAACGAGCGCCGGCGTGCTCGAAAGCCAAGGCACTGCCGCCACAACCAACGCGGCAACAGACAGACCAGCCACGATCATCGGCTTGCGTCCGATGACATCGGACCAGTGGCCGAAGATGGGCCGTGCCACCAGAGTGGCAAGACCCTGCGCCGCAAAGATCAGTCCGATCGACGCAGGGTCGACACCTTGCGTGACAGCATAGAGAGGGAGGAACGCCTGAAGGCTGCCGAACCCGAAGAACAGCGAGCCTTCCGCCAAGGCGGCAAAGAGGACTGCACGGTTGCGGGCGATCTCCCCCAGGGCCTTGCGGATGTCGGGTAGCGCCTGTGTCGCCTTCTTCGGCTGGTCTTCCGGGACACGGCGCGACAAGAGCGCGATGCCCAGAACCAGCGGCACGATCCCGATCAGACCAGACAGCCAGAAGGTGTGCAGAAAACCCATGGCCACAAGTGCGCCACCGCCGACTAGCGGCCCCAGGACGACGCCCGCGTTCTCCGCTGCGCTGTAGATTCCGAGATAGCGTCCACGTGCCGTGGGGAACAGCTTGGCCACGAGCGCCGACGCCGGGGGAGCGTACAGCGCGGTGGACAGCCCGTGGAACATGCGCACGATGAAGAGGAGGGGGGGTGTGACGGCCAGGGAGTAGAGGAACGGACCGACCGCCTTCGGGATCGTGCCGAGGAACATTAGCCGCCGAAAGCCGAACGAATCGGCGAGAGCCCCGGCCGGCATCTTGACGAAGATCCCCGTGATGGTGGCGGCGGCGACGATCAGGCCGATGAGTGCGGGAGGCGCTCCTAGATGGTGCGCATAGAGGGGGGTGACGGGAGAACGCAGCATTTCGTAGCTCAGCCGACCGAGAAACCCCATGGCAGAGATGACGACTAGCAGGCGCACTTGTCTTCTTACGTTGGATCCCTCCCTGGCCGCTCGTTTGAGAAGCGGCGACGCTCCATGGTTTCGGCGACCGGTGAACCCTTGCGGCGGGAACTCAATTCACGGACGGAGCATACCAGAGCGGGCATCCGCATGCTCATGAGCGCTCGGGCCGGTCGCTACCCGGACAAGGGGAGACAGGGGGGATTGGGTCTAAGGACGCAAGGCGGGCCGATCGTCGGCCATTGTCGCTCATTGTGGAGGCGGCTTGTCGTTCCAGAGGTTGCCCGTCGAGGAGGACGTCTGTCTCATCACATAGCGCAGCGCCATGGCCGTACGTTCGCTGGCCTCGGTCAGGCTCCTCTCCACAACGGGGCGGCAGATGGCGTAGTTCTCAACGAGGAGATCCTCCACGTCGCTCCGGAGCAACCAGTCATTACTGTCGAGCAGAGTCACAAGGCGTACCGCCACCTTCTCCACCTCGGTGGGGGAACGATGCGACAGACAGAGTGAACAGGCGAGGAATGCCACCCGATCGTCCGGATCTTCCGTCAGTGACCAGACCGTCCCCGGCAGATCCCCGCCTTGACACAGTTTCCCCCAGAGATGCAGCGCACTGCGTCGCCGGCGGCGGCTCATCTCGGTCTCCCTGTCCGGCGTCGGTAATGCTGACTTCGCGAGAGACAAGAGATGAGGGCAGGCTACCGTTCCCAGCCTACGGAACCCGCTCTCCGCCGCAGTGCGGCAGAAGTCTTCACCCAGTGCGGCCGAGAGGACCGGGATAGCCTCTTCCCGGCCAAACTGGCCGAGGGCATCCACTACTCCGGGGAGAAGCTTCCGGCCCGCTGCTTGCAACAGGAGAGAGAAAAGCTCATCGTCCGGCCATTGCATTAGGGAGCGGGCCACAGCGCTGGTAACAACGTCTATGCCGGCCTGCTCCACGGGGTCGGGCTCCTCTGGAGGATGAGCAAAATAATCCTTCAGCACATCCTTGGCGCGCAGAGCGGTCAGTACCTCAACCGCCTGGCACCGTGGCAGGAATATGCCGCTAGGATCGCGGGCGAAGAGAAAATCGCGCAGAGGTCCGACTGCTGCCTGCCCGCAAGCTATCAGATCGATTACGGCACGATCGCCCTCACGAAGGCCCCGCAAGCGGGCAATGCCTTCCTCAATGCGACGTTCCACCGGAAATAATTCCAAGGCGATCACCTCGAGCCGCCATCAGCCGAAAGCATGTCCGGGAATCTGGTACTCAGATGCCAACACTCGGTGTCCGCACAGCTTTCCTATCCCAAGGGGTCAGTGGCAAATCGCGATCACATCCACTAGACAAAACAGACTTCGACGTTGGAATCCCGGCGGCCGAGCAATGGCTGGAAGCTGCATCGTGCTACTGCGGTGCGCTAGGGGTGGGATCCAACATGCCACGCGGGCAGGGATCATCACATGACCATCCGGCCAGTGCACGGGTAGTTGCTGCAATGGGTTTTGGACGCCACAGGCGACTGGGTTTTCAGCTGCCGGGATCCTTCCCGCGCAGCTTTCGCATGCGGAAACGGCGCTGGAACGATGCGACGAAGGCTCTTGCTTTGGATTCCGGGAGCGGCTGCGCAAAGCCGTACCTGGCGTGCTCGTAGGTGTAAAGCCATTCCTCCTCCCAACCCTGGTCCCTGGCGTATGAGCGCGCGGTGGTGCCAGGCGGCAGATGCTTGTCGCGGACATGCATGCCTACGGTCCGCCGCACCAGGCGTCGCGCTCCTTCGCCGTAGTCTACCGCCCGGCTCCGTTGCCGGACCGGCCAACTGGGAACATTCTCCCCAGGGTGAGGGGCGTTTACGTCGGGCAACTCCTTCACTTCCTTCGCTTTCTGGCGCCGGTAGAGCCAAAAGATGACCCGGGCCACCACTAGAGCGGCCACGATGATCAACGCGATCTCGATATCGGCCCTGAACGCCGTCGATTGCGCATGCTGCGGAAAGTGCAAGGTGGGGTTGCGCAGGCGCGTATTGGTATTGCGTGGCAGCGACCTGTGGCCCAAGAGAAAGCCTACGAAGAACTGTACGACGTATCCGAGCACATAGGCGATCGGCTTGAATAGCCAGACCAAGATCGGCTGCAGAAAGGCAAAGGCCCGGTGCTCGACGGCAAGGCGCAAAAGGCCAATGATCGACGCGATCACGGTCGCGACGAGCGTGAGGGCCAACGATAGTCTGAGGCCGGTCTGGGCGCCCTCGATCTGGTTCCCGCCGGCCTCACGGCTTTGGGCCAGGGGCAATCCTGCGAGAGCCCCGAGCAGATAGAGCACCGCGAAGAGGCCAATCAGCCAGGCGCTGGGTCTCCCCACAATGGCGCGGGCCAGGACAACGAGCAACAGAAGCGCCATACCGCGCTTCTGTTCGCTGCGCAGGAAAGTCACGCTGGCATACCTTGAGAGTGTCAAGGCTCTGGTGCTTTGCGCGAGCAAGACTAGCACGGTAAAGAACAGTTCGCCGAACGGTACGAAGAGCGCCGATGCGGCGGCTACGAGGACCGTAACGGCGATGCTGAGCGCGCCATTGCGCGGCCGCGCCAGAGCCGGCAGCAGATAGGCGAGCGGCAGCAACCAAAGCGGCATGGGCAGAGTCATCCAGGCGGTAAGGGTTGCGAGGACGGCGGCCGACCAGCCGAACGCCATGAGATGGAGACTTGCCTGAGGCACGCGGCGCATATACGACGTCATAGGGTCACGGGAAGCGGCCGTACGCGCGTAGGCATCGTCGCATCTCCCTCCTCCGCGGGCCCTGTCTGCAGGAAGAAGGTGCGGTGGCCACGCGACGCGCGCATCAGTGCAAATTGCAGGTCTTTGGTGAGGTAGGGCGCCACGGTGATGATCTGCACCTGGTAGTCGAGCGTCGGCAGCTCCTCCAGGAGGATGCGCGGCAGGTTGCGAAAGAGGCCGGGCGGCCTCAACTGGGCCAGGGCTGCCAGAATGCGTCCGAGTTGCTGCGTGCCGCTGCGTGGGCGTTGGCGCACTGAGAATGGACGCTTGCCTGCCGCCTCGGTGAAGACGCCGGTGACGTAGAGCCCTACGGCCTGCCCGCGGCCGATCAGGTAGCTTGCGAGGCTTGCAGTAATCTCGACCGTGCGCTCCAAGACCTCCGAATCAATGCCGTCCCAGGGCTTGCGCGCCGTCGTGGGGTCGAGGAAGATGGCGGTCTGTGCCGTCGCCACGGTCTCATAGGTTCGCACGAAAAGATCGCCGCGTCTTGCGCTCTGTCGCCAGTCGATGCGGCGCAGGGGGTCGGTGGGCTGGTAGGGCCGCGGACCGAGGTATTGGCTCTGTTCGTCGAGGAAGGAGCGGCCGCGCCGCTCGCCGAGCGGCATGGCTTCACGGATCTCCGCTTGGATTTCCCTTACGCGCGGATAGCACAGGAAATCCGTCCGACTCGCAAGCTCATTGCGGGAATCCTCAAGGCCCAGGGGATCTGTTAGGTGCACCGCCGCGGGTCCGATGCGCTGCAGTCCGCGCACAGGAACCTGCACCGTGATGCGTCGCTCTACCTGCTGATGGCCGGCCATCGAAAAGGGGAGAAGCAGCACAGCGTCGTACGGCGACTTCTGCAGGGTGAGAGCCTGGGCTTCGGTCTTGCGCGGCAGGTGCAGCTCAAGTCTCAGCCACGGCAAAGGCAGCCAACCTCGGTTCGCGAGGCGGAGCGTGAGTTCGACGGGCCTGTCCGGGAACACGCGGCGCGGCTGCACTCGCAGCGAGAGCGTGAGGGACCGCCAGACCCTCGTGCGGTAGTACCAAGCGACTCGCGAGGTTGCAAAGAAGATACCGAGCATGGCGACAAGCAGCCAGTCGCCGCGCCAGAGAGCATAAATGAGTGCCGCGCCGCCAAGGAGGTCTAGGCCTGGGCGCCGCCAGGCACGTGACGGATCGTGCTCATCTCCAGATTGCCGCCACACCATCTGGAGCCGGCGGATCACTTGAGACCCTGGCTCTCGAAGGGTACGGGAAGTTCCTCGAGCGTCAAGGCGATCACCTCGCTGCGGGTCGTGCCGCCGAGTTCGGCACTTGCGTCGAGCATGATGCGGTGAGCGAGGACGGGCTCCGCGAGGCCCTGCACGTCGTCTGGCACGATGAACGTCCTGCCTTCGAGCAGGGCCTGCGCGCGGCACGCCGAGGTGAGGGCCAAGGTAGCGCGCGGGCTGGGTCCCAGGGCGATGCCGGGCCGCGTGCGCAGGGCGCGCGTGAGCGAGACGATGTACTCGAGCACAGGCTGCGAGACCTCGATGTCCTGCACGGCGCGCTGCATGAAGAGGATGCCTGCGGCGTCCGTGACGGGCTGCACCGCCGGCAGAAGGTCCTGACCGACGCCGCGTCGCACCAGCTCACGCTCGGACTGCTCATCGGGGTAGCCGATCGCGATGCGCATCAGGAAGCGGTCCAATTCGGCCTCGGGCAAAGGGAAGGTACCTTCCTGCTCGATCGGGTTCTCGGTGGCGAGCACGAAGAACGGCTTCGGCAGCGGCATGGTGTTGCCGTCGATCGTGGCCTGGCTCTCTTGCATGGCCTCAAGAAGCGCGGACTGGGTGCGCGGCGTCGCCCGGTTGAGTTCGTCTGCGAGTAGGATGTTCGTGAAGACTGGGCCAGGGCGGAAGTCGAAACGCTCGTCGCGGCGATTGTAGACGTTGAGGCCCGTGACGTCCTGTGGCATGAGGTCAGGGGTGCACTGCAGGCGCTGACTCTCGAGGGAGATGGCCCGCGAGAGCGCGCGCACCAGCATGGTCTTGCCGACACCCGGTACATCCTCAAGGAGTACGTGCCCGCCAGCTATGAGTCCGGTTAGGACCCGCTTGATCACGGGACGCTTGCCTACGATGACTTTCTCGACCTCGTTGACGATGCGGTTGCCAAGATCCTCGATGTCCGCCATCAATGTGCCTCCTGACTGCCGAGAAACCATCAGAGATGAAGTGCCCTGGATGCGGTACGATCCTTGCCATCCCACCTGGGTGCCGGAAGTCGAAATGGCCGTGCGCGGGCCCGTGACCATGTCGAACACTTCAGTACGCGCAAGCTCGCATGAACGCCCCCTGAGCATTAGGGCCAATAGTACTCGGTGGCCGGTCGATACCGTTCTGCAACGGCAATTCTTAAGCGCTTCGCCTTCCGCCGTCGACGTGCTCTGTTCCATCGTGCAGACAGGTCCAGGACAATCGCCATCAACAGCGGAATTGCGCCGAGAACTGCCATCGCTACAACCGTAAGGTCCTGCCAACTCCACATCACGGAGCGCAGATGGAACGCGATCATGGCCAGCATGGCGAGGTTTGCCCCTAGCGGTAATGCAACCACCAGGGATATTGGCAACGAGGACCATTTGCGTACGTCGTTTTGCAGTGTCTTCCCCAACAGCACTGGTACCCCGTGATCGACTCTCCTTCGGCGTCGTATCACTCCCACTATCTCCTCTTCCCTGCCTTCGGGACGGGCAATCCAGCAAAAAGACGAACTGACGCTCCATGCCTATCACCAAGCCTGCACAGGCCAAGCTGGTGTGGTAGGAGCCATCAGCTCGCTTAAGCTGTTCCCTCGCTCGCTGGCCCGACTGTGGCTTCACCGAACGAGGCGGCAGATCTCCATTGCCTCATGTTCCTTGTACCCTGATGAGGGCTGGCCAGTCAACCCGTGCAGCAGGGGAGTTGGACCTGGGATCGTGCGTCGCGAAGGAGGTCGGGTGATCGCCGTCCGGCTACAGAGTAGAACCGGCGATACTTGGTAATTCGTCCATCGCGCCGCCGCAGCCTCACAGATGCGGCGCCTTCGTGCAACCTATCCGCCCCCCGCTTCGGGAGTATGTGGCGCTAGGTGGCTGTGGGCGTAGTGGTTGAGCGCCTACGACAGTGGTGGCTCTTGACGTGCAGGCGGGGTGACGGGTGGTTAGAGCTCCGGGAAGGGATCTCAGGCCCAGGCGATGCCCGCCTTGTACATCTTCGTCAGGTTGTGTACCGCACACTCGAACAGCCAGCTCGCTTTGGCCTTCGCGAGGCCGCGGAACGAGAGCTGTCTGAGGTTGCGGTTCCATTTGATTTGGCCGAAGACCGGTACCACGGAAGCCTCCCTGCGTTTGTAGAGCTCCTTGCCCCGTTTGGTGTGGAGATTGCGCAGCATGCGCTCCTTCGTCGTCAGGTTCTTCGGCGGTCGCCCGCGCGGCGCCTTGGCCGTGCGCCATTGCATGTGGCTGATGCGCACGGGCGGGATCAACGCTTCCTGGCCCCGCCCCTCGATCAACTGCACGTTGTCTTCGCTGTAGTAGCCGGCGTCAGCGAGAATATGCTTGGCTCGCTTGCCGGTGTTCCACTCGGCTTGCTCGACCATCTCGGACAGGTGCACGACGTCGGGAGCGACGTTGGTGAGCGTGGCTGCAACGATGATCTGGCTCTCGCCGTCGACAGCGGCTTGGGCGTTGAAACCCTGGATGATGGCGCCCTGGCCGTCCTTCATCACGCGGGACTCAGGGTCTGTGAAGTTGTATTGGTCGCGGGCCCGAGGCTTGCCCCCGTTCTTGCTTGGTCGCGGCTTCTTCCCCTTGGCCCGCACCGTCGCCTGGCGATTCTCCTCCCGCTCCATGGCCCGCCGCGCCAACTCCGCCTCGGCCTCGCGGACATTCTCAAGACGCTTCTCCATCTGCGCGTGGCCCCCAGGCTTGCCCCCAGGGTCTTGCGGATCCTTGCGCCGTTCCTTCGCCTCGGCCTCATCCTCGGCCACGGCCGCTTGGAGATCTGCGGCGATCTCCGCCTCCAGGCGCTGCTCTTCCTTCTGCAGCCGGTCGTAGCTCATCGCCCGGTGCTTCGAGGCATTGGCCCGCAGTTTTGTGCCGTCCACGGCCAGATCGTCAAGCCGCACCAGCTTCGCCCTGACCGCCGCCGCCACCGTCTGCGCGAACAGGGCCGCCAGCGCATCTAGGTGCCGCTTGCGGAAGTTCGAGATCGTCCAAAAGTCCGGCTGCTGATTGCCCGAGAGGTACCGCATCGGGATGTCTTCGTACAGCATGCGCTCGATCTTGCGCGCACTGCGTACCCCACGCAGGTAGGCGTACAGCAGGATCGCGACCATCATGCTTGGCTGGTAGGGCGGTTGCCCCTTCGTCGAGGTGTATGATCTGTAGATCTGGCTCAGGTCTGCATTCAGCACCGTCTGCCGCACGAAGAACACCTCGTGCTCCCTCGGCAGCAGGTCTGCGAACGACGGTGGCAGTAGCATCGGATCGTCCGGTTGGTGATCTCGAAAGTGCGTCTTCATGCCCTTCTACTTCGACACAACCCGCGCCAAATCCTTGCTCCACAATCTACCAGTTGGGTCTACTCACACAGCCACCTAGCCCTTTGCCCCCGCGTTGGGACGGGCTAAAGTAAGCACAGCAGGTGGTAGAAACAGACGACGATAGGACAGGTTGCCTGCGTGGGCATCCCGTCATGTCCTAAGACTCTAGACGGGATTTGGGTTTGTTGATGACCCACTACAAGGTTCCGTCTGCCTGACGACGTACGACCTAAACTCTCTGGCCGTGACCATCCGCGGAGGGTATCGACAGGAGCGCAAGGTCGCCAGCGCCAACGTCGGCTGCGGCTCCTCAGGCTTAAAATGCGGCCTGCCGGAAACCATGTGTTCGAAAAAGCGCGAATTGCCCCTGTTTCCACATTCAGCCGTCCTGGTGGATAAGCCATTCGCGTAGAATTCCGCATGCCCTCGCATCGCCAGTGGTTACTCGTTCCACGAAGAGCCGCGTCAGATTCTCCGGCCTAAATGCCTTCTCCCATCGCCCGCCACCTGTCGTCAGCCCACCTTCCTGGGTGAAGACCATCGGCACTTCCGCTCGGGCACCCGGAGTCGGTGGCAGGTCCACCATAAGCGGGAACTTTCTAGCAGTCGAAGTGGCATCACGCCCAGGCCCACGCGGGGCGAGGCGGCGCGCGCCAAGTCTGGAGCGCGGCAGTCAAGGGCATGCCGTACAACGGCAACCCCCACGGCGAACGTGGCCCGCCCAACGTCGATACGGCCTGTCGGGGCAGCGCAAGGCTCTGAACCCTTCCCAGGACGGAGCTCTTGCCCCGTCCTGGAGACTCTCGCGCCTGGCGCAGTTCCTGTCACCTCGAACCGCGCCGCTCGGGAAGGGCAACACCCACCCACGTGCCCCGGGGGACGCTAGGCCTTGGCAGAGGAGTGCGGATCCTCGGGCAGGTGGTCGAAGACGCCCACTTCAAGCAGGATACCGGAGGGCAGATTGAGGAAGCCGGCGTTGACGCCCCAAGCGCGCAGGCTCACCGGCGAAGCCCAGCTGCAGCCAGCGGCGATCATCTCCTCGATCACGGCGAGGTCCGTCACAGCCACGCTGATGATCGGCGCCGGAGGCTCCGGCAACTGCCAATGCCGCCAGATTTCCGGTGTGACGAGGGCGGCCTCGACACCGGACTTGCGCCACAGCAGATCGTTCGAATACCGCCAGGAGACGCCAAGACGCTCAAGCCAGACCCGTTCCGCATCCGTAAGGGGCAGCGAGATCCAAAGTGCCATGTCATTGCCCGGCCTGGCCTGGCGCGAGCGGGCGCCAAGGCGTCCCAAGGCGCGCCAGACTTTCCCTTTGGCCGAGTTCGCTCCTTTCGCAGGCGATCGGCAGGATGCCGCCGGGCAGCCCGGCCGTGGCA
>JAJZVM010000044.1 GCA_021845645.1 Bacillota bacterium
TGCCGCTGCACCCTTCGGAGCACCGCACCATCCCATGAACATCTCACCGCTGCGGGAGTTGTGAAACAACGCACATGTGGACGCAGTGCGACGTTTCAAGCGGACTGGAAAGATCCGCCGATGGCAATGGATGCCATGCCCCACAAGGACCCATTGCAAGCAGGGCGGACCTGCGGTACGGCGACCTCGCAACGGGTCGTCCGGATGCCAGGAACAGACGGCCCACCCATGGACCGGGACGTGCTCGGGGGCTTTGCCGTCGGGGCATTTTCGTTCGGCCGCCGCGGTGGACTACCGGCGTGCGGCCGGTTGGGCTCCGGCCATCTGGCCGCGAACGCATCCCTGGCGGGGTGCGTTTGCAGGAGGTCGACGGGCCGACGCTTGCCCGGGGTAGAGGAGAAGCGGGAGTCCGGCCGTGGCCGTAATCCCGCTTCTCCTAGACTGACTCGTGTGACCGGTCCCCTATCGCACCACCTTGATAACCAGGTGGAAGGCGGGCAGGGAGTCGCCGGGGTGATCCTGCGCGTAGGTGAGCTGCGGCATGCCCCACCAGTTGGGGAACGTCTTGGAGCCCATATACGGCGAGGGATAGATGTCGATGAAGTGGTAGCCAGGAGCGCCTACGGCCGGGATCTGGATGTGGACGTCGCCGTGGCTGTTGAAGCCGCAGGCGTAGCCCATGAACGCGTTGTCGTAGTTCACGGCGTAGATGTTGTCGAAGTCGGTCCAGCCGACACCGGTCAGGTGGACGGTCATCAGGCTGCCTTGCTTGGCCGGGTTCGGCGACACGCTGATGAACTGGGGCAGGATGCGGTACTGCGCCGATCCGAGAACGCTCTGGCTCTGGTCCACGAGGTCGATCTCGTGCGGCGGACCGCCGAGGTCGTTCGGCACGTTGCCGACCCATGTGAAGACGCCGCTCGCGTCGGTGGTGACGGTCGCCAGAGGGATCTGAGCCGTCTGGTACATCGACGCCGTGACACGGTTGCCCGACTCGGTATTCCACACGACCTGCAGGGTCTCATTGGCCGGGAGGCCATAACCATGCAGGGTGATGGTGCTGCCGACGACTCCGGAGGTCGGGGTGACCGTCAGGTTGGTACCTGCCGGCAGCACGACCTTGGGCTCCGGGTCATTGATGGTCTTCGGCGTTGCCGCCGTGACCTTGACGTTCCAGTAGTAGCGCGGGTTCAGCGGGTAGGGGCTCTCCTCCTGGTTGAGATAGGGGCCCCAGACGCCTGCGCCGCGCAGGGAAATCTGATGGTTGCCGACGCCCTCGGCGCGCACCTCGAAGTTCGCGGTGCCGTTCGTGCTCACCGCCGAGATGAACCCCATGTACTGGTCGTCGTAGAGGACGCCGTAATCGGAGGTGTAGGGGGTGTAGGCAAGCCCGAGCACCTGGATGTGGAAGAAGCCGCCCTGCGGCTCCGTGGTTTGGGCGATGGTAGCGGACGGCCACTCGGCCACACTGCCGACTGCCTCCACCGTCCCGTTGGCGTCCGTCAGCTGGAAGTTGTGCGTTCCGCCGAAACCGGCTGGCACCGGGAACGAGCCCGATGCCGTGCCGGTCGCGGACGTCTGCACGGTGCCGATCTGCTTGCTGCCGAAGGCGTAGCTCGCCGGCGCCTCGGTACTCGTACCGAGAGCATCGCCGTTCACTACCCAGTGACCGCTGACGCTCTGCCAGTCCAGGTCGAGCGTTGCGTTCGGTGTGAGGCCCGTTGCCGTCCACTGGATCTTGTCGCCCGGGTAGACGTTCGGGGTGAGCACGTTGATCTGCCCACTGGGAGCAGAAGTGCTTGCGCCAGAGCCGTCCGCGAATGCGGGCACGCTGAAGCCGGCTACCGTTACGCCTGCAAGGGCGACCAGGGCCAGGGTCCGCAGGCAGTTCCGAACTAACGCCCGTGACATGTTACTGTACCGAGAAGCCGAGGGTAGTGCCGGTTCCGGTGTTCGCCGGCGTGACGTGGTCGGCCGCGTTCACGACGACGACGTAAAGACCAGCCTTGAGGCCGGCGGTCGGGATGCTGGCGACCCAGGTCTTGAGGGATGCGTTGTAACGCATCGAGACCGTCTTGCTGACGATCTGGACGCCCTTAGCGTTGACGTTGCCTTCCAGGCCGATCGAGGCCGTGACCTTGGCCGAGGTCAGGTAGGCGAAACCGGAGTCGGTCGGGTAGGTGATCTTGGCGTAGACGGGGATCGACTTGACGTTCTTGGCGAACGACGTGACGGCCGTCTTGGCCGAGCCCACCTGTGGGGCAACGGCGTAGGTCGCCGGGACGATCATCAGCTCGGACGGGGCCACCATGAATTGCGGCTGATAGCTGGCGGTCTCGCTGCCGTCCGTCGCTGTCACGGTGTATTGGATGGTGCCGGTCGGCTGGTTGAACGGGACGTTCCACGCCGCCGTGAAGAAATGGTCGTGCGTGTTGTAGGGGGCCTTGAAGGTCTGGCCACCCTTGACCTGCACCGTCACGGTAGCGTTCTTGTCCTGCTGGCCGTTCTGCAGCACGTTGATGCGCCAGACCAGGATGTCGATGCCGCGGTGGAAGACGTTGGTCTGGACGCAGCCCTGGTTCGTCACGGTGTCGGCGTAGACGGTGAGGCTGCCGCTGGAGGCGGCAAAGGCGGGGGACGCTGTCGCGACCACCATGGTCGCTGCGGCTGCGAGACCTGCGAGGATCCCGATACTCCTGTGGAACTTCATCTTGTTTCCTCCTTGGATCTCTGACGATTGCGCATGGGCGGATGTTCGCTGTGCTGCCTCGCGCAGGAGGCGTCTGCGGGGTTCCTCTCCGGACTTAGGGACGGCCCAGAGGGCTCGTCCGCAGAAGACGGTCACTGAGCTGATCCATCCGGACCGCGGGCGCCGCCGGGCGCAACGGGGGAAGCGCGTCGCAGCGGTGGCGCCGGTCGCGTCCCGCATCTCCACCTCCCTCCTCCTCGCCAGGGAGGCGATGCGGGTCGGCTCGTTCTGTGGTAGCAGTGCGCCCCATACCGAGGCATCCGTCCTACAACATCACACGACAGGCCACTATGTGAAACAATGCACTTGTGGACGCTGCTTGTGATCACAGTCCTCTTTCTCGAATGGACTAGTCCGGCAAGCTGGCAGCGCTTCGCGGGATGCGCCGGTTGGATGCAGCGCGCGCATAGGGACGGCTGACCTGGCAGGTTTGCGTGCCCGGATTCGCACAGGCGGCCCTGACCCATCGGCGACATCTTTGCCGCATGATCCGCCACTGTGCCCATGGGGCAGAAGTCTTGAAGCCGAAAGGGCCGTGCCATGCGCCTCGGCACTATCCTCCGCGGTGGTAGGAAGAAGGAGGGAGTGCCCAGGTGGCCTTCGGCTCGAAGCCCTATGCCGCATGAAGTGCACCGGCTGGTGCGACGGAATGCGGCACACCGGTAATGGGCCCGTTCGGTCGCTCGGGTCATGCCCAGTGCAACAAGGAGCGCACCCCCTGCGCTCGCAGGGGGTGCGCTCTTGGGCCCCGGGACCTGTCGCATCAGCCGGATGCGCCGGAACTCGTGTGCACGCTCGGCTTCACGGAGCCGCGCACCAGCATGTAACCCCGACGCAGGTGGTATCCCTTCGGGAGGGCGCACATCTGCGCGGCGGTGTAGCCGGCATTGGCCGGTCCGATCTCGACGAGCTTGCAGCCCTTGGGCAGCCACTTCGCCGTGATCCGCGACCCTGCCGCGGGTTTCGCACCGGCGAAGAGGTGGGCCGCGCCGCGACTCGAGGCAAGGCGATGGATGGCGGGGGTAGCCTGATGGGTATCGACCGGACCCGGTTGCGCGCTGTGGACGGCTGGAGCGGCCGCCGAGGCGAGGCTTGGCGCCAAAGCCGCCAGCGGCAGTGACGCGGTGGCCGTGATGAGCGCGAGGGCGTGCGTACGTTTCATGGCCCGTTCCTCCTTGGCATCTGGAGTGGTTGTGGCCGCGGATAACTCACGATGGCCTGGACGTGCGTGCGAGGTCAGTCCGTCCCGGACAGCACCGCCCGCTCGGGGGTTCCCGCTTGGACGCCCTGGGCCATGATGGCGCGCAGGGCCAGCACGACGCCCAGGACGATGCCGGCTAGGCCGACCGTCGTCACGATGAAGGAAACACCATAGAGAGTGGGCGACACGAAGACATAAAGCATGCCGCCGATGAAGGCGAGTGCGCTGCCGGCGAGCAGTGTTCCGACCGACGTGCGGCGCTGGCGGGCGTCCACCGTGAAGTGCATGACCGCCAGGATGAGCGTCATGACGGCCGGGATCAGGAACAGGGCGAAGTCCTGGTGGAACCAGCCGTACACGGCGTCGTTCACGCCGCGCGGCGCGGAGCTGAGGCCATGGTTGTAGAGGGTCTCGTGCATGTAGATGTAGTAGCCCGACACCGGCACGGTCACGAGGAGCAGGGTGCTGAGCAGGGCGGACCCCCAACGGGTGACCGGGTCGGGGAGCTTCTCGATGCCCAGGCCGACGAGCGCCACGAGGCCGGGAAGCATGACGCCGAGTCCAGTGACGAAGTCGTCGCCGCCGATGCCGTTCAAGCCGTGGGCGAAGAGCACGGGGGGCTGGGCCTGGGAGAACCCCGCCACCAGGTACACGAGGGTCATCGCGATGGTCCCGATCGCCGTCCACCAGAGCCCGAAGCGCATCAGGCGGTTGCCCCGCGTCTCCATGCTGAAGTAGGCGCAGAACGTCGCGACCAGCAAGGCGATCACCGCGACCACCATTTCGTGGGCGTGCGCGGAGATGAGATGGGTGAGAAGGCTCTGCCACGTCTCCGCGGCCATCGTGGCGTACCCGCCGACGATGGCCGCGGGGTAGTTGCCGAACTCGAGGATCCAGCCTGCGATGTGGCCCATCACCGCGGAGATGAAGCCGCTGAACGCTGCGAGGGCCGCGAGCCATGTGGCGACGAAGCGCGTTTCCACCGCCCGGAAGAAGAGCGCGAGCGTCAGGCTGATGAGGATCTCGTCGAGGAAGAAGAACGATACGATCTGCATCCAGAGGAACACCGTGTCCTCGATATCGCGGTCGAAGATGCCCCCCACGCCGCTAAACAGCGCAGCGCCGAGGGTACCCCACAGCACAAGCTTGTGCATGGTCGGGTTCTTGTGGCCCGCGCCGAAGACGTCCATGGCGATGAGCCCCAGGAGCCCCACCATGCCGATCAGGAGCCCGTGCAGGTACATCGTGTTCGCGTACGTCGGTGGCGCTCCAGCGTGCTGGTCGATGAAGGGGGTGGAGACGAAGGCGCTGCCGAGCGCGAGTAGCGCCAGCCATATCAGCATGGCGACGACCACGCGCTTCTCGGGGGACCAAAGCGTCTCTGCAAGGCTTCGCTGGCTTCCGGTCGACATGGAATCTCCTCCTTGAGCGGTGGCGAGGTGGCCGCCCCTACCTCGCACCTGCCCACTCTGGAATCGATGAGTACGTTCCGTGTCTGTGGCGGGTCTTGCGCCTGACCCGCCGACGCCCGCTGGCGGCTGCGGCGGAGGCCGGTCCAGGGCGGGATCGCGCCAGGGGACGCGTCCGCGAGGTGCCCAAGTCCTTGTCGGCGGTGGCTCTGGAGTGGCTGGACTCGCTAAAAAGGGCGCCTCGTCGCGACTGCGCGCGGCCCGAATACAGTTTGGGCCAGAGCACTATGTGAACCAACGCACAAAAGGACGCTGCCTCCGGCCTCATTGCGGCCCGCAAAAAGGGCTATGCCCGGCGGCAAGGAGCGAAACCGCGCCGGGCGCCCTATCCCCAGGTTGGCGACACGGGCGTTGCCTTTCACCTCATGGCAGGTCCGAAAATCATGTCTTCGCGGTCCACCGCCCCTAGCCAAGTGGGGAAGGCGTGCGCGACGCGGCGGCGGGGAATCGCCTGGAAATGCCGTGAGGGCGGTGCCGACACGGAGGAATTTAAGGGGACCGGTGCTGCGCCCTGCCGGTCTGCCGGGAGCCAGCGTGAATCGCTTTTGAGGAGGGCCGCTTGCGCCATGCGGCAGGTTCGCGTAGCCCGCCAACCGCAGCCACGAAAACGCCGCTGCACCTTGGGTGCAGCGGCGGGATGGTTACCTGGAGATCAGCGATTACCTCCGTATTCTCCCACGACCTTCCCCTGCGCGAGCACGAAGTGCGCGACGCCGAGATGCGCGGCGTTCGCGCGCGGCGGTAGGGTGACCACGGCGAGATCCTCGTAGGACTGCGCCGTGAGCTTCAGGCCGAGTTTGCGCAAGGAGGCGCCCGAGACGCGACCGAGATGCGCACCGACGACCTGCAGTTTGACGCGGCCCAGGGTGCTCCTGCCGACGATCGACAGAGCGGAGGCAGGTAGGTGCAACTGATTCGCGTGCGCTGCTGCGGCCGCCAGATCAGGGTAGACGCGCAGCACCTCGGCGCCCTTCGGACCGGCAACCACCCAGACGGGCTGCTTCGTGCCCTTGCGCTCCAGGGTGAACACGTAGGCGGGCGAACCGACGCCGCCCCGCTTGGGTAGGTAGGCGAGGATGCCGGTCGTCGAGATCGGATAGCTCAGCACTTTGGTGGCTCCTGAGATGGCGCCCATGGCACTTTGTTCGGCGGCGCTCGGCCCATTCGGGCTGCTGCCGCAGCCGGCGATCAACAGCGTCGCGGCCAGTCCGAGGACTGCGGTACGGAACTGACGCAAAGAGGGTCCTCCTTGTGAGGGTGCTCACCTATCTCTTCGCGCCGGCCGTGGATGATCCCTCCGACCCCGAGTCGCCAAAGCCTTCCTGCGTACGCGTCTCGGCTGGAAGCGCAAGTTCGCTCGCAAGTCCCGCGATGGCTCCCGCGACACTTTCCGGCAGACCGGCGGCCAGCAGATCGCGGTCACCCCTCAGGCCAAGGGCCCAGACCACCTGCTCCACGGCGTCACGGCGAACCGAGGCCGAAGACGGCAGCGCAGCCCGCAGATGCGGCCAGGCCTTGGACGCCTCATGCCGGTGGACGTGGCAGAGCGCTTCCAGGAGGTGCAGGTGCTCAGGCAGGCCAGGCTGCGTTAGCCGCGCCTGCGCGAACGCTTCAAGGGCATCCTGCCACCGCCCCAGGCGGTAGAGGGTAGCGGCCACCTCCAGGGCCCCTGGGGGCGGGGTCTGCCAAAGCTGCCGCGCGGATCGGCCGACACTGAGTTGTGTTTCGACAAGCGCCTGGACGTGGGTGAGATCGTCCGGCTCGAGGCGAATCGCTTTCCGTAGCGCCTGAACGGCCTCGTCGGCACGTCCGAGTTCCCCGAGCAGCCGCCCGAGCGTGCGCCAGGCCTGAGCCGCGCCAAGCCTTGGGTCCGCGCCGTCGTAGGGAGGCGTCTCGGCCGGGCCGAGGCTGATGGCGCGGCGCAGATGCCGCTCGGCTTCCCGGAACAGTCCCGCGCGTACGAACAGCACGCCTGCGAAATAATGCAGGTCGGTAAAGCGGGGGAAATGGCGCAGAGCCTCGAGCACGAGACGGCGGGCGTCGTCGTCCCGCCCCGCCTGCGACAAGGCCGAGACCTCAAGTTTGAAAAGTCTGCTCTGCCAAGGCTCCACGACTCCGGCAAGGTCGCGGGCGCGATGGAGCTCGTCGGCCGCAGCGTCGAAGCTGCCCTGCGCCATGAATTCCACGCCGAGGGCGTACGCGGCGAACGGATCGGTCGGCCGTTCCGCCACCTCTTCCTGGGCCAGCTGGAGATTGCGTGCCCTCTTGCCGCGATCGTGCACGTACTGCGGCAGGTAGCCGCGATGGATGATGGACAGCGGAGCCTTGGCGATGGGGCCCTGCGGGCGTGTCGCGAGGAGGCTGGGGACCACCTGCTCGTGGAGCTTGCGCTCGTAGCGGACACCAGGCAGGCGCCTGAAGAGGCGCACGGCGCTGTGGCGTTCCTCCTGGCCGTTGGCGAGAAGGTTGCGGATCGGCACCATCGCCGCGATGGCGGTTGTCCGGCGAAGCCAGCGCCGCAGGGTCTCGGGGTCGCCGTCCAGCCGCTCATCCGCGTCCAGCACCAGCACCCAGTTGCCGTGCGCCGCCGTCAGGGACGTGTTGCGCGCCTTTGCGAAGTCCCCTTCCCACGGAGACTCGATAACCACCGCGCCGAACGATCGCGCCACGTCGCGGGAGCGGTCGGTCGACCCGGTGTCGGCGATGACGATCTCGTCGACGGCGTCCTTGGCGGAACGGAGGCACTCCGCGAGTTCCGCCTCTTCATCGCGCACGATCATGCAGAGTGTGAGCAGCAAAGGCAACGCCCCCGGCGCAGGTTATGCGCGCCGAGGGCGGGTTGCGGCAAGTTCAGAAGCTGGGGCCGGCGAACAGCTCTTCCACCAGCACGCCGCCGGTTACGGGCAGGACAGCGATTCCGGTCTGGGTGAAGGACGGGTCGAGCAGGTTGGCCCGGTGGCCCGGATCGGACATCAGGTCAATCATCGCCCGCTGGATGGTCCCCGCCTCGGCGATGTTCTCCGCGCCCATGGATTGGGCCTCGAAGCCCGCGGCGGTCTCCTGGTTGATCGGCCAGCCGAGGCGCGGGGAGTAGTGCGCGACATAGCCGTAGGTGACCATGTCTTGCGCCTTGGCGAGCGCCAACTGGTCAAGGGTGGGACTGTCCGCCAAGGTGCCGACGCCCGCCTGCTGGCGCGCCTGGTTGACCAGCACAAGGAACTGGGCGTTTAAGGAGGAGTTGCTCTGGGGCGCACCGCCGGTGGCGCCACCGCCAGCGGAACCCGAGCTGCTGGAGCCGGAGCCGCTGGACGCCGAGGTGGCACCCCCGGATCCTGCCGAGACGCTGGAGCCTGTCCCACCGGACGGTGTGCCGGAGGGGGCCGTGGCCGGCGGTGTCGGCTGGGCGACCCACTGCCCGAGACCCGGCACGAAGTAGGAAGTCGAGCCGACTGAGAACGTCGCGGCGGTCGAACTGGACGACGTGCTCGGCGCGGACGGGGTGACGGGTGTCGTCGACGGCTGGGACAGGCCCGTGCTCGGCTGTGGGAAGGCGACCCAAGCCGGCGAGGTGACCAGCGGACTGCCCAGAACCGCGCCGAAGTAGGTGGTGCTTCCCTGGCTCGTGTAGGTTGGGGCGGCAAACGCGGGTACGGCCGGCAGGAGAAGCCCTGCGACGGCAGCTAGCGGCAGGATGCGCAGCTTCTGCAAGGAGACACCTCCTGACCCAGACTCTAGCCGGCGTCGGGTCCGCGGACAAAGCCGCGAACGCGCTGGGAGACCTTCTCTTGCGCAATGGGCTCCTGGTTCCCCTGGCCACGTCGGCCAACCGCCAACTTTCCGCTGGGTGGGATTTGCTCCTTCTCAAGCCAAGGTTCGAGGTCCCAGGAACCGTAAGTGCCGTATCGCAGGGTGGCGACACCAGCGCTCTCCGGCAGGGAAACCTGCCCCCACGCGTCGCCTTTAAGGCATAGCCATGCGCCGTCGCCGACGCGCACGCATGGACCGGCGTCGGTCTGCCTGAGGCGTGTGGGGACGGCTGCGCGCAGCAGCAGCGGCGGCAAGGGCAGCCAGCCCGACCAGGGCGAGCGGCGATGCCAGAAGAGGAGCAGGCGGTCGGCCATGCCTCCCTGAAGACGCACGACCGCGATGGGCGGGTCGCCCGCAAGCAGGAGGAGTTCTTGGGCCCGCTGCTCCGTAAGCCGTTGCACCGAGATCCCGTCGTCCTGCCACGAGAGGGCGTGGACCCCCGCCGGGAGATCGACTAGCGCCAGCGCCGGCCCGCCGCGAGGGGCGCCGAGCGGGGCTATCAGCGCAGGCACGTCCGGCAGGGCAAGGCTGGTGCATAGCCGTTCCGACTGCAGACGCAGCATGCCGTCATGCCCGGCCGCAACCAGCAGCCAGGGATCCGCGGCGATGGCGGACAGGCCCGCCAACGGTACGGCCGGTCCGGGACCCGAGAGCATTCCCCGCGCGTCCAGCCAGAGCACCGGCCCGCCGGCCGCGGGTGGAGCGATGACCGGCAGGAGGCAGCCGGGGGGCACCTGGCCATGCGCGGAACCTGCGCGATAGGCCATCGTGCTGCTGCGCTCACCGACCCAGACATTCTCCTCGGCCCAGATCCGCTGCATCTCCGTCATGTGCGCGTAACCTTACGGAACGCCACTACATAGGAAGGATCGAGACCATGAAGGGGAGGGATCTCACCTTGGCAGTAACACCAGGTCCTTGCCCGACGACCGGCTGTCCTGCACCGACGGAGATCGACTGCATCCTGGTTGACAAGGTGTTCGACTACTGCTACCAGGCCGACACGACCGGTACGGTTTGCGCACCGTACTCCTGCGCTGGCACGATCACGGGCATCAGTTGTGCGGTGACCGCCGCGTCCTGCAGCTTCCAAAGCAGCACCCCCGCCGTCACCACCGACTACGTCAACGCCACGTTCCTGATCACCGCCACGGTCGAATTCACCATCACGACAAGCGCCGCGACCTGCACCACCGCCACCAGCGTGACCATGCTCAAGACGGTCACCCTGTGCGGCCCGGTCGGCACGGCCCAGAGCTGCACCGTGCTGAGCGCCTCGTGCGCACCGCCCGCTGTCGTCAACGGCACGATCTGCACGACGGTGACGATCTGCAGCACATTCATCTCCACGGCGACTGTCCAGCTGCTGGTGCCGACCTACGGGTACTGCACGCCGGCGCCATGCGTCACGCTGCCGCTGCCGCCCTGCCCGCCGAGCCCGCTCTTCCCGCCACAGTGCACATGAACGCCGGGAGCCCGAACCACGGTTCGGGCTCCCTCCTTTTTTATGCTGTCGGAGGCCTGCGCACGGCAGGTCAGTGGTGGCGTCAGGGATACTGATGCACGTTGCCTTTGGCGGTCACCGCCTGTGACGGCCACCGCTGCAGCCCGCCCGCTCTGGTGTCCGAAGCGTGCGCCGCGTGCGGCGCGATGGCCGCAGCCGGCAGCAAGGTGGAAGCGGCCGGGAAGGTGCTGGTGGGTGAGAGAATGCGCTGGCTGACGTCCGACCTGGGAACGCTGCGCGCGATCCACGCGTCCGCCTGGGCACGGGGACGTGTTTGCGCAAAGACGACTGGCGGGCCCGCCAATATCTGGAGTCCAGCGGCGAAGGCCGGAGCGGCCGCTCGGGGCAAGGAACCCTCAAGAATGGGCGAGGGCTCGGCTGCGGCTGGGGCGGCTGGCTGAGGGGCAGCGGGCTGCGCCTCCTCGGTTTCGGCCATCGGGACCGGCAGGGCTTGCGGCAAGGTTTCGCCGCCGGTGGAAGCGGGCGCCGGCTCGGGCGGATCCGCCGCTGCAGGTAGATCAGCGGCGACGAAGAGGGTGTCTTCCGAGAGGGGCTGCGACGCCAAGGTTCCTTGCGACGGGACGGGCGGCTGCAGAGGAATCCCAGGGGAATCGCCGGCAGCTTTCGTCGATCCGGGGGCGACCGCTGCGGGCGACGCGGCCACAGCACGTATAGAGACCTCGGGCACGTGCTCCGCGGCCTTGCGTTCAAGCCAGCGACCCAGTGTGTACGCCTTGCCGGCCAGCCACTGCGACACGTCGGCGACCTCCTCGGCCGGTGCGGAGCACCGGAGTCGATGCGCCAGCATACGCCGAGGAGGCTCGAGGGGTGCGTCGGGCTAGGCCGAGGCGGAGCGCCTCAGAATGGCGACATCTCCCTGGCGCCGGCCGTAGCGCAGGTACAGGCGTACGGCGGCGGGATCGCCCTGGGCGGGCGCGGTGGTGTGCATGTCCGCGGTCTTGAGGCCGCGCTTCGCCAGCGCCTGCAGAGCACGAAGCAGGAGATAGTTGCCGATCCCTTGCCCGCGCATGGCTGGGCGGACGAGCACGCCGAACGTGGAGAAGTCCCCCGGGACCACCTCACCGCTGCCCGTGCTGACAAAGCCGATCAACTCGCCGCCGTGGCGCGCGCCGATGAAGCGCTCGTCCCGCGGCGACTCGAACAGTCTCGCAAAATTGCGGCGCGCAGCGATGTCGCCACCCCAGTGATCGAAGAGCCAGTCCCAGGACCCACGGTAGGCGGCGACCGCAAGCCGGGCGTATTCCTCGGGATCGGGAATCTCTTCCGCGAAGGCGATACCGCTCGGAGGGGCGCCGGGCGGAGGCGCCGGCAGGTTCCAGTGGATGTGCACGACGCGCCGCTGCACCGTGAAGCCGTGTCCCACGAGCGTCGCAGCTACGGACGAGTCGGTCGAGGCCGCGGCCTGGATCATCTCTGCCCCTTGGCCAAGCGCGTGCTGGCCGAGTTCGTCGACCAGAGCGAGCAAGGCTCCCGATTCGCCGGCCAGGTCGGTAAGGAGGGCGAGACCGGAGTGCGGGGCGATGCAGAGGCGGGCCGTGGCCACCACCTCGTTGCCGCGCTCGGCAACCCAGGTTTCGTGGCTGGGATAGACGAACAGATCGGCCTCGTTCAGGCCGCGCTGCCCGTGCGGATCGAAGCCGAGAGCAGCCAGCGTCTCGGCGTCGGCCGGAGTCGAAGAACGTAAAATATAAGACACGCGGGCTCCCCCTCGCGCCGACGGATGAAACGTTCATTCGCCACAACGGCCGCATCTCCCTGGCGACGCAGGAAACGGGGATTCGCCTCCCGAAGCCGGGAGCCGCAAAGGAGATGGCGCGATTGTCGGCGATGTCCCTGAGGCCCGACGTCTTGTCCGCGCGGCGCGTCCTTGCCGTTCAGCCGCATCCCGACGACAACGAGATCGGTGCCGGCGCCCTGATCGCGAGGCTGCGGGACCTGGGGTGCGACGTGCGCTATGTCACGGTCACGGACGGCAGCATGGGAACCACGGACCCCGGCATGGCGCCGGCGGAGCTTGCGGGGCTGAGGCGCAGGGAGGCCGATGCCGCCGCAAGCCTGCTAGGCGTTTCCGAGAACCGGCACCTTGGCCACCGGGATCTCCTCGACAGCCCCATGCCTGGCCTGCGAGCCGAAGTGATGCGGGAGATCGGGGAGTTCCGGCCGGATTTTGTCCTCACCTGCGATCCCTGGCTGCCCTACGAATCGCATCCCGATCACCGCGCGGTGGGCATGGCCGTGGCCGAAGCGGTGAGCTTCCTCCAGTTCCCACACGTCCCAGGCGCTCCGAAGGACGCTCCGGCGCAGCCCGCGGTTGCCTTCTACGGCACCGCTCAGCCGAACGTCAGGATTCCCGCGGGTCCATACTGGCAATGCAAGTGGGAAGCGGTCGGGCGGCACGAGACGCAGTTCCCGCCTGCTGCGCTCATCCAGCTGAGAGCATTCGCCGAAAGCATGTCGCAAGGCGAGGAGGGCTTCTTCGAGCCCTTCAAGGTGCTCCATCCCTTCTTCCTGCATTTCAACCCGGCGGCGGTGCTGGCATGAAGGTTGCGGTGCTGGGTGGGGGCAGCTCGTACACGCCGGAGCTCCTGGAGGGGCTCCTCTCAAGGCTAAAGTCCATCGAAGAGGTTTGGCTCGTCGACGTGCCCGAAGGGCGCGACAAAGTCGAGGTCATCGCGGGTCTCGCAAGCCGCATGGCGGCGGCGATGGGACGGCGGGTCCGTTTTCCCGTCACGGAGGACCGGCGCGCGGCCATCGAAGACGCGAGTTTCGTCCTCAGCCAGATGCGCGTCGGCGGGCTCAAAATGCGCGCCGCGGACGAGCGGATACCTCTGAGGCATGGACTGATCGGCCAGGAGACGACGGGGGCTGGCGGCTTTGCCAACGCGATGCGGACCATTCCGGTCGCGCTCGAGGTGGCCGAAGACATGGAGAGGCTGGCGCCCAAGGCGTGGCTGCTCAACTTCACGAACCCCGCCGGTCTCGTGACACAGGCGATCTGCAGCGCCGGACACGAGAGGGCCATCGGCCTGTGCAACGTCGCCCGCACGACGGAACGCCGTATCGCGCAATTCGGCAGTCTGCCCGTCGAAGCGGTGCAGCTCGAGGCGGCGGGTCTCAACCACCTGACAGGCAGCTGGATCCGCGTTGGCGGCCAGGACGCGACGCCCATGCTGCTCGCGAGCGGCGCGCTCGAGGAAGAGCTGCGGCATGTCGCCCCGGACGCCGAGGTGCCGCCCGGCTTTTTCCGTGAACTCGGGTTCTTCCCGAACCCGTATCTCAACTATTTTTTCTTCCCGCGCGCCACGCTGCGGCACGCCGAGGAGGCGGCCGCCTCCGCCGAAGGGACGCGCGCCGAGCGGGTGCGGGCCATCGAGCAGCAGCTCTTCACACGCTACCGCGACCCGGGACTGGTGGGCAAGCCGCCTGAGCTCGAACAGCGCGGCGGCGCCTACTATTCCGAGGTGGCGGTGGACGCCATGGCGGCCCTGCAGGCCGAGAGGCCGCGCACGCTCGTGCTGAACCTGCCGAACCGCGGCGCGCTGCGCGAATTCGCGGACGATGATGTCGTCGAGCGCAACGCCGAGATCAGCCGCGGGGGCATTCGCCCGGTTCCACGCGAGGAGCCCCTGCCTCCGCTGCTCCGAAGCATCGCGCAGACCGTGAAGGAGTACGAGCGCCTGACCGTCGAAGCCGTGACAGAGGGCTCGCGCAGGAAGGCGCTCGAAGCCCTGATGTGCCATCCGCTGGTGGCTGGCGCGGACGTGGCCGACCGCCTGCTCGACGACCTGCAGGCGGCCAACGCAGCCTTCTGGCCCGACCTGCGATGAAGCTCCTTGTGGGCGTCGACGGTGGCGGCACGCACACCCGTGCCGTGGCCGTCACCCTTGACGGTACGGTCGTCGGCGAGGGACGGTCCGGACCTGCCAACCACCAGGTCGTGGGCGTCGACGGCGCGGTGGCCGCCGTGCGCCAGGCGGTGCTGGCCGCGACGGGCGGCAGCCAGCCGGACGCGATCGGAGCTTGTCTCGCGGGGGTCGACCTCCCGGAGCACGGCGAGCTCCTGCAGACGGCGCTCGAGGAGGCACTCGCGGCCAGGGTGCACGTCGAGAACGACATCGTGGCGGCACTCTGGGCCGCGCCCGGCGATTCGATCGGGGTCGTGTCGGCCGGCACGGGCGCGGCCGTCGCCCTGCGCCAGGGCGGCGAGCTGCGGCGCATCCTCGCGCTCAACGACTATACGGGCCCGCAGGGCGGCGCCGCGGACATCGCGGTCATGGCCTTGCGCGAGGCCATGCTCTCCGCGCAGGGCGGCGCCCCGCCGACGCGGCTCGTGGAGCGCGTCCTAGCGATGTTCGGCCTGCCCGATCACGTGGCGCTCGCGCGTGCGACGGAGGGGAACGAGTTGCCGGCGTGGCAGGTCGCCATGCTGGTGGCCCCGCTCTGCGCGCAATTGGCGGAGGAGGGCGACGAGGCGAGCAGGGCGGTCTTGCGGCAGGTGGGAGGCGCACTCGGCCGGACGGCCGGCCGCTACTTCGCGTCGCAGGGACTTGAGCCCGGCACGCCTGTGGCGCTCTACGGCGCCCTGCTGGAGGGCGGACCGAGGGCATACCGGGACGCGTTCAGGCGCGCGATGCGCCGCCTCTTCGCTGCCGGCCCGCCGCCGCGCGATCGCCTGGACGCCGTGCGGGGTGCCGTGCTCTTCACGGCCGAGCGGGAGGGAGTAGAGCTCGACCGGCTGCGTTCCGCCCTAGGTTCCGGGACCTAACGCTCGCTCTGGCGCCTGAGGGCATAGATCGCCAATTGGGTGCGGTCCTGGAGGTCCAGCTTCTGCAGCAGGCTCGAGACGTGCGCCTTCACGGTGCGCACCGTGATCGTCAGGCGGTCCGCGATCTCCGCGTTGCTGAGCCCCTGCGCCACAAGGTGCAGCACCTCCTGCTCGCGCAGGCTGAGGTCCGAGACCTTGGGCTGGCGCAACGCCTCCACGGCCACGGCGTCAAGTACCTGCTGCCCCTGCGCGACGGCCATGACCGCCTGCAGCACGCCGTCCGCCGACGCGGTCTTCAGAAGGTAGCCGTCCGCGCCTGCGGCGAGGGCGGGCTGGACGAGGTCGCCCTCGGTGTAGCTCGTGAGCAGCAGCACCCGGGTCCCGGGCGCGGCGGCCTTGATGGCCGAAGCCGCGGCGACACCGTTCATCTTCGGCATGATCATGTCGAGCAGCACCACGTCCGGCTGCAGGCGCCGGCAAAGCGGCACCGCGTCCTCGCCGCTGGCCGCCTCGCCCACCACCTCCAGCCTTGGATCGGTCGCGATCAGCGCCGCCAGGCCCTGGCGGACGACGGCGTGATCATCGACGAGCACGATGCGGACGCTCAAACTTCATCCTCCTCCTCGTAAGCGCCGAGTCCCGTGAGGCGCAGATGTACGGTGCAGCCCGCGCCAGGCCTGCTCTGGATCGCGAGCTGGCCGCCGATCTCCGCGGCCCGCTCGCGCATGCTGGCGAGTCCGATGTGCGCGGCGACGGTGGCTGGATCGAAGCCGCAGCCATCGTCCGCGATGCTCAGCGCGAGGTCGCCGTCGCCACGGCGCAGCGTCAGGACGACGTGGCTCGGCTGACCGTGACGGACCGCGTTCGACACGGCTTCCTGGGCGATGCGGAAGAGCCTGTCCTCGATGCCGGCGGGAAGCGGCCCCTTGCCCTGCACCTGCAGCTCCGTCTCGATGCCCTGGCGCTCCGCCACCTCGTCGAGAAGGCTTTCGAGCGCCGCGGCGAGACTGCGGCTGCCGAGCTCCACCGGCCGCAGCGCGCGGATGAGCCCGCGCATGCTGGCCTGGGCGCGCCTCGCGGTCTCTTCCGCGCGGCTGAGCTGATCGCGCGCCGTGCCGTCGTCGGTGGGCAGGAGGTTGCGGATGGCTCCAAGCATCATCGCGAGGGCGAAGAGTTCCTGGCTGACCGTGTCGTGCAGTTCACGCGCGAGGCGCTGCCGTTCCTCGAGCACGGCCACCTGCTCGGCCTGCTGGGCGAGAGCCTGCCGCTCGGCGGCCAGGCGCCGCACCGCCGCCACCTGGTCCGCGAGCGAGACGGCCATGGCGTCCAGTTGGCGCATCAGGTAGCGGAGTTCGCCGGCGCCTTCGCCGGGCAGCCGCGCTTCCAGCTGGCCGTGGGCGAGCAGGGCCGCGTAGAGCGACAGTTCCCGCAGGTCGCGCTTGAGCGGCCGCGCCAGCAGGAATCCGAGAGCCCCGCCGACGGCCGCCCCCAGGGCGGCGCCGCCCAGCAGCACGCCCAGCGGGTGCTGGCCGAGCGCCAGCGCCGCGAGCGCCGCGGCGGCGCCGATGATGAGCCCGAAGCCGGCGATCTGCCAGTCGATGCCGAGGGAGCCGCTCGCGGGAGATCCTTCCTTGCTCGCCATCAGAACTTCTGCACGGTGATGTCACCGATCAGCAGGTGCGCCATGATGCGCACCTTGCGCGTCGCGCTGTCGTAGTCCGGAGACTCGTAGCTCAGGCGCCGCCCGATGCCGTCGGCGCTCTGCCGGAAGATCCGGATGTCCCCGACCGTGACCTCCGCCACCACGGAGACCGCGAGATCGGCCGGCACGAGCACGGTGATGTCGCCGATCATGGCATTGAGTTCGAACGGCGTCTCCCCGTCCTCGAGGTGCACCTGCGAAAGGTCGAGACGCAGGTCGCCGATCAGATGGCCTTCGTGGTGCAGTCGCCGGTTGGGCCCCGGACCTACCGGCGCGTCGACGTCGACGTCGCCGATGCCGTAGCGCCAGCCGTGACGCCACTCGCGGCGCCAGTCGCGCCGCCAGCCGCGGCTCCAGTCGCTGCGCCAGCCCGGTCCACGGAGCACCTCGAACGCGAAGGCGATGATCAGGATCGCCCAGAAGATCGTGCCGGCGTCGAAGTGGCCGATGTGCAGCGCGCTCAGCTGGATCAGCGCGGCGATCAGCAGCACGAGGAGGTAGATGAGCGCGCCTCCCGCGCCGCGCGCCAGCCGGTAGACGAGACCGACGACGGCCCAGGCGATGATCGGCAGGGGCCAGTAGAGCTGTACGATCTGGCCGACCGCCGTGGCCCCGACACCCAGGCCGCGCAGGGCGAGGATGACGCCCCAGGCCAGGAGAAGGTAGCCGATCAGGGCGCGGAAGCTGAACTCGTGCCAGCCGCCGTACCAGCTCGTGCGGTCGCCCTTGCCGCTCATGACCAACCGCCTCCCCGCCGGACGAGGTCACGCAGGAAGCTCAGGCCGAAGCCCACCAGCAGGACCGCCCCGAACAGCGACCAGACCTGTACGTGCGCAAGGTGCAGGGCGTCCACCTCGACCAGCGCCGCAAGTGCCGCGACGACGAGGTAGAACATGGTTCCTCCGGTGCCGCGCACGAGGTGCCAGAGGAAGCCGAGCGCACCCCAGACCAGGAACGGCACCGCCCAATAGAGCTGCAGCGCCTGGGCGATCGGGCCATGGTGAATGCCGAGGCCCTGCACGGCGAGCGACAGGCCCCAGACCAGGAGAAGCGCGCCGCCGAGCAGGCGGCCGCCATCGTTCACTGGCCAGAAGTCGCTGAGGTAGCTGCGTCGACGGATGCGCACCATGACCACTCCCAGTTCGTTACCGCGACCTGTCACCAGCATAGGCGGGGCTGGGACCGCTCACAGCGCACCTTGGGACAGAAGGGTGATTGTACTTGGGACCAATGTGTTAGTTCGCGTCGAACCGCGCGGTCAGCATGCCGAAGTAGCTGGGCCGGGCGTAGGCGAAGTCCTCCACGCGCTCGGGGCCGGCCATCATGCCTTGCAGGATGGCTAGCTGCCATGGCGCGTCGGGCTTCGCGGCATCCAGAAACGCGGGCGAGAGGGCCGCCAGCGGCGTGAGGTCGCCGGCCAGCGCGGCTTGCTGCACCAGCGCGTCATAGCTTGCCGCGGCGGGATCGAATCCGTACGGACCCTCCGCCTGATGCGCATGCGCGAGGTCCGCACTGGCGATGAACGCGACGCGCCGCTCGCCCGAGCGCCGGGCGATCTCTTCGCCAAGGCGCACGAGGGGCCTGAGGCCGAGGTCGCGCGGCGGGCCGACGAGGCAAACCTTTGGGCCGCCAGAGCTCCCGATCAGGTAGTAGAGCGGCACGAGCGAGCCGAAGTCGAGGGGCAGGATCGAGAGCGGTCCCTCGGATGTCTGGAAGCTGACGCGCGCGGGCGGCAGGCCGGCGGAGGCGGACGCCTCGGCGAGGGTGCGGTTGAAGCCGCGGTCGAGCTCCACCTGGCGCCGGTAGACGCCATCGCCGGCCTCCACGGAACCCTCTGCGTAGGCCGTGTCCGCGATGCAGAGGTGGCCCGGGATGCGCAGGTGGTGCGGGCTCGCGATGAGGAGAAGTTCGGGTTCGCTCCGGCGCAGGGCCTCACCGATGGCGGCCATGCTTCGGCGAAGGACGAGGAGACCGGCGTCCTCCCCTGTGAACGGGAGCAGCTCGTCGCCATGGGGCAGGATGGCCTTGAACACGATCGGCATGTCTGTCACCCAATCGGGCGATTCCACCCAAGGCGGCCTATCCCTGCTCGACGTTGCGCAGGACGTCCGGTCAAGGTAGCATACACGGTAGGGTATGATGGGCTCCGATGAAGGAGGATGCGCCTTGTCGTTTGCGTACAGCGTGCAAAGTGCCAAGAGCGTGGACGCCGCGCTGGCGTCCGTGCAGGAGGCGCTTGCCGCACACCGCTTCAAGGCCCTATGGCAGACCGACATGGGCGCCACCCTTGCAGAGAAGGGCTTTCCGGGCCACGGCGCGATGCACGTGCTCGAGATCTGCAATCCCGCCCGCGCGGACGAGCTGCTGCGGGTCAACGCTCAAACCGCATACTTCCTGCCCTGCCGCATGCTCGTGCGGCAGACGGCGGAAGGCAGCGAAATCGGTATCCTCAGGCCGGAAGAACTCATCGGCCTGGCGGCCGGGGCCGAAGGCGCCGCGCAAATGGCCAGGCTCGCCAGCGATGTGGAGGTTGAGCTTCGTGCCATCGTCGACGACGCCGCCCGCTGACGGGCCGCACCTCGATGCGGAGCAGCGCCAGGCGCTGATCGCCCGCATGCGTCGCATCGAAGGACAGGCCCGTGCCGTGGAGCGCATGATCACCGAGGACGACACCTGTGAGCGCGTACTTCATCAGATCGCGGCCATGCGCGGCGCTCTCAGTCGTGTGGGGGCCGAACTTGTGGCCTGCCAGGTGGCGCAGGAGATCACCGGCCTGCCGAAGGCCGACGCGCGCCGTACGCTCTCGTACTGGATGAGCCGAATCGGCCTCTGACACCTGGGATCGACCACTAGGGACCGTCGCGGGACGGTCCCTAGTACATCGTCTCGGAAGTTCGTTCCTCAGAACTCGGCGAGGAGCCAGGAGAGTTCCTTGACGACGGTGTCCCAGAGTTGATCTAGCTCGCCTTCGTAAGGTGTGGACTCCCAACGGTCGTGGGTAGTGACGTCGAGCCGGAACTGGTAGTGATCGAGGGCGCAGAAGCGAATGCGAGGGACCTTCTCACCGTTGGGCTCTTCGGAATAGACGACGACGTAGCGACCACGGGTGAGAGCCTTCAGATGGTCGAAGCCTTGGATACGCAGGTACCGTTCGATGCTGGCATGGGCAGCGTCGACCTGGGTCTTGGAGTACGGGGGCTTGGGCATCAGGCAGTCGCCTCCTGCATCGGATAGCCACGGAACGTCCAGTTGAATGCGTGACCCTCGGAGCGGTTCCAGTACTCGATGAAGGCGAGTAGCCGACTCTTGAGGTCTTCTTCGGAACGAAAGTCCCCGTGGCGCAGGCAGCGACGGTTGACGATCGAGAAGAAGATCTCGACCTGGTTCACCCAGGACGCATGCAGCGGCGTGTAAAGGAACTCGAACTTGCCGCCGTGGCGTTTGTTGAACTCGCTCCAGCGAGCCTGGGCGCCGTCGTGGTGGATGTTCAGGTTGTCCCAGATCACGATGATCCGCTTGACGTCCTTGTAATGCTCAGCGACGCCATCCATGAAGTTCACCAGGTCATCCGCGCTGCGCGTCTTGCCGCAATGCCCCAGAACCTGCCCGTCACGGATGTTGAAGGCGGCGAGCAGCGACTGGGTACCATGGCGGATGTATTCGAACTCGAACCGTCCCGGCCTGCCGGGAACCGGCCGCTTCAGCGGCGACTTGCGCTCGGTGGCCTGGATCCCGGTTTTCTCGTCGATGCAGAGGACGACCGCGTCCTCCGGTGGGTTTTCGTAGATGGACACGATTGCGTTGACCTTCTCGCGGAAGGCGGGATCGATACTATGCAGCCACATCTGCACCCGGTGGGGATGCAGGGCGTTCTGCTTTAGGGTGCGCCAGACGCTGCTGCGACTCATCGGCACCACCGCTTGCACCGCCTGGGTGAGGGTGCTCACGGTCCAGTCGTTCTCCTCCAGACCGTGATGCCGCGGCTCGTCGCACGCGATGGCCAGCACCTCGCAGCGCTGCGCCGCCGTGTACTTCGACGGAGCTCCGGTGCGAGGCAGATCGTGCAGCCCGGGCACACCCTGCGCGTTGAAGCGCGTCCGCCACTTGCCAACCGTGCGCGGGTGCACGCCAAGGAGCTCCGCCACCTCCTGCTGAGCCATCCCCTCCGCCAGGTGCCAGATGATCGACGCCCGCAGCCAGAGCCGTCGCTCCACTTTCTGCCCGAAGACCAGAGGCCGCAGCCGCGCTGCAGCCTCGGCCGACAGCGTCAGGGGACAGAGAGACTGCGCTGCAGCCATCGAAGCTGCGCGCAGAACTCCCATCCTCGGACCACCCCCGCAAAGGCCGCTTTACAGAGGGCTTCTACGCCACGCGCAAAAACTCCTTGCTGGGTAATTATGTAATTTGGGTGCCGGGAACGAACTTCTGAAACGACGTACTAGTGCATTTCTCGTCGCCGGCCATGGCTCCCTTGTCCCGGTGGTCATCTCGCAGGCCTGCAGCGGAGCCGACAGCGCACTTGGCGCGGCGATCATCCTGCCGGTCTTGCTCACCCAGTACGTCGGAGGTGCGTGGCGGAAGGGATTGCTCGTCGTAGGCGCCCTGACGGGAGCGATCCTCTTCAACCTACTACGGCTGGCGGCGATCATGGCGTCGATACACTTTGCCGGCAGCGACTTCACGTTTGGCCTACTGCACCCCATGCTCGGCTTCGTGCTGTTCGCACTGCTCGCCTTACTCCTCGTGGCCGCGGCAGGGCGCCTGGGCCTGGTTCCGCGGCCGCCGAGCACCGTGCGTCTGGCTCCGGTTGGTTGGGGGCGGATAGGCGGCTCCTGGCTATCGGGGGCGGTGCTTTTCGTCAGCCTCTGGCCGCTCTTCACCACCCCGTACGGCGCCCCGGGCAAACCCCTGCAGGTGCGCACCGCGGACGTCGCCGCGCTCCTGCCCCGGCTGCCTGGCTTTCGCGTGACAGGGGTCCAGCGTTTCAACGATGCGAGCATTCTCGGTCCAGGGGCGGTAAGCTTGGCCGACACCTATGTCTCCCGGAGCGGAGCCCAGGTGCTCGCGGAGGTCTGGTCCACCCCAGACCTCGGAAACCTCGAGAGCTACGGCTTCCGGGACTGCCTCGCCTTCCACGGCGAGCGTACGAACGCCATGCGGGTCTTTGACGTGGCCCCCGCGACCGCGGCAGCAGATTACGCGCTGCAACTTCCTCCTATCGCGGTAGGGGGCGCGTGGGTCGGCTACGAGGACATCGAATGGGAGAGCGCGGTGCAGATCCCGGACGGGAGCGTGCGCTACCTGCGCTACGCTGTCGCCGCCCTGCCCCAGAGCGCAGCGGAGTGGCCGAAGAACCTAACGATCATCCGATCACCGGCATCGCCAACAGGCATGTCCGCCATGGAAATGCCCCCGGCGTTCGGATCGTGGCCGCAGATGCTCCGCCCGACCCAGGGTCGTCTCGAGCGCTTCGCGACCGAACTGGCCCAGGCGGTTGCCAAGCAGGAAGGCGCACCAGAGTCGCTGGCCTCCGCTGGAACGCCGTGAGTCTCCGAAGAGTGGACTGGAGGCTGCGATGGCGTACCCCTCGACTTCAGGAGCCCCCGCAGGGCAAAGGGCCCAACCTGCAGAGTCAAGGACGGAACATGAGAAGTGCGACCGCAAGTGATACCTACTTTGGGCGTGCGCGAGCCTGCCAAGGCGGGTAACATCGGCCACAGGAAGTGGCTTCCTGCGCCCAGCGTTCTACGGAGGAGGGAAAACCTGATGTTTCGGACGATGACAAAGCCCAACGGTTGGGTGCGGGCGCTGGCGGGTGCCGCAGCATTCTTGGCGATCGCCGCGGTAGCTGTGCCTGCCGGCGCCGCGACGACTACTGGGACGGGTCTTTCGTTGACCGACCTCAAGGTCGTGTCGAGCAGTGACTCATCGTCCACGGTGTACTCGGTCACGGTGACGAAGCTGAGCAACACTGACGCCGCGACGGGCGTGAACCTGTACTTCGCTCCTGAGCGGGAGCCCAAGAATCATACGGACTATCAGCCCATGGAAATCGCCACGCAGTCTTGCGTGCCGGACGCCGTCGTCAATCCCACCGTTTGGCACTGCCAGTTTACGGTGGACTGGAAGACGGGAGCCGCTTGGTACAACAGCACCGAAGAGTACGAGCCCGGCATGACGGTGCACCAGTGGTACGTGGACAACTTCGCTGGCCTGTTGGTGATCTTTGCTAAAGAGGTCGGAAACAGCGGCAAGGGCTTTAGCGCGATGAGTGACATGCTTCCTCTCATCGACATCCCGCCTAACAACCTCCCGGAGGTGCCTTACGCCTTCGGCTTGCCCGTCATCTTGATCGCCGGGATCGGTGGCGCCGTGGTCCTTGGTCGCAGGCGGCGGCAGCAAGGCTGAGTCAGGGCCAGACGGAAGCCAGCAACCATGGGGCTTGTTCCAAAAGGGTAGACAGAGCTACTGGGCAGCCCCGCTCGCTTATTAGACTTTGGGTCTGGCAGGTCGTCGGCTGTCGGCGACAAAAGATCGGGGGCTTTGCCTCGTCCTGGCCGCCGGCGGCTGACTAAGCGGCGCAGCCGAAGCGTTGCGGTCCTCCGTTTGCGGTGATCGAACGGCTTGCTGTTCAAGAAGGGAAGACCTTGGCAGCCCCATGCCAGGGAGATGCCTCGAAGGCGCGATGCGCCGCTCGTCAGGCCGACCGCACTGCCGTCACCCGATACGTGGAGCCTGGCCCATGCTCGATCCGCTCAACTTTGAAGCCCCCTGAGACGAGAATCGCCGTAAGTTCGTCCGACCCGATACGGATCTCTTGCGGTGGCCCCATTGGGGTGTCGTCCTTCTCCCACTCGACGAGGAAGAAGGTGCCCCCAGGCTTCAGAACGCGGTAGACCTCGGCTCGCATCTCGTCCCGCTCCGGGATGTCGTGGAACACGTTGGCCATTAAGACGGCGTCGAGCTCCCCGTCGGCGAAGGGAAGCCTCGTCGCGTCGGCCTGCACGGTTTCGACGTTGGTGAGCCCGGCGTTGCGAATCCGGGACGCGACGAAGTCCAGCATGTCCTGCTGGCGGTCGACGGCGAAGACACGGGCATCTGGCAACAGTTGCGCAGCGGCGACGGTGAAGAAGCCGCTGCCGCAGCCGATATCGGCGAACCTGCGCATGTCCGGCCTGACGAACGCCTTGAGGACATCCTCGGGCGGCATCTCCGCCCGGCGCCTCTCCTCCATGGCGTGCAGGCGATGGGGGTCGAAGTGTCCGGGACCGTGTTCGTGGTGCTCGTGCATGGCTTGTCTCCCCCTTGGGCCGATTGTCTCGATTCTAGCGCGATTCGCCCGCCGCCGCCTCGGACTCGGCGAGGCCCGGGTTGGACGGAGCGGTCATGGTCAGGATGCCGAGCGCGGCGAACACCGGCATCACGAGGAAAACGCCGCGGAACGCCGAGAGGAACAGGTGGGGATAAGCGGCCGACGTGTGGGACGGATTCAGGGTTCCCGCAGCCAGCAGCCAGTAGAGGGAGAGGCCCATGGCCGCCACCGCGACGCCGAGGATGCGGCCGAGGTTGCGCTGCGTCGCCATGAGGCCCGATGCCGTGCCGGTGTCCGCCGGCCCCACGGAGTTCAGCATGGCCGTGTTGTTCGGGGCGTTGAAGAGGCCGGCCGCGGCGCCCACGAGACCGGTGAGCAGCCATACGCCCCAGAGCGGCGGGCCGCCCGGCCAGAGAGCGAAGAGCAGGTCCGCCGCGGCGAAGATCCCGAGGCCGAGCCGACCTGGCAGCAGGACGCCGATGCGGTCGGCGATGCGGCCGCCGATCGGCGCAAGCAGGATCATGACCAGCGCCTGCGGGGCGATGCTGAGGCCGACGAGGGCCATCGGCTCGTGCAGGACGACGCGCAGATAGAAGGGCAGGAGGAACGACGGGGCCATCATCAGCACCCAGTAGGCAAGGCCGCTCACCAGGTTGCGCCAGAACGGAGGTATCCGAAAGAGCCGCAACGGCATGACGGGGCGCTCGGCCGTCGCCTCGCGCCGCGCGAAAAGGTAGCCGATCAGAGCCGTGACGGCGAGCAGCAGGACGGAAGATTTGCTTGGCAGGGCCGCAAGGCCGAATTCGAGGGTTGTGGCGCCGGCGAAGAAAAGCAAGGAGCCCGACCAGTCGAAGCTGGCGGGCCGCAGCGACACGTCCCGCGCGAAGCGGGGCAGGTAGCGCCACGAGGCCCACACGCCCCACGCGCCAACCGGCACGTTGACCCAGAAGATGCTCCGCCAGCCGAAGAGGGCCGTCAGGACCCCGCCGAGCGGCGGCCCGAGCAGGTTGCCCGCCGCCACGACCGCGGCGATCAGGCCAAGACCGCGCCCGCGCTGTTCCTGGGGGAAGGTGAGCGCGACGATGGCCATCACATTGGCCTGGATGACTGCCCCGCCAAGCCCCTGGAGCACGCGCGCCGCGAGCAGGGCCGGGAGGCTGGGCGCCAGCGCAGCTGCGACGGAACCGAGGGCGAAGCCTAAGAGCCCCAGGGTGAAGAGCCGGCTGCGTCCGAGCCAGTCCGCGACCTGGGCCGTAAGCGGCAGGACACCTGTGATGACCAGCAGGTACGCCGTGACGACCCACTGCAGCAGGGAGACCGGAAGGCCGAATTCGTGCTGCATCACCGGCAGGGCCACGTTGACGACGGTGGCGTCGAGGTTGACCATCAGCGTCCCCGTGGTGGCTGCCGCGAAACTGAGCCAAAGTGCCTGTCCCTGAAGCACGTAGGAGACACCCGACGACATGGCGCCGCTGGGTTTGGACATGCGAGGACCCCATTTCGTGCTTGTCCGGGCACACACTACAACGAAATGCACTATAATGCAATGTGCACTATGGCTGGAGGAGGGGATCGGCCTGCCGCACGCAGAAGCTTCTCCACGCCGGTACCAGACGGGACGGCACCTGGCCGCCTTCCTGCTGCTGCTGATCGCGCAGCGGCCGGATCATGGCGGATCGCTGATCGAGCGGCTGCAAACTCTCCAGCCGTCCGGCTGGACGGTGGACAGCGGGCGGGTCTACAGGCTCCTGCGCACGATGGAGGAGCAGGGCGCGCTGCGCTCGAACTGGGAGATCGTGGCCGCCGGCCCGCCGGTGCGCGTCTATCGGATCACGGCGTCCGGCCAAGTTTGGTTGCGCAATGAGGCGGAAGAGATCGAGGCCCGGCGCGATGCTTTGAGCCGCTTTCTGCGGATCTGGCAGACCGAGGCTCAGATCTGAGTCTGCCCATGTCCCGGGATCCTGTGGAATGGAGGTCGTACGGTTGAAGGCGGTGCGCATGTACGAGCACGGTGGACCGGAGGTCCTGCGCTTCGAGGAAGCGCCGCGGCCCGAGCCGGGGCCCGGCGAGGTGCTGGTGCGGGTGCGCGCGGCCGCCCTCAGCCACCTCGATCTCTGGAGCCGGGCGGGTCTGCCCGGGCACACGACGCCGAAGATGCCGCACATCCTTGGCAACGACGCCGCCGGCGAGGTGGCCAAGTTGGGGGCGGGCGTTCCCGAGGACCTCCTCGGCCAGCGGGTCCTGCTCAACCCGGGCTATGGCTGCGGTCGCTGCGCGGAATGCCTAGCGGGCCGCGAGACGTTCTGCCGCAAATACCGCATCCTCGGCTACGAGGTTCCCGGTACGCACGCCGAGTATGTCAAGGCGCCATCGGCAAACCTCGTGCCGATTCCGCAGGGCATGGAATACGTCGGGGCCAGCGCTCTCGGACTTGTCTTTCTGACGGCGTGGCACATGCTGGTGACCCTTGCCGGGGTCGCCCCCGGCCACACCGTGCTGGTGCTGGGGGCCGGCTCCGGCATCGGCAGCGCGGCGATTCAGATCGCCAAGCTGTACGGCGCTCGCGTGATCGCGACGGCGTCCGGCGACGACAAGCTGCAAAAGGCGCGCGAACTGGGAGCCGACGAAACGATCGACCACGGCCGTCGTCCGATTCATCTCGACGTGCGCCGGATGACGGGCAGGCGCGGGGTGGACGTCGTCGTCGAACACGTCGGGCAGATCACCTGGCCCGAAAGCCTGCGCAGCCTGGCACCGGGCGGCAGGCTGGTCACCTGCGGCGCGACGACGGGTCCGTTCGGGGAGACCGACATTCGCTACATCTTCAGCAGACAGTTGCAGATCCTCGGATCCTACATGGGCTCGAGGGCTGAACTTCTGGCCCTCATGCCGCACGTGGCTTCAGGGGCACTCAGGCCTGTCGTCGACCGGGTGTTCGGCCTGGCCGAGGCCGCCGAGGCGCACCGGTATCTTGAACGTCGCGGACAGTTCGGCAAGGTCGTGCTGACGGTCGATTGAGTGCCACGGCTCAGGCGCCTGAGCCCGGCCCAATGCGCGTGCCGCCCTGTTGTCCGCGCGATGACGGGGCCTGACCGTTGCGTCCGGCCTTGGGCAGCCCGGCGACCCAGTTCGCCAGGAAGCGTCCGCCCTGGCCGACGATCAATCCGGTCAGGAGCACGCCGATGATCGCGGGCTCGAACGGCAGGCCGAGGTCCCCAAGGATGTCGGCGTCCGCCGCGAACGTGAGTCCGACGCCGGCAGCGGTGGAGATCCACTCGCCGAGATTTTCGCGGGCGCGCTGGCTCATGACGCCAGGCGGCACCAGTCGCTCGCCAATCTGCGAGACGGTCTGGGACATGTACGCCAGGACAAAGAGGCGGGTCAGGCTTGTGGCGAGGTCGGCCAAGGTCGATCCCTCCTTGAGAACCTGTTGTCACATTTTTATGTCACCGAAGGGCACTTGGTCCCAGTCGAGGGTCGGCCACATGGTATCGTCGCACTGTAGCAAATCGGGCACAGACTGGCCATGCGCCGGAATGATGTCTGCGCTATACTGGCGTTGTTGGCCTAAAGGCTGGATAACTGTCCATCCGAGGGCCTGAAGCGGCGAGGCGCGGCGGTACCGCAGGTTCGCGAACCGCGTCGGCGCACGGTATGGAGCAACCTTTCCGAGCGAGGAGGACGATCGGTGGCGCAAACTGCGGAGTCGCTGCAGCCAACCAAGCGCAAGTCCCACGCTCTGCCCTACTGGGTGGAGCCGACCTTTACGGTCGTAGCCC
>JAJZVM010000194.1 GCA_021845645.1 Bacillota bacterium
CGGAGGAAGGTCGGAGAAGACCTGCTTGGCCGACGTTGCGGCTGGCAAATGGAGTTGCTGCGCGAGAGCCACCGTGAACTGTTCGCGCGTGACGTTGACGGCCGAGGTGGCGGCATGGCTCACGCCGGGACGCGCGAAAGCGACTCCCCAAAGGTTTGAAAGCAGCAGGACGACGGCGAAGCAGGCTTTCATGGCACGGCGCAATTTGCGAGGTACCTCCCGCCGGCGCCCCGGGGCGGCGCGATTTTGACCTTATTGCATCGGCCTAGCCGACAACAGGTGGCAGCGGATTCCGCAGGAATCATCGCTATAAGTGGCGACATTACCCAAGAGAACGATAAGAATTCTGATGCACCGATGCCAATGTACCGGAGGAACAGGAAGAACGCAATAAGGATAGGAAGGAACTGGCTGGTGACTTCTGGGCTTCGCGAAGCGTCTCATGCGCTTTTGTGGCGCATAAGGCGGGTCAAGCGAGGCCCCTACACAATGCCCGGACCCGTGGCATATGCTGGCAGAGAGGTGACGAGTCTTGCGGCGATCCTCCTGGCTCGGCGTCTTCCTGCTCGCCATCGCCCTTGCGGGATGCGGCGCGGCACCGGTCCGACCGAAGCAGGCCCCCGTCGGCTTCCCGCTCTACAACCTGCTCAGCCACGGGCGCATAACCAGACTGCCTGCCGCGCTCGGCCTGCTTGTTCCCAAGGTGCGGGGCTACGCGTGCAGCGGCTTCTACGCGCCAGCCAACCCGAAGAAGGCCACGCAGGCGGGCTCCCAGCCTCCGCCGAACCCGATGGGCTTCTGGCAGGTGCAGCTTTCTTGCGTCGATCCGCACCTTAGGCTCCACGTGCCGAAGGGCACGGTGCGGGCCGGCATGGTGTGGGTCTGGGAGCAGCCCGACACCGGCGGCGAGCCCGTCGCGCAGGCCCTGCACATGGGATCGCTCACGGACGTGCGCACCGCGACCCTGGGTGAGACCAAGGTGGGTGAAGGCAGGGCCGACTTTGGCGGCTACGCGAGCCGTGTCGTCTGGATGCTGGCCGGCAGGACGACCTGGCAGGGGCTTGGCAAGATGCACACGGCGCCGATCCTGATCTGGTTCATGGGCCGCGCTGTGCCCCTCAGCGTCTTGAGGGAATTCGCGCAGGACACACGGCCGCTCTGAGGGCGGACGCACAGCGGTGTCGCCGCCTCGCGATGCGGGTCCTGGCGGGCAGAGGGAGGGACGGGCCCGGCCGCGGCGCGGCGGGACCCGTCCCTCTCCCGCTTCAGTTGTTGTCCGACGTCAGGGCCGGAATCAGGTTCTGCCCCTGCGGCGAGCCGATGCCTGTGACGAGGTCGTAGCCCGGCAGAGCGGGGTTGCCGTTGCTGCCGCTCGTAATGTCGTGGTAGTCGGTCGCGTAGCCTTGGCTGCCCGTGCTGCCGGCCAGGCTGTAGATGTCCTGCAGGATGTTGCCCGTCGAGGTCGCGGTCGAGAGGGGTGTGGCGCGGCCCTGGTCGACCAGCGCGACCAGAGCGGCCCAGCTCGGCGAGCCGACGCTCGTGCCGCCAACCTCGTACCAGCCCTTTTGTCCCTGGTAGCGCGTGCTGTCGTAGACGGCGACTCCCGTGCTCGGATCGGCGTCCCAGGCGACGTCGGGGATGCCGCGCTGCGAGCCGACGACGGAGCTCCAGCTGCTCTGGTAGGCCGGCGCTCCTTCATATTGGCTCAGTCCGCCGCCGGAGCTCGACCAGGCGCTCTCGCCGCCGTAGCCGTTCGCGCCGGTCACGGTCAGCGACGTGCCGCCGACGCCCATGACGTAGGGGGAGGCCGCCGGCCACTCGATCGCTCCGCCGCTGTCGCCCGCCGACGCCAGATAGACGACGCCCGCGTGGCGGAAGTGCGCGTCGTAGCTGGCTTCCGAGGAGAACTCGGAGCCGCCCCAGCTGTTCGAGACCACCTGCGCGCCGTGGCTTGTCGCGTAGTCCTCGGCGGCGAGCAGGTCGTTCGTGCTCGCGGACTTCGCGACCACCAGCATGATGTTGGCTCCTGGCGCCAGCGCATGGGCCCACTCGACATCGAGGGAGGTCTCGAGCGCCCAGCCTGCGTCCGTCTTCTTGGGTGCGCCGCTGGGATACGCGATCGTGAGGTTCGGAGCCCCGAGCCCGAACTGGCTGTCGAAGACGGCGGTATCCTTCTGAATGCTCGGGCTGCCATACGCATCCACGATGGCGATCGTCTCGCCCAGGCCTGTCTGGGAAAGCTGGCCGAGGCCATAGGCGCCCTTGATCTGCGCCGGCGCGTAGCCGCTCTGGTAGGTGGACGTGGCGCTGCCCCTGACACGGAACGGCGGGGTGGCCGTCCAGGCCGGGGCGTGGCCCTGGCCAGCGCTCGTGCCGGCCAGGGCAGGCTGGCCCATGGCCACGATCAAGGCGGCGCAGGAGCCTGCGACGAGAACCGTGCGAAGCCATCTCGTACCTGAACACATCAGCGGCTTCCCCCCTCATGGAGAGGGCGATTCCACGCCAGGGAAAGGACTCCTATCAGAATCTGGGGCAGGTCGGAGGGAATACCTGGGCGACCCTGAGAGGCGCGGGCATCACTCCCGGTGGCGCCCGTGCACCCGCTGCATCAGGTGCATCCCGCCGAGCACCATGGCGAAGAAAGCCCCGTACGGCGGCAAACTGAAGCCGATGTCGCGGGCAGGAGCGGGGAAAACGGAGCGCAGGCGCCGCATGTCGTCCGAAGAAAGGCGCAAATCGCCGCTCGCTGCGTTTTCGCGTACGTGTGCCGGGGAGGCGGCCTTGGCCAGCACGACGACGCCCTCGCTCTCGGCCAGGAAGGCGAGCGCCACCTGGGCCGCCGTGACGCCGTGACGGGCCGCGATGTCCTTGAGCGCGGCCATGCCCGGCCCTTCCCGCCGCAGCAGGCGACCGTGGCCGAGCGGGCTGTAGGCCAGCAGGACTCCTCCCCGCTCGCGCACCTGTCCCAGCAGGCTCAGCTCGACGCGCCGGTCCTCGAGGCTGTAGGGCAGTTCGTGGAAGAAGACCGGCCTACCCTCGCGACCCTCCTGCCGGGCGAGTGCGTCCGAGGCATCCCCGGCCATCGCCAGAGGGAAATTGCTCACACCGACATCCCGCGCAAGGCCTGCGGCCCGCAAGGCACCTAGGCCATGCGTGATCTGCCGGAGCGGCACCGACTTCGTCGGCCAGTGCAGAAGGCAGACGTCGACATGGTCGGTGCGCAGCCGGCGCAGCGACCGCTCCAGCGCATCGCGCATCGCCCTGGGCTCCGCGTGGCTCGGCCAGATCTTCGTGATCAGGAAGACCTTGTCGCGGCAGTCGCTGACGGCGTCGCCGACCACCCGCTCACTCTCGCCGGCGCCGTAGAACTCCGCCGTGTCGACGAGGGTCATGCCTTGGTCGAAGCCCTCGCGCAAGGCCGCGACTTCCGTGCTGTGCCGGCGCGGATTCTCGCCGAAGCCCCACGTCCCCTGACCGATGACGGGCAGTCGAAGCACTGTGCCCGCTGGCTGCAGGTAGCGCAATGGGTCACCTCCGCCGAAGCTCAGTCTCCGCCGCTGTCGCGACGAAGGCCAGTTCTGCCCAGGCTGGGCATGTACCTGCTGCTGGGTGGCTGTTATGCTGTGCCTCGGCTAGCAACCACATCTGCTTTAGGCGCGCTATCAGACTCCAAGGTACTGTCGCCGAAGTGCGGAGTCCTCCTCAAGTTCTGCGGCAGGTCCCTCGTGCACCACTTGCCCCTTACTCATGATGTAGACTACGTCAGCGACGCTTAGAGCCAGACTGAGGTTCTGCTCCACTAGGAGCAATGTGAGCCCAGCGTCCTTGAGTTCTCGAAAGGTGCGCTTGAGATCCTGGATGACCACCGGGGCCAGCCCCTCCGAGGGCTCATCCATGACGAGAACGTCGGGACTGGTCATGAGGGCCCTGCTTATGGCCAGCATGGACTGTTCGCCGCCGCTCAGCATGCCACCGAGGTTCTGCTTGCGTTCGGAAAGGCGCGGAAAGAGTTCGTAGATGCGATCAAGCGTCCAGCTTCCTCCTTTGCGAGCGCCCAGCAGTATCTGCTCTTGCACTGTGAGCGACGGGAAAATGCGTCGCCCCTGCGGCACCAGCCCGATACCCATGTGGCAGATCCGGTGAGCAGCCATCTGCTGCACCTCACGACCCTTGAATATCACGCGCCCATGCCGAGGTCTCGAGAAGCCCACGATGGAACGAATGAGAGTCGTCTTGCCGACGCCGTTACGGCCAAGGATCGCCGTAACCTTGCCGGCTTCGACGTGCAAGCTCACGCCGTGGAGAATATGACTGTCACCAATGTACGTGTGGACGTTCTCCACTTCCAGTACCCTACTCATGGGCGCCTCCCAGGTAGATGTTCTGCACGAGATCGTTTCTGCGTATGGCTTCGACGTCCCCTTCGGCGACCAGCACGCCGTTGTGGAGTACGGAGATGTAGTCGACCATTCCGAACACTACGTCCATGTCGTGCTCGATCAGGACAAGGGTGACGTCGCGTCCAAGGGTCTTTAGTATGTCGGTGACCAGCGGAACGTCGCCGCGTGAGAGGCCCGCGGTCGGTTCGTCGAGCAGTAGGAGTTTCGGCTTCTGGACGAGGGCCATGATGATCTCGATCTGGCGCTGTTCACCGTAGGAAAGCGAGTGGATCGGGATGTTCTCCTTGCCTCTGAAGCCCATCCGGCCGAGGTGTGCCCCAGCTTCGTCGTAGAGGGCACGGTAGCGTTCCACGGGATATAGAAGCTGCGTGCGTTCCTTCCGGAGAGCGAGCAGGGCCAGGACGACGTTGTCGACAAGCGTGAGATTGGGGAAGAGCGACGTCGTTTGAAACGTGCGGGATATGCCGTGGCGAGCCCTCTGGAAGGATGCCAGCCGGGTGACATCCTGTCCTTGGAAGTACACCCTCCCGGCCGTTGGCGTGATCTCCCCCGCGATCGTGTTGAACAGTGTGGTTTTGCCTGCGCCGTTGGGCCCTATGATCGCCCGGCGCTCGCCTTGGCCAATTCGGAGAGACACGTCCGCAAGCACCCTCAGCGAGCCGAACTGGTGGCTGATATCCTCCAGCACGAGGCACGCGTCAGTTGCGTTTTCCACCTCTTGCCTCCTCCTCCGGGTGCTGAACGCACCATCATCCCCATATGGGATTTGTGGGACCGACGATCGTACATGGCCGGAATGAGTGCCTCGCATTACGTTACAAGCTGGACTTGCCATGGGTTTCAAGGTCGTCGGACGGCGTATCGGATTGCGATGATGCATCCAGGTTCCTGGGCGTCGCCATTGCGGGTGACGTCCGCCTGCGATGCACGAAGCCGACGATTCCTCCGGGCGCCCAGATCACGATCGCCACATATATTGCGCCCAGAATCAACTCCCAGCGCTGCGTGTAGTTGGACAGAACGTTTGTGAGGGTCACGATGATACCGGACCCGAGCAGAGAGCCGAACAGCGTGCCGGTACCGCCTAGGATGGTCATGATGAGGAACTGGGTCGACTGTGCGAGATTCGCGGTACTCGTGCTGACAAAGAGGTTGTAATACGCGATCATCGTGCCTCCGACTCCACCGAGATCGGA
>JAJZVM010000045.1 GCA_021845645.1 Bacillota bacterium
AAAATCCCAGGCCGTCACGAGACCACCCCTGCACTAGCATGACCAGGGCCGGCAGCGACTAGCGACCTCTGGGCGTCGCTCCGCGGTCAGCCTTGCAGCGGCGTGGCCCACCTGCCCTGGCGGAAGACGGGCGCCTCTGCCCCTTGGGTGGTGGTCGCCATGATCTCGAGTTCCGGCGAGCCGATCATGAAGTCCATGTGGACGAGGCTCGCGTTGCCGCCCTTGGCCAGGAGATCCTCATCGGACTGAACCTCGCCGCCATCGGTGAGGCAGGTGGGGTAGGCAGCGCCGATGGCGAGGTGGCACGAGGCGTTCTCGTCGAAGAGGGTGTTGTAGAACAGGATGCCGGACGTCGAGATGGGGGAGTCCACAGGCACCAGAGCAACCTCGCCGAGATAGTGCGACCCCTCGTCGGTCTCGATCACGTCGCGCAGCGCGGCTTCGCCGGAGCTGGCGCGGAAGTCGGCGATGCGCCCCGCCTTGAACGTGAACTCCATGCCGTCGATGAGCTGTCCGGCGTAGGACAGGCTGCGCGTGCTGCGCACCGTGCCCTCGACGCCGCCGCGCAGCGGCAGGGTGAAGGTCTCCTCCGTCGGGATGTTCGGCGACGTGGGATAGCCGACGGCCCGGGCTTGGCCCGAAGCGACCCATTGGTGCGTCGGAGGGAGCTCGATCGTCAGGTCTGTGCCTGGCGCCTTGTAGTGCAGGCTGCGGATGCCGAGGCCGTTTAGCCAGCTCTTGCGCGCCTGGAGGTTGCGGATGTGGGCGTGCCAGGCCCCGACAGGGTCCGGTCCGTCGGCGCGGCTCGTGCGCAGGATCGCCTGCCAGAGCGCTGCCTCGGCCTCCGCCTGCGGCAGGTCGGGGAAGACCTTGCGGGCCCAGGCCGGCGTGGGAGCGGCAACGATGGACCAGGCGACGCGGTGGGACATCTGCAGGCGCATGAAGGACTGCAGGGCCTTCTGGGCGGCGCGCCGCGACAGCGTGACCCGCTCGGGCGGGATGCCCTGCAGGTTGTCAGGATCGCCACCGATGATCGACAGGAAGGCGGAGCCCCGCTCGGCCTCCTGCGTCAGGCCATCGGCGAGCCACTGGGGGAACTCGCTGAGCGCCTCTTCGGGTGCCATCTCGAAGCCTATCCGCTCCAGGCCCTCGTCGCTGAACAGCGTCCGGACGCTGCGGGCTCCGGCGGCGTATGCCGCTCTGGTGACCGCCCTGGCGGCAGCTGCCTGCGTCGCGGGAGCCAAGATAACGAGGTTCTGGCTGGGTTGCAGGTTCACTCCCACGTGGACTCCAACCTGCGCGAGGGAGCTGAAGTCCTCTTCGCTAAGCGTCTCGACCAGACTCCTTCCAGGAACTGAGCTTTGGATGCTATTTGGCAGAAGCGGCTCTGGTACCTGCCTCCCGTACGGCCCGCGCGCGCAAATCCGGCCGCATCCGCTGGCTCCGGATGAGGTTCGCTGCCACTCGACGAGGTATAGGGACGGGAGAGGCGAAAACACCCAAGGCTTGGCTGCATGCCCGCCCCGTGCCATTCCAGATGCCAACTCAGCGATGGAGGAGGAGAGCCATGAAAAGTCGCTGGGCGATTCTCGCGGCGTACGGTCTGCTCGCCGCGGCCACCCAGATGCTCTGGATCACGTTCGCGCCGATCACGACGCAGGTGGCGGGGGTGCTACACGCCGGTGTCGGAGCGGTCGGAAACCTGGCGGCGATCTTTCCGCTCATCTACGTCGTGCTTGCCCTGCCAACCGGCCGCTGGCTGGACCGCAGCTTCGCCGCCGCCCTGCGCACAGGCGCCATGCTCACGGGCCTGGGCGGTCTCATGCGTCTAATCATGCCGCACTCTTTCGACTGGCAGATCTTTGCGCAGGTTGTCATCGCGGCGGGACAGCCGCTCGTGCTGAACGGCATCACGAAGCTCGCCGCCCGCTATTTCCCCGAAGCAGAGCGGGCGACGGCGATCGGCCTCGGCACGGTGGCGCTGTTCCTCGGCATCATGATCGCGATGGCTCTCGGACCCCTCCTGTTCTCGGTCGGCGGCATTTCGCTGCTGCTCTGGGTGGAAGGGCTCTTCGGCGCAGTCGGCGCGCTGGCGCTCGTGCTCGCTGTCGCCCGCCCGCCCTCCTTCGCCGATCCGGCACCCGCGCAGGGGAGCGTCTGGCTGCCCAAGGAGCCCCTGCTCTGGAAGCTCGGAGCGCTGCTCTTCGTCGGCATGGGCATCTACAACGCATTCGCGACCTGACTCCAGCCCATTCTGGCGCGCTTTGGCCAAGGTGCCCTGGCAGGGGACCTCCTGGCTCTGATGACGCTCACGGGCATCGTCGGCGCAGGCGTTCTGCCGCCGATCGTCGCGAAGCGGTCGCTGCGCCGGCCGATGCTGGCGTTCGCGGTCCTGTGGACCCTGCTGACGGCGCTTGCGATCGACTGGCGCCAGTCCGCCTACTGGCTCGTCTTCTGGCTGGGGGTCGAGGGTCTCGTGCTGCTTGCGAGCCTGCCCGTTGTGCTCGACTGGGCGGAGGTGCACGTGGGACAGGGCAACCAGGGACACGCCGTGGGCTTCCTGATGCTTGCGGGCAACCTGGGCGGCTTCGTGCTCGTCGTTGCCATGACACCCATGGTGGCAAGTCCGCATCTCGCCCTCGGTTTCGTCGCGGTCGTGGCCCTGCTCGGACTGGCGGTCGCCTGGCTGCTGCCCAGGCAGGCGCAGGCGACTCCCCGCGCGGGCACGGCTCTTTCCGACGCATCTGGAGGAGGCATATCGTGAGCGGAGAGGACATCCTGGGGCAGCTCGAGAGGCAGCTCAAGCCGTACCGCGGCTCGGTGGAGACATTCGCTGCGATGCCGCGGCAGGGGCGGGGAGAGGGGGAGATCCTGGCCCTGCTCGATAGCCTGCAGGCGCGGGAGGAGCCGCGCTGGCGCAACGGCTACGCGTCGGGCGCCGTCTACCACGGCGGCGTCGCGCATGCCGAGTTCCTGGCGAAGGCCTACGCCCTGCACGCCCAGAACAATCCGCTGCACCCGGACCTCTGGCCGAGTTCCACCAAGTTCGAGGCCGAGGTCGTGGCGATGACGGCCCACATGCTGTCGGGCGACGAGGTGGCCAAGGCGCGGCGCGGCAGCCGGGTGGTCGGCGCGGTCTCGACCGGCGGGACCGAGAGCATCCTGCTCGCGATGCTGGCCTATCGCGACTGGGGCCGGGCAAACGGCATCGCCGAGCCCGAGGTGATCGCGCCCGTCACGGCGCATGCCGCCTTCCGCAAGGCGGCCCACTTTTTCGGCATCCGCCTGGTGGAGGTCGGTGTGGACGAGGGGTTCCGCGCCGACGTCCAGGCGATGCGGGCCGCCCTCACGGAGCGGACGGTGGCCCTCGTCGGTTCGGCCCCGTCGTTTCCGCATGGCGCGATCGACCCGATCCCCGAGATCGCCGCGCTGGCCGAGGAGAAGGGCGTCGGCTGCCACGTCGACGCCTGCCTCGGCGGCTTTCTGCTGCCCTGGGCGGAGCGGCTCGGCTACCCGGTGCCGCCCTTCGACTTCCGCCTGCGGGGCGTCACCTCGATCTCGGTCGACACCCACAAGTACGGCTACGCGGCCAAGGGCACGTCGGTGATCCTCTACCGTTCCGAGGAGCTCTTCCACCACCAGTGCTACGCCGCCACCGACTGGCCGGGAGGGCTCTACGTCTCCTCAACCTTGCTCGGCAGCCGGCCGGGTGGCCTGATCGCAGCCGCGTGGGCATCGCTCGTGGCGACGGGCGAGGAGGGCTACCTGGCGGCCGCGGAGCAGATCCTTTCCGCCGCCGGGCGCATCAAGGCCGGGGTGCGGGCCATCCCCGACCTCAAGTTGCTGGGCGATCCGCTGTTTGTCGTGGCGGTCGGGTCCGACAGCCTCGACGTCTACAGGGTGATGGACCGCATGGCGGAGCGCGGCTGGAGCCTCAACGGCCTGCACCGCCCAGCCGCGTTCCACATCGCAGTTACGCGCCGCCACGCCGAGCCGGGCGTGACCGACCGCTTCCTCGAGGACCTGCAGCGGTCCGTGCAGGAGGTGCGCCAGAATCCGGTAGCGGAGGGCGGCATGGCGCCGCTCTACGGACTCGCGGCGGTTGCGCCGGGCGAGCTGGTGCAAGGCCTGCTCGAAGCCTATATCGACGTGCTCTACGAGGTGTGACGGTGGGCAGGAAATGCGTGCTCGCGATCGATCTGGGCACCTCGGCTTGCAAAGTGGCGCTTGTCTCCCTCGACGGCCAGGTGCTCGACGTGGCGTCCGGCGAGTATCCCCTGTCGCTCCTGCCAGGCGGTGGGGCGGAGCAGGATCCTGAGCTCTGGTGGTCGGCCATTCGCGGCGCGACGGGCAAGCTCTGGGCTCGCGGCGCGGCCGCGCCCCAGGATGTGCAAGGGATCGGTTGCACCGCGCAGTGGTCCGGCACGCTTGCGGTCGACGCCACGGGCCGGGCCCTCCGGCCGGCGATCATCTGGATGGACGCGCGCGGCGCCTCCCGTGTGCGGGAGAAGACGGGCGGCTGGCCAGCCGTCGCCGGCTACGGCCCTTTGCCGCTCGTGCGCTGGCTCGGGCGCACGGGCGGCATCCCGGCGAGGTCGGGCAAGGACTCGATCGCGCACATCCTGTATTTGCAGGCCGAGGAGCACGCCATCTACGAGAGGGCGGCGTGCTTCCTCGAACCGAAGGACTACCTGAACGCCCGCCTCACGGGGCGGCTCGCGGCCACCTTCGACTCGATCGCCCTGCACTGGGTCACCGACAACCGCGCCCCCGCGAACATCCGCTACGACAGGGCTCTCATCGGTCTGCTCGGCGTGGACGGACGCAAGCTGCCACCGCTTCTGCGCTCGACCGACGTAGTCGGCAGCCTGTCCGAAGCGGCGGCGCAGGATCTTGGCCTTTCCCCGGGTCTGCCGGTCGCGGGTGGATCTCCCGATGTGCAGTCGGCCGCGATCGGCTCCGGAGCGACCCGCGACTACGAGCCGCACCTCTACCTCGGCACGTCTTCCTGGCTCACCTGCCACGTGCCGCGCAAGAAGACCGACATCGCCCACAACATGGCGACCCTGCCGTCCGCCATCCCAGGCCGGTACTTCGTCGCGAACGAGCAGGAGACTGCGGGCGCGTGTCTCACCTTCCTGCGCGACAACATGCTCTACCACGTCGACGAACTCGAGACCCCCAGCGCGCCGGAAGACGCGCTGCAACGCCTCGACAGGGTGGCGGAGAGCGCCCCGCCGGGGGCCGGTGGCGTGCTCTTCACGCCCTGGCTGTACGGTGAGCGCACGCCGATCGAGGACCACCAGGTGCGGGGCGGTTTCTACAACATTTCCCTCACCACGAGGCGCCCCGAGATGGTGCGCGCCGTTCTCGAAGGCGTCGCGCTGAACAGTCGCTGGCTGCTCGAGGCGATGGACGGCTTCACGGGGCGCACCCTGGACCCGATCCGCTTCATCGGCGGCGGCGCCCGCTCCGAAGTGTGGTGCCAGATCATGGCCGACGTGCTCGGACGGCGCATCGACCAGACGGAATCGCCTTTGCAGGCCAATGTGCGGGGAGCGGGGGCGATTGCCCTGGTTGCCCTTGGCCGCGCGACGTTTGAGGAGATGGCGCCGCGGGTGCGCATCAGCCATTCCTACACGCCGCGCTCCGAGGCGAGACAGGTGTACGACCGTGCCTACGCGGCGTTCCGCGAGATCTATCGGCGCAACCGCCCTATCTACCGCCGTTTGAACGGCTGAGAAATGGTCTTGGGTCGCTGCCGCTGATGCGACGGCACCGAGACTGGGGCTCGAGCGCCAGGTGGACTGCCTTCTCTGCGCGCAGCAGCGTTGTGGCGTAGAGGTGTCCCGATGTCGGACTGCCTTGCCCAGACAGATCTCGGTGCAACCGACGACCACGCCCTGCACCCCCTGCAGGGCGTGGTCGTCCATGATCCGCAGGAAGGCTGCGCGCGACTCGATCAAGCGGAGGCTGGCCGCCGCGAGCCCTTCGCGATCGAACAGCTGCTCCAGCGTGTAGATCGTGCCGAGCAGGGCCGGTCCTGCCCAGGGGACCTTGGGCGTGCTGCCTTCACGCTTCGCGTTTCCCGGGCCCGGCCGCGGGCCGCGCATGGTGTCGAATTGCCGACAGCCCCTTGCGGCGGGGGTGTAAGAGAGTAAAACGACCGCAATCGACAGAGATCGACAGGAAAGCCAAAAGCAAGCGCGTTTGAAAACTACCTGGGTCAGCGGAAAAGGATTGACAGAATGGTTGCAGAATGGCATACAGAATACAAAATACGGCATACCAAGGGGGCAACGACCAGCGTGGCTGATACCTACGAGAACGACCCGTACAAAGACCATCCGGAAGACGACCCGCGTCGCCAAGGAAAGATGCACTATCACGAATACGAGGTGCGGCCGATCGAGGTGGCCCGCATTGTGCACCAGAACCCGGTGGGTGACCTCTTCGAGCTCAAGGAGCGCCACCACAAGGGCGCGGACGTCCAGCTGCCATTGCGCACGATTCAATTGCACGTGTCGCAGCTGCTCGCCGGCGAGATGACGCGGATGCACAAGCACCACAACGAGGCTGCGATCTATGTCATCGAGGGGAAGGGATACTCCCTGGTCCAGGGCGTGAGATACGACTGGCAGCAGGGCGATTTCCTCTACATGCCGAGCATGACCTGGCACCAGCACTTCAACGAGGGGCCCGACCGAGCGGTCTATCTCGGCATCACCAACAAGCGGATGCTGGACTGGCTTGGCCTCGACCGCCGGGTGGAGGCGGGCATCAACATGACGGACGAGCAGGTGCAGAAGGAGATCGAGACGGTGCAGCCGTCGCCCTACTCGTGGTACAGCATCACACCCGAAGGCGGTGTGCGCTTCGGGCCGCCCGGCTTCATCAAGCACGAAGGCGACTGACCGGCACACTGAAGCCCCACGGGGCAGGATGACGAGGTAGCCGCCGATGCTGCACGCCGCATGGCTCGGGTTCATGTCCCTCTGGGCGCCGATGTCGATCGCCATGATGGTCATCGGGGTGGTTGTCGGCTTCGTTTTCGGTGCCACGCCAGGACTTGGCGGCAACATGTACCTCGCCGTGCTGCTGCCGTTCGTGTACAAGCTGAGCCCTCCAGCGGCCTTCGCCTTGCTGCTGGGGGGCCATTCGGCCATCACGTTCGGCGGCGCGGCGAGCGCGATCCTGATCAACACCCCTGGCACAGGGGACTGCATCTCCACCACCTGGGACGGCTATCCGCTGTCTCAGCAAGGACACGCCGGACGGGCGATTGGCGCCGCGAGCACCGCTTCCGCTCTTGGCGGACTGTTCGGCGTCGCGGTGCTGATCGTTGTGATCCCGCTCGTGAGCCGCATCATCAGCGCTTTCGGCCCGCCCGAGATGCTGTCGATGGCCCTTGTCGGCATCGCCATGGTCGGGTTCATCTCGCAGGGCTCGTTGTCGAAGGGCCTGATCGCCGGCGGTCTCGGCCTGCTTCTGTCCTTCATCGGAACCGATCCGATCACAGGCGAGACGCGCTTCACGTTTGGCAGCCTGTTCCTGCAGGACGGACTCGATTTCGCGGTCGCCATCATCGGCCTCTTCGGCATCGCCGGTGTCCTGGACCTCTTGATCAGCGGGCGGAAGTCGGTTGCGGAGACCGACGTCCCCTCGAGTGGCGACAGCACCCTGAGCGGCATCGGCGATGTGCTGCGAAACTGGCGGCTACTGCTGCAGAGCAGTTCGCTCGGGGCTCTGCTCGGCCCGATACCGGGAGTGGGCGGCAGCATCACGAACGTTATGGCGTACGCCCTCGCCCAGCGCACGTCCAAAGTGGGCCACCTGTTCGGCACGGGCCGGATCGAGGGGGTCATCGCGCCGCAGAGCGCCGACAATTCGAAAGAAGCGGGCGCGATCATACCGACCGTCGCCTTGGGTATTCCCGGATCGAGCGCCATGGCGATCTTCCTCGGCGCCTTCTACATTCTCGGCCTGCAGCCTGGGCCGCAGATGCTGACCACCCACGCGGACATCACGTTCTCGCTTGTGTGGATCCTCGCGGTGGCCAACGTGCTGACCGGCATCCTGGCGCTCGCCGCGGGCGGTCAGCTGGTGCGCATCACGCGGATGCGCACGGCCTATCTCGCCACGGTGGTCCTGGTGATCGCCTTCGTCGGGGCGTACAGCCTGACCAACAGCTTCGACAGCGTCATCGCGGCCCTCGCGTTCGGTGTCGTCGGCGTCGTGATGAAGCGCTACGGCTTCTCCCGGCCAGCCCTCCTGATCGGGCTTCTCCTGGGATCCACGGCCGAGACCAACTTCATGGTCTCCTACCACGTGTGGGGCCTCGCGTTCCTGCTCAGACCGATCACCGTGATCATCCTCCTGGCGGGGATCGCGGGCCTGACGTACCCGACGCTCAAGAGCGCGGGCGGTCGATTGGTCGGCGCGGCGCGGCGCTCTTTAGGAGCCACGCGTGCAGTCGGTGCGACGGAAGGGAGTGACGACGGGGGATCGCCCTGAGCAAACGCTGCGTCACATGCGTCCTGTTCGTTGGCTGAAGAACTTCACGCAAGGGAGGGTAGCGACGCCGGGAAGATTCCGACGTCGTCGCACGACATGCGCATCGTCAGGAACGGACTCGGGCCTGCACTATCGGCGGTCGCGATCAGCGGACTCCTGCTTTCCACGGTGGCGCCGACAGCCTCCGCCGGGAAGAGGGAGAACCCTGCGGCGTTCTACAAGGGGAAGACCATCCAGTTCATCATCCCGCACGGAGTCGGGGGCGGCTTCGACTTCTACTCCCGCGAGCTCGCCCTGTACATGGCGAAGTACATGCCCGGCACCACCATCGTCCCGATCAACAAGCCGGGGGCCGGTGGCCTTACGGGCACGGACCTGATCGCGTCCTCGAAGCCGGACGGACTCACCATCGGCATCATCGACGTGACCGGCACCTTGACGGACCAGGCGCTTTCGCCCAAGACGGTCGGCTACAACGACATGACCCTAAGCTGGCTCGGACGCGTCAGCGCCGACACGCCCGTCATGGTCGTGAGCATGAACTCGCCCATCAAGACCATCGTCGACTGGCAGAAGTCCAGCAGCCCGGTATCGTTCTCCGTGAGCGGCGCGGGCAGCGACGACGACATCACGATCAACCTGATCGGGAAGCTGCTCGGCCTGCCGGTCGACACCGTTCCCGGCTTCTCTGGCACAAGCGCCACGGTCGCCGCCGTGATCAACGGCACGGTCATGGGCACCGAGACCACGTTCGGCAGCATCGCGCCGGAGATCAAGAGCCATGAGGTGCGGCCGCTGATGGTCGTCGGTATGGACCGCCGCTCGGAGATCCCAGGCGTGCCTACCGTCGCGCAGGACGCCTGGCTGATGGGCGCCAGCAAACAGGCCCAGAGCGAGGTCGCGGACTGGGCCATGATCCAGGGGCTCAACAGGGCGATCGCCGGGCCGGCGAGGATCCCATCCGACCGCCTCGCCTACCTGCGCACGGCGATGCAGAAGGCGATGAAGGATCCCGGCTTCATCGCGACGATGAAGAAGGCCAACCGCGAGATCTCGTACCTGCCTGGGGCCACGGTCGGCAAGGACGTCAGGCAGGCGCTCAAGGACATCAAGCCGCTCCTGCCGGTCTTGAAGAGCCTGCCCGGAGTGGGCGTGAAGTAGGAACCGTCCGGTCCCGCGGCGCCGGGTGACCAGCGTTGCGGGACCGGACATCGTGATGCCCTACGTCTGCGCCGGTGGAGTGAAGACATGAACAGGCTGGCCGGAGAGCGCATATTCGACGTCTTCATCCTAGTCGTCTCCGTCGTATTCGTGAGCCTCGCGGCGGGCTATTCGAGCGCCGGCAGACTGGCTCCTCTGATCGTCGGCATCCCGACCGCGCTCCTGGCCCTCTACCGCATCGTGCGCGGACTTGTACGGCCGCGCGAGGCCCCCTACGCCGTTCCGGAGAAGGCGTTCTGGCTGCGCCTCGCCACGATGTACATGTGGGTGGTCGGGTTCCTGATCCTTTCCATGCTCGCGGGGTTCCTGATCTCCATCCCGCTGTTCGCACTGGGGTTCCTGCTGATCCAGAACCGGACCCCCATCCGGGTCGCCGTCCTGCTGACGCTCGGCATCGAAGTCGTGGTGTACCTCTTCTTCGTGCGTCTGGTCGGGGTTCCGTTTCCGACTGGCCTTCTCTTCTGATGCGCTGAGGCAACCCCGGTGGTCCGCACAGGGTGCCCGCCGGTCTATCCACGGATGGACGGAGGCCGAACATGCGCTACGGTTTGCTGACGAGAGGGTCTCTCGGTATCCTGGGCGGCCTCGGGGTCGCCAACGTCGCGATGTGGATATGTCTGCTCGCCGCGTCGCGGCACGCCGCCTTCCTGCTGCCGCTCGGAGCTCTCGCCTACGTGTTCGGACTACGCCACGCCGCAGACGCCGACCACATCGCGGCCATCGACAACACGACGCGCAAGCTGCTGGCCGATGGCAAGCGCCCGGGCGGCGTGGGTCTCTTTTTCGCGCTCGGCCACTCCACGATCGTCTTTGTCCTGGCGGCGCTGCTCCTGGTTGCGACCCGCAGCGTCAAGTCGGCACTGCCTGCCCTCGCGTCTGTCGGCGGTCTGCTTGGCATGGGCGTTTCGGCGGGCTTTCTCTACCTCCTGGCCCTGCTCAACCTCATGGTTCTGCTTGAGGTCCTACGGGCGTTCAGGCAGGCGAGGCGGCAGCCGGACCTCGATCCGGAGCGGTGGCAGGCGATCGAGAGAGGCCTGCTTCAGCGCGGCTTCATGAACAGGTTTTTCGGCCGGGTCTACCGGAGCATCCATTCCGATCGCCAGATGTATTGGGTAGGGTTGCTCTTCGGCCTGGGTTTCGACACCGCGAGCGAAGTCGGGTTGCTGGCGCTGGCGGCTGTAGCGGCCGGCCGCAGTGTTTCCGCACTGCAGGTGCTGATGCTGCCTCTCATGTTCGCCGCCGGCATGACCCTGGTGGACGCCCTGGAAGCCGTTGTGATGCAGTACGCCTATGCGTGGGCCTTCATCACCCCGCTCAGGAAGCTGTATTACAATCTTGCGGTGACAGCCATTTCGGTTGCGGTGGCCCTTGGCATAGGAACGCTGGAGTGGCTCAGGGTCCTCGCCGTCGACATCCCGCTGCGGGGCCGGGTCTGGGATCTCATCAAGTCCTTCGATCTTGGAAATTTCGGATACGTCATCATCTCGATCCTGCTGTTGGGCTGGCTCGGTTCGGTTGCCGTCTTCAAGCTCCTGCGCCTCGACGCGCCCCTGCGGGACGTGACAAAGACGGCGCAGGGGGACTGAAGGCGGGAGGGGTTGGCTGGAGTCGGCCGAGGAAACGGGAAAGTACGTGTCCGCGAAGTGAAGGGGCGGCGTCTCCCTGGACGCCCTGGAACTGGCTGTGCCAGGGCAAGCGACCGGTCCCTTCGCGCAGACCGCGCCCGGCACCGTTCGGGTGCGGGCGAGCGGGGACGGAACGCATCAGCCGCGCGTGCGCGCAGGTGTCCGGGGCAGAGCAGGGATGGCCCGTTCGCATGGCGGCCACGGAAGCCGGGTCTGGACGGCCGCAGGCCAAAGCTGATCGGGACCAGCCACGCGCAGGCTAGCGGGCGAGCCGCGCCGCCTGCATGCGCGCCTCGAGCCGGCTCTGCACGTGCAGCTTCGAATAGATGTTGTTGATGTGGTTCTTGACCGTCTTCTCCTGCAGCCCTAGGCGGGCGGCAATCTCACGGTTCGAATAGCCGTCGCCGATCAGGCGCAGCACCACGACCTCCCGCTCCGTAAGGGGGCTCTGCGGGGCGCCGGGAAAGTTGAGCTGCTCCTGCACCGCGCGCAGCAGCGCCGGTACCACCGCGGGCGTGATCAGTCCGCCGCCCTGGTGCACCGTGCGCACCGCTTCGACAAGTTCGTCCGGTGTGAAGTGGCCGTGCAGCAGGTAACCCTTGGCGCCCGCCAGCACCGCCTGTATCAGGTCGTGCGGCTCGTCCGACCAGGTGACGACGAGGACGCGGCAGTTCGGCACGCGGGCGCTGATGCGCCGGCACGCCTCGATGCCGTCCATCGCCGGCATGCGCACGTCGAGCAAGGCCACGTCGGGTAGAAGTTCCTGCGCGAGCGCAACCGCCTCGCGCCCGTCCTTGGCCTCGCCACAGACGCGGATGCTGTCCGCCGCCTGCAGGGCGGCGGACATGCCCGCGCGCACGATGAAGTTGTCGTCGGCGATCAGCACGTCGATCTCCGGCGGCGCGAAGATCGAGGGCCTTGGCTCTTGGCTCACGTTCCGCCCGCTGCGCGTGGCAGCTGCACCTCGATGCGACAGCCTCCGAGCGTTCCGGTCCGGTCGAAGCGCGCGCGGCCGCCGTGCCGCTCGACCCGCTCCGAGATGCCGAGCAGGCCGTAGCGGCCCTCGCCGCGCAGGGCATGCCAGGACCAGCCGTCGTCGAGGCCCCGCCCGTCGTCCTCCAGCACCATCCCGAAGCCACCCGCCGTGGGCTCGAGTCGGATCCGCGCGCGTGTCGCGGCGCTGTGGCGCTGCACGTTCTCGAGTCCCTCGAGCGCGATGCAGCGCAGGTCATACCACATTTCCGGCGAGAGTTCCGGCAGTTTCGCGTCCGCCTCCACATCGACCGGAATGCCGGTGCGCGCCGTGAAGTCGTAGGCGAGTCGCGACAACTGCGCGGCGAGGCCACCGCAGCCAAGCTCTGAGCGGACTTCCGAAAGCGCCCGCCGGGCCTCCAGCGCCAGCTCGTTCGCGGTCTGGGAGATCTCCTTGAGGTCGGCCGCCATCTCGGGCTGGCCCTTCCACTTTCCGGCAAGCACCTGCAACTGCAGCGCGAACCCGGCGACCGACTTCGCGAGGCCGTCGTGCAGATCCTCGGCGATGCGCTGGCGCTCCCGCAGCGCGGCCTGCTGGGCGATCGCGGCATGTAGCCGGTCCGTGCGCTCGCTGACGCGCTGCTCGAGTTCCTGCGCGATCGCCGTGAGCGCCTGCTCGCGGCGGTGCGCCTCCTCCGCCTGATACTCGAGCAGGGATCGCGCGGAGCGGACCACATACCAGAGGAAGGCCACAATCATCAGCAGCAGGCCGGCGCGGAGGAACTCCGGCAGGGGGGGTATCGTCCCGACTTGGGTCGCGCGGCTCATGCGCAGAAGGCCGAACAGGAAGATCTCCACGGAATAAAGGATGCCGGCGGCCGCCGTGAGGCTGGGCTGCAGGCGCAGGCTGTGCAAGCCGACCAGGACGATGAAGGCGATGAGTGCGATGCCCGGCTGATCGGGCGTGACCTGGCCGACAAACCAGCCGACGACCAGGCCCTGCAGCCCGGCCGAGCCGTAGGCGAACCAGCGCGGGCACGCGCTGCCTTGGACCAAGTGCCAAAGGCGTGCCGCCCAAAGGCCCAGGAACACGGTCCCGAGCGCAACGCCCACCAGGGCGTGGGCCGGCTCCCCGTCGGTCAGCAGCGCGGCAGCCGCGATCAGCACGGCAGCCACCAGAACAGTCTCGACCGCGAAGCCCCACTGCTCCCCGCGCCGCTCGGCGCGGGTGACGAGGCCCGCGATCGTTTCCCCGACCGAACGAGGCTGCAGGGCCAGCATGTCTTCCACCTCCAGCTTTCACTTGCTGGCGACATCATTCGCCGGGGCGCGACAAAAGCCTGCCACACGGCCGTGTCCGTCTGGGCCTGCCTTGCACCCGAGAAACCGCATTGCGGAGCCTTGGCGGCCTTTTTTGGTCCCCGCGGTGCCAGGTGCCCTGGTCTGGGCCCCCCTGGACCCCAAGTTGCCGTACCCCGCGCGCATGAGGGCCCCGGGGCCCTGCCCGTCTGGGCCCTGGGGCCCTTGGCTGCATGGGTGCGCCGGACCATTAAGGTAGCCAGGGGAAGCCGCCAGGCGACTCCAGAAGGAGGTTTATGCCCACCGTGTACTGTGCGCATTGCGGAACGCAGAACGAGGAGTCCGCGGGCACCTGCCGCAGCTGCGGCGCCGCGCTCGCCCCGGACGCTGCGTCGCCCCCCGCCGCGGCTCCCGGGCGCCTGCCCACCGCGGCGAACCAGCACTGGGCCGTGCCCGACTTCGTCTCCACGATGCTGCCGGGCGCCGCACCCCATCGCCGTCGGACGTTCTGGCTCGCGCTCTTGATCGGCGCCGCGATCTTCGGTGCCTGGGCCCTGCTTGCGGGCGCCTTCTCGGATCCGAGCGTCGACATCCGCGTCCTCGTCTTCGGTGCCTTCTTCGTCCCGGTACTCTTTGTCTTCTTCATGGCCAGCGAGGGTCTCACGGAGGAGCCGCCGGCGCTCGTGCTGATCGAGGTGTTCGTCGGCGTCGCCCTCGTCGGCAACCTCGTCGCATGGTTGCTGAACAGCTTCGTGTTCCCGTTCCCCTGGGCGGTCGGGTTCGTCGAGGAGGGCACGAAGTTCCTCGCCGTCGTCTGGCTGCTGCGCCGCCGCAAGTTCGCGTCCATCATGGACGGCATCCTGTTCGGCGCCGCCGCCGGCATGGGCTTCGCAGCGTCGGAGAACCTCAGCTACTTCTTCAACGTCTACACAACCTCCGGTCTCGCCGCCGTGGTCAATGCGCTACAGGCGAACCAGATCAGCAACTTCGACCAGGTCATGTACATTTTCAACCATGTCGGCATGCACGGCCTCTTCGGCAACTTCATGCTGCGGTCGTTCCTCGGGCCGTGGATGCACGGGTCGTGGACCGCCATCATCGCCGGCACTGCCTGGCGCGAGTCAGCCGGCGGCAAGATGCGCCTCGACCTGCGCTTCTTCGCGACCTACATCTTTGTCGCCCTGACGCACTCCGCGTGGGACAACACGAGTGGTACGCTGCAGTGGATCCTGCTCGTCGTGATCATCGCGGTCGACATCTACCTGCTGCGCAGCCTGATCCTCGCGGCGCACCGGCAGGAGCGCGGCGAGCCGATCGAGGCCCCGGCGCGCGCGGCGGCGCCCGGAGTGGCCGTACTGCAGCGGGCCCGCGCCGTGGCACCCGCCCGCAGGCAGGCGCGCTTCTGCGCGCAGTGCGGCGAGGGACTGAAGCCCGGCGCGAAGTTCTGCGCCCACTGCGGCAGCCCGGCAGGCCCTGCGGTGGTTGCCGCGCAACCGGTCGGTGCCCCTGGCATCCCTACCCCTACAGCCTGAGCTACCCGGGCCCTTTGCTCCTGCGGCGGCGGTGCGCCGGCCTGCGAGGCGTCGCAGCCGCCGCCATCCCTTGCGCACTTGGCAGGAGGTGGTTTTGTTGCCCGATGCGCCGCGTGATGCGGTCCTGCTGCCGGAGGCACGCCCGTACTGGTTGCGCTACGCGGGTCACCTGGTCGAGTTCGGCAGCTTGCCTCGTCCGTTCCGCCTGATGGCCCAAGTTGCCACCGCGCTCGCCCTGCTCGGTCTCCTGACGCTCACCCTGCCGCTAGGGCACCTGTCGGCTGTCCCGTTGCCGGCGGCCGCGCACATGCGGGTGCCCGACCTGGTGCTCGCCGTCGGCACGGTCCTGCAACTTGGCGGCTGGTGGTACCTGCTTGCCGGCTCCGCGACCGTCTCCGCTGCGCTGCGCTGGCCGGTCGTGCTCGCATTCATTCTGTTTCAGCTGCAAGGCCTGTTCGCCTCGCCGCTTGCGGTCCTGACGATGATCCTGACGGTCGTCTATGCGATCTTCACCAGCGTGCGCCGCATCGACGGGCGGCGCAGCATGGCCCTGGCGGCCGGCATCGTGCTGCTTTACTATCTGCTCGCGCTGCGCGCGGGATCGGCGACCTTCACCGTGCTGACGCTGTCCCAGGTCGCCATGTTCTATCTCCTGTTCCTGCCTGTGCTGTTCTACTCCGGCTTCGACCTTGGCGAGACGGGCCTCTTCTTCACGCGGCTCGGCCTCTGGCACCTGCATCCGCGCATGTCCGCCGCCGGTGTCTGGTGGCTGGCACTTCTGCTCATCGTCGCGAAAGCGGCCTGGATCATCCACTACTGGCACCCTTACTCTTGGAACCTGCCGCTGAGCCTCGTCCTGCTCGTGGTGGGGGTCTGGCTCACGCACCGGCTCACGACGCACGCGGAACCGCCCGAATTCCTGCCGTTCGCCTTCTCGCTGCTCATCTTCGCCGCGCTGTTCGGCACGGCCGCCGGCGACCTGATCTGGAGCGTGGTCGCCTTCGGGGCGCTCCTGGCCGGGGTGGTGATGGCACTTGTGGCGCGCACGCGGCGCCACCTCGCATCCTCCGCCATCTTCCTGCTGCTGTTCGGGCTGTGGAACCTCTTCAGCATCTCCGATCGCATCGGCAGCCCCGTCTACGCGTTCGGCGTACCCGCCATCACAGAGCCCTCGCTCGACGCGGCGATCACGATCGGCGCCTTGGCCTACCTCATCTACCTCCGTCTGCGCGGCGACCTCCGCGTCGAGCGGGTTATGCTGATCATCTTCTGGATCGTCGGCTTCACGCTGATCCTGGGCACCTGGAACTTGCTCGAATCCCTGCATTCGCTGACGCACGGCCTGGTCACGGCCGAGGCGCTTCTGCTCCTGGTCGGTATCGCCCACGAGGTGGCGGCGAGCGGGGGCATGCTGAACCGCGGCTCGCCCTCCCTGCCGCGCACGGCGCGCGTGCTGCTCTACCTCGGCTATCTCCTGCTGCTCAGCGGTGCGACGGTGCTTGCGGCAGGAACCCACGGGGCGATCTCCCAACTGGCGAACATCGACGACTACCAGCAGGCTGGCCTGCTGATCATCGGCATGCCGCTCTTCCTGCAGCAGTTCCTGCATGCGTTCGCGTTCGGCCATCGCAGCCACCCGGAAGGCGAAGCGCGCACGGAAGGCGACGCGGGCCCGCACCCTGCGCAGGTGTGACGACAGAGAGGGCCGCGGGTCGCCGCGGCCCTCTCCTCTTCGCGACGGGTCAGGCGGATGGCGGCACTGCGCCTAAGCGGTGCGGCGTGGCGAGCGGCGCGATGGTGTCCGGTGACAGGACATGCAGGGCGACGAGCCCGAAGGCGAGCACCCGGGCCGTCTCAAAGAGCGGTGCGATCGGCTCCCCAAACCGACCGAGGCCGTAGAGGAAACCGTCGATCACGACAAGGCCGGCGAGCGCGATCCCGAGCACCCGGATCTGGCCCTGGCCGGCGAGCAGGGTGGCGGCTGGGCCCGAACGACGCGCCGCGGCGTAAGCTACGAAAGCCAGCACCACCCGACCATGAGGCCCGCGATGGCGGGCAGGTAACTCAGTGCGAACGATGCCCAAAAACACGCGGCACCCGCGACGAACGTCCGCTGCCGATCCGGTGCGTCGATGGTGAGGCCCCTTCAGGCCATGGCTTGGGCCGTTCGCGTCCGTATTCCGTCCGGACACCTCAGCTGGTGAAGTCCTGACTGTCCATCAGGTTGTCGAGGCCAGGCGAGTCGAAGTCGTCCGATGAGCTCGTGGTCTTGGAGATGAGCGGCTGTCCACGGCTCGCGCGCCAGAATGAGCTTGTAACCCCGAGCAGCAGCACAGCCTGCCACCAGTCCTTCGAGAGCGCCAGAGCGATGCAGAGCAATGCCGCCACCACGGCCAAGGTGCGGTAGATCCATGTGCGAGCTTTCAGCCGAGACACCTCCAGGTGGGTTCCCTGCCTTCATCAATAGCCAGTCCCGAGCGGCAAACAAGGGTCCCAGCCCAGAGTTGCCTAGGTCCCCCTGCCAAGGTGCGCGAGGAACGCCTCGCTGAACCTGGCGCACGGTGTGGCCGTGAGTTCCGCGAACACGCGAAACGCCTATGGAGGACGTGGGTTTCAAGGGGTCAGAGGAGCAGGAATCTAGAAAAGCACAACCTGCGCAGAACAGAGCGGATTTGTGTAGAGTGAAAGGGACGGAAGTGCAGCGTGACGGCACGGAGGTGAACCGGCCACGGACATCGAGATCGTCTACTTTGACGGTTGCCCGAACTGGAAGCTGGCCCACGAGCGGGTGCTGATGGCTCTCAACGCGACAGGCCATGCCGACGCCAAGGTGCGACTCCATCTCGTGGAGAACCCCAGCGAGGCACTGGAGGCTGGCATGCACGGATCGCCGACGATCCTCGTGGACGGTATGGACCCCTTCCCGAATGCGCCGGATGCCATCTGGTCATGCCGCATCTACCGGGGCGATTCCGGCTTCGAGGGCGCCCCGAGCGTGGCGGCGCTGGCTGCGCTGCTGCGATAGATCAACGCAACAGGCGAAGGCATACGCGCTGGCCGCCGGAGAAAAGGCGGCGATGTGTGGCATACTGACCTATGCCACGTTCGTCCAGGCCGCCCTGCCGGATTGGCCCGCATGGTCCGCCTCAACGCCCGACGTATCCGCCGCGACGGATGATCCTCGCGCGCAAAGTCCTCACGCTTCACCTGCTGGACAAGCCTTCGGCCGTGGGCCGTCTCTACATAAAGCACGCCGGCGTGCTACACTAGGTGAAGAGTTCGGTAACCACGGGGCGTGGACGATTTCGTCCATGCCCCTAATGTTTGGATTCGCAGCCTTGTCGGCAACAGTTCCACATGGACGGGACTCTAGCCGTACCCTAGAGGGGACGTGGTCGAGATGCCGTACCTGCGGATTAGCATGGACAGAGTGGGCTGCACTGCCCCTTCCGCATCTGGGTGGCCAGCTATCATCCAGGGTGGAATGGGTGTTGCCGTTTCGCATTGGCCTCTCGCTCGCGCGGTAGCCTTGGCGGGACAACTCGGGGTGGTGTCAGGAACCGGTATCGACACCGTCGTGGTGAGGCGCATGCAGGATGGCGACATCGGCGGGCACGTCCGCCGAGCCCTCGCAGCCAGCCCGTGGTCCGCGCTTGCCGAGCAGTTCGTGGCGCGTTACTTCTGCCCGGAGGGACGCGCAGAAGGTCAGCCCTACGCCAGACTGCCCATGTGGACGCTCAAGTCGAACCAGTGGCGCAAGGCGGTCGCGATGCTGTCGGGATACGTCGAGGTATGGCTGGCAAAGCATGGCCACAGGGGGCGTGTCGGGATCAACCTGCTGACCAAGGTCCCTCTGCCAAACCTTGCCATACTGTACGGCGCGATGCATGCCGGCGTCGATGTTGTGCTGATGGGAGCCGGAATCCCGCGGGACATCCCGGGAGCCCTCGACCGCATGGCGATGAATGAACCGGCAGCGCTGAAGATGGATGTCGCCGGTGCGCGTGGCGGGGACCCGGAGCAGTGGATGCGCTTTGAGCCAGCCGCCTTCGAGTCCTCCGCGCGGTATCCTTTGGCCCGTCCAGCGTTTTTCCCGATCGTGGCCGCGCACAGTCTGGCGAACATGATGGCCAAGAAGGCAAACGGCTCGATCCAGGGTTTCGTGATCGAGGGGCCGATAGCCGGCGGTCACAACGCTCCACCGCGCGGGCCGGAACATCTCGATGAGACAGGCCAGCCGGTCTATGGTGAGCGCGACGTCGTCGACCTTGACGAGGTTGCGAAGCTTGGCTATCCGTATTGGCTCGCCGGCGGGTTCGGCGTTCGCGGTGGCGTTGCGCTGGCACAGGAGATGGGCGCGGCGGGAGTTCAGGTAGGCACGCTCTTCGCATTCTGCGAGGAGTCCGGGTTGTCGGCCGATCTGCGCCGGCAAGTCAGATCCAAGGTCAAAGAGGGAGAGATCTCCGTTCGCACCGACCCGCTCGCCTCGCCGACCGGATTTCCGTTCAAGGTCGTGGAGCTGGCGCAGACGCTCTCGCAAGCCGAAGTGTACACGGAGCGCCGCCGCGTTTGCGATTTAGGGTACCTGCGCGAGACGTACCGCCAGGAAAGTGGGCGTATCGGCTATCGCTGTCCAGCGGAGCCCGTCGCCGACTACGTGGCGAAGGGCGGAACCGCTGCGCAAACGGAAGGGCGCAAGTGCCTTTGCAACGGTCTGATGGCATCGGCAGGTGTTCCGCAGCGACAGAAGGACCAAACGCTGGAGCCACCGATCATCACGAGCGGCGACGAGATCCTGCGCATCCGCGAACTGCTCGGGGACCGTGACGCGTATTCGGCGCAGGATGTCATCGACTACCTCCTGGAACGACCGAGGGACGACTGAACTCGGTCCAAACCCCGCAGGCGAAGGACTGAGGGCAGTGCGCCTCTTCAGCGCGCCCGTGCACTGGCAGGAGGCGGCTGTCGCAGATTTGTGGGGCGCCGGGATGCGCGGCACAACGGCGCGGATCGCCCGGGCGCACGTCGCTGGAACAATTTGCCTTCCGGTTTTACTTGCGTTGGCTCCCAACGACGTGGTACCATCAGTCTGTCGTGTAGGGACTGTTATGGATCCTCCAGCTGAAAAGCGGATGCCTCCGTGCACTTCCAGACGAACGTTCCTAAGAGGGGTGCATGGAGTTGCAGAAGACCATCTACGTTGGTAACCTTCCGTGGTCGGTTACAAACGAGGACTTGGAGAAGACTGTTTCACAGTACGCTGAAGTCCTGACGGCTCGGATCGCCACCGACCGCGAGACCGGCCGCTCACGCGGGTTCGGTTTCGTTGAGGTTCCGGCTGACAAGGCCGAGGCCGTCATCGAGGCGCTAAACGGTTCGACTTGGGAGGACCGCCAGTTGACCGTCAACGAGGCGCGTCCGCGCGAAGAGCGCCCTCGTCGCTACTAAGAACTAAGCCGGGAGAACCGGGATCGGCGTTTTCGCCGGTCCCGGTTCCTCGTTTTTCTGCGCTTTCGGGGTAGACATGGCGGGCGTGCGCTACCGGGCTGCGGCGCGCACGACAACTTGCCAAGCTGACCCTGACCTGGCCCGGTTGGGTCCTTTTTCGCCTGAACCTTCAATCGTGTATTGAAGCGCGACAGGTCATGGGTGTCGAATGCTGGTGGACCGCAACGTTGTATGGTGTACTAGACTCGGGTCATTCGACCGATGACCATGTCGAAAGTGTGGGTTAGCGCTTGTCGTCTCACCGCGCAGGCTCCAGCCGCAGTATTGGCCCCGCGCGCAGGCGGCGGATCCGCCCGCTGCGCTTAATCGGGGTGGTTCTTGTTGCCTTGGCGATCGTCGCAGCGCTTACCGTGCACCCGACCCCGGCATTGCATGCGGTGCACCGGGCCGACCCGCGTCTCGCCGCCAGCGTCGCCAGATCGTTGCGACCGCACCTTTCGGTGCTGCGGGATGCATCCGGGGCGCTCGACGTCTTCAGCCTCTCGCCTGGAGCCTGGCCGGATTCGGTCCTCGTGGACGGGTATCGGCCGGGGCAGGTTCCGCGGGTCTATCGTGCCGGACTTGCCTGGTCGGGCGGGGAACTGAGCGCCGCAAGCCTCGGCAAGCCACTGGCGAGTTCGATTGCGTCCGCGGGCGACTACGACCTGGGCTGCGCAGGAAGTTTCGTCTTCTACGCCACGGCGGTTTCCGGCCAGTTCCAAACGATCAGCGTCCTGCGCGACTCCCTGTCGCAACGCTGGCTCTTCGCTCTGCCTTCACCCGCAGCGAAGGTCCAACTGACGGAAGCGGGCGGCGTGCTCGGCGTCAGGTACCTCATCAGTGGTAGTTGGGGCAGCGCAAAGATCGCGCTCGCTTCCTCCGGACCGCATGTCGTCTCCGGCGGACTTGCCCGTGTCTCCACGGGGCAAAACCACAACTCCCTCTTCATCCAGGTCGTCGAAGGCGTGCGCCAATACCTCGGATCCGCGGTGGTCGCCACGGCCGAGAACGTCTTCTACCAGTTTTCGGACGCCTTGCAAAGGCTGTTCTACCATGCTGCGGGTCTCAAGCCGCAGACACCGTCCATGGCGACATCCACCGGGCCGAAGCCGCGCATTGGCGGGGCGCAACTCGGAGACCTGCCGCACGACATCGTGCCCTCCGGATGGCCGAAATCGCCAGGAGAAGGCGTGTGGACTCCGGTCGGTCCCGTGGTCGGCGGTGCCCCTGCGATGGAGGAGACGTTTCTCCATCCGGATCCGCAGCGCCCGTGGGCGACGGCGTACCTGGTCTGGATCAACCCCGCCGCTTTGCGCCTGCACTACGTGGCGGGCACCGAGGAGCCCACCTCCCTTTCGGGCATCCATGGAACCGGTCTCCTGCCGTCCGGTCCCGCAGCGGCATCCGTGGTTGCCGCCTTCAACTCCGGGTTCAAGAGCGACACCGTCTACAATGGCCAGGAATTCAAGACAACGTTCGGCGCTATGGTGGACGGTGAGTTGTACTCGCCGCCCGTCAGAGGCATCGCAACCCTCGCGATCTACAAGAACGGCCGCGTGGCGCTCGGAGCCTGGGGCACGCGGAGCGTCCCGCAGGCCGGGTTGCTGTCATACAGGCAGAACCTGCCCCTGATCGTCGAGAACGGAGAGCTCAACCCTCTGATCAACGATGCCAGTGCGTGGGGCATCGTGGTTGGGAACTCGACGTACGTCTGGCGCTCCGGCATCGGCATCACGCAGCGTGGCGATCTGGTCTACGTCGGGGGAGGGCCGCTTTCCGTCAGCACGCTTGCGCAGTCGCTGCAGGCGGCGGGCGCGGTGCGCGCCATGCAGCTCGACATCAACTCGTATTGGGTCACGTTCAACTTCTACCACTGGGTGGGGAGCGGCAGTGCGGGATACCTGGCTGGGGAGAAGCTCGCCTCGGCCATGACCAGACCGGCTGATCGCTATCTCTCCCCGGACACGAGGGACTTCTTCTACCTGACAAGGCCCTAGGGCCGCGGATCCGGGCGCGAACTACGCAAGACAGGTGGGCGGCTGGATGGGCAAGCAGATCGAGGTCGCGGGCTGGGGCCATCAGATGCGCGTCGCTGCGGATGTCGAGCGCCCTGAGACGGTGCGCGCGCTCGAGTCCTCATGCCATGGGCAAGGCATTGCGCGTGGGCTTGGCCGCAGCTACGGCGATGCAGCGATCGCGCCGGAGCGGGTCTGGATGATGACGCGGCTAAACCGCATGCTGTCCTTTCGCGACGGTGTTCTGACGGCCGAGGCCGGTACAAGTCTTGGCGACATACTGCGCGTGTTTCTCCCCCGCGGCTACACACTTCCCGTCACGCCCGGCACGCAGTGGGTCACCCTGGGCGGCGCCGTCGCCGCGGACGTGCACGGGAAGAATCACCACACCGCAGGCACCTTCTCCCGGTACGTCGAGGAGATCACGCTCTGCACGGCAGACGGCGAAATGCGCCGGATCGGTCCCGGGCGCGACCCGGATCTCTTCTGGGCCACGGTAGGAGGCATGGGGCTCACCGGTCTCATCCTGGAGGTCTCGCTGCGTTTGCAGGCGATCGAGACCGGTTACATCTCCGTTGACTACTTCCGAACGAGGGACCTGGAGGAGACGCTCAACTGGTTCTCCGTGCACGATGCGTCGTACCCCTTCACGGTGGCATGGCTGGACTGCCTGGCATCCGGACGATCGCTCGGGCGAGCGGTCTTGATGGGCGGGCGGCCGACCGAGCGCGCGGAACTTTCGGGTCGCCAGCCGGCCTTCCCGATGCCGCACCGGACCCTCCGCATGCCGTTCTCGCTACCATCGGGCATGCTCAGCAGGAGCGTGGGCGTCGCCTTCAACGCCGCCTACTACGGTGTCCACCGGCCAGGCGCCCAGCAAATCGAGCCGTGGTGGAAGTTCTTCTATCCGCTCGACGTGGTGGACGACTGGCACCGGCTTTATGGGCGGCGGGGTTTCGCCCAGTACCAGGCGGTCTTCCCGGCTGAGGTCGGGGCGCAAGAGCTCGCCGCTTTGCTCGGGCGTATCCAGAATGCGCGCCACCCGAACTTCCTCGGGGTGCTCAAGCGGATGGGCCCCAGTTCCCCCGGCATGCTGTCGTTCCCGCGGGCTGGACTTACGCTTGCTCTGGACCTGCCCATGCAGGGAGAAGGCACGTCGCGGCTGTTCAGGGAGCTGTACGCGCAGACGGCGGATCTCGGTGGGCGCGCCTACCTCGCAAAGGACAGCTTTCTTACGCCAGACCTCCTGCAGCGCATGTACCCGCGCCTTTCGGAATTTCGCGCGGTGAAGAAGCGGGTGGATCCCGCGGGGCGCTGGCGTTCCGCGCTTGCCTTGCGCCTCGGATTGGCAGGTGGATCGTGATGGCCAACGGCGTGCTGGTGCTCGGGGCCACGTCCACCATCGCCCGCGCGCTCTCGGCTCGCTGGGCACGCGACGGCGTGCCTCTGCACTTAGTCGGGCGCGATACCCCGGAGCTTGAGCGCATTGCCCAAGACCTTCGGATCCGCTACGGCAGCGATGTTTCGGTGCTCGGATGCGACATCGCGGCGGGCGACTTTCCGCAGGCAACCGTGACGGCGATGGGCCAGCATGCGCCACTGCGGGGCATCGTCTGGGCGTTTGGGACGATGGTCGCCGCGGCCGGTGCCGCCGACGCACAGAGCCTGCGGGCCGGCGCGTGGGTGAATTTCGGCGCGGCCCCGCCGTTGATCGAGGCACTTTTGCCCCTCGTTGACCGCCAGGGTTTCATCGCGTTTCTTTCCTCGGTCGCGGGAGACCGCGGCAGGCAGTCCAACTACGTCTACGGCGCGGCGAAGGCGGCGCTTTCCGTCTATGGGCTGGGCCTGCGCCACAGGCTTCGTGGCGCGGGACCCAGCGTGACAGTCCTAAAGCTCGGCGTCGTCGACACGCGGATGAGTTGGGGGATGGGGGTACCCGGAGGCGCCGCGGACCCCGAGGCCGTCGCGGCTGAGGTGCAGCGGGCGATTGGGGCCGGTAAGGCAGTGGCCTACGTACCTCGCCGCTGGGCCCTGGTGATGGCGGTCATCCGCCATCTGCCGGAGCCGCTGTTCAATCTGCTTCGCATTTAAGGCCCTCGTCTGGAGGTTTCGCGGGTGGGCAATCAGGAGATGCCACTGATGGAGGCGCCGGGGGAAGTCTCGAAGCTGCGTGCGCTGTGGCGGCTGATGCGACCCCGGCAGTGGCTGAAGAACCTGCTCGTTTTCGCCCCCCTCGTCTTCACGGAGAGTTTCCTGCGGCTGGCGGCCTGGCCGCCGGCCCTGATCGCGTTCGCCAGCTTCTGCCTGCTCTCGAGCACCGTGTATACGCTGAACGACCTGCACGACGCTGCAGAGGACAGGCTCCACCCGAAGAAGCGCCACCGCCCGATCGCAAGCGGGCTCGTGGCGCCGACCAAGGCCACGGCGCTTGCCGCCGTGCTCGGGGTTCTTGGCCTGCTCCTGGCGGCGTCGGTCAACCCGCTGGTGGCCGTGATCGCCGTCGGGTTTCTCGTCGTCAACGCGCTCTACACGCTCGTTCTGCGCAGCCGGGTGCTCGTGGATGCCTTCGGCATCTCGGCTGGCTTCCTTCTGCGCGCTGCCGCAGGCGCGGCCGCCCTTCATGTCAGCATGTCCCCTTGGCTTTTCGTCCTCGTCTTGCTGCTCACGCTATTCCTGGCGCTCGGGAAGCGGCGCAGCGAACTGCGCGCACTGCAAGGTGCGACCGGCAGCCATCGGGGCGTGCTTGAACGCTATACGGCGACGCTTCTCGACCAACTGCTCGCCGTCACCGTGTCAAGCACGATCGCACTATATGCCGTATACAGCTTCTATCAACCCATGCATGCCCACTCATTCATGCTGACGATACCATTCGTCGTCTACGGGCTGTTCCGCTACCTTTACCTGCTGGCGGCAAACGACAAGGTGGAGAATCCTGACGAGATGCTCGTTGCGGATGGCCCGACGCTGGCGAACCTGGGGCTGTGGGCGGTTTCGGTGGTCGCGCTGCTGCTCCTGAACCGGCAGGGAATCCTGTGAGAGCCATGGCCGCAGGGTACCGGAATCTCCGCCCTGCGGCCAAGAGCGCTGACGCACGGCGGTGCGGGCCGGACCCCCGACCTTCACAGCATGCCAGAAGCGGAGCGGAAGGGCCCAGGCACACGAAGCTTTTCTTTGCATCGCACCGCGCCGGCATGGCTTCTGCCGGCTGCAACAAGTCTCACCCCTGGTTCAGTGAGCCTTCATCCCCCTGCTCGGTCTCGCCCTGCACATCCGCTCGCGTAAGAGCGAGCCAGAGGACAATGATGGCGATGCTGACGGTAAGCCCGAGGGCGACCCAACCCGAGCCCCAGCCCAGCCCACCGTAACTGACCGGCTTGCCGAATCCGTCGGCAAACGACGCACCGAGCGGCCGCGTAAGGACGTATGCCAACCAGAAGGTGAAGACTTCGTTCCAGTGCAGCATCCGGCGCCCGGCGATCGGCAGGATAAAGAGCAGCGCGAAGAGCAACAGCGAGCCAAAGTACCCCAATTGCAGGGTATAGGCCGTCAGGTCTCCGAGAGCGGTGCCCATGGCGAATGTCGCACACACCGTAGCCCAGTAGAAGGCCTCGCGGTGCGGCGTGTTGATGGTGTGGATCGAGAGCGTCGATTCGGTTCGACCCCATGTAAAGAACACCGCTCCCAGGATCAGGGCGAACAGAATGGACGACGCGACATACGGAACGCCGAGAACGACATGGAGGACGTCCGCTGCCATGGTTCCGAACACACCCACCATGACGACGGCGAACCAGTAGGTCCAGGCAACATAGCGACCCATCCTGAATTGAAGAAAGAGTGCTGTGACAAAGACGACGAAACTGAGGATCACAGCGACATAAGGGTTGATCGCGTGGACCAAGTAATCCGACGTTGACTCGCCCATCGCGGTGGAAAGACCCTTGACTATCCAGAAGTAGACGGTGACTTCGGGTACCCGGAGCGAACGGGTTTGGCTGATCCACGAGCTACGTGGGCTTCGGCTGCTCCGGGGCTGCAGCTGGCGCTGTGCCCCGCGTTGTGCTCCGCCGTCGAAAGTGCGCCGAACTACAACCACCCCTCAAACCGGCTGCTGGGATAAAGAACGCCAGACGCGGCGTTCCGACCGGGTCTCATGGCTTCATTCCATACCTCGTTAGCGATACGCGAATTCTGCCGCGACTTCCTCCCTGGCGCAAGACAGATCGTCGTCCCGACCTTCGCAACCAGCGCGAAAAGCGTTCCCTCGGACAGGCAGCCAAGCCATCGAAAGGCGGCTCGTCCTGATGCGCCCGCCGGATGCTTTGGTACGAAGTTGCGAATGCGCTTTGGCTGGCCATTCGCAGAGAGCGCCTGTCGTACGTTGATGCCCACCGGGCTCGGACGCCCTGCAGTGGAGTGACCCCGCTTTAGTGGACAGGTCAGGGGCTTGGCTACGAAGCGCGTGATTGGCGATCGGTAACCGTAGTGACCCACCTCCTCTCGAACTCATCAGGGGTGAGCATGCCGAGGCTGGAGTGCAGCCGTCGGCGGTTGTAGAAGCCCTCGATGAACCAGAAGATCTCCGAGCGCAAGAGGGCTCTTGAGGGCCAGTGGCGCTGGCGATCGAGGAGTTCTGTCTGGAGCGTGGCCCAGAAGCTCTCCATCATCGCGTTGTCGTAGCAGTCGCCGATTGAGCCCATGGAGCCGACGAGGCCCGCTTCGCGGAGGCGCTCACCGAAGGCGATCGAGGTGTACTGTGCGCCGTGGTCGGAGTGGTGGATCGTCCCCGGCTCGGGCTTGCGGGTACGCATCGCCATGTTGACGGCGTCGATCACGAGCTCCGTGCCGATCTGCTCACCCATGGCCCAGCCGACGATCCGACGGGAGAAGGCGTCCATGACCGTGGCGCAGTAGAGCCAGCCCTCCGCAGTCGGGTGCTGGGTGATGTCCGCGACCCAGAGGAGGTTCGGGGCCTCGGCGGTGAACTCGCGCTGCACCAGGTCCGGGGCGAGCGGATCCTTGGGGTTGCGATGGGTGCAGCCAACCGGCCTGCGCCGGCTGACGCCTTGGATGCCAGCCTCGCGCATCAGGCGCGCCACACGTTTGCGTGAGCAGCGCACGCCGCGCCCAGAGCGGAGTTCGGCGTGTACGCGGGGG
>JAJZVM010000012.1 GCA_021845645.1 Bacillota bacterium
CCCCGCTGGGGTTTCCCCCTTGACCCCCTTCCGTCCGGATGTAGATGCCTTACCCGGACCAAATCCGGAGCCTAGCGTTGCCTCGAGAGCCAAGTCTTAGACTATCCACCGAACCGGGGCAGGCCTATGGTCGAGGAAGACGTCCCATTCGACCCTCGCCCGCAGGAGGTTGCAATACTGGTGCGCGCCAACGATCGCCCACGGTTGGTCGTGATCAGGGTGGCCCTTCGGCAGCAGGTGCTCGAGCGTCGTAGCCCATGGGTAGTCTGTGAAGTGACGGGCATCATGGCCGAGCTGCATCGGCATTCCGCACCAGTAACAGAGGCCGTCTTGATCAGCACGGAGACGACGGCGACGCTCTACGGTGCGCGGCATCATCCTTCGTCCCCGCACCGCTCCAACAGCCGCTGGACCGTTCCCCGACCGATGTCGAGCAGTCTGGCAGCCTCGCGCTGCGAGATATCGCCTCGAAGCAGCTGGCTTCGCACCGCAGGCCACGCCTGGCGTATGCGCATGTTCTTGGTCTCCGTCCTGGGTCTGCCGAACGTGCGGCCCTCGCGCCTGGCCCGCTCCATTCCTGCCTTCACGCGCTCGCGAAGGATGCCGCGCTCGAGCTGCGCGTACGCCACGGTGATGTAGTACAGCGCTTCACCGAACGGCGACGTGGTGTCGAGCCAAGGCTCCTGGTAGGAACGCAGGCCGACACCCCACCCACGTAGGCGCTCGAGCGTGTTCGCGGCGTCCAGCACCGACCTGAAAGCTCTGTCGACGCGCCAAACCAAGACGAGATCCACCTTGCGTCTGCCCGCCTGGTCGAGGAGCGCTCGCCACGCCGTCCTCCTCGCAAGATCCGTGGCCGGCGCCTGGTCGACGTATTCGGTCACTTGAAACCCCTGCGCGGAGCAGAACTCGCGCAGGGGCAGCAGTTGCGTCTGGGGATTCTGTTCGCGGTCCGATGTTGAGACGCGCGCATAGATCGCTACCCGCAAGGCCATCCCCCCACGGCTCATCAGGCGCTTCGACTCGCCTGATGGCCGCTTACTTCACGATCGACACGAAGATCGGATTCGGCACGGCTGCCGCCGCACAGATGAAGGTCGCGGCCATCGCCCGCAGGAACCAGTGCAGCCGTGATCGCCTAGTCGCCGGCCGCTTCACGATGACTAGGCTCGCGCCAAGGATGACCGCCGCTATAGCAGACCCTGCGGCCATCGCGTTGAGGATGCTGGTCAGCACGTTGAAGATAAACAGCAATGTTCACTCCCTTCTCCGTACCAGGCCTGACGAGGCTTTAGGCCCCGTTTGCTCGCGACGCTTTGCCAGCCCGCCCGTCGAGCGCCGTGAGGATCTCCCGCGCTCTCTGAATAGCGTCAAGCACCTCGGAGCCTGCGTGGCGATAGACGCCGCGCACCATCGGCTTGGCCAGATCCTCGATCGTATCAAGGATCTCCCAGGCCTCTGGCCAAGAGGGTGGGTCGGTACCATGGTCACCATCGTCCAGATGCGCGTGCACGACTGCCGCCACGTGGCCGCCTCCTTTCCTTCGGGCTAACTCGGCGGTAGCGGGACACTCCAGGCCCCTCCTGATGGGCCCGTGGCGCACGCGCGACGGCCACCGCGGCCAGCTGCGGTCCCCTGAGGTGCGGTAGATACCTGCCCACATCGCTATTGCGTTACAGAGCGGCGGCTCCGAAGTCTGGCGACGCGCTTGCGCGTCTGCTCGCGACGGACGGCTGCCCTGCACGCCGGACACCACTTCGCCCGCTGGCTTCCCGGCATGAACTCGACCCCGCAACCCGCGCACAGGCGAGCCCTTCCTCTGCTCGCCCCGCAGGAGACGGTGCTATCAGGTGGAGGAAGGTCGGGATAGAGAGGCAGCACGGCGTCCTCGAAATAGCAGCAGCGGCCGTCGACCTGGACGGTGCAGCGATTGCCGCTCAGGCATTGGCCGTGGACGAAGTTCGCACACTCGGCCGCGGCAAGTTCGGCGTACGTGCCTGGCACGGTTCTCCCGTCCGCAGCGGCCTTAGCCGCTCCCAATCGCTCGGACGAGAAGGACCTACGCCGAAGCGTGGCCGTCGTCTTCGCCATGCTGGGCCGAACTGGCTTTGTCCTGGAACTCGTACTGCACGCGGCCCTCGTCGTGGTCGAGACGAAGTTTGGCACGGAAGCGCTTGCCCTGGCGCGACCGCATGGCCAGCGGTCCGACCGTCTCCCCGGCCAGGAGACGCGTGGCCTCGTCACGCGCGAGCCTATGGCCGCTTTGGTCTTTCCACAGGACGAAAGCACAGTGACTCTCGCGCCAGGTCGCGCACGAGAAGGCCTTCTCACGCTCGATGACGTCGCCACCGCAGAGTGGGCAAACACCAAGGGGCTCTTTGGAGAACTCGGGCCTGGGCGGGAAGCGGAACTTCACGTCACCGACGTCGTCGAGGTAGAGGACGGCAGCGAACGTTTTGCCGGCCTTGCTCCGGAAGCCCTCGAGCTGGGCGGTCTCACCTTCCTCGACCAGCGTGCGCAGCTCGCTGTCCTTCAGCGGCCGATGCGCGATCTCGCGCCATACGGACCAGTTGCAGCCAGGGCATTGCAGCAGGGCTTCCTGCTCCTCTAGCAGGCTGGATTGGCACATGGGGCACGTGAGATTGGCGATCGATGTTCCGGCCACCGTTCATCACTCCTTGACCAACCTGTGATGTACTGCGACAAACCTGCCGAGGTAGAGCGAGGAGGCCGCCCACGTCGGCGGCCTCCTCGCGTGCGGGGGCTAGCGTTACCGTCATTCATTCGCCTCGAGCGGACTGGCCTGGGCTAGGCGCTCGATCTCGGCCAGGAAGGCGTTGAGGCAGACGGCTCGGACCTCTTCTTGTGCGGCAGCGTCAAGCACTCTCCGGGAAGGAGCCGTCAGACTCACCCGGTGCTTGCCCCCTCGGTCGTTGAGCCGGACGTAGCCCGAGATTAGCTCGCCCACGAAGAGGTCGACCCGGCCGATTTGGACGTGGGGCGCCACCATGAGATCCGCCGGCATTACCGGGCACTGCTCGATCCGCAGGACATGGATGCTCTACATCTTGGACACCCGCCCTTCAAGGAGAGAGCCGCCACACCTGCGGGGCGGCTCATCTCTCACGATTCGGCATCGTGGTGGATAGCGTGAATCCCACGCAGTTGTCGCAGCCAGGCCTCCATCTCTTCGGCCCGCCTGAGCGCTGACGGGTAGCGCTCGACCACCTGCGGGAGGACGTCTCGCTCGATAGCCTCCCTGGCTGCCGACGAGAGAACTGCCGCTTCCGCCGCGAGGAGTTGGAGGCTGTCCGGAGCGCCAGCGACCTTCAGGTGCAGCGGAACGCCGTCGATGATCACCAACATGTCGCCCAGGAACGTGGTCGCCTGAGCGTTTTGCGCGAAAAGCACCTGACGTTCCAGGGTCACCGGATACACCTCGAGGCGCTCCAGGCTGGCCTTCATCGCTGCAGCTCCTGACGCGCCGACGTCTCACCATGGGCCCAGCTGGGCGTTACGCGCTGCGGTCCAGCTGCCGTCAGTCGCGCCTGGCGCTCGGCCTCAGCGAGGAAGGCGTCGAGGCCGGCAGTCTGGACTTCATGCTGTGTAGGTGCGTCGAGCGCTTCGCGAGCGATGGACGGTAAGTCCACGCGGTGCTGGCCAGTATGGTTGTCGCGGACGACGTGTCCCGAGGTCTCCCGCCCGTCGACGAGCATGTCTACCCGCCCGAGGCAAGCGCTTTGCGCCTCTGTGAGGTCAGCTTGGGAAACTGGATACGGCTCTACGCGCACGACGTGGATCGTTGCCATAACTAAGACACCTGCCCTTCGTGTACTTGTGCGTGCTGCTTGCTCCGGCGTCGACGGACGACCACCAGGAGCAGCACCATGGCCGCCAGGAGCAGGAGCACTCCGAGGAGCACCTCAGCAGCTGGAGGGCCTTGGCGACGGACTGACGAGGTCTTTGGCGCGGACACAGGTTTTCCACTGCCGCTCGCGGGCGCCGCGGCCAGCACCTGCAGGCTCTTCGCCACACTCCGATCCCCACTGACGGCCGACAGCGTCACGCTGCCGGCATGGTGCGCCGTGACGATGCCCTGCGCTGTCACAGTGGCGATCGCTGGGTTGCTTGAGGCCCATCGGATGGCGCCGATAGACGCCGGCATCAGCGCGTACGCCGCTTGACCACCGACGCCGAGCGATGCAGGACCGGCGATTGTCAGGGCATTCGGACTGGTTGGGGGTGTCTTTGGCGGGGTTGCGGGCGGGGTGGGCTTGCTGGGACTCGGGCTGGGCGAAGGTGCGGTCGGGGGTTGCGGTGAGACGGCGCCGCCAGAGCCGCCGCTCGTTGTGGCGTGTGTCGGAGGTGATGCAGCAGTCTCTCCGCACCCGGCCGAAGCGGCAGGGCCTGTCTCTATGCCGAGGGCGTTGGAAGTGCCCCCGCCTGTGCGCACCGCAAGCGAGTGCCTTCCTGGCGCCAGGTCGCTCGGCACGGTGACCGTGAGAGTCTCGTGCGAGCCGCCGACAGGACCCGGGTACCAGGTGACAGCACTGTCTGGAGTCCCGTCGAGGAGCACCGCCGAGGGTCCCTGGGCCGCGCCGAACCCGGTACCTGAAATGGTCAGTGGTTGTCCGGCCGCGAAGATCGTGCAGGCGACACCAGATGGGCTCTCCGCAGTGGCGGACGTGATGGCTGGTGTCGGGACGGAGAAGATGACTTGCGCTGTGTCCCCTGCTGCGAGCCCGAGCGGGTTGTTCACCGGCTGCGTCACCACGGTCACCGTCACGGGGCCGGATTCGGCTTCCGCGGGAACGGTAAGGAACGTCATCCCAGCCGGCCAACTGGTCACGGTGGCTGCGGGCGCGCCGGTGAAGTCCACCGTAGCCGTGAAGCCGTAGGCAGCCGTTGTCGGCAGAGAAATCTGTACCACGGTACCCGCCTCGCCAGACGTCGGTGTCATGGAGAACGTCAGCGGGGCGGCTGCGCTGCTTGGCATCACGCCACTGAAGATCAAAATGGCCGCAGCTGTGGCGGCTGAGAGCCAGCGAATCAGGGGGACCACCTCCTGCTAGATCCGGTGGAGCCATGCGGTCATGGTCGCGAGGTACTGGCTCGCCGGTCCCGCAGGGTCGATCGCCTGCCACGCGAGGAGTCCCAGCCAGATGGCTGTTCCCACGGCCGCTGCGCTCAGGCTCATCTCGACGACCCACCCCACCAACGAAAGGGCCCCGCGCAAGCCACCGCCGCCACGAGAACTCGTGGCGGCGGTGGTCGGAGGGATGGTGGACGCGCCGGCCAAGTCAGGTGCGCACGCGTCTGCGGGACGTGGCCGATCTGCGCGCGGAGGTCGTCGTGGTCGATACCCCAAACGGAAAATGCGGCCCCGTGGCCCCGGAACGTCTGGGAGGATAGACGCGAGAATGCGGGCGAGCACCTTGTCGCTGTCTGGAGACGCTGGCGGCCACACTTCGCGTGCCGGCAAGGGCAGGATCTCGGCAACACGCTCTGCCGACCGCCAGGCACTCCGAACCTGGCGAGCGCTCGAACGACTGCCGCCGATGATGACGCCTGAGAGGTCCTCCAAAGGTTCATCCTTCGCCTGCCGCACCCGCAATTGCGCCACAAACCTGTGGAGGTCGCCGGGCAGGGCCAGCACCAGAAGATCAGGCTCGTGGTCGCGGGCATCAGCGACAGCGATACTGCCCAGGTCGGCCACGATGTAGGGGTATTCTCTCTCGCGCACGAGCTCTCGTGGTGTCGGCGGCTCGTCCGGAGACGCGGGGTCGTACGGAATCTCCGCCATAAGAGGCGATCTCGTGAGCACCTGGAGACCACGTACCCACTCCTTGTTGCCGTGCGCCAGAACGTACAGGGCAGGTGCACCGTACTCCGCCAGTACCACCCGCGCTCCAGTGGTGCGCGCCAGGTAAGACCCTACGGCGGTGGCCAGGGTGGTGGTGCCCGCCCCTGGCCCTAGGCCGGCAACGGCGACCAGCACCGGGCGCTGCGTCAACGGCACCCGGCGCTCCACGATTCGCTCACGGATCTCGACCTTGGGCTTGAGTTTGCCGGTCTCCAGATCCAAGTCACCAGTCCAGCGCACCGCGTCGGCATAGGTTGGGTTGCGGTCTAGCGACTCCCGAAGGGAGAGCCCTTGAGCGAGGTCGTAGATGCCCATGCCGACTAACGTGGCCCACACCGGGTTGCCGGGCTCCGCGCCGGCCGGCAGAGCCACGACGATGCGGGTCTGCGGACGGGCAATGCGGTAGGCCCGGATCGTGTCGAGGTCGTCCCGCACCAGCTCAGCTGCGTCGACCGCCAGAACGTCGAGCGGCGCCCTGGCGGCGTCGCCCAATCTCTGTGTGTCGCCGTCATAGGCGACGGTGCCAATCGCTGCCGCCTGCGCGCGCCAAGCGTGGTCGGGCGAGAGGATGAGGCCAAGGATCATGCCTGTCACCTACCTCTGCCGATCGAGTGTGGGATAGATGCCCTGCCGCGCCGCCTGGACCGCGAGGTCGTACTGGGCTTGCGACTGGTACAGCACCAGCTCCCCAGCCCCCTGCGAGGCCATGAGAATGGCTCGGAATTGTGGCGATTGCCAGACAGTGACGAGTTCGGATTTGGAGGCGAAGCGCAGGTCCTCCAAGATCGGCTGAGGTGCCGAGGTGAGCAGGCGGTAGTGGTCGCCGCCGCCATCGTCGGCGCCGAGGCGCAGCCCCTGGTCGAGGATCTCCTGCATGACGTCGGGTGGCAGGATCACGCCCTATTCCTCCCTTCTGAGATCGGTGACAGTGGACGAATGCTGCTGGGCCTTCTGCTGGGCCATGATCCACTCAGCCAACGCTGCGCGCTCGACCCGGATCACCTTTGGACCGAGCTTGATCGTCGGCAACGATTCTCGCTTGATCCAGCTGCGGACGGTGGGGACGGTCACGCCCAGTACTCGCGCGACATCGCGAATCGACAGGTACTCGGCCTGGACCTCGGTGGCAGCGCGCCCCTTCCAGCGACGGGGCTCTGTTTGCGTCATGAGGCCCCCTCCTTTCTGAGTGTGATGGTGGTTGTCGCCCTGTGCCCACCGGGCCATGTGGCAGTGATGTCATAGGTGCCCGGGCCAGTGACCTCTAACGCGTACGCGGACTCCCCCGGCCAAAGCGGCGCGTCGCCGGACGAGAGATGCATTTGCTGACCATTGGCTGTGACGAAGGCAGGCAGGGTCAGGGCATGGCCGGTGAGCATCTGGTCCTGCTTAGTGCAGGTGGTCACTGCCCCGCCGGTCTGCGGATCGGTTTTCGTCACGCACTTCGGTGGCAGCGGCTTCCACGGCTCGGAGAACGTCGCTCCATACGGCCCCGCCGCCGCGACTACGAGCCAGACCTGTTGGTGGGGGTGGACTTCCCACCGCCCCTCCACCCAATCTGCGGTGGACCAGGCCGAGATGGTGGGGCCTTGCTCGTAGGCGGTGACGTAGGTCTGCACCGCTGCCGCGTAGGTCGTATCGGTCGATGTCGGCCCGCCAGAGCCGGAGTTGTACGCCTCCAGTGCGTACTGGAGGTAACGGTACTGTCGCACCTCGGCCTGAAGCTGGTCGACGCCGGCCGGGATATTGAGCGAGGGGTCGAACGGATCGCTGGCCATGCCGAGGCTCTGCCACTTGGCGGCCTTCTGCGGCACAGGCCAGCCGCCAGAGTTGATCTGCATGAGACCGGCGTCCTCGCTGGTGGTCACGCGGCCGGACTGCTCGCAGGGCTGCGCTGCAGTTGCGCCGTCGAGGCAGTTGAAGTTCTGGGCTAGCACCTGGCCGCTGCTCTCGTGCGCCATGACGCTCAATATGACCACGTTGGGCAGGCTGGACCCTGCAATGCTTGGGGCCTCAATCCACAGCGCCGGCCTCGACGCGGACGTGCCGATCTGTGGGACCGTCATGTCGGTCCCAGGAGCGCCGCCGCCGAGGAACACCGCGAAGGCGGCCATGAAGACCACGAAGAGCACGATGAGCAGCAGCGAGCCGCCGCCAACCGTCCCGACCACCCACTTGACTCCTTGTTGGCCTGCGATCCGCAGGGCTTGTCCAGCCCAGTCGCCGCGTTCGTCCGTGATCACGTCCTTGCTTCACCACGTAGGGTAGAGAGGATATAGCGGAACAAGTGATACCTGACGTAGAGAAGCGACAGTGGCGCACCGAGCCATAGGGTCACCAGAAGAACGTAGATCGCACCAACGGCGGAGAGACTCCACGTAATTGAAGTGGCGTTGAGGATCGGCCAGACCAAGCAGATGATCAGGCCGACTAAGTACCCCACGAGCGCGCCGACAGACATGAGGAAGGCGAAAGACCAAGCGCTTGAAGGGAATACGATATTCAGCAACACGGCCAAGGGATCGAGGTAGCGCTTTTGATCGCTAATCCGCTGTGTCTGCATCTCTGAACTCCTCCTAGTAAAATGTTGGGGGCCCTCCGACCGTGTGGGCGAAGGACCCCTGAATTTCCCAACCTAAATGTACATGATCGCCGTCTCGTGCGGCGCGGTGTCGATCGTCACCCACGCGCGATTGTTCCCGGCGATAAGGAGGCCCTCACCAACCCTCGCTGAACGCAGGCGCTCCTGCTCGGCCTCGGACAACCCGTAGAGCTGCGTCACGGTCGGCAGATCTTTGGCCTCTTGGCGAAGGAGGAGCACCATCGACGAGTTCGCGAGCACGGGTTCCCCCTCGCGCGCCACCTCCGGGGCAAGGAAGTCGATCGCGTTCTGGGTGATGACCCACAGGCTCCCGTCGTACTTGCGCACGCGCTTGCTCATGGCCCGGAGAAAACCTAAGGCCTCGGGGGCCCGCGGGTCGACCAAGAGCCACGCCTCGTCGGCTACGAGGACCGTGCGTTCGGAGCGGGACTGGCGCACGAGATCCCAAGCGAAGGCGAGGACGTTCTGGTATTGCGCCCGCTGGAGGTTGGGCGGGCTTTCGGCAAGGTCGTGGATGTCGAGGACGACGAGTTGGCTATCGCCGACGCTGGCCGTCGAGGGCCCCGCCCATAGCTGGGCGTCCGCACCGATCGCCGCCTCTTCGAGCAGCGCAGCGACGCTCTGCGCCACGCTGTCATCCCGCTGTGCCAAGAGGTGCCGGTAGATATCGACGATGTGGGGCCACCCTTCGGCCGGAATGGTGGCCGGGTCGGCGTCGAGCGCGATGCCCTTAGCCGCGTACACGGCCCTCAAGGCCCGGCCGATCGCCGCCTGCTGCTGCTGGCCAAGCTGGGGCAGGTAGAGTTGCAGGAAGAGGCGCACCCGCTGCATATGACGGGCAATCGGCTGCGTTGAGCCCGCGTGTTCGTCGTCCTCCTGATCGATGTCTGGAACCGGCGGCGCCTGAAGCGGATTGATCCGAGTGCCGCCGCCGCCCACATTGACCCACGCGCCGCCAAGTGTCTTGGCCAAGTGCCGGTACTCGCGCTCGGGGTCGAGGATAACGACCCGGGCGCCTTGGGCGTACTCGCGGAGGACGGCGACCTTCGTCCCGTGTGACTTCCCGGCGCCCGGTGTCGCGAGGATCACCATGTTCTTGTTGGACAGGCCGGCATCGGGCGGCGGATTCCAGCGATCAACCAACACGAGACCGCCGCTGCTGTCGTGGCCGAGCACGATACCATGGCCGTGGTTGATGCCGCCGCTTGAGAACGGGAAGCTGGCCGCCAGGGTCTCACTCGGAAGCTGGAACGGAGCACCACCCACGAGCGAAGCGGGGAACATGCCCCACGGGCCCACGGCCTGGAGGCCCTCCTCCTGGCGAAACGCGAGTGGCCGGGCCCGCATGCCTGCCGCGGCGAGCATGCCCTCAAGGCGCTTACTCCGCCGGATCCCGGTCGCCGCGTCCGGCGCCGTGACCATGAGCACGACGGCGGTGGTGAACACTGACTGCTGCTCCTGGTCGATCTTCCGGAGCAGGCTCTGTGCGTCCTGGAGCTGCTGCTCCATGCGCTGTTGCGCGAGGGCGCTGCCGCCCTGGGCGAGCTGGCCCGAGAGCAGAGAGATCGCGCGGCTCATGGCAAGCGTGATCTGCGTCGGATCCGTCGGGAGCGCGTGGATGCTGAGCACCACGCCGTCAAGGGTCGCCGCGCTCGCGAGCCAGCCGGCGTCGACGGACGGCGGGAAGTCCGATACGTAGTAGACGCGAGCCCACTGGGACCCCAAGTCAACGGCCCTGCGGTCAAACCGCAGGGCCTCGGGAGCGAACGCGTTGCGCAGTGCGGCGCCAGGGGTCGGAACGGCCGATCTCACTGCCTTATGCACGACGCTCATCTCCTCGTGAGAGCACCGACTTGTACGGTGGGTACAGGTCGAGCACGATGATGGTCTTGCCGTCGCGCCTGTCTGCGCGCAGGTGTGCGATTGATAAGTAGCACATACCCCCTGGTGTCCGCGCGTCCTCTTGGCGATTGAAATCGTTACGCACTGACCACACCTCCCGAGTAGATCGGCGGCATGCGCAGGCCGTCGGGCACACCCTCAACGGCGGCCTGGCCAGCATGGAACGCAAGGAACAGCAGCTCGCGCCAGTCTGCGTCCGACATGACGCGGCACTGGAGGCCGCGTGCCCGCTGGAGGTCCGAGGCGAGCGCCGGCAACGATGTCCGGTGCTCCTGGAGCGCGTCCGGCCCACGGCGCGTGACCAGCACGTAGTACCGCCGCTCCACGGCTTCGCCGCTCCGCACGAGGCCGTGAACCCAGGCGAGGTAGTCGCGGAGGACCTGCTTGCGGGCTTGATCGGCGTTCGCGAGCATGGCGTCGAGCGAGGCGAGATACTGGTCGAGGTCGACCGGGCGGTAGAGGCTAACGATCTGGAACGGCACCGTGAGGCCGTTGACGGCGGCGTGGACCGCAGCAATGATCGCCCGCTTCTCGGGCTCCGATTTGAGCTGCAGGGACAGAGGCGCCACAGCGATGCCGCCCACTACACCGCCGTCTGGTCGGATGAGGCAGCCGTCGCGCAGGTCCGCAATCGGCAGCCAGTCCTGGGCGGCGTTCACCGCCGGGACCTGAGTCGAAGCGGCGTTAGGCGTCCTGCCCTTGGCCGCGTGGGGACGCGAGGGCTTGGGCGTAGAGCCGCGAGGCTTGCGAGCGAGCATCAACAGTCCTCCTTACGCAGGTCAAACAGGTAGAAGTGCTTGGCCTGCCCATAGGCCTGGGCGTCGAGCAACAGGTCGAGCATGCTGCCGCCGGTCGGCATGGGCATGGCCACGCCTGCGCCACTACCAGCCGGGAGCAGCACCAAGAGGACTAGGAGCCAGATGGGTAGGTGCATCAGCCAGCCGAGCAAGGCGAGGACGGCGCCGACGCCGAGGCCGACACCAAGTGCGGCGATCTGCCTCCAGCCCCAGCCCGGCATGACCTCCCAGCGCTGCATGATTCGGCGCGGGATGAGGTAGCGGACCGACACTAGCGCTCACGCTCCTTCTCGGGCACCGGTAGGCGTCGCCCGTCCGCGCCGAAGAGCCGGTAGAGCCTCGGGTTGCCGCGACTGGCCTGGAAGCAGTCGGGGCAGTGGACCGTCCCGGCGAAATCCTTGGCGAAGGCCCCTTCCGTGTCCGCTGACGCCCGCCACCGCATGCCGCAACTTGGGCAGGTGCCGTGGACGCGCACGCGCCGCAGCCGCAAGGCGTCGCCGATGGCCATGGCCTGAGACGTCGGGCTCCGCGGATCCACGAAGTCCATCATCGACGGCATGTCTTACCCTCCCTTGCCGATCCCAAGGTAGCCGGCGAGCCGAGCGCCGCCCCCGCTCTGCATGACCATGCCGCCAATGTAACCGCCTGCTCCCGCAACGCCCGACCTGTAGCTCCACTGCTGCAGCAGGTGCGGTCCTTTCACCGTCGCCCAGGCCCAACCGATCATCAGAAGAATTACCAGGAACATTTCCGGGGTGGCCGTGAGCCCTGCAGAAGCACCGGTTCCTTCCATGAGTGGTTGGACAGAGGCGAGCATGCCCTTGAGGCCAAGCCACTGGACAGCCTGACTCAGCGAGAGGACGACTAGCCCTCGCCACCAGGAGGACCATACCCCGCCATCCCGGTTGAACCATCCGAGCGCCACGATCGGAGCCGCCACGACGTAGTACACGAGTTCCGCCTGCCGCACCGCCATCTGCAAGGTCACTACCAGCAGCGCGATCAAGGCGGCGACGACCCCGAAGAGAAGGAAGAGTACCGTGCCGATCGCTACCCCTGGTGCGGACGCGATGTCCGTCGTGAGGCTCTGGGCGACTGTGACACTAGCCGCAAGGGGAGCCGCCATGTACGCAGCAGCCAGTTCGATCCCGAAATTGAATACTCCGTAGGCGAGCGTGGTACCGGCCAGGCCGTAGAGGGCCACGCGCATGACACCTTTGCCCAATGTCCCCGTGACGTCGGAGCTGGAGCCTTCGTTCCAGAGCACATACTCGGTCAGACCACGGTACACGAGGTTGAGGAAGATGAGCCCGCCGGCCACGGCGGTGGAGACGTCGATCGCCCCCTGCACCCACGGCTGCTGCGCCGCGGTCAGGGCGTAGGACGAGATCCCGGACAGCACTTGCGCCAACAGGCCGAGAGCGCCGGACAAGATGCCCTGCATGAACGCACTCAGGCCCGACATGAACAACGCGCCCATGTAATCACCCCTTTGAAAGGGCGCGGAAGGCGGGGTGGAGCTTCGCGTGGAGGCTCCACCCACCGGCCATTCCTACCCGGTTCTGGTCCTAGCCGATGACGCTCGACGCGACGCCGACGATGGCCGAGGCTCCCGCGATGATCGCCGTACCGATCAGCACTTTCTTGATTGAGGCGGTATGATGAGCCACCGACTGGGGATCTTCGTTGAGGTTGCGGGCCAGAGCGTGGTAGCCAACCATCAGCCCTCCGGCCGCGGTGCCGAGGCCACCGACCGCGGTAGAAGCGGACTGCAAGGTGGCCTTGATCGGGCCAGTGATGCTCGAGACATCTGCGGCAAATGCCGGGTGTGCGGAAAGCAGCACAGGGACGCAGACGCTTACTGCGGTAAGTGCCATGGAACTGACGCGCGACCAGTTGGGCTTCATAGATGACCCTCCTGAGAACCGAATGCAGTCGGGAAGCGATACGCCTACGCGGTAGCGCCAACAGAGCCGCCCGTGTTCTCACCCCCTTCGCGGACCTACAAACAAAGCAGGCGGCTCCTTGCGGAGTTGCCCACGCTCACCACGCATGTCCAGGTACCTGATCCTCGCTCTGAACCCCCTGCTGTCCACCAGGGCTCGTCGGTGTCCTCACTAAGGCGTCTCCCGCTACGATCTCGCCGGCCCTCAGCACCCCGCCGGGCCCAGTGGTGTCTCCGCTCACCCCAGGTGGCTGGGGAGGCCGCCACGTGGGAGGTGCCTGCAGGGGGTGTACCTCCGGTTCGTCTCGCCGCTCCTGAATGTCAGGCCACACATGAGACCAAGAGGAAAGATCCGGTAGAGAAAGGCGAGCAGGAAGTTGTCCGGCCTGGAGGATGAGACTCTGGCCCAACGGCCAGCGAAGGACCTCCTCAGGGGTGAGGAGGGACCGGGCCGTAAGGCTGTGCGTCGTCTGGCTGGTCCCGACCGTGGCGGTAGTAGACCACCACGTCACGCGCGGCACGCTGATGTTCTCGGCGGCAACGGTGTACTGGCCGAGCTTGTCCGAGACCTCTCGCGCCGTGTCGATCTCTGCGGTGCGCAAATAGATCCAGGTGCTCATGGAGCCTTTGATGGTATTGGCCGAGTCGCCATAGTGGCGCTTCAACTGCGCGAGATCCTGCAGCACGAGCGCGAGGCGGATACCGCGGCCTCTGCTGACAGTCACGGTTTTGTCGAAATCGTTGATGTGCGGTAGGTTGCCGAACTCGTCCAGCACGAAATTGACCGTGATCGGTAGCCTGCCACCGTGCTCGTCCGCCAGCACCGCGAGCGCCTGTAGCGTCTGCTGGATGTAGAGGGTCGCTAGCGGATACCGCGTGCTCCGCTCGTCCGGGATGACCAAGAAGACCGCGGTGGGCTTGCGGCCAAGGTCCGCGAGGTCATGATCCTGCTGAGCTGTGAGCCATGCCGTCTCGTCGTCGCCGAAAAGTCTAAGCGCGGTGGCAGCGGTACCGAGGATCGAGGAACGCATTTTCTCGACCGCAAGCGCGACCGGTCCGTATGCCTTCGGAGCCGGATGGTCAGCAGGGAACTGCGCCATGAGGTCGTCCAGTCTGCCGCCGCCGGCGCCGCCACTCACTAGCGTCGCGTATACGGACGCCATGTGACGCTCCTCGGGACGGGCCCAGGCCCAGTGTGCTTCGCCTTCAAGTTCGGCGCCGCCGGGAGGCGGATCGCCCTGGGCGATAGCAAGGATCAGCCCGGCTACGGCGGCCTCCGCGGCATCGTCCCAGAAGGGATCCGCCGAGCGGTTCTCACGCGACCCCACCAGAAGATGCGCGATGTCCCAAGCGAGCGCGCTCGCGAGGTCACGCCGCCCCACAGTGAGCGCCTGTGTCACGGCGTGCACAGGATTCGACCGCACCGACCTGGATGGCTGCCGCAGGTCGAAGCGACGTACGTCATAGCCCTGCGCCCCTAACCAAGCGGCCGTGTGCGCGTAGAGTTCGCCCTTCGGGTCGCTCACCAGTAGTGACTCGCGTCCGACTGATCCAATCAGGCCGATGGTTTCCAACACGACACCGCGGGTCTTGCGCGAGCCTGGCGAGCCGACGATCAGGGCGTGCTGGTCACTCGAGAGCACCCATGCGCTCGTCGGAGTAGGACCCCTGCCAACGTAGATGCCGCTCGGGTTGCTCTCCCTGGGCCGTTCGGCACTCCAGAGCGCGAAGCTATGCGGAAGCTCGGCCGCCGTGCGCCAACGTGCGGTGCCGTGCTCGCCTTTGCCAGCGACGGGTGGTCCGCCGTAGCCGGTGCCGCCACTCTGCTGGCCACGCCAGACCTGAGAGCCAAGCACGATCAGGAGTGCGAGGGTTAGCACGAGCCACGCCAAGAGTAGATCCCGCTGGCCGACTACGACTGGCCAAGCCGCCCAGGGCAGATAACCGTGAGCGCCAAGCCACGCGGACCAGGCGGTTCCGACGAGGTGCAGCCGCGCAATGGATGCAGCGCCGGCGCTGCCCTGGAGCGGCACCACGAGCACCTGCCAGGTCGCGGCGAGTACGGGCGGGATGATGACCCCGGCTGTGATGCCCGTGACGATAGCGACGGTCTTGAGCCGGGTGCCGGTGGATGCTGACATGAGATCGCCTCCCTAGTCTTCGTCGTCGGGCATGGACCAGGCCCGGAGCGCAGCCATCGATCGGTCGGCGTCGGTCCAGCCGAGCTCACCGCTCGGCTCGGCAGGCGCGCCCGTTGCCACTGGCCGAGCACCATCGCGCAGCAGCGTCTCGATCCGTTCCAGGCGGTCATCGATGCGCTGGATCGCATCACCGCCGTGACTCGCCTGGCGGACCAGGTCGGCCAGTAGCTGCGACCGTGTGCCGCCACGTACCCCCATGAGCCGATCGAGCGCCTCCTCGGCGTCTCGCGGCAGGTAGATCGTCAGTCGCATGTCATACCTCTCTGAGCCGCTACCAGCGCGGCGCGGCGGGCTCTATTCGCGGAAAAGGTAGGTGTCAGAGAATGACACCTACCTCACAAGGCCCAAACCCGCTCCTGGCACGGGCTGCGATGTACTACCCCGCCATGACGAGGTACCCCTCGGCGTTCACATAGAGCGCCCGGTCGAGCAGGCGCGCCTTGGGGTGCAGCCGACGCAAGTGGCGGTAGAGGAGCTCGCCCCCGCCGCCGGCCAGAAGTACGGCACCCATAAGGTCCAACCGATCGCTCCAGGCCCGTTGGAGTTGCTCCGCGATGGCCGTGGCCAGCGCCTCCGCCTCGGCGTCGACCAGGGCGGCCACATCGTGGTCCTTGCCCCGGATCGTGAGCCGCCCGCCGTAGTTCTCGAGCGCGTCCTCCACCGTGCCGGCCGCCAGCATGGTGCCGGTCTGATCAGAGAGCGCCTGGCGCACCGCCTCGAACACGCGCCCTGCCCCGAGGTCGATGCTCCCACACGCGGCCTCATCAGGCGCGACGGCGCCGGCCGTCCGGCGCATCGCCAGGTAGTCGGTGGTGCGATAGCCGATGTCGATGAGTCCGACCGGGCGTTCGGCCAACGTCGGGTCTGCCCGCATGGCCGCTGCAAACGCCCCGGCCCCCTGGGGGAGCACCTGCACCGCCGCCACCCGGATCCGCCGCGCCTTGCGGGCGTCGATCGCCACGGTCGCTTCGACGCCGCGCAGGCTGGACCGCAGCTCGCGGCGCTGGTCGGCCTGGAGCCACAGGGCCAGCGGAAGGCCGGCCAGGAGCTCGACCTCCCCCTCGGCGCCGAGGAGCGCCGCTGCCGCGAGGGCCAGGGGCAGGTAGCCAGAGCGCTGGGCGGCGTCTGAAGCCCAAGAGCGCTGGCCGGCCACAGAGCCAATGGTGTGGCGGGTCTCCTCGCCACCGATGCCGATGACTAGGTCGTGCCCGTCCCGGTGGTGCCCGTCGCCGAAGGCGGCGCCCAGACCCCGCGCGGTGCGGGCCGGGCTCACGGTGCTAGGGAGGATGATGTGACGGCCAGACCCGCTGGCAGCCTTCGTGAAGCCGTATCCGACGTCGACTGCGATCCGCATCTTTGTCTCTCCTCTCATCTCACCAGCGCTCCGCCTGGGCCGCCGCCTGGCGCTTGCGCAGAGCTTCCTCCTCGGCCTCGCGGGCTGCAGACAGGAGGGCCTCGCGTTCGGCCTGCCTGACCGTCGCGTACATCGCCCGCGCTAGGCCACTGGCAATGTGCGAGGCTTGGTAAGCGCGAGCATCTGCCACATATGCAGCACTGCGCTCCAGCCTCTGCACGATTAGCGTCTCGAGGCGCTTCTCAGCACGCTGCACCCGTCGCTCGCGGCCTTCGTCTGCACCGCGCTGAGCCGCCCTATCGATCAGCACCTGCGCTTGTGGCCGCAAGGCGCCGGCAAGCAGCGTCCGAGTCTCAGTGACGGCGTCACTTCGCCGGAGGGCAATGCGGGAAGTGGCCTCACGCACCGCCTGAGAAAGAACCGGGTCAACGTCGCCCTGCCCCCTTGCAGCTCGCCAGATCTCTGTACTAATCTGCTGCCACGCGAGCCGATCGTCGTAGCCTAGTGAAGCCCTAAGGATGCCCGTGGCAAGACGACGTCGCAGATCCTGCAACGCGTTCTGACGAGCCTCCTCGTGCTTCGCCTTGCGATAGCTGTAGTGAGACGCGAGCTCAGCCGCAATGGCACCGTATCGTTCTGCCTGGGACTGCAACTCCGGTTGCGAGAGCAGCCACGCCGCTGTGTCGTCAAGCTTGGTCTTCACCGACGAAGGTGCGAAGGCGTAGGAAACCCTTCCGTGCCCCGGCAACTCCTCGGCAATCTCTGCTAGGCGCGCTCCAAGGGCCTCAGCTGCCGAGCGCCCCAGGACAACCCGCGAGCGCTCGACGATCTCTCGGCGGATCCCCGACTTCTCCTTCTCAAGGATCCGCCGCGCCGGAGCGTAGAGTAGGCTCGCCCACGCCCGCCGCGAGGCATCGATTCCTTCGCGTGACAGGAAGCCCCTCGCCGGGTCCTGGCTCCAGAGAAGTATGTGCACATGGCAAGTGGGGGTCTTCCCCGCCAGGGTTACCTCGGGTCCGACCTTTCGGTGCATGGCGGCTGCCCACCTTACGGATGCGGCAGAGATCCCCATCTCGTCTGCCATCCTCGGCACGACAGCCCGCACCGCATCCTCCCAGGCGGCTCTGTGGTATAGGTTTCCACCCATCGCGATAACATCGTCCTCGTGGACCGAGACGATCACACGCCAGACAGGGCCGGTATGCCGGCGAATCTCCGCGTCTAGTGCAGCGCCGTCCACCACATCGCCTTTGGCATCAAAAAGGCCCTGCGAGCCTGGGCGTTCTGTCATGTACCGTCGATGGAGTATCGCAGACTCAGTCTCACCACGGTCCCTGTCAGGTTCGTCCACTCGGACGAGCTCCTCTTTCTTTGGATTTCGCATGTACTGCGAATGGCCCACCGCTGCGTGGAGGGAGTGCTTGCCCTTGCCGGCTGCGGAGTACAGCCAGACGCGCATAATTAGCGGACGCATGGGTACCCCCCAAAAAGACTGAGAGCCCCTCACTAAGTGCATGGGCCCTATGGACTAGGTTTCATCGAGTTCGACCTCCGCGTCGGCGTTCGGCAGCGCCTCGGCTGGAGCATCCTCGCTGGGATCGGCGGGCTCGGGATCGCCGACTCTCTCCGCCGCGTACCGACGCCACGTGGCCATCTGCTGAGCAACGATGTCTTCGGCCTGGCCGCGATCCAGTCCGGCTACGCGATAGAGTTGGACCCCAGATATGTCCTCGAGGGCTCTGAGCGCGGCCAGTGCGGCAAAGGCAGCTCGGTAGGCGTAAGTCCGGGTGGGCAGGATCTCATGCCGTAGCGCAATACTGACCGCCTTGGCCAGGACCTGGGCCTGAGCATCAGCGTCGCTGACTGCGAGACCACGCTCGACAAATCGGCGAACCGTCACGGCGATCGGCTCTCCTCTAGCCGCCGAGTGCTCCCGTAGGCGGCGGTGAGTGGCGACCGAGAACATCACGCGGACTTCCGAAGTGGCAGTCCGGCTGGCCATTTTCTTCGCCTCCAGGCCCCCAACCCCGCTCCATTAGCGGGCCTCGGGCTGTGTGGGATGCTGTGTCGGATCTGGGTCTGCTGTGTGGGATGGCCGAAATGGCTCCACCACGCGGCACCGCCGCCGTGTGTGGGAGCCCCTACTATCCTGCGTCCCTCGAACACAACGTGGAGAGGGACGGCCCGAGTTCGGATCCGGGTGCCCGGCCTGCTCAGATGCGCCGGGATTCCATGCGCTCGACGGCTATGGGGACGCCTCGCTCCAGCACGACCGACACGGTACCGTACTCTGGCCACTGCGCCCCGGCGAAGACAGCTAAGACCACGTCCAGGCTTGCAGCTCGCCGGTGGCGGGGCGGCGTTCCGACCGGTATCGTCAGCGCTTCGCGCCTGGTGGTCTCAACGTAGGTCGGCTGGAACGCCCGCACCACGAGCCCAACCCGTCCGCTGTCGTCAGGCCCAAAGTGGGCGATGGCCTCATTGACCATACGCGAAGCACGGACGTGCCGTGCAGCATCTCGAATCGTGTGCTCTTCGATCGTCAGCGGGATGTCGACACCGGCGCGCGTACTCGTCAGGCTTGCTCCCGCGAAATCGTGTGAGCCCGGAGATAGTTGCGCAAAGCCGACTCAGCAATCCTTACCCTGGCACCAACTTTCACCACCGGAATGGCCCCAGCGTACGTGAGTTTGTAAACCTCACCTGTGCTCACACCCAGGAACAGCGCCACCTGCGCCAAATTAAGCAGTCGGTCATCGTCGACGATGCTCGTCGCTGCAGTCGGGTCCATGCGCACCCCTCCCTACGAGTTACCGAAGACCTCGACCGCGTAGTCAGCGGCCGAGGTCCCCATCTGCTCCATGATCCCCTGCCGCCACAGCGCCGCGGCCGGCACCCTGGACACCCATCGCTCGTTGCTCATTGGCGGCTCCCCAAGCTGCGCCGGCACAGCTGCTCGAGCCCGCCGGTCTACCTCGTCTTGTTCGGACGGGGCGAGCCCCTCAAACCATCGTCGGGCCTCCGCCATCCGGGCCACCGCTACCTGCCGCTCAGCCTCCACCTGCTCCCGCTGCGCCGCCTCGCCCTGGCGCTGAGCCTGCCGGCGCGCCTCGCGCTCCACCTTCGCCTGCCGACGCCGGTAGGCTAGCGGCGGCTCGTCCACGGTCAGCATATGGTGGAGCCAACCCATGGGCGACTCGACCGAGCTTCCCGCCGCCAGCACCGCCTCGAGCCACCGAACTCGCTGGGCAACATGGTCGACGCCATGCTGAGCGGTCCACTGGGGGACCGCGCTCACGTCTGCACCAGGCACTATCGCGAGGACCATCGCGTTCACCGCGTCCACGTCGGACGCCGCAGGCCGATGAGCAGCAGCAGGGTGCCCCCTGCTGCTGTATTGGTGCTTATTCCTCTCTGGCTTTTGTTTCGGTGCCACTGGTGTCACGAGGGGGGTGCCACCCGTGCGCCCCCCCCGTGTCACTGGTGACACGGGGGTATCCCCCAAGACGTAATCCGTCCCTACGCGACCATAGCGAGGATCCATCCGCGGAATCCTTTCGACGAACCCCAACCGCTCTAGGTCGTCCAATGCACGCTGCACAGTGCGGCGACTCACGCCCATCTCCCTCGCCAAAGTGGCGAGGGCCGGAAAACATGCGCCGGTCGCCCGATCAGCGTGCATATCCAACATGGCGAAGGTGTGCACCGCGTGGGCCGTTGGTGGGGGCTGATGCGCTAGGAGCAGCCTCGGAATCTGCGCGTAGCCATGCTCATAGCGCCGCCGTACGCGATCACCTCGATCCTGTTCGTCCGCCATGTTCCACCTACCCTGCTGGTCGGCTGCACTTATTCCGAGGGGGTATGTCCCCGGCGGGACATACCCCCATCGTGTGACACCGTATCTGCGTTCCGTCGCCAGGGAAACCGGGTGGTCCCCCTCGAGGGACTACCCCATGAGGCTGCTACATCACGGCGTCGCCTTCGGCCAGATGGTGTGTCCCCAAAGGGACATACCACGGGATCGCCCGCTAGGTAGTCCCTCACGGAGGAGTACTCCTGCCCGACCTCATGTCATCTCACAGCTGCTGTGACGGTGGACCCGCGTGAGACTGGACGTGCCGTCCGCAGGGTCGTCCATGAGTGACGCGATCAGGCAGCGTACATCCTTGGGCGACGCATCGGGCGCTTCGACCTTGATCGCCGCCCGGAGCGCGTCTGCACGAAGCTTGCGCATTTGCCGCTGCGCGTCTTGGTCGCCGCCCGCATCTGCGGCGATGGTGGAGTGTGCAGTGCCCGGGCCGCCGTATACCGGCGCAGGCGTGACGGCCGACGACGCACTCCAGCTGATGGCGCCCGGCATCGCATCATGCAGCGCCCGCTCCACGGTCTCTCGTGCCGCAGCCCAGGTCGGCGCGTAGCCGATTTCCCAGACCTCTGGGATGCCTGGCTCCCCACCGCAGTGCACCAGCCGCGGCCGGAACTCGGGGTGCTCCGCGAGCTCAATGGCTGAGATGACGTCGGCCAGGATCAGACGCGTGCGGCCGCCGGCATGCTCATCCCAGCCTGCGCTGCCGCTAGAAATCATCCGCGCTGCCGTGCGCCCGGTTACGGTTGCTAGTCTCAAGTATTCGCCAGTGTCTGTCGGGCACCACACTGTGTAGTAGGTGCTGGCCCGATCAAGAGATCCACGACCGCGACATCCCCGCGCAGACATACTCATCCCTCCATATTTCTAGCTAGCGCATCCTCGTAGAGGAGCAGCTATCTGTCTTGTGGGGGTGTATCCCTCAGACACCATTCGACGGCACCAGATTAGCACGTGAGCAAATACAGGTCAATACGGTTAAGTACATTCCGATTTCTATGTATTACACACCTATAATAGCCTTACCGCAATTGCATTGATGTAATGACGTTGAAGCAATACGTCCACTTTTGTCGGCTCGTTCAAGTTCATCTAATCTGTAAGCGGAGGCCCGGCGCCCCACCGATGCGAGCACCCCGCCTCGGAAGCAAGAGCGCTCGCACATCGGGCGGCCTTCTCGCCAGGTCCTCTGCCTTCGAGCCCAGCCGCGGTGGCCGCCGCGGCTCCTTGCTTTAATGCAGACGCCCGCTGGAGCATCGCGTCTGTCAGCCACGCCGAGCGACATACCAGGATGGCGCCGAAAAGGCGCCAAGACACCGGATCACCCCTGATCGGATGATCAGGGGTGATCTCTGCAACCCGCTATCTCACGCGGTTTTCAGTTGGTGCCGGGGGCGGGGCTCGAACCCGCATGGTGTTGCCACCGGAGGATTTTAAGTCCCCTGCGTCTGCCATTTCGCCACCCCGGCGCAGTTGAGATTATAGCATCAGCCCGACGCGGACCGGGTCCGATGCTATACCGTGCGACGCAGGAATTCGAGGGTCCGCTCCCAGACGAAGCGCCGCTGCGCGAAGCCGCGCACCATGTGGCGGGATTCGGGCAGGGCGGTGATTTCAAACGACTTGCCGAGTTCGATCAAGCGCGCAAGCAGCTGGGCAGTGTGGCGGAAGTGGACGTTTTCGTCCACCATGCCGTGCACGATCAAGAGGTCGCCTTGGAGTCCCTCGACATGACGAAGGACACTTGCCTCATCGTAGCCCTTGTGGTTGTCTTCGTCGGTGCCCATGTAACGCTCTGTGTAGGCGGTGTCGTACCAGCGGAAGTCGGTCACCGGCGCACCGGCCACGCCCGCCTTGAATACCTCGGGTGCCTTCATGAGAGCGGTGAGCGTCATGTATCCGCCGTAGCTCCAGCCGAAGATGCCGACGCGCTCGGGATCGACTAAGCCCCGATCGACCAGGGCCCTCACGCCGACGACCTGGTCCTCGAGCTCCACCGTGCCGAAGGAGCGGTTGAGCGGCGACTCGAACGCGAGGCCGCGGCCCGAGCTGCCACGCCCGTCCAACTTGAGAACCATGTAGCCGCGCTGTGCGAGGTACTGCGCCCGCAGATCGGTCGTGAGGTCCCATGCCTTCACAACCATCTGGGCGTGGGCACCGCCGTAGACCGAGACGATGAGCGGCAGCGGACCCTCCACTCCCTGTGGCCGGTAGATCGCCGCGTGCAGGACGAGGCCATCCGGGCGCAGGATGTCGACGTACTCCGGCGGCTGCAGCCCCAGAGCATCGGCGTCGAGTCCCGAAAACTCGTGCAGCACACGGACCTCATCGCCCGCCATGTCGTGCAGCGTGGTGCGCGTTGGGTGCGTGGGCGCGCTCACCTGCAGCACGTAGCGACGATGATCGGGCGCGAAGACGGCGAAGTTGAGTCCCTCCTCCGTCGTGAGGGTCCTGCCCACCCTGCCGTCGAGCCCGCCGGCGTAGACGTGGCGCACGGTGGGGTCCTCCGCACTGCCGAGATAGTGAAAGGTGCCGCTCTCGCGATCGAAGTCGAGGAGATCGTAGACGAGGTGGCCCTCAGGCGTGACAGCCCTGACCTCGCCCTGAGCCGCCTGCAGGTAGAGTCGAGGGTAGCCCTCGCGCTCGCTGCGGAACACGATCGATCCGTCATCGAGGAAGCGCGTCGCATCGTTCACGTTGAACCAGGGCAGGCTCTCCTCCTGCCATACGACTTCCCCCGTGGCATCGCCCGGGCGGTAGAGCCGCCAATGGGCCCGACGCTGCTCGCGATCGGAGAAGAGAGCCATCAGCCCACGGGGCGTCCACTCGACCCGCAGGATGTATTCGCCGCTGGTCTCGAGCCACGCGATCTCCCCGCCCGCAGCGGGAACGATGCCAAGCGCCACCCGGGCGTTCGCCTGCCCCACGAAGGGGTAGCGATGCTGCTCGAGCCAGACCTCACCGGAACCCTGGTGCGTGATCGTGTAGAGAGGAATGTGACGCTCGTCAACACGGCAGAGCGCGATTTGGTCTCCTTCGGGCGAGATCCAGAAGCCCTCGCCGCGATCGAGCTCCTCCTGTGCGGCGTATTCCGCAAGGCCGAACGTGAGGCCGGGCTCTGCCTCGAGCGTGAGCGGCGTCACCGCACGGCTCCGCAGATCGAGCACCTTCAAGTTGCCGGCCTCGACATAGGCCACCCTGCTACCGTCGGGGAAGAGCTTGGGCGCCTCGGCGCCTGCAAGCTCCGGCACCGCCTCGAGCTGCCCCCGCACCGTGCCGGCCAGCACCTCGTCACCCCGACGCACGAGCAGCATCCCGTCGGTCACATCGAAATACGTCACGCCAACGTAGGCTTGGCGAAGGCGCTCACGCCTGAGCTGTTCCGCAAGGGAAGCAGGCTGGGACTCGTTCTCGGCTGCAGCGACGATCCGCGCCACACCTGATCCGACGTCGTAGAGCCAAAGGTCCTGGGCAAGCTCTCCCTGGCGCGGCTGCACATAGAGGATGCCGTTCCCGTCCGGCAGAAAGCGGAGTGAACCTGGGTGTCCCCAACCGGGGGCTGGCAACCGTGCGATATCGTCCAAGGTTACAGGGTCAAAGCGCCTTTCCAAGGGCAGGGAGGCCTCCTTTGCGTGTACCTGAGGCACTTCGCGGATCCACGATGAATCCCTGTCCTGCTGGCGTCCTACACGTTCTTGAGGGTCGAGAGGTCAGAAGCTTGCGGAGGATCGGATAGACCCTCAGGTCATTCGCCCTGCAAACGAAAATGGATAGCCTGGTTGATCTGTGGACTCCTGGCTGGGGGCGTTACGGCAGGAGCGACTCCATCTCCGCAAGAATCAGGCTCTCCTCGGCCAGCACGGAAGGACAGCCCCGGAGGGAGAGTCGTGCGTCCTCAAGCTGCGCGCGGCGCGTCGGGCCAGTGACTACGGAGATCACCGAGATGCCCGCTTCCCGCACCGGTTGCCTCACCGAGCGTAGCGTGACCCCCGCGCCCGCGAAAGCCTGGGCCACAAGGGCAAGGGCACCGGGCTCATCGTGCAGGCGCAACCGCATGTAGTAGCAGTGGGCGTGCTGTCCGAGTGGCACGAGAGGCGCCGGCTCACGCGGCAGGGCGACACTTCGCCCACCGACGCGGCGCGAGCGCGCGGCATCGATGATGTCGCCGATCACGGCCGAGCTCGTAGCGGGTCCTCCCGCTCCGGGTCCCTGGAAGATGAGCTCGCCGATCGGCTCCCCGCGCACGTAGATCGCGTTCTGCGCCCCCTGCACGTCAGCCAGTGGATGGCCGAGCGGAATGAGCGTCGGCGAGACGCCTAGCGTCAGGCCATCTGGCGTCGCCTCCGCCCGGGCGACCAGTTTGATCACACCTCCGAGACTCTTCGCCTCCGCTATATCGACCTCGGTGATACCGCGGATGCCTTCCTTCGGTACCGCGTCGACATCGACCCAGCCGCCGAACGCCAGCGACGCAAGGATCGAAATCTTGCGCACCGCGTCGAGGGCGTCGAGATCGTCGCTGGGATCGGCTTCTGCGTAGCCCAGGCGCTTCGCCTCGGCGAGCGCCTCCACAAAGCTGCCGCCTTCGCGCTGCATGCGGCTCAGGACGAAGTTCGTGGTCCCGTTGACGATGCCGTAGATGGCCTGCAGGCGGTTGCCGGCGAGCGACTCCTGCAGCGAGCGGATGATCGGGATGCCGCCTGCTACGGCGGCTTCGAAGAGGAGGTCCGCGGCAGGCTGGGCCGCCAGCGAGAGGGCCGGGCCGGATCGCGCGATGACCTCTTTGTTGGCTGTCACCACCGACTTCCCCGCTTTGAGCGCCGCCTCGATGATGCTGCGGGCCGGCTCGTATCCGCCCATCAATTCGACGACGATCTCGATCTCGGGATCTTTGAGGATCTCCTCAACCGCGAACGTGATGCGGCCCCGCACACTTTCCGGCCTTTCGCTTCCCTGATCGCGCACGAGGATGCGCGACACGACGAGTTCCTCGCCCAGCCGTGCGGAAAAGAGCTCGCGTTCGCTCTCCAGCGCGTCTACGACGTAGCGCCCTACCGTTCCGAGACCGAGCACCGCAATGCGCATCAAACTCACCGCCTCGCATTCTCCCGGCTATTGTAGCGGATGCAGTCCTGGCCAGGTAGCCAAGCCCCGAGCGGTCCAGAATGCTACCATGGCAATGGAGGTGTTGGCCTCTTGGCACGACTCATTCGCGAGGCGGACGTGGATGCGCTCCTGACGATGGACGACGCGATTGCCGCTGTGCGCGAGCTCAGCCTTGCGCAGGGTGACCTCGGACTCGTGGAGGAGCCGCGACGGCGCCTGCGCACGTCGCGTGCGGTTCTTTCGGACCTCTTCGCCGAGCATCCGACCCTCGGTCTGATCGGTGGCAAGGTCTACGTGGTGTCAAAAGAAGGCGGCGTGCGCTTCCTGGTGCAGATCTTCTCCGAGAAGGACGGCCGTCTACTCGGCCTGATCGAAGGCAACCGGCTCGGTCAGCTGCGCACCGGAGCCGCCTCGGCCGTCGCGACGGATGTGCTTTCCAATCCTGGAGCGAGCCGACTCGGGGTGATCGGCGCAGGCTACCAGGCCGAGACCCAGATCGAAGGCATCGCCAAGGTGCGCCACCTCGAAGAGGTCCTCGTCTACGCGCGCCATCGCGATCGCCTCGAGGCATTCTGTCGCCGCATGAGCGATCTCACAGGCGTTCCGGTGCATCCAGCCGCAAGCGTCGACGATGCGGTGGCTGGCCAGGATATCCTCGTCACGGCGACGTCGGCCAGGGAGCCCGTGCTGTTCGGCCATCAGCTTGAACCTGGGCAGCACATCAACGCCACAGGGTCGAACCGCCTGCACGAACGTGAACTCGATGGTCCGGCCGTGCTCCGCGCCGCCGTGGTGGTGGTGGACTCGAGATCCACCGCGAAGGCCGAGGCCGGCGATCTCACACCGCTCACCGCTCGAGGCGAGATCGATCCCGAGGAACTGCCCAATCTAGGCGAAGTGGTGGCAGGCAAGCGGCCGGGCAGGCGCCATCCAGATGAAGTGACGCTGTTCCTCTCGCAGGGCATTGCCGCATGGGATCTCGCCGTCGGTGCAGTGGTCCTCAAGAGAGCCGAGGCCGCGGGCGTCGGCCTGGAGGTGGACCTGCTCTCGTGAGCAGCCATCGCGCAACGTCCCTGCCGGATGGCAGGAGCGCCAGTCTGCAGGAGTTCGGACACGCGGGCGAAGTCGTTCTGCTCCTGCCCGGCGCCGGCGCCGACCGAATGGCGCTCGGCCTGCAGGGCCGCGCGCTCCAGGCAGCCGGGTATCGCGCCCTGTCACTTGACTATCCAGGACTCGGGCTCGCCACCGGCAGCCTGCCACAGGATGTGAGCGATCTTGCTCGCTACGCCTTCGCCGCACTGGACAACCTGGGCGTCGAGCGCTGCCACATCCTCGGACAGTCCCTTGGCTCGGCGGTCGCCCAGGAGATGGCACTCCTTGCGCCCACGCGCACCGCGTCGCTGATCCTGCTGGCGACGTGGGGCCGGCAGGACGACTTCCTCGAACTTCGCAGCCGCATCGTCAACCTGATCGTCCGCCAATCCCTGGCGGAGCGCCTCGCCCTCCTGCCTTACTTCATGGCCTCGCGGGACCTCATCGCGAGCCTGGGCAGCAGCGGTGACAGCGGCCTCGGCCTGCGCGGCAGCAGGGCAGTCAGCGATGAGACCATGGCACACTATCTCTCGCTGGCCCGGGACAGGGATCGCCTGCCGCGCCTCGCCCAGTTGAACCTGCCCTGCCTCGTTCTGGCCGGCGAGCGGGATCTGATGACGCCGTGGGAGTACGCCAAGGAAGTGGCGGATGCCATCGTCGGCGCACGCTTCCATCTGCTATCGGGGCCACGCTCGTCGCATCTCTTCCACTACGAGCTGGGCGATGCGACGAACCAAGAGATCCTGAAGTTTCTCAGGAGCGTGGCGCCAACGCTCTGAAAGGAGGCATCCGGTTGGCATCGCTGTCAGAACTGCCGGAAAGGGAACGCCGCGTCGTTCTGAGACTCGTCTACTGGTCCTGGTTCGCACTGTTCCTCGGAGCCCTCGGCATCATCCTCTGGCTGCGTCACGCCTTGCCGATCGGCGTCCTGCCCATCGCCTTCGTCCTCGTGCTTGCCTTCGTCGCGCAGGAGATCTGGCAGGCCATCTATACCCGCCAGGTTCTGCGGCGCCTGAAAGAGCACCGAGAGCCCTAAAAAACCGCCCTCTGCCTCAGGCAGGGGGCGGTGTCGTTCATGCGCTTGTGGACCGGCGCAGGCTGCGTTCCGCCTCGTCGCGGATGGCGTCGATCTCCTCGTCGGGAATCGCCTTCTCGAAGCGGCGGAACCCAGCCACCGAGAACCCGTTGCGCTTCGCCATCTCCCTGATCTCCCGCACCCGCTCCGGCCTGATGTCGAGGCCGAGCGTGTAGGGCTCATAGCGGCGCTCGAGCGTCAGAATCATCGTCTCCGCGATGCAGGCTTCGGCATAACCCGGCGGAAAGCCGAAGTCGAAATGGAAATCAACCTGACCAGGCACCGCGATGACGCCACCGTCGATCACCAGCACGTCGCGACGGCGCTCGTAGACCTTCTCGGAAACGTTGCGCGGCCGCGCCACGTCGCAGACGACCGATCCCGGCCGAAGATCTTCCGGTTCCAGCAGCACACCCGTCGCGGAGGAAACGGTGAGAACGACATCCGCCGTCTTGGCCGCAACGCGAGCATCCGTGCCTATGGTTACGTCGGTGTAGGTGCCCAGATCGTCGATGCTGTGCTTGATCGCCTGCAGCTTGTCGACCCGCCGCCCGATCAGGCTCAGGCGCCGCACCGATCCCGCCAGCGCCGCAGCCGCTGCACGGCCGATCGCTCCCGTGGCTCCGACGACGCAGGCCTCGGCCTCAGCCGCCGGGATGCCCATGCGCTCCGCCGCGAGCAGTGCGCCGTCGACCGCCGAGGCGGTCGTATAGGAGTTGCCCGTCGTAACAGGGATAGAGAGGGCCTTCGCCACCGAGACGCCGCGGTCGCCCACGACCTTGGTGAATGCCCCCAGTCCGACAATGCCGGCACCAAGCTCTTGCGCAAGACGTCCGGCGCGCACGAGACGCGGCAGGATCTCCTCGCGGAAAGACATCTTGACCATGAGGTGGGCCGATACCGGTACGACGATGAACCAACCCTCGGCCTCTACGCCTGTGGGGGAGTGGACACCCGTGATGTGGGACGCCTTGAACGGTGGAATGTAGGTGAAGCCCTTCTCCACGATGGGCTCCGGCAGGAGCCTGAGCGCAGGATACTTGCGGGTGTAGTCTGCGAAGCGCAGTGGGTGGAGAACAAATGCGAAGCGCTCCAACGGTCTACCTCTCCCGTCATGTGCACAAATCTGTGCACATCGTAGCAGAAGGCGGGCCGATCTGCAAAGCGCTTCGTCTACAGTTGCAGGAGCCTGCCGGTCATGGGGTCGAGCAGCACCGCGCGGCCGTCGCCGAGCGCGGCGATGAGATGCTCTCCCTGGGCAGAAAGTCCCGTACAGATGCTGCCGGCCATGCGTGCGTCGACGCGCCAGACCTCCGCCGACGTGTCGGTGACGCCAAAGACGTTGCGGTCCTGCAGCATGTAGGGGTCAGCATCGCAGCGCACGGCAACCACCTGGGCAAACCCCACGACCTCGGCGATGCGGGTCGGGAAGGTCACGGTCCGCTCGGTGCCGGATGAGAGGGGAATGCGTATCGTGCGCTCCTCAAGGCGAACCCTGGTCAACATGGGCCCCGGACCTTCTCTCGACATTGTCTGGCGTTTCGAGACTCAATTTGCCATCTAGTTATAATATCCGCAAGGCCCAAATTGCCTCCTGAGCATAAAAAGGGCGCCCCGCGAGGGACGCCCCACCATTCCACCTACAATCAGACCGAACCCTCGCCGCGTCCCCGGTGGCCACCGCGCCGCGAGTCGTGGTGGCGGCGCAGATCCGCCTGCTTGTCCTCGCTCTCCTTCATGAACCGAGCCAAGCGGTCCTCGAAGTTCTGCGGGCGCGCCGGTCCACGGCCATGACCACCGCCACCGCCACCGCCGCCGAATCCGCCGCTGCGCGGACGTACGGCCGACGCTCCGGGCTTCGCCTGGCGTATGGAAAGTGCGATCTTTTGGTTCCCGTCGTAGGAAAGAACCTTGACCTTGACTTGGTCCTGCTCCTTGACGAACTCCTTGATGTCGTTGACATAGGAATCCGCCACTTCGGAGATGTGAACGAGTCCTGTCTTGCCGCCCGGGAGCAACACAAATGCGCCGAAGCGCGTGATGCCTGTCACCACGCCCTCGACCACGGACCCGACGACGATCTCTTCCTCCGCCAAAGTCTCCCCGCTTTCCAACTGGGCTGATGTGCCCAATACCTCTGATACGAAGTTTAGCGAGATTCTGCTCGTCCAGTCAAGCCGGGGATCTCCTCGCGTGAACGCAGGCCACCCGATCCCAGGCTGCCTTCGGCCACCTGGCCGCTGACATGGCGCCGCGGCCAAGAGCGGTACGACGCGGCGCACGCAGAGCGCGCGCCGGGTGAGCAGCGGTTTCCAACCGATGCAAAGGAAGATCAGGGCTGAACCGTGATGATCACCGGCGCCCCGCTGGTAGGCGCATAGCGCAGGACCTGGCGCACAGCCTGGGCCTCCCCGGTCTGCGTCCTGAGCTGGCGCACCTCGGTCTTGAGCTGCGCAGCATGCCCCTTTGCGGCGTTGAGCTGTTGCAGCATCTGATGCTCCTGCGTCTGCACGTGCAGGAGTTGCAACTCGCCAATAGCTCCTGCGCCGACAAGATAGGCGATGGCCGCGGCAAACATCAGACGACCAAACCGCAGGCGCAAGCGGCGCCGCGCCTTGCGACGGGGTCGAGTCTGGCGCTCCTCCTTCTCGACCGGCACCCTGCGCTGTGGCGCTGGCGCGCGGAGGACCGCGAGGCCGATCGCGTCAGCTGCCTTCGCCAATCTCCTCTTCCTCCTCCAAACCTTCGGTGTTCAAGGCGAGAGGGTCACCGTCGATGACGATGACGACCTGATAGCCCTTCGTCTTTGCGCGATGGAGCAGAGTGGCGACGCTGGACTCGCTCAAGGAGAGCTGATGCGCAATGGCATCCTGTCGTACCCCTGTCTCCTTCAGGGTTACGACCTGCCGCTCCCGGAAGCTGAGACGCTCTGCCCCCCGGATTTCCAGGTGCACCTGCGCCTCGCCTCCTTGCTTGTCCACAATTTGTCCACATTTTGTGGATAGAACGTCACTTTAGATTCTGCGTGAGCGTCGCGTCTCCTGCCACGGAACCCTCAGGATATGGAGAATTGCTGCAGAAACTGTACCGCCGCCGATAAGTCCAACGGGCACGTACGCCCTGAGGTCACCCAGCGTGCCGATGAAAACGGCGGCGGCTGCCGCGATGCTCAAAAGCCCAAGGAGCCAGAACTCGAGAAACCCTCGCCAGAATCCCCGCCGTCCGCACAGCTTCACGACGAGGTACCAGAGCGGCACAAGACCAAAACCGATGGCTGCCGCCCAGATCAATCGGTCAAGTTGTTCGGCGAGTGGCAGGTCGATCATCTGAGCAGCCGGCCAAGACGCCCCTTGCGCCGGCTGTCCTGCTGATAGCTGAGCGTGACGACCGTGCCATCCAGCTGGAGATCGCCGTTCTCGAGATCAAGGTGGCGGATGTGCAGGTTCTCGCCCTTGACGGAGAGCATGCCCAACTGCGTCGACAGGGCAATCTCGTGCTCGTCGAAGGATTCCACCTTGGTGACGCCGGTCAACTCCAGGAGATGGCGGTCGCGCAGACTAAGGGCATGGTGCTTGTCGTCGGCTGCACCGGCCATTGGGTCACCCCCTGCTAATCGATGCTATGCGCGACGGTGTCCGTTGCTGCCTCGGCGAAGGAGCCACAGGCCGTGTGGGCGAAGTGATGGGTGTTCCCGTGCCCGGCGCTGCGGGACGTCTTTATGTGTGAAGGGGTGGTTGGATGTCGTCGATCTTCGCCCTGTGGGGCAGGATTCTGCGCACCAGGGCGGATGTCTACGTCCAGATGCTCCTGACGGTCGTCGCGGCAGCGCTCATCGTGGGCCTGGTCGCCCTGTCCAACCGTGCCAGCTCCGGTCAGACGGCGGGTGTCATGTTCCTCGTGGCGATCGCGGCCGTGGTCGCCGAGCTGGCGTTCGGATACGGCGCTGCTCTCGGAGCCCTGGGAGAGGCGGCGCGAGGAGATCCCCCCAGCCCGTTCTGGGCGCGCGGCTACCGTCTTTGGGGGCGCACTTTGGGGCTATTCGGCATCAACCTTTTGGTAGCCATCGCAGTGACGATCGTCATCCTGATCCTGCTCGGCGTAAGCGGCGCCTTTGCAGGACTGGGCCAGATCACGGGGCTCACCAGCCTCCAGCCCGCTGAAGTCTATCGCCTGATAGGCATCTTCGCGGTCATCGTCATCGTCCTGGTGATCGCGGTCGGACCGTATATGCAGGCGGCTCAGGCGATCATCTACGTCGCCGAGGTGCCTGTCCTCGTGGGCTTTGCCCGCGCGTTCACTGAGGCCTATGGGCGCGGTCGATTCGGACACTGGCTGCTTACCCTGGCCATCTCGATCGTCATCGACCTCGTGGCCGGATTGATCGAGCAGCTGCTCGGAACAACAGGACAGCTTCTCGGCATCCTCCTCAGCCCAGCTGTGCTCTGGCTTGCCACGGCTCTTGCCTTCGCAACCTACCGCAGTCACGAAACGCCCGCACCTTCGGCCGAGATCATCTCCTGAGGAGGTAAACCATGCTACGCCACGTCTTGCTGCTCAAGCTCAGGCAAGGTGTCCGCCCGGAAGACGTCACCGCCCTCGATGCCGCATTCCGCCAGCTGCTGCGTGAAATTCCCGCCGTAGCCGATGGCCACGTAGGCAAGGCTCTCGGCCTGCCCGGCAGTTCCGGCATTGCGGCCGACTACGCCGTCACGCTGGACTTCCGCTCCCCCGCGGACTTCACCGCCTACATCGAGGACCCGAGGCACCGGAAGTTTGTAGAGGAGACCCTCAGCCCGCTGCGAGAGGCCGGCTGGTCAGCGCAGATCGAACTCTAGGAAGTCCCGGGCGACCTGGGGGGTGAACCCGTGTCGCACGCAGCCTTGCTTCTGGCGCTCGGTTCCGCCGTGCTGCATGTGCTTTGGAATGCCGCTGCACGGCAGGAAAGCGGGCGGCTCAGGTTCATGTGGCTGCTGGCGGGCTCCTCCGCGGTTCTCGCCCTGATCCTGTCCCTTGGGCTCTGGCGAGACGCCGACTGGCAGGGCCTGTGGCCCTACCTTCTCGCGACTTCGATCGTCCACGCCTTCTATTTCACCTCGCTGGCCGCCGCGTATCGCACAGGCGAACTGCATTGGGCCTACACACTGTCGCGCGCCGGCGGGGTGCTGCTCGCATCCTTGGCGGCGCTCCTGTTGCTCGGCCAGAACCAGGGCCCGCTCAACTGGGTCGCCATCACCCTCGTGCTCGGGGGCAGCGTCCTTGTCTCAGGCCGACCGGAGCGGCCGAAGGACCTCCTGCGCGTCGCCTGGATCGGCCTCTTGATCGCCGCTTACACGTTCGTGGACAGCCGTGGCGTACAGCACGCGCCGCCACTTCTCTACATCGCCTTGCTCTATACGGGTGCGACCGTGCTAACGGCGCCCTTCGCCCTGCGGGCGCAGCCGGGTCCGGGCGACCGTTTGGCGCCGCTCTTCGGCGCGCTCAGTCTGGCGTCGTACCTCATGCTGCTCTACGCCTACCGTCTCGGACCGTTGGCGCCTACCATCGCCATGCGGCAGACGGCTCCCCTCTTCGCCGCCGTGCTCGGCTATCTGAGACTGCGCGAGCGGCCCACGCCGCTGGCGTGGGCCGGCACTGCGCTTGTGGTGGTCGGCGCAGTCCTGCTCGCCTGACGTCAGGAGAGGAGGCTCGTGTGCTTCAGCTGCGTCCAGATGTCCGGACTCTCGCCGCCGAGTTCCCAAAGGGCTATTCCGCCGAGGCGCGCTGCCTTGGCCAAAGCGAGCTTCTGGGCGAACGAGCGCTGATCCTCGTACCAGATGTTGTGGCTCTGCCCGCCGTCGACATAGCGGAAGTGGTACTCCTGCGACACGGCATCCCAGGTGGGCGTGATGCCGTACTTCGTCAGCAGGGCTTGCGCATGTAGCGTCGTGATCGGGTTGCTCTGCCCGGAGCCGGTCCAGTCGTAGCCGTAGGCGGCGACGCCAAGGTAGATCCTTTGGCTGGGGACGTGTCCCAGCGCGAAATTCACGTTATTGCGCACCCAGGGCAAAGGCGCAATGGGCCCAGCCGGTCCGCCCTGATAGTGGTGGTCGTAGGCCATGATCACCACGGCGTCGGTGACCTTGCCGAGGGCTGGATAATCGTAGGGGAAGCTGACGTCCTGACTGATGCCCACCTTCGGGAAGACCGCGACCCCGAGCCCCTTCCCCTCCCGGTGCAGCGTCCTGCCTAGATCATTCAGGAAGGTGGAGAGATCGTCGCGGGAATAGGGGGTAAGCAGTTCAAAGTCGATGAGCACGCCATCGTAGCCATGGCGACGCACCAGGCTCTCGATCGTGGTGATCATCCGGCTGCGCGTCGAGGCGCTGTACATGGGATCCTTGCCGGAGTTGCCTATAAGCGGCCAAACGAAGCTTCGATGGCCGTGCGCAAACTTGGTCACCTGCGAGACCGCCATGTCGTGCGTCAGATTGCCGGAGGCGTTGATGCGGTACCAGTAAGGACTCGTGATCTGTATCTGCCGCGCATGGGCAACGAGTGAAGCCCATGAGGTCCCGGGACCCGTGCCTTGATTCTCGTAGAAACCCATGACCATCGGCCGCCAGAAAAGGCTCAATGCCGCGCGGGGAACAGAAGACGGTTGGCGGGGCGATCTGGCCTGCCTGGCGAGGACGAAGATCAACAGCACAAGAAAGAGCGCCGCGACGAGCGCTGGGTAACGCCACCGACGCAGGAGCTCAGCCATGTCTCCCCTCCTCCGCTACCTAGGCTGGCCGAAGGCACCGTTACGCGATGCATGCCAAGAAGCGGACGAGCCGGACGCTGGCAGCGCCCGGCTCGTGATTTTGTCCTTCTTGCGTCATTCCAACGCTCCCGGCCCCTTCTGCCGTACCCAGACCACCTCGTAGAGTTCATCGGCGCCCCGCGGCAGCGGTCGATCTGGCACCAGCAGCACGCGCAGGGCCGTCTCGCGTCCGCCGATATCGACCACCATCTCGTCGCCGACATGTACCTCCGCCGACGGCTTCGCGGGCTTGCCGTTCAACGTTACCCGCCCCGTGTCCGCGGCATCGTGCGCGAGCGTTCGACGTTTGATGACGCGCGCCACCTTGAGCCACTTGTCCAGGCGCACGGCGGCCACCTCCTCGGTAAAAGGAAGGAAGCCGGCAAGCATCCGCAGGATGCTCCCGGCTCCCCGCAATACGCCCTACTTGGCGACCGAGTCCTTCAGAGCCTTGCCCGCCTTGAAGGCCGGTACGCGGCTGGCCGGAATCTTGATCTCCTTCTTGGTCTGCGGGTTCAGGCCCTTGCGCGCGGCGCGCGACCGAACCTCGAAGGTACCGAACCCAACGAGCGACACCTTGTCGCCACCGGTCAAAGCTTCTTCGACCGTTTCAACGAAGGCGGTGACTGCCTTGTCCGCGTCCTTCTTGCTCATCCCGGCGCGTTCGGCGACCTTCGCTACCAGCTCGGTCTTGTTCGTAGGTACCCCTCCCTGTGCCGATTGTCGACGCCTATGATTCGTCAATTGGCCACTCATTCCTGCTTTCCTCGCCCGTAACCTGCGCAGTTTGCGCCATTTTCCATGCTTGCGCAGCTTTTTCCGGGTCCGCTCCGGACAACCGTTGGCCGAGCAGGGCCTCGGCGCGCCTGCAGCGCGTCTGCAGCGCAGAGAGCGAGCGGCGTGCCTCCCGTTCGAGATCCTCTCCGGCTGCTACCCGGTGCTCGAAAAGCGCCGTGTAGCCCGGTTCCTCAAATTGGCCTATTCCGCAGCGCATGAGCTTGCGCATGGCCTTCTCAAGAGCCGCAAGAGAGGATAATGAGGCGGGTATGCCGTCAAGTTCGCTTTGCCGACGCGTTCCCTCCTCCACCTTCAGCTGCTCCCAGCGCGGCAGGAAGTCCTGTGCGCTGGCATAGTGCTCGTCGCCGAACACGTGCGGGTGTCTCCGCACCAGCTTGCGCCACAGGCCATCGGTCACATCGTGGAGGCCGAAGCTGCCCTCTTCCTCCGCCAACTGCGCGTGGAACAGCACTTGCAGCAGCAAGTCTCCCAGTTCTTCCACAATCCCATGCAGATCGGCCTCCGAAATCGCGTCATACGCCTCGGCCGCCTCCTCCAGCAGATAAGGCAAGAGGCTGATATGGTTCTGTTCGCGATCCCATGGGCATCCTCCAGGCGCACGCAGCATGCGCATGACGGTGCTGGCGGCCGCAAAGGACAGGGCGGCCTCCGCGCCGATCGGCGGCACATAGAGCATCTCGTTCGGTGCGCGTCCGGCCGCTAGTTCGCCCAGTCGACCCTCGAGCCTGCGCTCGTGTCCAATCAGCACGCCTTGCGACAGGGTCAGGAGCGCGTCAGGCAAGCCAGGGTCGTCCCCGCCGTAGACAAGGACGCCCTGTCCGGCGGGCCAAGGGTCACGACGCGCAGCATGGCGTGTCACTGTACCGCGTGGCAGGTCCAGGGCGAGGACGAGCGGCTGCGCATAGTGCACCGATCCGCCCTGTGCGAGGCCTGCCGCCAGCCAGGGGTCGTCCACTTCCGGGCCGCCCGGCAGCAGCATGATATCGGTTGGCTCGAAGGTCCCGGGGAGTTTGTGCGCGACGGACCATTTCTGCGCGCCGACCATGCCGTCAAGAACGCCCGCCGGCGCAAACAGGCGGCCTGTCGGCACCTGCGGCAAGTCGCCGCCGAATCCCGTGCCGAAGATCTGCAAGCGGTCATCATCTCCTGCTCTGCAGCATGCGCCGCGCGCGCCGCGCGATGCTCGCCAGGGCTTCCCGCTCGGCCGGTCCGAACCCTCCTGCGACGCCAAGCAGGGCGAGATACGTCGCAGCTCCCGCAGTCACGGCGAGCAGCGTCGCCCCGCCGCTGGAGGGAGACGTGAGCCGGAGCACCAGAGCCATGCCAGCCGCCGCCAGGATGGGCGGCGCTGCCCAGCCGCCGATGCCCGACTGTCTCGTCGCCCGGCTCGCCGCCGCAAGATTCAGGCCAGCCCAGACGAGGTACGCGCCGCTTGTCGCAAGTGCTGCCCCCACGATCCCAAACGCCCGCGTCAGCAGTAGGCTCAGCACAATCTTGGTCACGGTGGCCACCCCAAGATTCGCCAGTGGGCGCCACGTCTGGCCTCGACCCTGCAGCGCCGCGGCGGCGACCTGGCCGAGTCCAAAGAGCAGGGCACTCGGCGCCAGCGCCATCAGGCTCTCGGCTGCGGCCGCACTGCCGAATAGCATCTTTACGATCGGCGTGCTCAGGATCGCTAGACCTACCGCGGCGGGCAGGAGCCAGCGCCACGCTGCGGCGAGGGCGTCCCGCGTCAGAACTCGCGCGGCGCCTTCGTCTCCTCGCGCTATCGCTGCCGACACCGCTGGTACAAGTGCCACGGCGATTGCACCGCTCACGATGGCCGGTAGCGAGACGAGCGGCATCGCGTAGCCGCTGAGCACGCCGTACGCTCCTGTGCGGCTGTGCGCCGCGTAACCACGCTGCTGCAGCACGGAGGGAACCACCACAAGGTCAAGAAGCTGCATGACCGGCACGCCTAGGCCGGTGACAGTGATCGGTACCGCCAGCCCGAGGAGCTCTCCAAGGATGCGGCGCGCAGGCATGCCACGACGTCCACCACGAGGCTGTGGACGCAAGCTGCGCATCACCACCAGCACGCCCAGGCCAGCCAGCGCGCCGATGCCGGCCGCGCCAGCCGCGCCGGCAGCCATCCAGGCGATGCCGAGGGGCCGCAGCACGATGATCAGCGCCACGATCGCCACCACGCGCACGAGCTGCTCCAGGACCTGCGAGATCGCTGTCGGGGCCATCTGCTGATAGCCTTGGAAGTAGCCGCGTAGAGCTGACATGGCAGCCACGAGAAGCACTGCAGGCGCCACGGCCGCAAACGCCAGCGAGGCCCGCGGATCCCTCGCCACGTGCAGCGCGAGCCAAGGTGCCGCCAGGAAGAGACCCGCGCCGCCGACAAGGCCGAGCACGAGCAGCACGACGGTCGCCACCCGGAGGATGCGCTGTGCCTCGCGGTGCGCACCCTGCGCCGCGCTCCGCGCGACCATCTTCGACACCGCCACCGGCAGGCCGCCCGTAGCGATGGCGAGAGTCAGGGCGTAGGCCGGGTAGGCCATGTGGTAGAGGCCGACCCCTTCCGGGCCCAGGAGACGCGGCAGAAGCAGACGATAGAGCCCGAGGAGCCGGCTGAGGATGCCGCCAAGGAGCAGAAGTCCTGTACCCTGCCAAAAGGCCACGGGCCGACACCCCCGTAGCCATTTCATGCAGCTTCGAGCGGCATATGCAGAACGACCGCCGCCCCAAAGGGGACGACGGTCGCCTGGCGTTCGGCCTAGAGCCCGTAGAGGGCGTGCACTGCGTGCTGCAGAACAGACGTGACCAGCGAGGGCACGAGGCCCAGGACCAGCGTGCCGACCAGCATGGCGCCCACGGCGAACTGCTGTGCCCAGTGTGCCTTCGACGCCACCGGAGCCTCGACGTCGGCGTGCTGGAACATGTAGGCAATCGGCCTGAGGTAGTAGTAGAGGCTGATCATGGTGCCTACCAGGATGGCAATCGCGAGCAGCAGCCCGCCGGACGCGACGGCGGCGCGCAGGATGTAGAACTTGCCGGGGAACCCGACGAGCGGCGGAATCGAGGCGAGTGAAAGCAGGAAGAACGTCATGGCGCTGGCGAGCCACGGCCTCCGATAGAAGAGGCCGCGGTACGCCGAGAGCTCCGCGCCTTCCTCGTTCTCGCCCGACAGCGCGGCGACCACCGCGAACGCCCCCAGGTTCATGAAGGCATAGGCCACGATGTAGAACATTCCTGCGCCGATGCCGGTCTGGCTGTTCGCCACGATGGCGACAACCAGGTAGCCGGCCTGGGCGATGCCGGAGTATGCCAACATGCGCTTCATGTTGGTCTGCCTTAGTGCAGCCAGGTTGCCATAAAGGAGTGTCAGGACGGCGAGGAAGCTCAGGACGGGCTGCCAGTGCACCAGGGCGGATGGCAGGGCCACGGTGAGCAGACGTGCCAGCACGCCGAACGCCGCCGCTTTAGTTCCCACCGACATGAACGCGGTGACAGGCGTCGGCGCTCCCTCATAGACGTCCGGCACCCAGTTCTGGAACGGCACCAGAGCGAGCTTGAAGGCGAGACCGGCGATCACCAGAGCCGCGCCCAGTTCGAGGTAGAGAGGCTGTGTGCCGACGTTCTGCAGGAGAGCCATCTGGATGCCCTGCAGCGTCACCGATCCCGTCGCTCCATAGAGGAACGCGAGGCCGTAGAGGAAGATGCCCGAGGAGAAGGCGCCAATCAGCAGATACTTCATGGCTGCCTCGCCCGACTTCTCGCGGTGCCGCCGGAAGCCGGAGAGAATGTAGAGCGGCAGCGACAGCACCTCGAGGCCGAGGAAGATGGACAAGAGCTCCACAGCCGATGTGAGCACGATCATGCCGATCGCCGCCCAGAGCACTAGCGCTACGTAGTCCGCGCCCGGTTCCACCTCGCGCAGGCCCAGCAGCAGTCCGGCGAAGGCGGAGATGAGGATGGCGGCGTCCATCGCAAGGGAGAAGTGGTCCGCGACGATCGCTCCGCCGAACGACACCTGCAGGTGACCCTGCCATAGCACCGGGAGGGTTCCGAGCGCCACCAGCACGCCGATGGCGCCGAAGTAGTTCAGCCATGGGCTGTGCTTCTCGTGCAGGAACAGTGCGATCAGCAGCACGAGCACGGATGTCACGAGCAGGACGATCTCCGGCAGGATGCCAAGAGGATTGATGACAGGGAAGTTCACTTGACCTGCACCTCCGACGTCACGGTAGACGGCCCCTGTGCCGTCGCCCGCACCGATTGCGAGACATGCGTGAGGGCAGGTCCGATGGCCTTGGTGATGGCGTCCGGGTAGAAGCCGAAGAACACCATTGCCAGGATCAGCGGCGCGATCAGGGCGATCTGCCCGCCTCTGATCTCAGGTCTTTCACCAGGCGCCCCTGCCGGCGCTCTCGGCGTGCCATGGGCAACCTTCTGGAACAGACGGATGAAGTACGCCGCGGAGAGGATGACGGCAATGACCGCGATCCAGGCCCAAACGGCGTGCGTCAGGTAGATGCCGGTGAGCAGGGTGATCTCGCCTGCAAAGCCTTGGAGTCCGGGCAGGCCGAGACCGGTCAGCACTGCTATCAGGAAGAGGCCGGCCAGTATCGGGCCTCTGGCCTCAAGGCCGCCGAGCGCTTCAAGATCTCGCGTGCCCTGTCGCTCCTCGATCAGACCGAAGAGCAGGAAGAGGCCGGCCGCGTAGATTCCGTGGTTGAACATCTGCAGAACGGCGCCCTGCAGGCCGGTGTAGCTCAGGGCCGCGATGCCCAGCAGGACGAGCCCGAGGTGCGAGAGCGAGGAGTATCCGATGACGAGCTTCCCGTCGCGCTGCGCCAGGGCCACGAACGCGCCGTAGAGGATGCTGATGAGGGCCAGGACGCCCAGAGCGGGCGCAAACCGCTGCGCCGCCGTCGGCAAGATCGGAAGGGCGATGCGAAGGAAGGCATAGAGCGCTGTCTTGGAGAGAACCGACGACAGCATCGTCGTGACAGGTGCCGGAGCCTCCGCGTACGCCTCTGGCATCCAGCTGTGGAACGGGAATGCCGGGATCTTCACCATGAAGGCGAAGGCGAACGCGGCAAAGAGCCACATCTGCGTCGAGACCGGCAGGCTGAGGTGCGTCAGTGTGGCAATCGAGAAGCTCCAGCTGCCGAACTGCAGGAAGGCCTCATAGCCCAGCACCACAACCGCTGCCAGCATCAGAAGGCTCGGCACCAGGGAGTAGATGAGGAACTTGATCGCGGCCCTCTGTCGCCGGGGTCCGCCGTAGCTGGCGATCAGGATGTAGGCCGGGATGATCATGGCCTCCCAGAAGACGTAGAAGACGAAGAGGTCAGCCGCCAGGAACACCCCTAGGGCCGTCGCTTCGAGCAGCAGGAAGAGCACGTAGTACGTGCGGTCCCTCGCCGGGGTCCAGGCGATCGCCACCGCCGAGACGAGGGTCGTCAGGATCACGAGGACGAGTGACAGTCCGTCCAGTCCCAAGGCCCAGTTGACACCCCAGGCGCCGATCCAAGGCACGCTGATGAGGGTGCCGTACCCTGCGCCGTGGCCGTAGGCGGCCGGGATCAGATAGAGCGTCAGCAGGAACGTGAGGACGGCCACTCCGAACGCCGTCCAGCGTGCGGCCTTGGCAGGCAGCAGGAGCAGGAGGAGAGCGCCCAGGACCGGCAGGAAAAACAGCACTTCCAGCATTCCCAGCACCTCCTACTGCACCAGAGTGAGGTAGGCCACGATGGCCACGCCGCCGATCAAGACCGCAAGTCCGTAGCGCCGCAGGAACCCGTCCTGGAGTGGCGCGAGCGCTTCACCCCAGGCCTTGACCAGCGCCGCGATGCCCATCACGATGCCGTCCACGACGACCCGATCGAAGAGATCGAGCACGATCGCGAGGCGGTCGGTCGTCCAGACGAGCGCCGCGTGGCCGATCTCGTCGATGTAGTACTTGTTGTAGAGCACCTTGTGCACGCCGCGCACGCCCTCGGGCAGCTCCGTGCGCACCTCGCCGCGCCCGAAGTAGAGCCAGGCGACGTAGATGCCGACGAGGACCAGCACCGCCGTGAGCGCCATGGCGCCCCAGTTCGGCGCGGCCGATGCCGCCGGGATGGCGCCGCCGGGATACTTGGCGAACACTGGGGCGAGCCACTGGTCGAAGAGGCTCCAGGCGCCAGGCACGTTGAGGTATCCGCCGAACAGGGCGCCGATCGCGAGGACGATCAGCGGGATCGTCATCACCTTGGGTGACTCGTGCGGATGGCCATCGCCCCGATACTTGCCGTGGAACACCAGGAAGATGAGGCGGAAGATGTAGATGGCCGTGAAGAAGGCCGTCACGACACCGACCAGCCAGAGCCAGAAGTGTCCCGAGGCGAGTGCCTGCCCGAGGATCTCATCCTTGGAGAAGAACCCGGAGAAGAGCGGCACACCGGCGTTGGATGCTGCGCCGATCAGCATGGTCCAGTAGGTGATCGGCAAGAGCTTCCTGAGTCCGCCCATCTTGCGCATGTCCTGCTCGCCACTGACCGCATGGATCACGGAGCCGGCGGCCAGGAAGAGCAGCGCCTTGAAGAAGGCGTGCATCGTCAGGTGGAAGATGCCCGCGGCGTAGGCGCCGATGCCTACCGCCAGGAACATGTAACCGAGCTGCGACACCGTCGAGTAGGCGATGACGCGCTTGATGTCGTTCTGGGTGATGGCGATCGTCGCCGCGAAGAGCGCGGTGAAGGCGCCGATGCCCGCAATCCATTCGGCCGCGACCGGTGCGGCGTGGAAGATCGGGTAGGCGCGAGCCACGAGGTAGACGCCCGCCGTCACCATGGTGGCGGCGTGGATCAGGGCCGACACCGGCGTCGGGCCCTCCATGGCGTCCGGCAGCCAGACGTGCAGCGGGAACTGCGCCGACTTGGCGGCTGCCCCGAGGTACAGGAGGAAGGCGATGAGCTCAACCTGGAAGGCGGTCAGCGAACTCACGTGGCTGAAGACGCCCGCGTAGCTCAGGCGCCCGATCGACATCACCAGGATGAAGATCGCCAGCATGATGCCGACATCACCTGCGACGTTCAGCACCAACGCCTTGCGGGCAGCCTTGACTGCGCTCGGGCGCTGATGCCAGAAGCCGATCAGGAGGTAGGACGCGAGACCCACTCCGCCCCAGCCGACGAGGAGGAAAATGAAGTTGTCTGCCCCTACGAGGAGCAGCATGGCGAGGGCAAAGAGGTTCAAGTAGGCGAAGAAGCGCTGGAAGTTCTCGTCGTCGTGCATGTAGCCGACGGAGTAGAGGTGGATGAGGAAGCCGACGAACGTCACGATCAGGAAGAATGTCGTCGACAGCGGATCGATCAGAAGGCCGAACTGCAGCTTCAACGCACCGGCGTGGATCCACTGCCAGTACACCGGATCGAAGCTGCGCTGCGCCGCCGGCAACTGCAGCAGGCGCCAGAATACGGAGAAGGCCCAGAGGAAGGCGGCGCCCATGGCGCCCACGGTGACGTACGCGGTGGCCTTGCGGCCGATGCTCTTCCCCAGCACAGCCGCGATCAGGCTGCCCAGCGCAGGCAGTAGGAGGATAACGATTGCGTCTTGCATATCCTACCCCTTCATCAGCGAGAGGTCGTCGACGTCCACGTGCTCGCGCTTGCGGAAGACCATGACGATGATCGCCAGACCGATCGCGACTTCTGCCGCGGCGACCGTGATCACCAGGAACACGAAGATGTGCCCCGCCATGTTGAGATACTGCCTTGCGAAGGCCACGAAGCTGAGGTTCACGGCGTTCCACATCAGTTCCACCGCCATGAACATCTGCAGCGGGTTGCGCCGTGCAAGGACGCCTACGCCGCCGATGACGAACAGCACGGCGGAGAGGACAAGGTAGTAGCCGATCGGCACCATGAACTTCCCTCCCCTACTCCTGCTCGCGTCCGAGCACGACGACGCCGATGACTGCGACCAGCAGCACCACCGCCGTCAGCTCGAAGGGCAGAAGGTATCGCGTAAAGAGCGCCGTGCCGAAGGAAGCTATCGACCCGAAGCTTCCGCCTTGCGGACCGGCTAGGGTGCCGACCCAGCCCGCACCGACAATGGAGTGCAGCACCAGCACGAAGAGGATGAGACCAAAGAGACCGGCGATCAGAGTCTGGTAGGCGAGGCGCAGGTGGCGCTCCTCCTTGGGTGGCTTGACGCCCGCCATCAGGAGCGTCACCACGAAGAGGAAGAGGACCATGACCGCCCCTGCGTACACGAGAACCTCTACGACAGCGAGGAACTCCGCGTGCAGCAGCAGGAAGAGAACACCGAGCGACAGCATCGTGAGCACGAGCGACAGGGCTGTATGCACCGGATTGCGCGTTGACACGACGCCGACGGCCCCCACAACGGCCAGGACGGCTGCGATCCAGAAGACGACGGTGCTCAGCATCCGAAGACCCCCTTGAGAAGGCCGGGGCACAGTGCCCCGGCCCCCTTAGCGTGCAACGGCCACCCAGACGGCGGTCGCAAGCGTGTTGAGAAGGGCCACCGGCAGAAGCACTTTCCAGCCGAAGGCCATGAGGCGGTCGTAACGCAGCCGAGGCAGCGTCGCCCGCAGCCAGATGAAGAAGTACATGAACGCCGCGACCTTGATCAGGAACCAGATCTCCGGCGGCAGCCACGGACCGTGCCAGCCACCGAGGAAGAGTGTCGTTGCGAGACCGGATACCGTAATCATGTTGATGTACTCGGCCATCATGAACATGGCCCACTTGAGACCCGTGTACTCCGTGTGGTAACCAGCCACGAGCTCGTTCTCCGCTTCCGGCAGGTCGAAGGGAGTGCGGTTCGTCTCGGCGACCATCGTGATCACGTAGATGATGAAGCCGACGATCTGCGGCACGATGAACCACAGGTGGTACTGCTTCGCGATGATCGTGTTGAGATCGGCGGATCCCGCCGCGAGCAGAACGCCCGTCACTGCAAGGCCCATCGCCAGTTCGTAGGAGATGATCTGCGCCGTCGAGCGCAGACCGCCGAGCAGGCTGTACTTGTTCGCCGAAGCCCAGCCACCGAGGATCAGTCCGTACACGCCGAGCGATGTCACGGCGAAGATGAAGAGGATGCCGATATTCGGCCCGCCGATCTCCATCGGCACCGTCTGGCCGAAGATGTGGATCGGCGGTCCCCACGGAATGACCGCAAACGCCACCAGCGCCGCCGTCAGGGAGATGAGCGGCGCAAGGAGGTAGATGAAGCGGTCCGCCGCGGTCGGAATGATCTCTTCCTTGAATACCAGCTTGAGTCCATCTGCCACGAACTGCATGACACCGGCGGGCCCCAGGCGGTTCGGCCCGGGCCGGAACTGGAAGCGAGCCAGCACCTTGCGCTCGATCCATGTCATCAAGCCGAACGCGGAGAGCAGCAGCACGGCCGTGATCAGGCCCTTGACCAAGATGAGAATGACTGTGAGCATTCTACTCTGCCCTCCCAGCGAGCTCCGCCTGCGGCCCGAGCGAGCGCAGGAACGGATCGGGTGTTACACCCTTGTGGTAGATGCTTGCCTGGACAGGTGCCCGCGCCACGGGTTCGTAGCCGCCCGTGGGCTGCGGTACTCCATCGCGGCGGTGCGCCTCGAACAGGGAAGGCAGTTCGGACCGGACGGCGGCTGCCGTCTCTTCCTGTCCCCAGGCGACCCCCAGGAGCTCCGCCATGAGCTGCCAGTCGTCGTAGACGCCGCTCGGGCGGGTCGCGCCGGCATAGTACCGCTGCGCACGCCCCTCCATGTTCACGAAGTGCCCATCCGACTCGGCCCACGCAGCGAGAGGCAGAACCACGTCGGCGCGTTCCGTCAAGGCACTCGGCACCACCTGCGCCACAGCCAGGAACTTGAGCTGGCTCAAGGCCGACGCGACAAGCTCCTGGTCGGGGAACTCGTCGAGTTCCTGCGCCAGCAGGAACAGGCCGTCGAGCTCGCCCTTCGCGGCCGCCTCGAGCATCGACCTCGTGTCGAACCCACCCTCGCCGGGCACGAGACCCACCGCCTGGGCACCGAACGAATTGGCGAGACCACCCACCACCATGGTGTAGGTCTCACCGGAGCGCGCATGGACGGCAGCCTCGATCGCGTCAGTCACGTCGTGTCCGCGTCCGCTCCAGATCATCAGCACTTTCTTCGCCTTGAGGAAGGCCTCGCCGACCTCACCCTCGCCCTTCGCGATCTGCGCTAGGGTCTGGGCGACGTTTCCCGTCATTACGTCTTGGTGGGGCATGTCGAGAAGACCCGTGCGCTCTGAGATGCTCACGATGCGCAGGCCGCCGCGCGCAAAGCGTCGCAGCCGCAGGCTGAGCACCGGGGCCTCTTCGTTCAGTTCGGCGTCGAGCGCCAGCACAAGGTCTGCGTCGTTCACGTCGTCGATGCGGCCGACCTGTCCCGGCGCAATGGCCGTTGTCAGCGGCAGGACGCGGTGGTCGACGTTCCTCGATCCCAGCTTCTCTTCCATCCAGCGACGCATCAGGTACTGGGCCTCGAGCGAGCTGCGGCCCCCGCCAAGCGCACCGACCCGGCCCTTCATGCCGTTCCCGACAGCGGCGATCGCCTCGGGCCATGACACCGGAGCGAGCCTGTCGCCACGGCGGATGAGGGGCTCGGTGACCCGGACGCCCTCGTGCACGAATCCGTACCCGAAGCGACCGCGGTCGCAGAGCCAGCCCCAGTCGATCTCCTCGTTGTCCCGCGACAGGATGCGCTTTACCTCGCCATGGCGCAGCGACAGCCGAATGTTGCAGCCGACTGGGCAGTGCGGGCAGATCGACTCGACCTCGTCGAGGTCCCACGGGCGGGCCTTGAAGCGGTATGGCCGCGACGTAAGGGCGCCGACGGGGCAGATCTCGATGGTGTTGCCGGAGAAGATCGAGTCGAAGGTGCGCCCTTCGGCGACGTCGACGACCGCGTGGCCGCCTCGGTCATGCAGTGTCAGCACAGGATCGCCGGCCACTTCCTGCATGAAGCGAACGCAGCGCATGCACTGGATGCAGCGCTCCTGGTCGAGCTCGACGATCGGTCCGAGTGGCCGCGCCTTGTCGAGGTGGCGCTTGTGATCGGCGAAGCGCGTCAGGTTCGGCCCGTAGCGAATCGAGTTGTCCTGCAGCTCGCACTCGCCGCCCTTGTCGCAGACGGGGCAGTCGAGAGGATGATTCGCGAGCAGGAACTCGAGCACGCCCGCGTGCGACTTGCGCACCTCGTCGGTGTCCGTGTGGACGACCATGCCCTCCGCCACCGGGGTCGCACAGGCCGGCTGCAGCTTCGGCATCTTCTCGATGCGCACGAGACACATGCGGCAGGCCGCGACCGGATCCATGCGTGGATGGTAGCAGAAGACGGGAATGTCGATACCCGCCTGCTTGGCGGCGTCGAGGATCAACGTCCCGGGCTCGACCTGTACCTCCCGGCCGTCGATCGTAAGGGTAATCAACGCACTACCTCCCCCATCGGGCAGCCGCCCTTGGTGATGTGCGCCTCGTATTCGTCATGGAACAGCTTGAGCCCGGAGGCGAGGGCGCCGATCGCGGCGTCGCCCAGCGGGCAGAAGGTCTGACCGTCGATGTTGCTGCACAGGTCCGCAAGCGTCTCGAGGTCACCCGGACGGCCTTCGCCGGACTCGAGGCGCTGAAGCACCTGGTTGAGCCACATGGTGCCCTCCCGGCAGGGGGTGCACTTGCCGCACGACTCGTGCCGGTAGAACTCCATCAGGCGCAGGGTGGAGCCGACGATGCACGCCCGGTCGTCGAGCACGATGACTCCGCCGGAACCGAGCATGGTGCCAGCGGCCTGCAGGGACTCGTAGTCGAGCGGCGTGTCGAACTTGTCGGGCGTCAGGAAGGGCACGGAGGAGCCACCCGGAATGACGGCCTTGAACTCGTGCCCCTCGGGCGGACCGCCGGCGATGTCGTACAGCAGTTCGCGCAGCGTAACCTTGCCGAGCTCCACCTCGTAGTTCCCTGGCCGGCGAACGTTGCCGGAGACGGAGAAGAGCTTCGTGCCGGCGCTGCGCTCGGTGCCGAGCTTCGCATACTCGGCGCCGCCCATCTGGATGATCGGCACCACGGCCGAGAGCGTCTCGACGTTGTTCACGACGGTCGGCATGCTGTAGAGACCGGCGGTTGCCGGGAACGGCGGCTTGAGGCGCGGATTGCCCCGCTTGCCCTCGAGGCTCTCAAGCAGGGCTGTCTCCTCGCCGCAGATGTAGGCTCCGGCGCCTAGGTAGAGCGTAATCTCGACGCGGCGCCCCGATCCCAGCACGTTGTCGCCGACGTAGCCCTTGGCCCGCGCCTCTGCGATGGCGCGCTCGAGCACGGCGTAGCCCGTCTTGAACTCCCCGCGCAGATAGATGAATGCGTCCTCCGCGCCGATCGCGTAGGCGCTTGTGACAACGCCCTCGATCAAAAGGTGCGGGATGCGATAGATGATCTCCTGGTCCTTGCATGTGCCAGGCTCGGATTCGTCACCGTTGCAGACGAGATAGCGCGTGCGGCCATCCTTCGGCAGGAAGCTCCACTTGCGCCCTGTCGGGAAGCCTGCACCACCGCGACCGCGCAGGTTCGAGGCCATGACCTCCTGCAGGACGGCATCGGGGGTCATGTCGAGGACGGCCTTGCGCAGCGACTGGTAGCCGCCGTGCTGCTCGTAGACCTCGATTCCGTCGATGCCCGGGACGTCGATATTCTTGAAGAGAAGCCGCTTCTCAGGCACCGCTCCGGACCTCCTTCGCGGCCTTGTCCAGGAAGGAACGCAGCTGTTCCCTGGTCATGTTGGGATAGAAATCAAGATTGATCTGCACCGCCGGCGCATTCTTGCAGAGTGCGATGCACTCCACTTCCTCGACGGTGAAGAGACCATCCGACGTCGTCCCGTTGCGCCCCACGCCCAGCTCGTCGTAGAGGAACCGCGACAGTTCGTCGGCGCCATTCAGCTGGCAGCTGAGACCGCGGCAGACCTGGATCAGGTACTTCCCGGTCGGCTGGCGGTGGAAAAGTGTGTAGAACGTCAGCACCGACTCGACGTAGGCAGGCGTCACGCCCATGAGGTCAGCTACGACCTGCACCTCTGCCTCGGGAATGTAGCCGAACTGGTCCTCCACGAGGTGCAGCAGCGGAATCAGGGCCGAGGACTGCTTGGGGAAGCGATGCAGCAGTTCCTTCGCCTTGGCGAGGTTCTCTGCGTTCACCGGTCCACCTCCCCGAGCACGATGTCGATGGAGCCGATCGCCGCCACCACGTCCGCCAGGATCTTGTCCTGAACCATCACAGGCAGCGCCTGGAGGTTGTAGAACGAGGGCCCGCGCGCCCGGACGCGGTATGGCTTGCCGGACCCATCGGACACGATGAAGTAGCCGATCTCGCCCTTCGGGCCCTCGACCGCCGAGTAGACCTCGCCGGCCGGAACCCTGATGCCCTCGGTGAAGAGCTTGAAGTGGTAGATCAGGGCCTCCATGTTGCGCCCGATCTCCATCTTGTTGGGCGGGTAGATCTTCCATCCCGGAACGTGCCAGTCGCCTTCCGGAAGGTTGTCGATCGCCTGCCGGATGATCTTGAGGCTCTCCTGCATCTCGCGCATCCGCACATGGTAGCGCGCGTAGACGTCCCCGTCCGTTTCGGTCACCACTGCGAAATCGAAGTCCTCGTAGGACGAGTACGGGTTCGTCTTGCGCAGGTCGCGGTCGACGCCGCACGCGCGCAGCAGCGGTCCTGTCCAGCCGTAGTCCAGGGCCTGTTCGGCCGAGATCGGCGCCGTGCCCTTGAGGCGCTCCACCCAGATCGGGTTGCGGTCAAGCAGTGCGTAATACTCCTTGAGCCAGTGCGGGAAGCCGTCGAGGAACGCGCGCAGCTTCTCCTCGAATCCCGGCGGCAGGTCGTTGAGAAGGCCGCCGACGCGGAAGTAGCTCGGGTTCATACGCGTGCCCGCGGACATCTCGATCAGGTCGAGGATCTGCTCGCGTTGCTGCATGGTGTAGAAGAAGGGCGACATCGCACCCATGTCCATGGCACTCGTGCCAAGCCAGACGAGGTGGCTCGCAAGGCGCGAGAGCTCCGCGAACATGACGCGGATGTACTGGCAGCGCTTCGGCACCTCGACGCCGAGCAGCTTCTCGACGCCGAGCACGTAGCCGAAGTTGTTCGTGATCGGGGATAGGTAGTCCATGCGGTCTGTAAGTGTGATCGCCTGGTTGAAGGTCAAGTCTTCGCAGTTCTTCTCGATGCCGGTGTGCAAATAGCCGATGATCGGCTCGCACGCACGCACCTGTTCGCCGTCCAGGGCCAGACGAACGCGAAGCACGCCGTGCGTGCTCGGGTGCTGCGGGCCAAGGTTGATCACCATGGGCTTGAGACCGGTCTCGGGGTCGACCTGGCCGAAGGTCGTCTCGATTTCCGCCATGCCGATTCCCCCCTTACTCGTGCACCAGCGGCGGCAAGGGATCGAACCCCGTCAAGGGGTAGTCCTTGCGCAGCGGGTGGCCGTTCCAGTCATCGGGCATGAGGATGCGCTTGAGGTTGGGGTGGCCGCGGAAGCGCACGCCGAACATGTCGTAGCACTCGCGTTCGGCCCAGTTGGCCGAAGCGTAGACGTGCGCGATGCTCGGCACGGTCGGCTCATCCCCGCCCACCTGAACCTTTAGCCGCAGCCATGTCTTCCGCTCCAGATGGTAGACGTGGTAGACGACATCGAAGCGCGGTTCGCGCCCCAGGCGGTCCACCGCCGTGATGTCGATCAGCATGTTGAATCCCTGGGACTTCAGGAATGTGACAACGCTCACGATCTCAGCCGCGGGCAACTGGACCACGGTCTGTCCGAGCTCTTCCGACACGGTCACGCGCTCGCCGAACGTCTCCTGCAGAGCATCGAGGATCTCCTTCACGCGTGGGCCACCTCCTCGGGCGACGGCATCACCGGCGCCATTGGGCGTCCGCCCATGCGGATCTTCTTCTGCAGCTGCATGACCGCCTCAAGCAACCCCTCCGGCGTCGGAGGGCAACCGGGGACATAGATATCCACTGGCACGACGCGGTCGACACCCTGAACCACGGCGTAGTTGTTGAAGACGCCGCCGACTGAGGCACACGCCCCCATCGCGATGACCCACTTCGGCTCCGGCATCTGGTCGTAGAGCTCGCGCACGATAGGAGCCATCTTCTGGGAGACGCGACCCGCGACGATCATCACGTCCGCCTGCCGGGGCGACGCGCGCATGACCTCGGCGCCAAACCGGGACAGGTCAAAACGCGAAGCAGCTGTCGCCATCATCTCGATGGCGCAGCATGCGAGGCCGAACTGAGCCGGCCACAAAGAGCCGGATTGTGCCCACTGCGCGAGCTTCTTGACGCTCGCAAAGAGGATGGGGCGATCCTCTACTCCTGCCACTGGAATCCCCCTCTCTTCCACACGTACGCGTAGCCGATGGCCAGCACGATGATGAAGAGGACCATCTCCATGAGTCCGAAGAGGCGGAGCTTGTGCATCAGCACGGCCCAGGGATAAAACGACACAGCCTCGACGTCGAAGATCATGAAGAGCATCGCGACGAGGTAAAACTTGACGGAGAACCTGGGACCAACGGATGTCTCGGGAATGATGCCGCACTCGTACGTCGCCAGCTTCTTGGCCGACGGCTTGCGCGGTCCGAGCATGCGAGACGCGCCGAGCACACCTGCGGTTATGACAAGTGCGACGGCAATGTACAAAGCGATCGGGAAGTATTGCGAGAGCATGCGCCCACCCCCACCGTTCGGAGTCCAACGGACAGTGTATCACACGGCCAGAAGTGTGGGAACGACAACTGCTTGGCCCAAAAACGGCCCATTGCCTCCAGCGTCTGGGGCGTACCACCCGATGGGCTCCTACCCAAGGCACCGATAAGTACACAATACATGAGTTATTTACTGATATTTCTAGACACTATTATTCTCGCTGCTTCATCTCGTCAAACGCGCGCAGGGCAATACGTGCGTCCTGACCCATCGCCATAAATCCAAACCGACGCTTTTGCTGCAGTCACGAGCCACCCTGCGCCATGTGGGTCAAGTCTCGAGTCTGTTTCATCTTATCACCGACTGGAGGGTCCAGCCGTCGCACTTTCCGGCCTCTGGCGGAACGTCGCAAACATCTTCCCGACAGGCTCTGCACGGTGCGACTCGCCGGGCTTGGCTTTTGGCTTGCCTTTTCATCCCACCGCACAGCATCTCCCTACGCGTCTCCTTTTAATACGAAGAAGACAGGCTGCTGCGTGACATGATGGCGGCGACAATCTCTCCTTGGTGCAGGATGTCCAGCGGCGTTGCATCTTCCTGCATGCTGCACCGCGGTTGCGAGCGAGGTACCATGCGTTTAGGGCAGGAAGTATCGGTGCCGCGCATACCCGCATCGCATAGGGGGCAGACATGGACCTACAAGACCTGCGGCTCTTCAGCGCAGTCATGCGCGGTGGCAGCCTGAGTCGGGCCGCACGCGAGGCGCACTGCTCCCAGCCCACCGTATCGCGAAGGATTCAAGGTCTCGAGTCGGAACTGGGCACACCGCTCCTTGTGCGAGGATCGCGCACGGTGAGCCCGACGCCGGCCGGACTCGAGTTCCTGCACTTTGCCGAGACGGCCCTGGCCGCAGAAGCCGACCTGCGCGCCAGGATCCAGAGGCCCTGGCTGCTGCACGGCGACCTCCACGTCGCTGCCAGCACCACCCCCGGAGAGGGCTTCGTCCCGGGACTTCTGGCGGAGTTCACCGACGGCCAGCCGGAACTGCGCACCCAACTGCACATCATGGATTCGCGCGCCGTCGAGGAATGCGTGCTCCTGGGGCACTGCGACGCAGGGTTCACGGGACACCTCCCGGCACCGGGGCTCCTGCGTTCTGAAGCGGTCGGGACGGACGAGCTTGTGCTCGTGGTCGGCGACCATCATCCCTACTGCGATCAGCCGGAGATGCCGCTCGACGTACTCTGCCGGCAGAATTTCGTGGAGCGCGGTGAAGGCTCAGGCACGCGGCGCACGGTCGAAGAGGCCCTCGCCGGCATCGCGCCAGACTTCGCGCATCGCCGCATCATGCTCACCGTCTCCTCCGCCCAGGCCCTGCTCGCGTCGGTACGCTCGGGAGTCGGATGCGGCTTCGTCTCTCTGGCAAGCCTGCGAGGGGCGGCTGCGGAAGGCCTGCACGCCGTCCGCATCTCCGGTCATCCCCTGCAGCGAAGCATTTACCTCATCCTTCCACCGCAGCCCGCGGCCAAGGCCCTCGCCTTCGCCGCACTTGTCCGTGTGCGCGCCTCGGTGCGAGAAGACCTTGGCGCGCGGGCGTCGGTCCGATAACCTTGTCCCAGGAGGGATCACCGGATGGCCTACGTGATCGCGGAACCTTGCATCGGGACCAAGGACAAGTCCTGCGTCGACGTCTGTCCCGTCGATTGCATTCACGGCAAGGACGACGACCCGCAGCTGTATATCGACCCGGACGAGTGCATCAACTGCGGTGCCTGCGAGGCGGTGTGCCCGGTTCAGGCCATCTTCGAGGAAGGCATGCTGCCCTCCCAGTGGGAGTCCTTCATCGAGGTCAACCGCGACTACTTCAAAAAGTGAGCAAGCCGGGCACGGCAGAAGCCGTGCCCGGTCCCATTTGCTCACCAAAAGCTAGATATCGCGGCCAGCCAGGGCTACGCGCAGGAACCCCTCGGCGCCTATGTGGTCCAGCACGTCGGCGAACGCTCCCAGCCCGCCGCGCTCGAGACCCTTGGCAAAATACCTCAGCACCTTGGATTTCACCGTCATCGGGCCCGCGCCGAAGGCCTCCATCTCCGCGGCGCCAAGCCGCACCTGGCTGGCGCCCTCGGGCAGCCAGCCCAAGCCGTGTGTGCCCGTGAGATAGATGCGCTTGCCTGGCAGTTCGTCGTCGCCAGGCAGATCGGCCGCAGCGCGATAGCCCTTGCCGAGCAGCGACAGCACCAGCGGATATCCAGCGCTCGCCTCGCGCACCGCTGCGGGAAGCCCCAGGTGTTCCCCGCGCCAGCGGGCCTCCTCGAGACTCACATCCCCGAACGACACGTCATAAGGCACGACCTGCTGGCTTTCCGCAATCGCGCCGTACGCCGCAGAAACGATCAGGACGCTGACCGCGTCCTGACCAAACGTCTTGCGCAAATTCGCCACGGCCTCGAGCGACTCGAGGAAGAGCGGAGAGGTGAACATGTCGCGGGCTGGCCTCATATAGGCCTTGAGTTCGTCGGTGCGCTGCTGCAGCCGTTCATGGTCCAGAAAGTCCTGCCACGTCAGAGGATCCTGAGGCGTCTCCGCCTTCTGCCTCGTGCAGGCCAGGAGTACGAGCATCTTCGGACTGCCAGATCCTCCGCCGCCAACGCCGTCGGCCTGCGGCAGCCTGCTGCCGCAACGGATCTCGCCCGGAGCATCACCGGCATTGTCCAGCTTCACCATTGGACTTGCCTCCTTCGCCCATTCGCGGGGGTGACATGCCTTGGCGTTCGCCATCGGCACTCCAGTACCTTTAGCGTGGAGGCAACTTTCACGGAGGTGCCCAGCTTGGACGGTGGCGAGGTCCTTCCGGACGTGCTGGCAAAGGACCTGAAGGTAGTATTCTGCGGCAGCGCCGCGGGACGGCGCTCAGCCGAGGTCGGTGCCTACTATGCGGGACCCGGCAACCGCTTCTGGGCGCTTCTCTATCGCCTGGACCTGACGCCCAGGCTCCTGCGTCCAGAGGAGTTCCGCCACGTCCTCGCATGGGGGATCGGCCTCACCGATCTGGCCAAGGAGGTGTCGGGCTCTGACGCTCTGCTACCGAAAGGTAGCGACCAACCTGAAGCGCTGCGCCGGCGCATCCTCGCGGCAAAGCCGCAGGTCCTCGCCTTCAACGGCAAGCGGCCGGGACGGGCGTTTCTTGGCCGCCAGGCGGACTACGGGCTGCAGGTAGAGACGATCGGCCAGACCCGCATCTTCGTGCTGCCTTCGACGAGCCGTGCCAATGCGCATTTCAACGACGCGGCATGGCTGGATCTCGGGCGATACCTGGGGAGCCTCCAGTAGGCAGGCCACGGCCAAGACGCGCTCGAGCCGCCGTGACTTCTCAGCCACGGCGGCTCCATGTCAGGGCATCTGCTGCCAGGTCCGACCGCCGTCAAGCGTGCGATAGAGACTGCCGAGCCCCATCAGCCAGCCGTCCTGTGCTGTCGGGAACTGCATCTCGAGCTGCGTACTGAAGTCCTGCAGCGTCATCCGCGTCGATGACGCGGTCCACGTGGCGCCGCCGTCCCTGGTCGCCAGCACGATCGTCGACGCATTCTGCGTGTAGGGGTTCTCCTGCATCGCGACCCACCCCACCCGGGCGCTCAGGAAGAAGACGGCGGCTCCTTGCCCGCTCCCTTGCCAGGTGTGGATGATGTCGTAGCTCCTGCCGCCGTCGATCGTCCTTGCCAAGGTCACGGTGCTCGGCTGTGACTGGCTCGAACCCGGCACGGTCAGCAGCCTGTACCCTGCCTGGGAGGTGTACGCGAACTGCTGGAACGTGCCCGGCGTGGCCGGCTGACTGGACAGCACGGTCCATGTCTTGCCGCCGTCTACCGTGGCGGAGAACGCCACGTCGGGGTAGATCGACGTCTGCATGACGCCCCGCCGCGCGTCTCGGAAGTTCAGGTACGGATTCGTCCCGAGCAGCACCCCGTTCGCGATCGGCAGCGACGCAGTCTGATCCCAGTTGCGGCCCCCGTCCGTCGTCTTGAGCAGCGTGAGGGACTGGCCGCTCTGCGCCGCCGTAGCCATGTACCCCACTCTTTGCCCGACAAACGACAGCGCCTGAACCGGATTGGCCGCACGGTAGATCTCATGCCAGGTCGTGCCGCCGTCCCGTGTCGTCAGAACTGCCTCGGGATCCGATGTCACGCCGACGCCGAAGCCATGCGTCGCGTCCGGGAAGTCGATGAGCGCGGTCGGTGTCAGGGAAGGCAGGAGCTGCGTCCAGCTCTTGCCGCCGTCCACGGTCTTGACCAGGAAGCCCTGTTGCGCCGTGCCGCCGCCTCCGACCGCGTAACCCACCTCGGGCGACACGAGCGAGACACCGTTCAGGCTCCAGTCGAGGTTCATCGACGTCTGCGTCCACGTCCGGCCGCCATCGCGCGTGATCATCAGCCCGCCAGGATACGGCGCTGCCCCTTCATCGATCGGCAGCCACCCCACCTTGGATGTGACGAAGGTCGGCGGTCCATAGACGGTGCGGCCCTGCGCAAAGTTGTTCGGCCCCGACTGGCTGCCCTGCTCGAGCACCCAGTGCTGACCGCCGTCGGTCGTCTGGTAGAGGTAGCCGCCCCAGGTGGCGGAATCCTTGAGGAAGAACCAGCCGTCCCTTGCGCTCGCGAAGCTGACAGCATCCGAGTAGTTCCAGTAGTTCTGCTCCGGTGCCGTGAAGACGGTCTGCCAGGTCCGGCCGCCGTCCCTGGTCTCGATCAGCCGTGCGGTACAGCCGCTGCCCCCGGCCGTCCCGGGCTGCGGCGAGGTCTGACAGACCTGTCCGGCCACGAAGCCGGTGCTTTGGGTCAGGAAGTCCATGTGCACCGGGGCAAAGCCCTGGGGCAGAGTGAGCGGTGACCAGCTGCTCTGGCCGCTCTCGGTCGTCAGGATCTTGTCGCCTACGTAGGCGTAGCCCTGGCTGCCGAAGAACTGGAAGCCGACCCGCATCGTCACCGTGACGTTGGCGAGCGCCTGTGGTCCCGCCTCGCTCCAGGCGACGCGCCATGTCTTGCCGCCGTCTGGCGTAGCGAGGATGGCCACGGGCACCGTCTGTCCTGCCGCGCCGGTCTGGCCAAGCCCGGTCTCCTGCGCAAGCACGTAACCCGTACCCTGGCGGTCGCCCGTGAAGTGGAGCGCGAGTGCCGTGTAGCCCTTGGGCAGCATCCGCCTGCTCCAGGTCCTGCCGCCGTCGCCTGTCGCGAACAGTGCGTTGCGCGAAGCGTAGGCGCCGGTCGCCACGACGACCCAGCCTCGTTGGGCGGTGACAAAGTCGACTGCCTCGGCTGCCCCGATCACGATCGGTTGGCCGCTGCCGTTGCCGCGCAGCACCGTCTTCTGCTTTTGCTGGTGCGTCGCGGGCTGCGATTCGTGCGTGAGGTGCGCAACGTACGGCACTGTGACGAGAATGATGAGGAGAGCCGCCGCCCAGTAGTACCAGCGATTCGGGCGGTGATGTCGGCCAGCCCGCTCTCTGCGCCGCCCTCCTCTCGCGTCGCGGTCCTGCCCCAGCCTCTCGAGCAGGCGCGGATCGCTCGGGCCGACTTCGTGATCGATCGCATCGCCAAGCGCCTTGAGCCGCGCCTCGAAGCGCTCGTCGTCCCTAGTGTCCACTCGAGATCCCCTCCTCGGCCGCGAGCAGCGACCTGAGATGTGCGCGCCCCCGATGGAGAATGCTCTTTACCGCCCCCGTGCGTTTCTCAAGAACCCGCGCGATGTCGGCGAGCGGGAGATCAAGTCCGTAGTGCAGCAGGATCGCCTCGCGCTCCTGATCCGGCAGACGGCGCATAGCGTCCATAAGGTCAGGGTCTCCCCCGGCTGTCGAAGGCGCCGCATGCTCGGGCGTGTCAGGCCGCAGCTCCTCGAGCCGCCGCCTGCGCCTGCGCTGCCAGTCCCGGGCGGCGTTCAGGGCGACCGTCACCAGCAGGGGAACCGAATACTCCGGCCTCTCGCCTTGGATGTAGCGCAAATAGCGGAGCCACGCCTCCTGCGCCGCGTCACGCGCGAGCTCGGAGTCGCCCAGGACTCCGTAGCACAGGCGCAGCACCCGACGCTCCTCGCTGCGATAGAAGCGCTCGAACTCCGCTTCGCGGTCCTCGTGCACGCCCTTCCCCCCGCTCCGGCCCCCGGACACATGATAGAACGACCCGCCACCCGCGGCGGTTGCGCCGCATGCGCCGCAACCTGCGCTATGCTATCGTCGAATCCAGCATAAGCCTCATGGAGGAACCATGAACGACAGACACCTGGTCGCCGCGCGGGGCTTTGAACCGCGCATAGAGCTCGTCCTCGAGGAAGTGGGCCGCCGGATCGTCGGCAAGGAGGATGCGGCGCTCGCCATCATCTGCGCCGTCCTCGCCGGCGGGCACATCCTGATCGAGGATGTGCCCGGCGTCGGCAAGACCCTGCTCGCGAAGAGCGTGGCGCAGGCCCTCGACCTGAGCTTTCACCGCGTGCAGGCCACATCGGACCTCTTGCCCGCCGATGTGGTCGGCGTCCACATCTACGATCCGGAGCAGCGCTCCTTCACCTTCCGACCCGGTCCCATCTTCGCGGAACTTCTGCTCGTGGACGAGCTGAATCGCGCATCGCCGCGCGCGCAGTCCGCGCTGCTTGAAGCGATGGAAGAGGGCCAGGCCACCGTGGAAGGACACTCCTACCCGCTGCCCGAGCCGTTTACGGTCCTTGCGACACAGAACCCTGCGGAACACGAAGGAACGTTCCCGCTGCCGCTTTCGGAACTCGATCGCTTCCTGTTCCGCATCCGCCTGGACTATCCAAGTGCGGCCGAAGAGGACCGGCTCCTCGACCGCATGAGCGCAGAGATCAGGCCAGCGCCGCTCAGGAGCGTCCTCGCCAAGGGGGAGATCCTCGACCTGCGGCGTGCGGCATTGGCGACGCACGTTGCTCCCTCCGTCCGCGGTTACGTCCAGGGCCTCGTCCGCGCCACGCGCGTGCATGCGGACGTCCTGCTGGGCGCCAGCCCGCGCGCCGGTGTCGCGCTCCTGCGCGCTGCGCGCGTCTGGGCCTACCTGCACGGACGCGCCCACGTCCTGCCCGATGACATCCGCGCCCTCGTGCCCTGGGTGCTGGGTCATCGTCTGCGCTGCCGTGCTTCGACTGCCGAGGCTTGCCTAGGGGAGATCGTCGCGTCCCTTCCCCTCCCTCGCAGCGCACAGCCGTGAAGCTCCGACGCCTGCGCTGGGCCGGCCTATGGCCGTGGCTGGCCCTGCTCTTGGCCGGCATCCTGGCAGGCGGCAGGCTTGGCGCAGGAATTGTAGCAGTCACAGGCATCGCAGGCTTGCTCGCCATCGGCGCCGCGCTGGCGCCGGGCCGAAACCCTCAGGTGCACCTGCGCCGGATGTTGCCGCATGAGCCTCCGATGGCAGGGGACGACGTCGAGGTGCGCATCGAGGGCCACCTCGGCCTTGGCTGGCCCGTCGTGCTCCTGCGACTCGAGGACGAACCGCCAGCACCCCTGCACGGAGGCTCCGGCCCCTGGCACCTGGGAGGGCGCCTCGCCGTCGCCTACACAATGCGGTCAGTGCCCCGCGGGCAATACCGGTTCCGTCTCTGCCGCGTCACCCTGCGCGACGGACTCGGTCTGATCGAGCGTAACCTGGAGTTGCCGCTCCCAGGCGATCTGATCGTCTATCCCGAGCGCGTCGCCCTCCCGGCGCCTAGGCTGAGGGACGAGTCCTCCGGCCACGAGGAGGTCGCGCGCGGCACGCGGGACTTCCTGCCAGGCGATCGCCCGAGCCGCCTGCACGCGGCGCGGACGGCCCAGCGCGGGTATCCGCAGGTGCGGGTATCCACGCCTCCACCGGAACACGCCCGCACACTGCGGCTCTTCGCTCCGAACGCGTCGGTGGCCGACCTCGAGCTTGCCATCTCTGTCGCGGCCTCGCTCGCCGAGGCGCTCCTCACGGCAGGTCTCAGCGTCGGTCTCAGCCTGGGCGGGGCCAGCGTGCCGCCAGCAGCCGGCGAAGGCCAGCGCCGACGCATCCTGCAGGAACTCGCCCTGGCGTCTTCGGGACGGCTCGCGGCCGCGGACGCCCTGCCCGCTCTTCCCGACGGGCATGGCGAGCCTTGGCTGATCCTGGCTGGCACCGCCGCTCAGCAGCCGCCCGCCGCCGCGGCGGCCGTCTTGCTGCGCGTCGGGTGCGATCTGGGCGAGGATGCGATCACGGTCCTCGGCGATCTGGCCCTTTGGGCCAGGAGCTTTGCGTCATGACCCGCAGCCGGAGCCTTCGCCTCCTGCGTGGCGTATGGCTGGGCCTGCTCATCTGGCCCTACGCAGTCGCCAGTGGTATGCCGCGCCCGCTTCTCCTGGCCTCCCTGCCAGTGTTCCTCGCCATCGCCGCCGGACCTGGCCGCCTGCGCTACCTGCTGCGCTGGTTCCTGGCCCTGCTGCTGGGCCTGCTGGCTTCTCTCCCCACCCTCATGCCGGGATCGCTCTGGCACCTCCTCCTTTCAGGTGGACCTCATACCGTCGCGGTGGCGGTCACGAGCCTGCTTCTGTGGCTGACATCGCTCCTTGGCTGGCAGGTATTCGGAGAGGCGACGGCAAGAACGCGCCTTACCTGGCTCTGGCTGATGGGCACGCTCGTGCTTGCGCTCAACCGTCGCATCTGGGCGATCGGCGCCGATCTGCCGACACTCGCCTACCTGAGCCTTGGCGTGGTTCTGCTGGCGATCGGTGGCGACGATGAGAGCGTGCCCTGGCCTGCCGTGCCGCTCGCTGCCCTGCCTCTCGTGGGTCTAGTGCTGGTCGTCTTCTGGCCCCAGGCCCCGTCGCCGTCCATCCAGCCGCCAGGCAGCGTCGTGCGGGGACTCGCAGGGTTGCGGGTCGCCGTGAGTGGCGCATCGCTGCCGCCGCAGGTGAACGTGAACCAGCCGGTCTCGCTGTCACCCGCACCGCTTCTCATCGTTCGCGGAGCACCACACCCCGCCTATTGGCAGGAGGCCACCTTCGACACCTTCAACGGCGTCGCGTGGGTGGAGCCGCCGGGCCCGCGCATCGCGCTCGGCTCCCACACCCTGCCATCGCCGCTCTGGTCGCCGCAGAGCCAGGGCCTGCCGCAGGCGTTATGGCACGTCACCGTGCAGGAGGTACTCCCCGGCAGCATCGCACCGCTCGTCTACACAGGCACGCCGGTGGGACTGACGGCCGAGGCGGCCACGACAGGCGGCGTGTTCCTGCCCGCCTCGCATACGCTCCTCCTGCCCGGAACGCCCACCTATACCTGGCAGCTCATGGTGCCCTCCCAGCCGGCGTCCCTGCTGGCGAAGGCGACCTTCGTCCCGCTGGCCGCGGCGCCGAAGCAGGACCTCGCGGTGCCGACCGTCCTGCGACGTGAACTCGCGCCGCTGGCTGCGCGCCTGAGGCGGGGCGGCGGCGGGCCGTGGGCGCTTGCCCAGCGCATCAGCCAATATCTCGACCTGCATGAAGTCTACAATCCGGACTTCGTGCCCAGCCGGCACCGCGATCCAATCGGCCGCTTCGTCCTGCGCAGCCACGAGGGCTACTGTGATCAATTCTCCACCGCCTTCGTCATGCTGGCGCGGCTGGACGGCCTGCCTGCGCGGTGGGTGGTGGGTTTCGCGCCCGGCGTCTGGGACCCGTCCGCCAAGACCGAAACACTGCGCGCCGAGGATGCGCATTCCTGGGCTCAGATCGACGTCGCCCCTTACGGCTGGGTGCAGATCGATCCCACCCCCGGACCGGCCGCCGTCCCCGCCCACCCGGCGACGCGCACACCGAAGCCCTATGCGGCGAGCGTGCGGGGCTACTCCCCCTCTTGGCCCCTGGCTGCGCTCCTCGCGCTGATCGCGGTCGCCTCCACCTTGCGTGTCGTCCGGCTGCGCCGCAGTCCCGGCTGGCGCCTCGGCCGACTGGAGCGTCGGCTGGAACGTATGACCCGCGACAGGTGCCAAGGGCGCCCGACCTGGCGCGAAGAGGTCCGATCGCTGCCAGGGCAGGCTCAGGAAGCCGCCTGGCCAGCTCTCGAGGTGCTGGAGGCGGCGCACTATGGCAAGGTCCCGCCGGACGCCGAGGAGCTGCGTGCCGCGGAGCAGGCTCTAGGGCGGGCACAGCGACTGCTCCGCGAGAAGTCCGGTTAGCCTCCGGTCAGACCAGAGCTTCAGCGAGATGGAGAGTCGCCCGCAGCGACTCAAGAAAGGCCCTTGCCGGCTCCGTTGGGGGGGCCTGCGCGAGGATGAGGAAGGTCGGTGCCATGGGTAGGGTGAGGCCGGGGGTCGGCACCTCCATCAGGCGTCCCTCCAGCAGTTCGCGCCGCACGGAGCGCTCCGGCAGGAACGAGGCGCCGATGCCCTCCTCGACGAAGCGCTTCGTCAGCTCCACCTGGGTCACGCGCAGCATGCGCGGATGGATTCCCGCATGCTCGAGGGCCTGCAGCAGGTCCGGCCAGTATGCGGGATGGCCATAACTCAGGAGCCGCTGCTCCTGCAGGAGGTGGCGCCAGTAGGCTGGCGCCTGGTCGTGGTCGAGCCCGTCGTGGCGCGCCACAAGCACCACGCGGTCGTGGAGGAGCTCGCGGCAGCGCACGGCGTAGCGGTCGGGGTCGGCGGCGATCTGACCGATGCCGAGGTCGGCCGAACCGCCGTCGACCAAGGCCGCGATCTGCACAGAAGGCAGCACCTCCACCGAAACCCTCGCTGCGGGATAGAGGTCGCAGTAGCGGTGCAGGGCCCGCGGCAGCAGCGTGCGGGCAGGTTCGGGCGAGACCGCGATGGTCAGGTGGTCGGCCGTGAGCCTCTGATGCTCGCGCACGACCTGCCGACCACGGTCATAGGCCTTGAGAGCCTCTTCCGCCTGCGGCAGGAAGACCCGACCCGCCTCGTTCAGGCGAACGCGCCGGCCGGCGCGGTCGAAGAGCGGCTCACCGAGTTCGATCTCGAGCTCGCGAATCTGCGCCGATACGGTCGGCTGACTCAATCCGAGCCGCTCTGCCGTCTCGCGGAAGTTCTCCAGGTGCGCTGCTGCTTGGAATGTTCGCAGCACCCGCAAGTCCATGGCCCGTGCCTCCCTGGTCCAATTGATCGGGAAAGCCGATAAGCTTGCGGCTTGATCTTATCATGGTCCACTCCGCATCGGGCTGCCGCCGCGGGTCGATCGACACGGGAAGGGCCAGGGGCCGCACATCGAGGCGACCCGTGGCCCTTCCCGTGAGCATCCGATCCTCAGTGTGCCGTAGCCGTCAGGGGCAAGGGGCGGCGCCCGCCAAACCGCGCCGGTAGCAGCCGGTAGCCGAGATACGGTGTCAGGCGCAGCGGAACCTCAAGCCAGGCATAGCGCCGCTCGACGCCTCCCCAGCGTCGGGCGAGATCCTGCATGCTGGCATCTTCCGGCATCAGGAAGTCGGTGATGTCGCAACGTTCCGCGCCCTGTGCCTCGAGCCACGCGATCGCTGCCCACTGGGCGGCATAGGCAGCCTGGCGATGCTGTCCGCCCTGCTCGAGGCCGAAGTGCTGGCAGAGGGCGTGGCGCCCGAGGCGGAGGGCAACCGCTCCGGCGCAGACGCTTCCCTGCGACGCTGCGAGGAAGACGCCTGCCTGGCTGCGGCCGAGAAAGGCCGTGACGGTGTCGCCCAGTTCCGAAGGCGTGGCCGCAATAGCGGACAGTCTCGGATCGCGACGCCTGGAGAGCGACAATAGCGCTCGAAGGTCGTCCGCCCCCGCCTCGCGCACCTCTACGCCGTGCGCCGGTGCCCTACGAACCTGCACGCGGCAGCGCCTCTGCAGGCGGCCGAAGTCGAGGTCAGGGTCGCCGCTCAGGGGAACTTCCACGGTGGATCTGGGCAGGTGTGGCAGCAAGGGCTGAGCGCCGCGTCTGAGATATCCCGGGGGCCCGGGCAGGCGATCGTCGCGCCTGGGCGCGCACGAAAACGCGAAGGCCTCGGGAAATGTCCTGCGCAGCTCCCGGGCAAGATCCCGCCACACGAGGCTTTGCCCGGGGTCGAGCACCGGTCCGCGCGGTGCGTAGAGGAGCAGGCCGAGACGACCCATGTCGATGGCGATGAGACTCAGGCTGCCAACAGGCTTTCCCCGCTCCACGAGGTAGAAGCGATGGGGGGCGCGTCCCCTCCCGGTCTGCAGTTCGGCAAAGCCCCATCCCTGCAGCGGATCGCCATGGACATGCCCGCCCACGAAGCGATCGAAAGCTTCGCCCTCCGAAGGTGCAACCTGTTGCAAGAGCATCGTGCGCGCCTCCCCCGCATGCTCAGTCTGGCCGGCGCCGCCAGGACCGATGCGGAAAGTCGGACGTTCCCGATTAGATTGCACCGCGATATATTTGGTCTTGAATGCAAGACAAGGGAGCGTGGGCCGCCGTGGCGCAAGAACCGCTCGTCGACGAACTCATCGCCGTGCTCCGCGTGCTGCGACAGATCACCAATCCCGTGCGGCGCGGGGAGATCACGGCACAGCAGTACTGGCTCCTGCGCCATCTGCACAGCGACGGGCCGCTTCGGGTGTCGATGCTCGCGGCGCAGCTCGGCATCGGCCAGAGCGCCACGACTACAGCCTGCCAGCGACTGGCGCGCCAGGGACTCGTGACGCGCGCGCGCTCCCCCGAGGACGAGCGGGTCGTGCTGGTGACCCTCACCGATGCGGGCCGCCGGCGGGTCGAGGCGTGGCTTGCGACGCGTCGGGCCGTTCTTGCGGAGGTGATCGGCCCGCTCAACGCCTCGGAGCGCCAGGACCTTGCCGGACTTCTAGTCAAGCTGCGCCGCTCGGCCGAAACCGTGTTTGAACGTTGAGTGAGGCGTAGCCTACGGGAGGTTTCGCGCATGTCGACATCCGCAGCCGCGGCGCCGCTCGGGCCGCACTACAAGTGGGTCGCGCTTTCCAACACGACCCTCGGCATCTTCATGTCCATGCTCAACGCCTCGAGCCTGATCATCGCGCTGCCCGCCGTGTTCCGCGCCATCCACCTGAATCCGCTCGACGCCGCGAATTTCGACTATCTCCTGTGGATTCTCATGGGTTACATGCTCGTCACGGCCGTATTCGTGGTGAGCTTCGGACGCATCGGCGACATGTTCGGGCGCGTGCGCATGTACAACCTCGGCTTCGCCATCTTCACGGCCGCGTCCATCCTCCTTTCGGTGACCTGGAGCCAGGGAACGGCCGGCGCCTTGGAGCTCATCATCTTCCGCATGGTGCAGGCGATGGGCGGGGCACTCCTGATGGCCAACTCGGCGGCCACCCTGACGGACGCCTTCCCACCCGACCAGCGCGGCATGGCGATGGGCATCAATCAGATGGCCGGTCTGGCGGGGCAGTTCGCAGGGCTGATCCTGGGCGGCCTCCTGGTGACAATCGACTGGCACTGGGTGTTCCTGATCAATGTGCCAATCGGACTCTTTGGCACCATCTGGGCCTACGTCCAGCTCAGGGAGACCGGCGAGCGCCACCCTGCCCGCATCGACTGGTGGGGCAACCTCGCCTTCGCGCTGGGGCTCACTCTGCTGCTCGTCGGCGTCACCTACGGCATCCGTCCCTACGGCACGTCCAGCATGGCCTGGCTCAGCCCGTTCGTCCTGGCGACGATCGGCTCGGGACTCCTGCTGCTCGTCGGCTTCGTCGTCATCGAGCACCACGTCGCCCAACCCATGTTCGAGATGCATCTTTTCGGCATCCGCGCCTTCAGCGCGGGCAACATTGCCGGTCTCACCTCTTCGATCGGGCGCGGCGGTCTGCAGTTCCTGCTGATCATCTGGCTGCAGGGTATCTGGCTGCCCATGCACGGCTACGACTTTGCCGAGACGCCGCTCTGGGCGGGCATCTACATGCTGCCTCTGACCGTCGGCTTCCTCTTGGCCGGCCCGCTCTCCGGCTACCTGTCCGACCGCTATGGCGCACGGCCGTTCGCCACAGGAGGCATGCTGCTCGCGGCGGCCTCGTTCCTGCTGCTGATGGCGCTGCCGGCCAACTTCGCATACCTGCTCTTCGCGCTCATCCTGTTCGTGAACGGCATCAGCTTCGGTCTTTTCGGCGCACCCAACACCACAGGCATCATGAACAGTGTGCCCGCGCGCTATCGCGGCGCCGCTTCCGGCATGCGCGCCACGTTCCAGAACACGGGCATGCCGCTCTCCATAGGCATCTTCTTCTCATTCATGATCCTGGGCCTCAGCACCCATGTACCGTCGGCCATGCTGCGCGGTCTGACGCAGCAGGGCGTGCCCGAGGGCCTGGCCGTACGCCTCGCGCACCTGCCGCCCGTCAGCTATCTCTTCGCCGCATTCCTGGGCGAGAATCCGCTGAAGACACTGCTCGGCAAAGGCATTCTGCACGCGCTGCCGGCCGCGTCGGCCGCGCGCCTGGTCGGTCGATCGTTCTTCCCTTCCCTGATCGCCGGGCCGTTTCACAGCGGCCTCGTCGTCACGCTCAGTTTCGCGGTCGTCATGTGCCTCATCGCGGCAGGAGCCTCGTGGCTGCGCGGAGGTCGCTTCGTCTACGAAGAGCAGGCGCAGGAGGATCGTCGAAAGGCCTGACGCCCTTGCATCACTTGCCGCATCGCGCCTGCGGTGCCAGCAATCGCTTGTCTAGCGCAACATGTCTCGGCAGACCGTAACTTCGACCGCAACTAGGGAGGAGTGACGGCATGTCAGGGCGATGGACGAGAGTGGCGGCCATGGGGCTGCTTCTGGTCACACTGGCCGGATGCTCGACGACGGCCGCGCCGAAGAAGAAGGGGACGGCCGCGGAGCCTCTGCGCAACGCGACGTCGCATGTCACACGCGGCACGGATCGCATGATTCGCGGGGCTACGGGGCGCGGTTCAGGTGGCGTGGGCAACTGGTTCAGCGGGCTTTGGGGACCGAATGGAACGGTGCCGCGCGGCACGACGAGGACCGGTGTGACCCGCGGCACCTATCCGACACCCGTGACGGGCAAGAGCGGCACCTTCGGCGCTGTGGGCACCAGGACCGGTGTGCGCGGCACAGGCAACACCGGCATCGCGGGAAACCGCGCCGGCCTACGTGGCCTGACCGGCGCGAGCAGCACAAGAACCCGCGGCAAGGGCACCATGCTCGGTGCGGCCGGCACCATTACCGGCACGACACCGCTGCGCGTGATCGGATTCTTCACAGAGGACGCATCGCAAAAGGGACTCGTTGCGATCGGCCGGGACCCCAAGGCGATCTCCGACCTCTCTCCCTGGTGGTACACCCTCAACTCCGACGGCAGCGTCAAGGACACCTCGACGCCGGCCACCCGCTCCTGGGCCTCATCGCACGGCGTGCCCGTCGTTCCTCTCGTGACGAACGGCGGCGAGTACAACGTGCTGACCGACAACACCGCGATGCACACGGCGATCCAGAACCTGACGACCCTTGTCCAGAAGAACAACTACGACGGACTCAACGTCGACTTCCAGGGACTCCCCTTCCAGGCGCGCACAGGGCTCAACGCGTTTGTCGACGAGCTCTCGCACAACCTGCACGCGATGAACAAGACCATAGCGGTCGACATCATCCCGACGCAGGCCCAGACCGGTTCCCACGGCGCCTATGACGAGGTGACGCTGAGCCACTACGCCGACCAGCTCGTCCTCATGACCTGAATGTAGCTACATACACCATCTATCGGGCGAGTGCGATGGTGGACGGGGCTAACGCTCCGACAAAGCTGATGACGGCTTCCTGTTCAGTGACGACGACGTCGGTGATGAGCGCCGTGACGATCGCTCTGCGTGTGGCGAAGGAGAGGGTGTCAAGCGAGGAGCCGTACTCCTCGGCGAGCCGCTGGAGGCTGGCCAGGTTGGAGACGGAGTCCTGTGCTGCGCGGAAAGACGCCTCGACCCGCCGCAAGCCTGCTTTGGCCTCGGCAAGGCTGTCGCGGTACTTGCGCTTGTACGAGCGGTAGCGATCTGCGGGGATGTCCTGCTCGAGGTAGGACTCCTCAAGGCGCACGAGGGCCTGCTCGAACTTCATCACCTGGGCCCGCGCATGCTCGAGACGGTCCTGCACGATCGCGAGGCTTTCCGGGTTGTGCAGTCGGGAGTAGAAGAGATCCGGGTCGGCGAGGAGAGATGCAACGACGCCCCAGATCTGGGCATCGAGCTTCGTGGCCGACACCGATGGGCCCGTGCAGTGACGGACGCGACCGAAGACCCGGCCTTGCCAGCGGTCGGGGCACTTGTAGTAGAGGTAGCGGTGCCGGCCGGTCCCCGAGGTGCGGATCTGAACATGGATGTGGAGCAGCCGACCGCAGACTCCGCAGTGCAACTGTCCCTGAAAGAGGAACTCCGGCCGTTCTTCCTGGCGGCGGGGGCGTCGACGTCTCGAAGCTTTCAGGGCTTGAGTGCGTTCGAAGAGCTCTTCAGAAATCAGCGGCTCCAGTTTGATCGGCTGCCATTCGGGCTTGGCGCTGCTGCGTTCGACCTCGCCAAGGTAGGAGCGGTTGGTCAGGATGTAGTGGATGGAGCTGACGCCCCAGTTTGCGCCGCGCGGGCCCGGAACTCCTTCAGCAACGAGGAGGCGGCAAATGTCGTTGATTGTCCACCCCTGGTTGGTGTAGAGGTCGAAGATCCGTTGCACGACAGGCGCCGTGTCGGGGTTGACGGTGATGCCCTTGCCGCGGACGTGGCTGTACCCGTAGGGCTGTAAGAAGTGCATCGGCTTGCCTTCGGCGGAGCGGCGAGCCTTGCCCCGGCTCGTGCGCTCAAGGATCATGGCATGTTCGAACTGCGCGAAGGCGCCGCGCACCTGGAGGAACAACGTGCCCTGCGGCGTGTGATCCCAGGCGAAGTTGACGTACTCGAGCCGAACCCCTGCGCGCTCGAACTCCTTAGACACGATGAGCAGATCCGCAAGGTCACGCGAGAAGCGGTCAGGGTCGTATACCACGACCACGTCGACGTCGCCGTTCGCGACCTGGTCACGCAGGCGCTCCATCGCCGGACGGGCAAGAGAGGTGCCTGTATAGGCATCCTCAAGGACCTGTATGCTGCTTGCGCCCATCTCTACGGCCTTGCGCCGGCAGGCGTCTATCTGGGTTTCGAGCGAAACGCCTTCAGTAGCCTGGTCTAGAGTGGATACGCGAGCATAGACGACAGTGCGCACTTTGGTCCTCCTACGATGGTTTTCTCTTCAGTTCATCGTAGGGCCGGGAACTGAACTCGGCAATGGCGAGGTCTACCGCTCTCTGGATGGCTTCCTCGCTCGGCATGCGGGCAATGGTGATCTTGAAAGTCTGGTCTTGCGAGGCGGCAGCCCCCTTGGGCGGGCGTCGCGCGCTAGCGGGTGGGGCTTCGGTGCCTCGGGCATTCTTGGACGTAGTGATGCCTCCCTTCGCCGAACGGTAGGGTTTGCCACGGGGGTAGGTGTCATGCAGAGCACGGCAAAGGAACGCCCGGGTCCGCAAAGGGGCGGATCCGGGCGTAGGTCTAATCTGAGACGCTAGGTACCGTGGGGACCTGTCTCCACTTGGATCTCTGCGACGAAGACTTCCCGCGCCGTGGGCTGGTCCAGTGTGACAGCCCCAAAGGTATCGACGTGGGACTGCACGGCAGACCGGACGCCGGCGAGCGCCTCTTCAAAGGAGTCGCCCTCGGCAACGACCACGCCTTTCAGGCCAAGCGGGTAGGCGAGATAGCCGTCGTTGTGCTTCTCAACGATAACCTTCAGGTTGATGCGGTGCGAACCGGAGGGCCTCATCGGTCAAAGGACCAGTCTTCAGTGTGCCCCCGCCGGTGGCCCAAGCGCTGTTCCATCTCGGCAACGAACTGCTGGACGGAAGTCTCCCACCGCTTGAACTCCTCAACGACGTCCTTCCTGCCGCGAGGGAAGTGGCCCTCGTAGCCATAGAGCACATGGAGGGTATTGACGTAACTCTGGAACTGCTCGTTGAAAGGGGGCGGCAGGTTCTTGTCGATCTTGCCCCACCCGGTCTTGTCCGAGCCCATGAAGGTGAGAGCGGCGACGCGGGCGGCATGGAAGAGGGAGTCGAAAGCAATCTTGAAGTGTGCGTCGCTCACGGCTCCGGTGTGAAAGCGTAGGGCCAATTTGAGATTCTGGCGGCCGACCTCCAGGTATCCCGCAGCCTCGTCAAACGAAGCCAAGATCCAATCTCCCTCCCGGTCCAGGAAGCCTGCAGCTTCCTGAATGGTCTCGCCGGCGCCGAAGAGAACGGCGCCTGCAAGGATACCGCGCGCAAGGCCGCGGATCTCGTCGCCCGGAGCTCGGAGAACGAGGTCCACTTCCTTATGGGTCTCATCGTTCAGTGCGTCAGCGATCGCGCGGCGAACCTGCTCGAGGGCCTCACGTCGTGCGTTTGTGGTGACTACGATATCGTAATCCCGGGCCTGCGCCGGAGCGTAGACAGATGAGCCGATGAGTACACCATCGCGTGCGGACGAGTCCGCAGCTATGATCGCGGCGGCCAGTCGCTCCATGGTTGCACGGAAGCCTTCGGGACGCGCAGCGATGGCCATCGACGGTCGCCTCCTTCGCGGTTCATCAGTAAGTGTAACACCATGCTGCCGCCCGGAAATCAAGACACACCGGCGCCTCTGAAACTCGGCATCCGGCGTCTCATGACGGGGGTGTGGGAACCTAGCAAGGGTGCAGGAGAGAGCGAACGCGCGCGAGATTCGACGCTCCCTCAACAGAACCGTTCTCGAGGCCCTGCAAGAGGCGGTGGATCTGCTCCGGGGAGGCATTGGGCGCCTCCACCTTGATCGCCGCACGGAAGGCTTCCCTCCTCAGCGAGCCACGTTGGCGCGCGGCCTCTTGGTCGCTAGCCGGCGCGGAGGCAATCGTAGTGTGTAGGGTCCCCGGGGCTCCGTAGATCGGCGCCGGCGTGGTGGCCGATGACGCATGCCAGCTGATCGCGCCAGGCATCTCATCGTGGAGTGCCCGTTCCACGACCTCTCGTGCCGCCAGTAGAGGAGCGATCAGGAGGTTGCCTGTCTGATCGAGCGACGCGGCTCCCGTGATGGGTCGCAGCAGCCAAGTAGGTGTAGGTGTGTCTCCAAGGAGACGGACCGAAAGCGCAACTGCGGAGTTGGGAGCAGCCACGTCCTCAGGCACAACGACGAAGGCGCCGCTAGCGAACTCGACCTGACCCCATTCGGCGTCGCCTCGAGCGACAGCCGCGCGGGCCTCACTCCAACTCCAGTCGCAGAGCCAGCGCGGCTCGCCAGGTACCGAATCATACACGGAGACTGTCTTGTGCTTTCCGCTGCGGGGCATGGTTTACCACCCTTCATTCAGCTCTCAGTGCGCTCGGCACCGGCCGGATGACATCACGAACGGGCTCAGGACGTTTCGGAAGAGCGGGCATTCCCTTTTGGGTCACGCTAGGCAGTGAAAAGGAGCCCCTACCCTGTTGCGGATGAGCTGTCACGGAAAAGAGACTCGACAGGAACACCGAGAATCCGCGCCAGGGCCAATGCTACCTTGAGAGATGGGACGCGCCGGCCTGTCTCGATGTGGTTGTAGTAGGTGCGACTGATGCCGGCCTGAACTGCCACAGCCTCCTGCGTCAGGTTCTGGGTGTCGCGTGCATCGCGCAGCCTTGCCAAGCTGTTCTCACCACCTATGTTGCCCTTCTCGCCAACATTGTGTGGTACTTTCCGTCACGGTGTCAAGGGGTACCGTGTTTCCTGCGACACCTGATTGCTCGGGGTTGCTGAGAAGGGCTAGGATGTGCCTGATGGACACGCTAGCAATGCTCGGACAACAGTTGCAGCAAGCCCGTAAGAGGAAGGGCTTGAGTCAGACTGAGGTTGGTATGGCGCTTGAAACGGACCGATTTACAGTTAGTAAGTGGGAAAACGGGAAGCAGGAAGTGCGTCTGCAGACGTTGCAACGCCTTGCGGATCTCTACGATGTTAGCCTTGACGAACTGATTGGGGCACCCGCAGGGGTTCTTCAAGGCGCAGGCGGGGGCTCGGCAGCGCGCAAAGGGGTAGCAGATGTCGTGACGGAAGGCCTGGATCCGTCGGAGCGACTGATGCGGTTGGCCGAGGAGCTCTCGGCCGCGCTGCGTATGCGCGAGGAGAATGAACGTCTCCGCATCGAGCACGTGGAGGCCCCACGGGCGGAAGCAGAGAAAATCGCGCGCGAAGCTGAGAAGGCGGCACGCGAAGCGGAGAAAGCTGGGCGCGAAGCCGAGAAGGCGGCGCGAGAAGCAGAGCGAGTGGGCCAGGAGAACCTCCGTATGCTGATGATGCAGCTGATGGGCACCCCTCGAGGCAGCAGCCAGCCGGGAGGTGGAGAGCCCGTCGACGAGGCTGCCAGTACCACCGAGGAGAAAGTGGACGCGGCTCGCGGATAATGTGATCGCGTTCCCGGTGATTGCATCTCGGCAGCCGGGCGAGGTTCCAGAAGGGAATTGGACCTGCCCGGTGGCGGATCCGAAAGTGTGCTTCTTAGCGCAGCGGCTCGACCGGTTGAGCCCCACAATGAAACAGACGGTATTTAAGATGCTGGCGACAGCGCTAGCCCAAGATGAATAGGTTACGGGACTTCAGTGTATGAAAGGTTTGTGCGCTACACGGGGAGGAATGTCTGCATGACGCCCAAGAATTCGCCGTGATATGGCAGGACCGGACAGGCATCTAGAGAGTGATCCCTCCGAAGCATGCCTGAAAGGGGGTGACCCTTTCGCGGGCGGGAGCCTGTGGCCAGTGGTGCTCTTGCCCCTGACCGGAGCGTGATGAATGGGCTCGCACGAGAGAATCCGCGTCGCACAGACGGGCGGCATCCCGCAGTGAAATCACCTTCCCAAAAGCCCAGAGTGCAGTATCCAGTCAAGGAGAGATCTCTGTCGTCACGTTGCTAGTCGTCCTTGCAGTGCTCTGCGGTTCGCTGACGCGGTCCACGTTCGCGTTCGGCGAGGCGGTCGTCGCCATGCCGCTGTTGGCCATGTTGCCCATCGGCCTGCACACTGCGGTCCCGCTCATGGGCCTGGTCGGACTAACCGTCGCACTGCTCACGGTCGTCCAGGGGGGATGGCGCCACATGGACCGCCCTGCGCTGGTCCGCCTGGGAGCCGCTGCGCTGCTCGGCGTACCCTTCGGTCTGATCCTGCTGCGGACGCTGCCGGCGGGACCCGTCACAACGGGGCTCGGCGCAGTGCTCGTCCTCTACGGGGGATACTCGCTGGCCGAGCAGTTTACAAATCTGCGCGCCGTACACCTGCAGACCGCGAATGAACGCTGGGCGCCCGCGTTCGGGTTTGTGTCCGGACTGCTCGGGAGCGCGTACAACTTCAACGGCGCGCCGGTGGCAGTGTACGGATCACTGCGCGGCTGGGACCCGGACCGTTTCCGGGGAACCTTGCAAGCCCACTTCCTGATCACCGGGTTGCTCATCGTCGTAGGGCAAGGCCTTAGCGGACTTTGGACCGACGAGGTCTTCAAGCTGTATCTGCTGTCCATCCCAGGCATCGTTCTGGCCGTCCTGGTCGGGGCACAGTTGCGCCGGCGCCTTGCGGTGGCATCGTTTCGGCGATATGTCTTGGCCCTCATCGTCGGGCTCGGCGCGCTGATGCTGGTGCGATAGCTTGCGAAAATGTCGCCGCGATGTGCTAGACTCCCTGCGTCCGGGAAGGGGGTGGACGCATGGACACGATCGAGGCGGGCCGCTTGAAGTACATCGAGAGCTGCGAGGCCCGTGGGGCTAAACCGGAGGTCGCAACTCGCGGGGCGGACAAGTGGGCAGATGCAATGCAACGCCGGCAAGATCATCGCAAAGGATCGCGCAAGGCTCGATGAGGTCTCCGGCGTACGTTTGACAGCGGCCCCTTGACCGGATACTTTGTGTACGTAGGGACGGAGCAAACAACCAGGAGCGCTCCCCGGCTAAGAAGAACGCTCCCGGTTGCCGGCGGTCCGACCCGTCGCAGATCAGTCTAGTTGGTTTCGGTCCTTGGAGAGTAGCCTGTTGCGATCAGGCTACTTTCCCTTTCTATAGGACCTTCCCGCTGCCACGGTGCCGACGAACGCGAGAGCTGCAAGAGCAACCTTCACGGACAGCACCAGGTGCAACGCCAGACAATCACCCCCCGTCGTTTCCGTCTTGCGACGGGCCGGCCGCTGGAGGCCGACGGGAGGCGGGTTCGCGAGGGTTGTCCCCTTGCGGCGAAGTTCGCCACGCGAAATGCGGGGCCCTGCCAGTAGCACCCACAAGAGAAAAGGGGCCGGTGCTCACCGGCGCCCCTCCTCCGGCCCTACGCCGGAGACGTCCCCACCCTACGCTCTCGGCGTCACTGCACCCGTGGAGCTTCACGTGGGCAGTCTGCAGCCACCCCACGCGTCCGGTCCACGTTGCCTTGGCGCGCCCAGCTCGAGCGCTGAACGGCCACCCGAGCCTCGCCAGCTACATCGTGCCATAATCTGCCGTTGTTGTCCAAGCGGAGAGCCAGGCGGGCCGGAAAGCAGAAATCAGCCGATTAACTGATGCTCGAAACAGGCAGCACGTTGGAAAGGGCCGCGGCCAGACTGGCGGGCAGAGGTTTCCCGCGGCTTTGGAAAGCATGTACCGCAGTCTCAACGATCGTACGTGACTTGACGATGACGCCAAGGTCAATCCACTGGCGGATTGCAGCTACGGGCTCCGCTTGTGTGGGTGTATCCATGAGGGTTACGCGACCGGTGTCAGGCTGGAAGAAGGCCCCCGCTACGATACCCAGCAGCCATACTCTCGTACCGGGCACACTCGGGCTGCCGACGATCGGAAGCTGGCCGCGGTCCATTAGAAACACGGGGCTCCCGCTGGACCCGGGATATACTGCAGCGTCAATCAGAAACTGTGGTTGTCCGCGGAAATCGACTGTCAACGGGGTTGCGGTTATGCCCCGGCGCGCAACAGGTAGTTGGTTTATCTCGTCCGATGGTCCGTCTGGATACCCCAAGAAGACGATGTCCTCGATAGCGTCCAGTTCGGCGAGTTGACTAGCTGAGGGAATCGCCTCCAGCGGCACCTTCGCGTAGAAGGTGTCGACGCCGGCCTGGGCAAGAGTGGTAACAACGTTGGAGAAGTTGAGCAACGCGATGTCGACATTGTCTTCGGGATGGCCAGTAACGGCGCCCTGCAGTTCCGTGATTCTGACGGGATAGTGGTCGGCCAGGTTCGGCGTGCCGTCTGATTTCAACGTTGTGATCAGTTCAAGCTCGGTGGCGCCATCTAGCACATGCTTGTTGGTGACGACGAACGTCCACTCCATTTGTACATCATCAGATGGAACTGAAAAGAAGAATCCGGTCCCGCTTCGGCGCGCCCCGCTGGATAGCAAAGCGTTGATTCGCAGGGTGCTGAAGAACAACCTCGCTGCCACCGATCCGACTTGCACGCAATCAACCCCTTAAGGAAATCCTGGGTGTGCGTTCCACATGCGCTGTGGCATTCCTGCGCGAAAAGGAGTTCCTTTTGGCGCCGCCGGACGTAACGCAGGAAGGTGCGGCGGCAAGCCTTTCCCCAGGCGAGCCGACACACCCCCCTTTTGGTGAAGGCGTTAGCGCCCCTCGCGAAGCAGGCGCCGCACCGTGGATCGACCGATCCCTAGAAGACGTGCGGCTTCACGTATGGTGAGCTCACCAGATTGGATCCGGGGGCGCACGCGGGGCCACAAGCTCGCGACGCGGGGCCGGGCAAGCGCGGTGGGCCGCCCTATGTGCGTCCCCTGTTTCTTCGCGCGATCCATGCCGGCACGGACTCGCTCGGCGACCATGCTCCGTTCCAGCTGGGCGTAAGCAGCTGTGATGTAGTAGAGCGTCTCGCCGAAGGGGCTCGTGGTGTCGAGCCAAGGCTCCTGATAGCTGCGGAGATCCACTCCCCAGCCACGAAGATGCTCCAGGGTGTTTGCCGCGTCCAAGACGGAACGGAAGGCCCGGTCCAGTCGCCAGACGAGGATCATATCCACCTGGTGCTTCGCCGCGCGCTGCAGCAGCTCGCGCCATTGGCCTCTTCGGCGGAGGTCGGCCGCCGGCGCCTGGTCGATGAATTCACCGGCGGGCAGCCAGTCATGGTCCGCTACGAACTCGCGTAGCGGCAGGAGCTGGGTCTCGGGGTGCTGGTCCCGGTCGTCGGTGGACACGCGCGCATAGATCGCGACGCGTGGGGGGCGTTTGTCAGTCATGATCGGTCCTCCTGGTCAGAGACAGGTATTTCGCACGAAAAGGCCCGCCAGCGTGCGGTAGGTCGGCAGCGGTCTCTGCTGGCGCTGCCGTCAACGATCGATGCCGCTCGCGCGCGGCCTGGGGAGGCTACGTGGCTTCTGCGCAAGCTCGAGCGCGTGGCGGTAGAGGCGGGCGGCGCGTCGTATATCGTCGCCGGCGCCAAGACGCGCGGCAGCGTAGAGCGCTGGCTGCGGCGTCCCCTTTCGCGCGAGCTCGACGAGCGCGGCCAGCTTGTGGCCATCGAACGCGGAGGCGAGCAGCTGCCGCATCTGCGGCCGCTCGCGGGTAAGCAGGGCCTCGAGTGCCTGCGGATCTGCCTTGGGGATGGTCTGATCGACCTGCGGGTAGAGCTCGGGATGGCCTGAGATCCACACCTGGGCCTTGGAGATGGAGTAGCCGAGGTAATGGTCCGGTGCGCCGTGCGCACGGTACTTGACCCCGATCGCGAACTCCGGGCACAAGAAAATGTCTCGGATGCGGTCAGGGGTGGCGCCGGCGCGCAGTAACGCGACGATCACCCGCTGGTCGCTCTCTGACCGCTCGCCCGCCGCAGCGCCATCGCGAATGAGGTTCAGGATGGCCTCGCTGACGGAAAGGCCCTCCAGCAGCTCTCTCGCCTCGCGCGGCTCGTGGGCGGCTGGCGAAAACGCGACGAACTGGCGCGACGGGATCCTGTCCGCTGGACGCTGGTGGCCCTTCACCAATGCGCGAAAGGCGCTCGGACGATACTGCCGGTGGCTCTGCCACTCGACCTCGCACGGTTGCAGCGTGGCGTACCGGGCCTTGATGTTGGTCGTGCCGGGAACGCGCAAGAGGCGCGCCAGGTCATGCACCACGTTTGCTTTCGGAGCCAGGCCAAGGGCGTCGCCGATCGCCCAGAGGGCGTCGCGCACGTTCTGGCGGCGTTCCGCCTGATAGACCGGCAGCGCCAGTGTCCTTTCGAAAAGCCAGTAGGCGTGCCGGCCGCCGCCGCCGGAGCGCACCAGGATCGACGGCGGGAAGCCGTCGACCGTCAGAATCGCGAGCCGCTCCATGATCTCCTGCTCGCCGCCCCGGTAGTCCTTGGCGTCGAGGTCCGCGAAGAGGCACTGGATCGAGGTGACGTCGGCCTCGCTGCCATGCGGGTTGGTGCGCGGATAGGCGCCGAAGTAGACGTGGTAGCGGCCGGTCGCGGCGAGGGCGTAGTCCGCAGCTGCGGCGACGCCGTCGGGCAGGGAGAAGAAGTGCTGCCCAGCTGTCTTCCCGGATGCCTCGTCGAGCAGGCGGATCTCGAGGTAGCCGCTGCAGCCTCGAAAGAGTCTTGCGAAGAATGCGTGGGTATCCATGCGCCAAACCTCCCTCTGGGCAACGCAAAAGGCGGCCGGGTGGCCGCCCAGGGGCTGAGTCGCGTCGTACTCGATGCTGTCGGTGGGAAGAGACGCCTGCCGTTGTCTGCCGTGAACTCAGGTGGCGAATGCCCTACGGCATCTGTACGAGGTCCGCAGGATCTGGCAAGTGCACCACCTCGTACAGGTCCGGTTGCCCAGGCGCACGAGAGTGGATCCAGATTTGGCCGAGCTCGTGTAGCTTCTTCAGATGCCGCCGCAATTGATGCAGCTGCAAGCCGAGGCGTGCGGCAAGGGTCTGCTCGTCCACGAGGAGCGGAAGGGGACGGCTACGCTGTGCCTGGATCTCGTAGAAGTCGACGTCATGCTGCGGTCCGTAGTGGATTGCGATGTAGCCCCGGAGCTCAAGAAGCTCGAGATGGCGCTGTACTTTGGCCTCGGAGCAGCCAGCGGAGCGCGCTATTTCGGCCTGATCCGGCCGAGATCCGTTGGCTTCGTGGGCAAGCAAGACATAGACGACTTTGGCCTCGGCTGGCAGCAAGGAATCGGTCAAAAGGCCATTCGGAACCGAGACGAGATCCTCTTCGGGGACTCCCACAGGATAGCCTCCTCCCTGTTCTTCCGATCGCAGGGTACCACGGCGGCCGCCAGGTGGGCCAAGAGAGGGCCGAGAGCCTCCACCCCCGCAGTAGCGACGGGCAGCGGCCCGGAGAGCTTGCCCCCTGGCGGCGGCGACGTCAGTGCCGCTGCGTGCACGTGTGAAGGGATGGCTGTCATGCCCCCGGCTGGGGTACCCGCTGTGGGCGCCCCGTGGTCAGGGACGGGGGCGGGCACGGCGGGCGAGCCAGCGTAGATCGAGACGAGGCGATCGCGCCAGAGACTTGCCGCGAGACCGTGGTCCGTGAGGACTTCCGCCAGCGGCGGTAGGCCGGCCGCCTGGACGACGAGCATGGGCGCAAGGGCCGCGCGGATGTCGGCGTCAACGCGAAACTGCTCTGTCTGGGCGAGCGCACCGAACCACTCGGCGGCTGACCGGATCTGCGCGCTGCGCTCGGCGCGCTGTGCTTCCCGCGCCTGGCGCTCCCGTTCAGCCGCGGCGGCGGTATCAGCGCGCTGGCGTGCGCTTTCCTCCCGCTCTTGCCGATCGCGATAGGCCTTCGGCGGCTGGGTCCACGGCGTGGTTAGCGCCTGGGACAGCCAGCCGGCGGGGGACGGGACGGCCTTGGCGGCCATCTCCGCCTCGAGCCAGGCGAGCACCTCGCGGACACGCGGGGCGCCATGCGTCGCGATCCACTCTTCCGCGGTGCCCCTGAGGAGTCCTGGGATGCTGGCGAGCAGGTTCGACAGCAGTTCGATGTCCACGCCCTGGGCAGCGCCGCGGCGCTCTTCTCCATCGGCGCCGGCGGGCAAGGACGGCGCGGCAGACTCTGCCTGGTCGTCCGCTTCGTCGTGCACGCCAGCGAGGGGTGTGTCAGTTGGCCCTTCCGGCGGCGCAGCCGACGAGACAACAACCGTTGCGGCATCTGCCTCTTCGCGCACGCACGCGGGCGCGCTGTTGTTGTCTGTATTGATCTCCGGAGAAGTATTGATAGGGTGCCACGGGTGATCACGCCGGGCGATCACCTGTGAGCACGCAGCCTGATCACCTGTGATCACGCCGGAATTCACGTCTGCCGTCCCCCCGCCTAAAGACGTTCCGTCCGGCAACTGAGGTCCGTCAAGCAGCGTGTAGATCGTGCCGATGCGTAGTCCGCGTGGGTCCGTGCGCGCCTGTGCGACAACGTAGCCGGCGTCGACCACTTCTTTGATGGCTCGCCGCACGGTGGGGACACTGACCCCCATGTCGGCGGCAAGCCTCGCGTGAGCGGGAAAGGCCTCCAGTGTTGACCAGGTCGCATAGCTGTCGAGGAGCAGAAAGACGCGCACGGCGTGGCTGCTGATCTCAGGCGATCGCAGGAGCTGCACAGGCACCATGGCGTAGCGCTCGTACCTGCGTACGACACGGTCCCCTTGCGGAGTACGGGAATCCAAAGGTGCAGCTGCTGGCACTGCGTTCCCTCCTCGGGTGAATCGTTGTCTGACGCTCGGAGGCCCGCAGGCGAGCAGCCTGCGGGCCTCCCAACGGCGGATGCGGCAGACAGTCTGCCATGAGACGCGGTCGGTGTCAGACGACATGGCACAATACACCCGCGCCGCCCGGTCGCGGCGCGGGTGTGGGGCGTCGGACGGGTCTCTCAGGGCGTGCCGCCGGCCGGAGTCACGATGACGTACCAATCGGTGCCGGTGATGGTGAGGGTGGCGGTCGCAGTGCCGCTCTGCGTCGTCTCGGCGGAGAACCACTCGGTCTTGCTCGTGCAGCTCTTGGTGCCGTCCGCGAGCACCGTGCAGGACTGCACGAGGCGCGAGTAGCGGTAGTCGATGCGCATGGTGTACTGGGCGCTGATCGTGCCCTGCCACGTCATGGTCTGTGGCGGCTGGGGCGGCGGGTAGCCGCTCCAGTTCTCGAGGAAGTTCGCCTGGGCCGTGAGGCCGCTCGGGACCATGGCCTGCTGCACGGTGGAGATCCAGAACGCGTAGTTGGGCGCGGGGCCTGAGTTCCCCGTCGGGTGCGTCACCGTGGTCGAAACAAGATAGGCGCCTGTGAGCTGATCCCCCGCCGGCAAGGTTGGCTCGGGCACGGTCAGGGTCGCGTAGATCTGGTCGCCGAGCTTCGCCGTGAACGCTGGGTGCGGGTAGCGCATGCCCGGCAGGGCGTAGGCCTGCAGGGTCAACTCTCCCCCGCCTTCCTGAGCGGGCGGGGGTGGCGTATTCGAGACCACCGTGAGCGATGCGTCCGCGGTGTACGTCTGGCTGAAGATGTCCGTGGCCGTGAGCGGGATCGTGTATGTGCCCACGCCAGGCGCGTTGAACGTGCCCGCCCAGACGCCGGGTTCGTATGCCTGGCCGTCGACGACGATCGGCAAGGACCCGCCGGAGGCCCCTGCCGGCTCCGGGACACGGGAGAGCTGCACTTGTCCAACACCAGGGACGTTGGCGACGACGGAGCTCGTCGTGCCGTGGCCAGGCGTTCGGGCCGTGAGAGTCTCCAGCGTGGCCGGCGCGGCCGGGTTCGGCTGCACCTGCGCCGTAAGGGCGTACGGCTGCGGATACCAGAGCTCGAGGCCGCCGGGGCCGCCTGTCGTGAGCGCGTTCGACCAGACCGCCACGACGTGCTGCGGGCCGCCGTCCACCATGATGGCGGCATAGCTCGGATTCGTGGCGCCGACCGTCTCGTTGATCCAGTAGGGCGTCGTTGGGTCCTGGAAGGCGGCATTCATCACGTAGCCGGCGGCGTCGTTGACCCATACCTGGTAGACACCGCCGGCGTAGACCACGGATGGCGAGACGAGGCCGATGATGCCGGCGCGGTCCACCACGCTCGCGGTGTCGAGCAGGGCCGCCACCTTGAGGTTCGAGGCGTTCAGGGCGTAGAGGTCCTGGTAGCCGTCGACCACGGCGAACACGTACTGGCCGGCGACCGCGATGTCGGAGATGTCCATGCGACCGTCGCCGAGTGAAGTGTTCTCGGCCACTAGCGAGCCGCTCTGGGTGAACTCGTAGACGTCCCCGTAGCGGTCCGGCACGTAGAGGTTACCGTTCGGGCCGAGCACGACCGAAGAGCTGACGCCATAGGCGATGACGCCGGTGCCGATCGAGCGGTAGGTGCCGGTCGCCGGGTTCATCACCACGACGCGCGGGTGGTAGGTCCCGCTCGCATTCGAGCCGTCGACGCCGAAGGCGACGTCGCCGTTTGGCAGGACCGTCGGGGACGAAGTGATGATCGCATAGGCGCCTGGATACTGCTTGGACGTCGTATACTCCCCGCCTGAGTTTAGGAGCGCGATGTCAGCGGGCTCCTCAATCGGCATGCATGTCACACCGCCGTCCCAGGAGCCAACGCAGGCGTAGGGACTTGTCCACTGCTCGCTTGCGCCGCTGGTATTGATGCCCTGAGCGGGCAGCGGAGGCGTAATGGCCGGTGAGGAGTCGACCTGGTGCGGCTGCTGTCCACGGTTACCGTCGATGAAGTAGGACTGCTCCCCGGAAACCTGGCCGTTGCTGCCTGGGACGCCGATCGGCCAGGTGTAGAGGTACTGGCCGACACCCATGGCCATGTACTTCCCGTCCGGGGATACGGACGGCGCAGCGACACCGGCCACCTCCTCGTGCGTCGCGCCGTCGAAAGCCATGGCGTAGGCCCAGGCCTTGGTGGGCGGGTTCTGCGCGACGTCGTAGGCGAAGAGATAGCCCTTCGTGCCGGAGGTCTGGTAGGCGTACTGGTAGAGATAGCCGCCGTACTCGATCGGCGTGCTGTAGCTCTGCACACCGGCGATCTGGACCTCTACGGGCACGTCCGCGTAGATCTGGCCGTAGTTGTCGCCGGTGTCGAGCGTGCGGTCACGCAGGTAGTCGGTCCCGAACGTCGGGACGTCGGCCGCTCTGGCAGGTGACGGGAGCACGAGCGCAGTGAGCGCGAGGGCAAGGAGCACCGCAAGGGGACGCAGGCGCAAGGAGTCCGCCTCCTTCGGATATACCGAAGGCCTGCCGCGAAGGGCAGGCCTTGGAGTTTCGGTTTGTCAGGTGGTTAGGCGGCCCGGTGGGCCGCACGGTAGCGTCTGAGTCCCAGCGCTCCTCCAAGGAGAAGCAGCAGCAGGGTGACTCCGCCGGCTACGTCGCCGGCCGGGAACGCGGCGGATGGCGTGGCCGCGCGGGGCTTGGGCAGGGTGTTACGGTGCGTCAGCGGGGCGCCTGGAACCGGCAGCGGGACGTTGCGCAGCTCCGGCCCGACGGGAGGCATGACCACGCCGCCACTCTTGATCTGTGCCTGCAGCTGCTGCTGCCCGGTCTGCACCTGCGACTGGTAGGCCGGACCGCTCGGCTGCGTCGGTGCGGGCTCTGTGACCGTCTTCGGGGCTGTCTGCGTAGTCGGCGTTGTAGCGGGGTGGCCGGCGGGCGTGGTTGGCGCCGGAGCCGGGTGCGTCGTGCTGGTCACAGGCTGCGGAGCGCTAGTCACGGGCTGCGTGTCGCCCGGGGGAATGTCCTCCCCGCCGATGGACTGAGGGTTCCAATCTGCGGCCTTCATCACGGTGGCGACCCGCGGCGCAAAGACTGTTACGTACCCGTCGCTCGAACCAAAGATAGACTGGGCATCGGCGGGATCGGGAGAACCGTCTTCGAAGTACGCTTCGATCGGAGCCAAGGAGTCCAGCGATGTCCACGCAGGATCATTGGCGTGGGCGGCGCCAAAGCCCTGAGGCAACGGCAGTCGGCCAAAGACCTTCATGCCCTTGCTGTTCACGTAGCCGAAGTTGATCTCCTCAAGGCTTGGATTCCATATCCAGCCCTCGAGGGTCTTGGTGCCGAGGGTGGCGGCCGTGGCCGAAGGGGCCGGAGCGGCGGCGATCGCCAGCACCAGCATGCCGCCGAGGACGAAGAGTTTGTGCATGGCCTCACCTCACATCCGTGCTAATAGTACCACATCTTGGGTCGTAGACGAGCATTACGACTCCCCCACCAGCATGAGCGTCAGGACGGGCGCTCCCCCGTCGCCGGGCCCGCAGAGGGCCTTAACCCGCACCAGGTGTCTGCGTCCAGCCCCGCGAACGAAGGTCACAGAAAAGCGCAGATCGCCCCCCGACGCCTTGCGGGCCGCCCAGGCGAGCAGCGTCAGGACGTCCCAAAGCCTCCCCTGCTCGCTCTGCCCAAACGACCGAGCCCGAGCGTCAGGGACGATCCACTCGCCCCACAGGGCCTGTGAGACCGCTACGGGATACCGAATCCCCGCCTGCCTCGCGAGCTGCGAGACGTCCACAAGCACGCCGTCCTCGATCGCCTGCGCGCGACTGTAGCCGTACACCAGGTCGTCCGCACCGAACATTCCGGTCCCTCCCCTTGCCGGCTGGCTTCTAGCAGCCCGCCCGGCCTGGCCAGAGCAGATCCCCTGAGCGGAGCGAGGGGTTGCCCCGGCGCCGCGAGGCAAGGAGGTGCGCAGCGCCAGAGAGGGATACCGGAGCGCCCGCAGGGCGGGAGGATATGCTCGCGATCCTGGCCGGAGCGGACATCCGGGGCGATATGCTCAGGAAAGGCCGGGCACTGCTCTCGTTCGGAAGAGGGTCGCTCCGTGCCGGAAGGCTCAGGCGATGGCATCGACGGACTCCAGGGGACGCGGACGCCGGCAGCGCCGGCGTCCGCGTAGATGGGGTTCACTGTGGGCTGGCACTTGGGCTATCGTGCGGCGGCGCGGTCGTCCGTGTGTTCGGCCGCGATCTCGCGCTGGTAGCGACCGAGCACGGCCTTGTTGAGCTCGTCACGGCCCTCCTTGGTGGTGGGATAGGCGATGTCCTGATATTCGCCCTTGCCGTTCTGGTGGCTTGGCAGGCTGACGAAGGGCCCATTCTGACCCTGCACGATGCGCACGCCGCGGACGGCCCATTCTCCACCAAGGGTGAGGTCGCAGATCCCGAGGAGGTGGTCGTCGCGGTTCTCGAAGACGTTCATGTGCTTGACCTTGATGTCCATGGCTCTCTCCCTTCCAAACGGGCGCCGCGGGAAACGTGGGCGGCCCTCCGGACGCTTTGCGTCAAGAGGGCCGTTGCAGTACTGCCGCGGTCAGGCGCCGGCGGTCATGCCGCGATAGGCCTGCAATACTGCCGTGTCCAACGACTCGCGGATCTCCCTGCGCAGCGGATGGACGACGTCGTAGTAGACGTCATTGCCGTCCTTCTGCGTCTTGCGCTGCGGCAGCGCTACGAAGAGTTTCTCGCCGGTCTGGACGACGCGTACACCGTGGATCATCCACTGACCGTCGAGCTCCACCGTGGCGATGGCCACGGTGGGGCCGTCGTCTCCGACGCGCTGGATCTGCTTGACCTTGAGGTCCAACTGACACACCTCCTTCCATCCACCTGGGCGCGGGGCTGGCGCGGTGCAGCCGCCATCATCCTTTCGATAGTGCTAGCGTGAGGCGGGGGCGACCTGGGGTGTCACGGGTTCGGGCTCCAGCCCGAGCCGCTTGGAGCGGGAGGGCAACGGAAGGCGGTGGAGGCGTTCGATGGCTTCAAGAATGGCCTCGTCGAAGCCGCCGATCTGTGAACGCATGAGGTTCAGGGCCCGCGCGGGAGCCAGGGCTTCCCGGTATGCGCGGCGGCTCGTGAGCGCGTCGTAGACATCGACGGCGCGTGCCAGGCGCAGGACGAGCGGCACCTGCGATCCGCGCAGGCCGCGAGGATAGCCCTCGCCGTCGGTGCGCTCGTGGTGGCCGCCGGCGATGACCGCGGCCACGGTCCAGAAGTGGGAAGCATCCGGGTCGAGGGGACGCCAGCGTTCCGCCAGGCGCCGGAGCGCCTGTTCACCATAGGAGGTGTGCTGGCGCACGAGGGCGAGCTCTTCGGGCTGGAGCGGTGCAGGTTTGCGCAGGAGCGCGTCGGGGATGCGGAGCTTGCCGAGGTCGTGCACGACCATGGCCGGGGCCCAGATGCCGGCGTCTTCCGGCAGCGCCGTGTGCTCGCGGAGCACCTCGATCAGGTTGGACGCGAGATCTTCCACGCGCAGTGCGTGAGCATGGCCGGAGCCCGCATACCCCTCTTCGTGGTACGCGACGAGCTCTGCGAAGGAGCGGGCGTATGCCTGAGGGTCGTGCGACAAGGGGCGGCCTCCTTCTTGGGGCGGGTACTGGTCGCTGGGCAGTGGCTGTGGTCAGAGACCCCCCGCCCGGTGGGCCGCGTAGATCACCACGGCCACAAGGACGATTGCGAGGACGCTGACCTGCAATGGCGTCACGGTCGCGAGGCCCCACTGCAGCGCCCAGATGCGGACTGCGGCGGTGTGGGTGGAGAGGAGGTCGGCGGCCAGAGCCCCGGCCACGAGGAGGAGGGCGATGCGGCCTATGAGAAATGCCCACCACGCAAGGCGGTGGGCGTTCTGGGGCACCGGGTAGCGGTTGTGGTCACGATCCTGTTGCTGGGACTCCTCGCGAGCTACTTGAGCGTTGTCGTGCACGAACTCGGGCATGTCGTTGCGCGGGCGCGCGAAGAGGCTCCAGCCTCCACCGTCGATGTAGGCCACGGCCAGTTCGTACAGGTCCGCATAGGCAAGACGCTCTGGCGTTTCGGCTGTCTGCCGCGGCCCTGGCAAAGAAAGTGGAACGGCCTCACTGACGGTGCCTGGCCGCAGGACCGCGGAGGGCAAGTCCGGATCTACCGAGGCGGCATCCGGTGGAACCTCGGCGCGGCAGCCTTCTTCTTCCTCGTCGAGTGCCTGGCACCCGGGCCGATCGCCTTGCGTGTGCTGGCGGCATGGCTTTGGGTTCTGAACGCGAAGACGGGCCTTGGCAACTTGAGACGGGAGCAGTACGAGCGCATAGCGACGGACGGCCTCGGCATCGTCCTCTGCCAGGCTGACCTCGAGTTTGTCCCGCCATACGTGGAAGAGATCCCATCTTACCTGGACGCGACGAGAAAGAGATTCAACCGGGGCATCGACTGGCTTGTGGCAGGCGTCTCGGTAGGAGGCATCGTGGTGGCGTCGGGCATGTTGCTCCTGAAGTGAAGCGAGAGCGATCGTCACATGGTTGTAAACCGCATCGAGGCCGCAGCTCGACACGGGCAGCGCGATGAGCAGCCATTGGGGCACGCGATTCAGGGGGAAGTTCGGAGCGTACAGCTGCAACCAGACAAGAGCCGTGCCGACAAACAGCGGAAAGGGAAGCCACCGATACGCCAGGAGATCCTCGAGGTGGCCGGCCAGGGCTATATCAATGCCCTGGTGCCGGGTGGCGGCGGCGTCAACCGCCGCCATCTCGGCGACGGAGCGTGCCATTAGAAAGCGCAGGTACTCGATCATCGGGACACCCCCAGAGTTTTGTTTTCAGCCGCCGTGCCAGTAGTTGCCGGGGCTGTTGAACCGGTTGGGGCTGCCGAGCGCCGCGATGCGGATGTCTCCAACCGGCAGGCCGAAGTACTGGGCGCTGATCGTGACTTGGACGTAGACGCTGGCACCTGGAATAACCCCGCCGACGTCGGAGGGCGCTGGCTGGCCTGCCTGGTCCACTGTGTAGACCTGGAATGCGGTGACGGTGTAGGCCGATGCCGGCAGATCGCTCATCTGTGGCCATGCGCTCGCGAAGGCCGCGGCCGCGGCCGTAGGATCGATCTGGGCCTCGCCCAGGGCGAGGCCCTGGGGGTTGATCTGGTCCGCTGCCAGCACGGCGGCGCTCTGCAGTTGCACCGTCAGGCGGTCACGCGTGGCGAGCGCCCCGTGCAGTGTGACGAAGAGGGCGCTGCCGAGGAAGACGAGGACCATCATGCCGAACGCGAGGAGCGGGGTCGCGAAGCCCTGCTCGCGGCGGAACACGGCGCAGAGGCGATGCACAGCGAGGCCTCCCCTATTTCGCGCGGAATGTCTAGGGCCTCGGAGAGGGCGCGGGCGACGTCCTGGACGTGCTCGTTGTGGGCGGCAGCAGGGGCTGGGTCGAGACCTGCTGCGTCGTGCTGGAGGAGGTCGCCCAAGGAGCGATCGTCAGGAGCAGCTGGGCGCCCTCGTAGCCATCCAGCATGTTGGCCTGCGCCGGTTGGACCGCGAGTTCGACCGCGGCCGGCACCGTGCTGGCCGAAAGCGTACTGCCGGCGCTGTATCCGGTGATGGGCTGGCCGCTGGCGTTGTAGACGTTGACCACCCGTACGTGCGTGAGGATCGGCACGGTGCTGCCCGTCGCGGCTGGCTGCATTGACGTGACGATGCCGGAGGACGTCTGGCCGGGCACGACGCGAACGTTGACGTAGTCGCCGGGCAGCGCACCGCCGGAGGAGACCAGGTCGGCGGGGATGGTGATGCCCTCCTCGCCGGGACGGAGCCCCTGCCGGACTGGAGTGCCGAGATCCCCGCTCACGAGGACCTGGCCCGCGAGCAGGTCGACGCGAGCTGTGTGCCCGACGGCGCCGGTGAGGGTGGTGATCGCGTCTCGAGCGACGCCAGCCGGCGCGCCGGAGACGGCCGTGAGGTCGCTCTGGGAGATCGTGGCGCCCGCCTGCACGGTGCGGCCCAGGACGAAGATGCTGCGGGTGCCGGCGTGTGCCGAGGTCTGCAGGAGGAGCACCGCGACGCCGCCCAGGGTGATCGAAGCGACGATGGCTTGGGTGCGCGAGAGCTTGCGCATGGCTACTTCCCCTTTCGCGTGGTCTCTGGGGGCCTGGCCGCGTGAGGTCCAGAGAGGGCTGAGACGCGCTCAAGGTGCGCGAGGATCGCCGAGACGCCAATCGCCCGCTGGGTGTGGCCCTCCGGGTCGACCCAGACGAGCTCAGGCGTGCGCTGGACGTACTCACGGGCGGGCCCGATCTGTACGGCCCAGGGCGCCGTGACCACGGCCCGTTGCAGGTAGGCGGAGGTGTCCTTCAAAGCGACTCGCGCACTAGATGTTGGGTAGAGGGTGCCGACAAGCATCAGAGGGCGCTTCGTGCCTGCAATGGCCGCGTAGGCGGCGGCGATGCGGCGCAGGCCCGTGTCCTGGTCCTGTGGGCTGAAGAACAGCACAGGGTAGAGGGACGCGTTGAGCAGCATCTCCTGCCCCGAAGGCGCCAGGGCCTCGATCATGCGGTAGTTGCGGGTGCCCTGGATGCCGCTCTCGACGACGGAGGGGTGGGACGGAGGGCCCCGATGCGCCAGCAGGGCGCCAGCATCGAGGACCAGGAGGAGGAGGCCGGCGACCAGCGCGGCCGTCGCGAAGAGGCCCCGTCGCCGGATGGTGGCGAAGCCGTACGCGAGCAGTGCGAGGGTCAAGAGGACCATCAGCACATGGACGAGGAACATGGCGCGTGTCATCTCCCGTTCGTCGGAAAGTGGAACCAGGAGCCCTGCCATTGCAGGGCTCCTGGGAGGGTGCCTGTGGTGTCGAGCAGGGACGGGGCGCTACCAGTAGATAATCACCTGTCCGTTGCCGCCGGTGCCGCCACTTCCGCCCGGTTCGCCGAAGTAACGACCGCCGCAGGCGCCGGAGCCACCGCCACCGCCGGCACCGAGGCCCGCAGCGTTCCCGCCGGGTAGGCCGTCGGCCGCAGAGCCGTAACTGTCGCCGTTGGCCCCTGAACCGCCGGCGTAGCCAGGTATGGCGCCGCCGTTCGGGGAGGGGCTGCCAGCGCCACCACCACCCGGCATGGCGTCGTAGGTGTAGGTTGCGAAGCCGCCGGCTCCGCCCTGTCCGCCGCCGTTGAGCCCGGAACTGCCGGGGCTCCCCTGCGTTGTGGAACTGCCGGCTACGCCGCCGGGCGATCCGGCGATGCCCACCGTGAATCCACTTTGGGGAGCTCCGCCGGCGCCACCGCCCCCCGGGGATGATCCCGCTCCTCCTCCTCCGCCTGCGCCGCCGGCAGCCGTAAGGGTGGCGACAGAGGACGATCCGCCGGACGTGCCCGGTGATCCATTGTTCTCGTACGCCCAGATGCTACTCGGCGCGGCGCCGCCGGGACCACCTGCACCGCCCGCTCCCACGTCGAGCGTGATGCGCTGGCCCGGCGACACGTCGAGCCAGCCCTCGGTGAAGCCGCCGGACCCTCCGCCGCCCGCTCCCTGGCCGCCGCCGTAATAGTACATGCCTTCACCGCCGCCGCCACCACCGCCGGCGCCCCAGAGGTCGCCGAGGATGCGCGTGACGCCGTTCGGAACGACGAAGGTGTACACACCCGGAGTGGTCCAGGTCTCCGATCCCGACGTTGCGAGGGTAGTGCCCAGGATGGCGAAGCGCGTGTAGGTCGTCTCGGGACTCGACGCGACGCCGTAGGAGCTGCCGCTCGGGGTGAAGCTGAGATCGTATGCCCCGGCCGAAAAGCCGCCGAGAGACTGCCAGCTTCCCGAAGCGGAGCCGGGAAACGCCGGGCATGTGCCGCCGTCGTAGGCAGTGCAGCTTAGGGTGGCGGTCGCGCCGGGCACCTGGTTGCCGTAGCCGTCGAAGCCGATGCCGGCGACGGTCGCCGGCGAGCTCGTAAGGCCGCCGTAGTCGTTGGTGGGGCCTTGCGCGGAGCTCGCGTCGTTCGTCCAGCTGTAGCCCGAAAGCCACTGGTCGCCGGCGTCGCCGAGGACCGGGTAGAAGTAGCGCAGGGGCCCCGGGTCCACCGGGACCTGCGCCGAGGACGTCAACCCGCTCACAGCCTGCCCGCCCACGGAGGCAATGGCGACGGACCCGCTGCCCGCCACCGTGGATGTCAGACTGCCGTTGGCGGCGCCCCCCGAACTGGTCAGCCATGTGGCGCCAGACGATCCCGGGAACGACACGACAACCGGCTCGCCGGCGGCGAGCGGGAAGCCGTAGCCGTCCAGGAGGGTGACCGACGCAGCGAAGGGCTGGCCGGCAGACACGGGGTTGGGCGTGGCGGCTGTCCAGGAGGCGACCGCGGGCGCGTTGGACGTCACCGTGAGATTGAGCGCGGCCGAGACGCCGAGCGCGGCACTCTGACAGTCGACGGTCTGGGCGCCGAGATAGGGCTCGAAGGCCACCTGTGCCGTGGCCTGGCCCTCTGCGTCCGTCGTCAACGTCAGCGTAGCTGGGCCGCTGGGCGTCGGGGCCGAGGTGCTCCAGGCGCTCGCCCCGTCCGACGAGGTGACGGAACACGAGACGGTGGCGCCGCTCATAGGGAACGAGGACGCCGTGCCGTAGGCGGTCAGGCCGATCTGGAGCGTCGCCGGCGTGCCGGCCGGGACGCTGGCCCCGCTGAGGGAGGTCAGGCTAAGCGAGTACAGGTTCTGTACGACGGAGAGGCTCGTGTCGCTGTAGGTCTGGGTGTTGGAGCCCTGCGCGGTCTGCACCGTGATCGTGGGCTCGTAAGGCCCGCCGATCGCGACCGGTGTGAGCGTAATGGCGAAGTAGCCTTCCGCATTCGCGGTGCCGGTGAAGTCGACGCCAGGATCCCAGCCGCCCGTGACCGTCACGGCAGCACCGGCGACCGGGTTGCCATACTGGTCGAGCGCCACGCCCGTGATGACCGGGTACGTGCTGCCGCCGTCCTGGGTGCTCTGCACCACGCTGGGCGAGATCTCCGGCGGGTCGACCGTGTCGGGTACGGCGGGCAGGACGGTGACGACGGCCGACCCCACCGATCCGGAGGGGTTGGTGTCCACCTCAAGCGTCTGGGCGCCGGCCTGGGTGAGCGGCCCGATCGTCACCGTGGCCTGGCCGTTCGCGTCGGTCGTAACCGAGGCCTCTGAGAGAACGGACTGCCCTTGCGGGCTCTCCGTGAGATCGAGCGTCTCGCCGGATACTGGGTTCCCGTGCTGGTCCGTGACCGTGATGGTCGCAGTCGTGCTGCCGCCAGCGGCGATCGTGTCCTGCAAAAGAGCGACCGCTACGTTATAGACGCTCTGCGCCAACACGGAGAGCTGCGCACTACCACCCACGAGAGCCTGGTTCTGGTACGTGGCCTGGACGTCGGTCGTGCCGGCGCTGGTGGCTGCCGTCGTGACAGTGAAGGTGCCATCGGCAGCCGTGGTGGCGGACGCCGAGGCGATCCCCTGGCCGGAGACGGTGACTTCCGCGTCCGGCACGGGGTTGCCGTAGGAGTCCTCGAGGATGCCGGATACGGCGACCTGCCCCCCCACCTCGACTTCCTGCGGCTGCACCGCGAACGAGGCGACTTCCGCCGGCGCCGCAGGCAGCACCTTGACCGTGACCGAGGCGGGTTGCGTGATGCCGGCTGATGTCGCCGCGATCACCTGCCCGCCAGCGGCGGTGAGCGTGGCCTGCGCGGAGTAGGCGCCGGCTGTGGTTGGCGACGTAGGGAAGGTGTCGGTCGAGTCGGTGGAGGAAGACAGCACTACCTGGGTGCCGTCCTCGACGGGTGTGTTATCGGGACCGGCGACGTCGCCCGATAGCGTGACCGCCGCACCGGCCGTCACGGTGATCTGCGAACCCTGCTGGCTGCCTTGACTGGCCTCGAGCGTGATCGTCTGCGCCGGTCCCGGATCCACCTCGATGCTGGCCGTCGCCAATGCGGCCGCCGCGGCGAAGTCGAGCTGGACGGCAGCGAGCGAGGTAGGCGTGTAGCTGAAAGAGAACGTGCCGTCGGATGTCGTGGCGGTCGTCCCGGCCGGGATGCCTGGCCCCGAGATGTCGACGGCAGTACCGTCCGAAACCGGATCGCCCACCTGATCTGTCACAGTGCCCCCGATCGTGATGGGCGACCCGACGGTATCCTTTTGTGGGTACTGCAGAGCGATGGTCTGGGGCGTGCCGGCGGAGACGTCGAGTGTAGCAGTGGCCGATGCGCCGCCAGCCGAGGCGGCAATGATCACATTGCCGCTGCCCTTGGCGGCGAAGGACACGGAGTAGTCGCCAGCTTGGGTCGTGGCAGTGGTGATGCCAGTCGGGCCCGTCACGACGACCTGGGTGTTGTCCGGAGCGGGCGAACCGTTCTCCGTCACGGCGCCCTGGAAAGCGACCGTTTCCCCTGCTGTCGCGTGTGTAGGGCCTGAAAGGGTGACGGTCGCCGCGTCGGACGGGCCAGAGACCCCGCCGGTGGCTCCGGTCGTGTCGCCGCCCGCCTGGCCGGAGAAGGTACTCAGCACGCCGGATCCTGTTGCGCACTGCGAGGTGTCGCTCGAGGCGCCGGCTACGTACTGCGACGTCTCGGCCGGCACAGTGTACGGAATGAACTCGTGATAGGCGGAGACGCTGAGGAGCGGTACCTCGAAGTCGAAGTCGTAGCCAAGCGAGTAGGAGAGGCCGCCGGAGCCGTAGCCCTGGCGGCCTGAAGATACGGACAAGTAGAGCTTCGCGGGATTGAGGCCGTTCTGCTGTGCGTACTGCGTGAGGCTCTGCAGGTTCTGGGTCGTGAGGCAGCCGTTCTCACTGAGGTAGGTGCTGATCTGGCTGCCGACCTGGCCGACGGCCGTCTGGGCGCTCTGGGCGCGGACCCAGACCCAGGAGGCGCTGCCGGCGGCCAAGATGAGAAGAATCACGGCCGGGATGGCCACAACCTCGTTGAGGGCGCCTGTCTCGTCGCGCGCAAAGGCGACCAGGTGGCGGAGAAAGCGTCTGAGCATGCGTGTCGACTCCTCTCAGAGACCCATCAGCTTGGTCCACAGGGTGGTCAGGTAGGTGGTGTAGTTAGCGTTTAGGAAGCCGATCAGGAGCCCGATGACCAGGATGACCACGATCATGTAGCCGAGCTCGTTTGTGTGCTTGTCCACGCTGAAACCTCCATTCGCAAAGTCGAGGCTGGGATACGGAGACGTCGGACGGGAGAAGGCGGCGGGAAGCGCGGAAGCGTACGCGTCACCCCCCGAAGAGCTGCATGGCCATCGTCACGACGTAGGGCACGACGACGACCAGCAGGAGCGCGAAGATCGCGGCAATCATGGTCCAGTTGAGGGGCCCGTCGAGCCGTTCCACTTCGGCGAACTCCTCGATGACCGCGAGCCGCGCCATATGCGAAGCGAGCTGCGCGAAGGGCTCTTCGTCCTCCGGCAGCCCGACGTTGGCGTAGTGCTGGAGCCTATAGACGACGCCGGCGAGGTCCGGGTTCTCCGCGCGCTCGGCGAGCGCCCCGAGCGCGTCCTGCAGCGGGGTGCCAGACTGTCGGCTATGGTTCATCTCCTCCCACATGGCGCGCAGGCGGCTTTGCGGCAGGAGCTTCGGGACTTCGTCTATAGCGCCGGCGACCGTCTCCCCGGCGCGGAAGAGGAGGTGGAGGAACCGCACGAGCAGCGGCAGCCCCTCGGCCGCGTTGCGCCGAACCGCGACCTGCATCCGGCGCAGACGCCAGAGGAAGGCGATGGCACCTAAGAGGGCGCCCGCCGCGAGCCCCGGCCAGTGCGAGACGTCCCAGCCGATCAGGCCCACGACGCCGGCCATGGCCGAGAGGTAGAGAAGGAACTGCACCCGGCTGAATCCGATCAGCTCGAGGGTGCGGGCGTCGATGTGCAGGATGCCGCCTGTGAGGCCCTCGACCAGGTCGCGGGCGTAGGCGGCGAGCTCGTGCAGGCTCGGGATCTGGAGGACCCCCCTGCCCTCAATCGCCATGCGATAGGCCTCGCCGCGCGACGTCCAGAGAGCTGCCACAGCGGAGTAGGCGGCCAGGATGAAGAGCAGGGTCGCGAGGACGGAAATCACGCCTCATCCCTCCGCTTCGAGATAGACGACGTAGCGGCGGAGCTGAAAGAAGATCCAGACGAAGATCAGGCTGCCGGCGATCGCCACGCCTTGACCGATGGTGGTGGCCGTGAGCGTGTGCCAGACGTGCGGCAGCCAGATGCGTTCCACCAGCATGGCAAGGGGAATGAACGCTGCGAAGACGAGGAGGTAGGTCTGGTAGAGCGAGACCTTGGTGCGCTTCTCTACGACGATCGCGCCGCGCTCGCGCAGCAGCCAGTCGAGCTCGCGGAAAGCGGCGGCGCCATTGCCGCGCTGCTGATGCAGCTCCAAGAAACGAGCGCCGAGCTCGAGCGCGGGAAGGAACTCGCTGCGGCCGAAGCGCCGCAGTGCCGTAGCGGCCGAGGTGAACCTTGCCTCCGCCCGGGCCACCCGAAACCGGCCGCGCAGCGGCTTACCGCAACGTGTCGCCGCGTGCTCGAACGCATCACGGGCAGTGAGCCCCTGGCTCACGGCGTCCGCAAGGAGCGACACGAAGACGCGAGCGTCGCGGCGCAGCGCCGCCAATTGGCGGACACCGGCGGACTCGACCAGGAGACGAGCGGCGTGGTAGCCCACGAACGCGAAGACGGCCCCGACCAGTACCGTCCGCGCCAGAAGCACGCCGACAGCGAAGCCGAGAAGGGCACCGGTCGCGCCGACGCCCAGCAGGAAGCGATCGGACAACTGGAGCAGGCGACGCGCGGCCTCAGGGACGCTTGTGGGGTCCCGCGCGCCGGCCGGCACAGCAGGTGGCGCCGGGGAAGCGCGGCGCGGAGGGTCTGGAGCCAGCAGCCGCCATGCCGCATAGGCGAAAGCGGCCGCCGCGATGGCGGCCCAGATCAAGCGCTCACCTCCCCCAGCGGACGCGCGCCGCGTTCCTGGACGAGGCGGTTGATGAGCTCCGTGCTCGGGTCCTGCAGGTGCTCGAGGCGCTCGCCATTCCAGCGGAAGAGCGTGCGGAAGGGCTCGGCGGAGCGGGACTCCCCCACTTCCACCATGGAGGTCACGCGGCGCTGGCCGGTTTCGAAATCCCTCGAGACGAAGACGAGGAAGTCGAGCGACTCGTGCAGGAGGTCGCGGAGGTAGTCTGGCGGCAGCGCGAGCCCGCCCAGCAGGGCCCGAATGACGAGCAGGAACATCGCCTGCCTGGGCGATCCGGCGTGCATTGTGGCGAGCAGGCCGTTGTGGCCGGCGGCGACCGCCAGGAGCATGGCGGCGGCCTCATCGCCGAGAATCTCGCCCACGTAGATGCGATCCGGGCGCTTGCGCAGCGAAGCATGGAGGACGTCTGTCAGCGAGATCTGCACGGAGGTGCGATCCACCTTCTGCATGCTCAGGAAGTGCGGGTGCTGGGCGTTCACCTCGTGGATGTCCTCGGCCGTGATGATGCGTTGGCTCGCGGGTACGCCGTACTCGGTGCCGATGCGCAGGAGGGTCGTCTTGCCGGAGCCGGTCGGGCCGCAGATGAGGAAGTTGGCCATCGAGCGAACGCCCCAGAGGTAGGTCTGCATGAACTCCTCGGTGGCCGCGCCCGTGGCGACGAACGCCGCAGGATCGTACGAACGGGTGACTTGCGCCGCCTTGCGCAGGTTGATGGCCGGCTGGTCCGTGACGGGGTAGATCGTCACGTTCAGGCGCGAGTGGTCAGGCAGTTCGGCGTTGAGGATGGGGTTCGTCTCGTCGAGCGGCTTATGCGCGCGCTCCGCGAGCCGGTGCGCGAAGGCCTCGTAGCTCGCACGGCTGGGGAACGAGATGCCTGCCTTGTGCAGGAGGCCGTTCCGCTCGAACCAGACGTCGTCAAAGGCGTTGACAAGGATCTCGGTAACGCTTGGGTCGTCGATCAATGGCTGCACCGGTCCGTAGCCCGTGAGGTACTGGCCGAGTTCCGCCTCGAGACGGCCTCGCTCATCCTCGGTCAGAGGCTGTCGGGCCACGAGATCCGCGATCGTGTGCTCGAGCTCGCCGCGGTGCGCCTCGATATCCTCGACCAGCGCCTGGTGATCGGTGGCGAGCGTCGCCTGGACCGCCGCCCGGGCGCGCTCGACAGGATCTGTGATGCCGGCGGCCGTGCGCGAGGTCTGTAGGCGCGCCTCGTGGGCCTTTCTGCGCTCCGCCGCGAGGTCAATAGTCTGGGGCATGCGCGCTCCTCCTTTGGTATTTCGTGCGGAATGTCACTGGGTCGCGGCGCGCTGCGCGCCGCGACGGAACGGCCAGAAGCCGCGCCGCCGTTCACGCTCGATCCGGATCTCGCGTCCCTGCATCAGCTGCCCGGCGAGTGCCGGCCAGGGGTTCTGGCCGCCCTTTTGGGGGGCGTAGGGGCGGTGCTCGTTGAAGATCGCACGGTAGCCCTCGAGGTCGAACGGGATGACGGCGGCCGCGCTCAACTCGAGCGCCTGTTCCACGAAGGCAAGGGAGAGGCCGGTCCTGGCTACCTTGTTGAGGACCAGGCGCGCCCGTTCGCGGGGCAGGCCGAAGTCGTCGGCGTCCGTCAGGAAGCTGAGGGCGCCATCAAGGGCCCGCTTGGTTGGCTCCGTGACCAGCAGGATGACGTCGGCGCGCTGCAGCGCCGCGAACACGGGTAGGTCTTCGAGCCGTGCGCCGCAGTCGGCGAGTACCAGGTCATGGCTGCGCAGTGCAGCGCCGAAGAGCGCACCAGCCGAGGTCAGGTCGTCGGTGGTCAACGTGCCGTGCGCATGCGCCGGCAGAACTGACACACCCGCCCGCGTGGCCCGGGTGACGCTCGGGAGCACCTGGCGCAGTGCCTCCTCCGAGCGCCACGCTTCCGCGGGGATGCCTTCGATGCCGGGCCCCGGGTCGACGTCCCAGAGGCGCGCCTGTGTCGGCTGGCCCTGGTCGAGGTCGATGACGAGTGGCCGGTAGCCACGTGCGGCCGCCTCCTGTGCGAGGCAGTAGGTGACGGTGCTCTTGCCTGCTCCGCCGATCCCGCCGCTGAAGACCGCGATGAGCTGGGGGCGGTGCAGTACGGCGGTCCTCTCAACCACGCGCACTTCTGCGGGGCCCGCGGAGGACGCGGGCGCTCCGGGTGCCAGGGAGGGGTCCAGCCAGCGGGCCGCGTCCTCGAACAGCGGCTCATGATCGATCGCCGCCGAGAGTCGGTCCAGCGAATCGACGATGTTGTAGACGCCCACGCCAACAACGCGCGCCACCTCGGGATCTCCGGGGGTGCAGCCTGACGCCAGCAGGACGATCCTGGCGGCTGGCCGCGCGATGCGGAAGCGGGTTAGCCCCTGGGCGAGTCCAGGACCTGTGCGGACGTCGACCAGCAGGAGGTCGGTGGCCGCGCGGGTTGCCTCCTCGATCACGAGGGGGCCTTCTCCCTGCGCGATGACGCGGAGCAACGCCGACTCAACCCAGCCACGCGCCTTCATCTCGGCAAGCACGGCAGCGGCCGCGTCGGAGGTGATAATGGCACTGACGAACAAAGATCACACCTCCAGGAATGCACTGTGACCCCAGCCGGCGGCCGGGGTCACAGTGCTCATTGGGGTTAGGCGTCGGGCACGATGCCGAGAAGCTCCAGCTCATACGGTGAGGGCTCGACGCGCAGCTTGACGCGCTGGTTCCCTGCGATCAGCAGGCCCTCGCCGGGCGGCGCGTTGCCGAGGAGTTCGGCTTCTGCATCGCTCAGATGCAGAAGGGAGCGAAGAACCTCGAGGTCCCCAGCCTCCTGGCGCATGAGGAACTTGACCGAGGCGTTGTCGATGACGGGCTTGCCGAAGCGGGCGAGCTCTGGGGAGAAGAAGTCGCCGATGTTCTGGGTGGAGACGTTGAGGCTGCCGCCGTACTTGCGGATGCGCTTGCTGAGGTCGCGCAGGAAGGCCAGGGCTTCCGGCGTCTGAGGATCGGCGAGGATCCAGGTTTCGTCGCTGAGGAGGTGCGTGCGCGCACCGTGGGCCCTGCCTTCTCGCACCATATCCCAGGCGTAGCCGAGGATCGTGAAGTATTGGGCCCGGCGAACATTCTCGGCCGCGTCCATGAGCTCGTGCAGGTCGAAGACGATGAAGTCGCCGCCAGCGGGTATGGCTGTCTGCCCCTGCCACAGGTGGCTGTCGGCGCCTTCGGTCGCGGACTTGAGGAGGATCCCGACACGCTCTCCGCCGGCCATCGCGGAGACGTGCCGGCGCACGTCGGCCAGGGTGGGCCATTTGGCAACGCTTGCAGGATCCGTATCCCAAGTCACGCCGAAAGCCGCGTAGGCGGCTAAGATGGCATCCTCGAGCAGCGCGCGCTCGAGGTCGTCGAGCGATCTGAGGTAGAGTCCGAAGAACGCCTTGAGGCGCTGCATCTTGCGCGCGAGCGGGCTGCGGGCCACTTCGGCGGAGTCTTCCCCATCCTCCTCGTCGTAGCTGTCGGGAATGGGGCTGATGTGCAAGGGGTTGACCTTCCCCTGTCCCCCGGCGGCGTTGATCCAGGTGCCGCCGAGCTGGCGGCAGATGCTCCGATACTCGCGCTCCGGGTCGAGGATGATGATGCGCGCGCCGAGCGCGTATTCCCTCAGGAGCACGATCTTCTCCGTGGTCGACTTGCGGGCGCCGGAGGTGCCGAGGATGTTGGAATTGGCGTTCGCCATGCCCGAGTCGGGCGGCCGGTTCCAGCGGTCGATCAGGACGACGCCGCCTTGGCTGTCGCGCCCCCACAGGCAGCCGCGGCCGTGGTTCAAACCGCTCGTGACCCAGGGATAGGCGGCGGCGATCGTCTCCGCTGGCATCTCGCGGCCGACGGCCTCGTTCATCTCCCTGTGGAAGACGGCCCAGGGGCCAGCCGAGAGAAGCGCCTGCTCCTGGCGGAAGGTCGCAGCGCGAGCACGCATGCCGGCCGCGGCAGAGGCACCCTCGACCCGGCGGATGCGCTGGCGGAGCTCCTGCTCGTCGCGGCCGAGCACCAGGAGGAAGACGGCGACCCGGAAGACACGGTGGCTTTCCTGGTCGATCTTGCGCATGAGCTCCTTGGCGTCCTGGAGGCTCTGCGCGGAGCGTTCCTTCTGCAGGGGCTGGCCGCTTTGAGCTGCCAGGCGGGACTGAAACTCGACGATCGACTTGTTGAGAGCGGAGACGAGTTCGAGGGTGTCGGCGGGCGCGATCTGCATGGAGAGGGAAACGCCGGGAAGCTTCGCGAGCTGCTCGAGCCAGGCGGGTCCGACGCGCGGAGGGTAGTCCGTCACGACCAGAACGGCACCGACCTGGTCGCCGAAGACGATGGTGTCCTGGCGGAACGAGAGCGCCTGTGGCGCGATGAGGTCAACGATCGGCATAGCTTCCACCTTCCGTGACCGTGACGAGAGCCGGGACTTGGGGACGCTCGAAGGCCGCCTGCGCCGGGTGCAGGTAGACGAACAGCAGGTCGAGGTTCTCGCGATCGCTGGCGACGTGGGCGGATACCTCGGCGCGCTTGAACGCTTCGGCGAGCTCGTGGGCCTGGCGGCGGAGGTCCTCCGCGTCGCGTGCCGGCGCCGGCAGAAGGAAGTAGAAGCGGTGCTCGATCGTCTCGCCGGAGCCTACCAGGCTGCGAACATACGCCAGGTACTTCGCGAGCAGCGGCCGGCGGGATGAGTCCGTGCTCCCCAGCAGCTCCTGCAGGGACTGGAGGTACGCATCCAGGTCGATCGGGCGTGGCACGACGAGCAGTTGCGCATTGCGGGCGAGTCCTTGGAAGGCCTCCACGGCGGCCATGATGCGCCTGCCCTTCTCGGGATCGGAAAGCAGGTGGAATGCGGACGGTGTGATGCGCAGGACCAGGACGCCTTGGCCGTCGCCGCGGAGCATCAGGCCGCCCTGGAGGTCCTGCACCGGAAGCCAGCGCTGCACCGCTTCGGAGCCGGGCGGTGCGGTTGCCTGGGTGGCCCTGGGTTTGGACCTGTTAGCCCGTCTGATGGGTAGGCTCGACAGTTGCACAGTAGTCGCCTCCAGTAAGGGTGCTGGCGCAGAAGGGGACCGCGCCGGCTAGCCGGCGTGGCCTCCCGTGGAGTGGCGGTAGAGATAGAGACGCGGTTTCTGAAGCCAGCGCCGGCGGGCCCGGAGGATCTGCAAGGGCGACTCGCCGGAGAATCCCTGCTGCGAGATGAGGTAGGCAAACCCAGGCGGGAAGGGGAACACGAAGACCCGGGCGAGGAGCCCCCAGTAGTTGTGGAAAGGCAGGGCGACGAGCAGGCCCAAGATGTAGCCGAGCACCGCACCGCCGGCGATCATGCCGAGCTCCGTCCAGCCGACGCCCGGCAGCAGCTGCACGCGGGTCTTCACGCTGCGAGGGACGAGGTACTGCATGCTCGCACCCCCTACATCACGATGGCCCGCGCTGCGGCGCTAAGGACCATGCCGAGCCCCTGGTTCATGACGCCGCCGGCGCCGGAGTGGTAGGCGTACTGACGGATGACCGAAGGGGAGCGCAACGCCACCCACAGCGCGGCAATGCCCCAGAAGAGCCCCCAGAGGCCGAAGGTGGCCGCATTCGCGGTTGCCTGGGAAGGGTTCACGACGAAGGAAACCGCGAGATAGACCATGAGCACCTGGACCGTCTGGGCGCCACAGATGACGAGCAGCTCCCTGAGCCAAGCGTCGGCGGTCCCGCCCCCGCTCATGAAGCCAAGCGCCAGAACGGGCGCCAAGATGATGAGCACGAGCGCCTCGAGGGAGCGGATCAGGGCGGAGATCAGCACCAGAGGAAGCAGCGCGACAAAGGCGAGGCCGAAGATGATCATGCTGAAATCGGCGGTGGCGCCGGAAAGCAAGCCTGTCGCCATGCCAGCCAGCGAAGACTGGACCATCGCAGGTTGAGCGGAGAAGCCGATCAAGCCGACGATGGCCGACGCCAGAGAGTTCGCAGCGAGGAACGCTTGCTCGGCAAGGAACGGTCCGACGCCGATGGCGATGGCCGAGGCTACCGTGCGCTTGAGGAGGCTGCCCGGATCCGTAGGCACCCCCTCGGCCCGCAGCGTCGAGTTCTGGTAAGCCTCCCACGCTAGGCGCATCGCGAGCACGCCCGCTGCAGCCGCCTGCGATAGTCCGATGACGGACTGGGCGAAGTTGTAGCGCCAAAGGGCCGTGATGTGTCCGACATCCGAGAGCATGGACAACACTTCGCTGGCGATCCAGACCGCGATATGCTGCCAGATCCAGGCCAATATCGCGCTCACCCCGTCCTGTACCCAGGTGATCGGGTTGAGGAGAGAAGTGAGGCTAGCCAAGATACCGCTGTCGACACTTCCTCCGGTCGATGCTGGAGGCTGCGCCTGCGGTGCGCTCTGGACAAGTTGGTGGAGGGTCGTGGCCACCGCGAGCACCTCGTGAGGGATCATGCTCCGCCTCCTCGATGGGCGACGGGCGGCCCCCCGGGGCCGCCCGTCGATGCACTTACTTGACGTAGGAGAGGATGGCGGACGCCAGTCCACCAGCGACTGCGGTGAGGCCGCCGTAGATCAGCGTAGTGCGAATCGAACGGCTGTGCTGGAGCCCGGTCATCTCGTCGGTGCTGAGCGAGCGCATCCAGGAGTGCCAGCCGACCATGGCGCCGGTGGTGATCACGGCGAGACCGGCGAGGGCGGCGGTGATGCCGCTGGCGAGACTTGTGACGTCGGTCGTGTACTGACCAAACATGACGAGAATCCTCCTTGAAGAGCTTTGCGTTGGAGCAGGTCAACGGCGGAACGGCGGCCTCGGATCTTTGACGGGTAGTGGCTTAGGCGCGGGCATGGGTGCAGGTTTGGGTGCGGGCATGTGTGTCGGCTCGGCGGCCAGCGTCTTGACGCCGGGGTAGCCGTCGTCAGCTTCCGGAGCCCAGGTGACGACCTTCTCGACTCTCGCCGCCTGTGGCACGGGGCCGGGGGTGAAAGCGCGGGACGCCTCGCGCCAGGCCGAGAGATCCTTGAGCGGAAGACGCGCGGGGTACTGCCCTGCCTGCAGCAGGAGGGACTCGCCGAGCGGCCAGCGCAAGACCTCGTCCGGCGTCAGCAGCGGCCTGGCCGTTGCACTCTCGGTGTCGCTCATCGTGGAGGCATAGCCGCGCGACGAGCGCGAGAAGGTCTGGACGGTGTAGGTGCCGGCCTTGGCGCTGATCGCCTTGGCGGTCGCCTCGTCCGCCGCACGCAGGAAGATCCAGGTGTCGCAGTTGCCGGCAATGATCTCACGCACCTGCGGCCCATACACCTGGTCGATCTGGGCCATGGACTGGACAGCTAGCAGGAACCGGATGCCGCGACCGGCGCTTACGGTGAGCTTCTGGCCAAGGTCGGGCAGCTTGCCGATGTTGCCGAACTCGTCCAAGAGGAACCAGACCGGCGTCGGCAGGGCGCCTCCGTTCTCGCGGGCCACGAGCGCGAGCGAGCTGTAGGCCTGTGCCGCGTAGAGGGTGATGATCGGCCGCCTGGCGGCCGCCTCGTCGGGGACGAGCATGAAGATCGCCATCGGCTTCCGCCCGGCCTCAGCCGGATCATGGTCGGACTCCGCGGTGAGCCAGGCAACCCCCGGGTCGCCGAAGAGTCTCAGGTGCGCCGCGGTGCCGGTGTAGATGGAGCTGCGCGTGCGGTCTTCGCTGAGGGCAGCCGTGCCGTAGGCTCGCCGTGCTGGGTGGTCGGGATCGAGCGAGGAGAACCAGTCGTCGAGGTCGTCGCCCCCATCCGCGCCAAGGTCCGATAACATGCGGTAGGCCGTGGCCGGGTGACGGGCGTTCGGAGGGGCCTCAATCGCCGTGCCGAGCGCCAGTGCCGCCAGCAGGCTCTCCTCCGCCTGGGGCCAGATTGGGTCGTTGGCGGTCCCCTCGCCCCAGGCGAGGACGTTACCGAACTCCCAAGCCAGGCGCGATGCCTCCTCCTCGTCCCCCGCTTCGTACGCGCGCACGATCGCGCGGTAGGGATTCCACCGGTTGCCTCGCGCCGGCCGAAGGAGGTCGATGAGCACCACCTCGTAACCCTGTTTGCGCAACCAGGCGGAGGCTGCTGCGTGCAGCTCGCCCTTGGGGTCGGTGAGGATCATGGACTCCTTGGCGTGCCCGATGGTGAAGATGGTCGGCAGGATGATGCGCCGACTCTTGCCGCTGCGCGTCGCCCCGTAGACGAGGACGTGCGGATTGCCTACCGTGGGTCGCGTTCGCCACGCCACCTTGCCGTCCGCGCAGACGATCACGCCGGCCCCTTCCGGGGAGGCGCAGAGGATGCGCGCCAGCGTGGCAGGATACTCCTTTGGCTGACGCCAGCGGCTGCTCCCGTGGGTCGCGACCGCGGCCGCTTTCGGCTCCCTCCGCCGGCTTGGCCAGCCGGAGGTCCATGCCCAGTGGAGGAGCGGAAAACCGAGAAAGAGCCAGAGTAGCTGGATGAACCAGAAGCCTACTGGCCGATGGCCGAGTAGCCAGATGATGCTGATGAGCCCCCAGGGTTGATGCGCCTTGTTCCACGTCGCCTGGGGCACGGTGTTGAGCCAGCTGAACAGCGTCGGCCACGTGGTCTTGGGATGGAGCAGCGGAAGGAATACCTGCGGGGCGTGGTAGAGCAGCGGCAGCGTGAGGAAGTCCGTTGCCAGCAGGACGGCGAGAAGGTACCCGGTGAGGACCCGCTGCCACGTGAGGATGCGATGCCGGAAGAGCAGTCTGAGGATGGCGAGCGGCAGCGCCAGGATGCCGAAGAAGATCAGGACCAATCTCTCACCTCCTAGTCGTCGTCCATGTGCCAAGCCCCGAGCGCGGCTATCGTTCGATCGGCCGCTGCGGTCCCGTTGGTGTCCTGCGCCGTCGGTGCGATGATCGGCCGTTCTCCTTCGGATAGCAGCCGTTCGATACGGTCGAGCCGCTCGACGAGCGGAGCGAGACGCGCGGCGGTCAGGATGGCGGTCCGTACCGCTTCGGACCACGAACCCCGAGAGGTCGCAAGTAGGGCAAGGGCGGCACGGGCCTCTTCATCCAGCCTGAGCGTCAGACGCGCGGGCGGGCCTGTGGTGGGCTGTCCGCCGCTCTCGCGCATGGGCTCCGTGTCAGACACGCGGGTGACCCTCCTTCGGGTGGC
>JAJZVM010000046.1 GCA_021845645.1 Bacillota bacterium
GGCGGCGGCCCTGGCCAGCTGGGGCGGCAGTTCGCCGACGCAGAAGGTGCGCGTCCCGTCCGCGACGTAACCGCGCGTGCCGACGCCGAAGTCGGCGAGGATCGGCATGCCGGGTTCGATCCTGACGTGCGCGGAGCCCTGGCCGATCGCGGCGTGCGGTCCCTGGCCGCCCGTCGGGCCGTCGAAGTGCGCCGGCAAGGCTCCTGGCGGGCCTGCGAGCGTGTGCGGGGCGAAATACTCGAAATTGAAGCCGCGGGTGCGCATCAGACCCTGCCCGCCGAGGTGCCGGCCGTGTGCGTCCACCGCGATCGCGAGCAGGTGATCGTCGAGGCCCGGCCTGATCTGCCGCGCCGTCTCCTCCATCATGCCCCGCCAGACCTTTGCGGCCGCCCGCATCTCGTCGAGCTCGAACGCGGTCTTGACCTGGCGCACCTGCCGCAGCGGCAGGCCACCGTCGACGAGGCTGCGGTCCGGGAAGAGGCGCGCCACCTGCTGCCAGAGCTGCATCGGCACGACGTCGGCCTCCAGGCCGATCGGGCCGTCCTGGGGAAAGCCGGCCTCCCGCAGGAGGTCCGACAGGTCCTTGGGCCGGTCGAGCGGCCATACCTGCCAGGGTGTCTCCTCGCGGGCCCTGTCGACGCCCTTGCGGCAGAAGAGCACCGGCTCCATCCCGGGAGCGATGGCCAAGAAGCCTTGCTGCAACGTCCCGGAGAGGTAGTACTTGTCGGTGTTCTGCTGGACGAGCGCGAGCCCGATGCCTGCCGCGGCCAGTGCCTTGCCGTAGCGCTCCACGCGACCCAGCAACTCCGCACGCACGTTCTCCGTCTCCCCGCTCATCTGGCCACCTCCCTGACGCGCTCGTAGATCCGCATGAGGCCGCGCAGCGTCAGATCCTGGTCGATCCGACGCACGGTCTCGGTGTGGGGCGCGATGAGTTCCGCAAGCCCGCCTGTCGCGACGACCTCCGCACCCTCCAGTTCGCGCTGCATGCGGCGCACCAGCGCGTCCACCTGGCCCGCGAATCCGAGAACGATCCCAGACTGCAGGCTCTCCTCCGTCGTGCGCCCGATCGCGCGCGCCGGCGGCTGCAGCGGTACGCGATGCAGCAGCGCCGCACGCTGGAAAAGCGCATCCGTGCTGACCGAAATGCCTGGCGCGATCGCGCCGCCGAGATAGCGGCCATCGCGGTCGATGGCGTCGAAGGTGGTGGCGGTGCCGAAGTCCACGATGATGATGGGCGGGCTCATCTGACTGAGCGCGCCGACCGCGTTGACGATCCGGTCCGCGCCCAGTTCCTCCGGGTGCGCGTAAGCGACGACGAGCCCCGTCTCGAAGCTCTGGTCCACGAGGACCGGCTGGGCACCGAGAAATTCCCGGACTCCCTGCGCCACCGGGCCGGTGGCCTGCGGCACCACCGACGCCATGATTGCGCCCGTGATGTCGGCGGGGCCGATCTCCCGCTGCAGGAGCTGCTGGGCAATCAGGAGCCCCCACTCGTCGCTCGTGGCGTCGCGCCGCGTCGAGATGCGTGCCCTGAGCCTCAAGCGGCCCTGCGCAAAGACGCCGCAGGTGAGATTCGTATTGCCAAGGTCGAGCGCAAGCAGCAAGCGGCAGTCCCCCCAGGGCTCTTCGTGCGTGGCGCGCACCGCGCGCTAACGCTCGTCCAGCCTCCAAACTGCCGCACGTGCCGGAATTTTGCAAGCCGCCGGGGCTTCAGGCACCTTCCGCGGATGAGGCGATCCCGGGTGCCAGGCGGGTCAGGGCAGGCGCGATCGCCCACGCCACCAGCACCTTGGCGACGTCGAAAGGCAGGAAGGGCGCGGCTCCGGCGAAGAACGCGGCGTGCCAGTTCATGCCTTCGCTGAGGTGCAGGCCGGCGATGCCGCCGAGGTAGATCACGCAGAGCGCCAGGAGGGCGGGCCCGAGCCGCCCGAGAGGCGATCTGCCCCGTCCGAGACCGGCGATCGCCGCCGCCACGGGCCAACTGACGAGATAGCCGCCAAGCGGTCCCAGGATCACGCCGAGGCCGGCGCTCCCCGCCGCGAAGACGGGAACGCCCACCGCCCCGAGCAGCAGGTAGACGAGCACCGAGAGGGCACCGAGGCCAGGACCGAGCACCAGGCCGGCCAGGACCACCACCAGGACCTGCAGGGTGAACGGCACGTCGGTGAGCGGTAACGCGAAGCTGACATAGGAGGCGACGGCAAGCAGCGCGGCGAACGCTGCGGCGTAGGCGACGCGCCTCGCCCGGCGCAAGTCCTCTGACATCTGGATCCCCTTTCGTAAACCTATCGAGCGTCACTGGTTTACAATCAGGGCTGGCCGCCACCTTGTCAAGACGCCGCGCAACGCAAGGGAGGGAGAGCGACGATGGGCCAAAGGCTGTTCTCCGAGCTGCCGCTTGGGGCCCGCTTCGTCTTCGAGGGCGAGGTCTGCGAGAAGCTTGAGCGCGACCTCCGCGATGGCATGCTCCACTGCTCGAACGCACGTGCCGCCGGCGGGCGCTACGTGCTGCTCGAGGACGACCTGCCGATCGAGCCGCTCGGTCCCGCCGCATCCTGATCGAGGCTGATCTCGCCCGCCGCGTACGCCTGGCGCCGGCCATCCGGCATCTCGAGCACGATGCGGCCGATCTCGTCGACGTCGAGCGCCAGGCCACACACCGCGCCCTGGCCGGTGCGGATCTCCACCTCGCGGCCCAGGGTCACGCTCTGGGCTCGCCAGGCAGCCCGCAGCCGAAGGGGGTCCAGCTCGAGCTCCTGCACCGCCCCGAGCACCCCGGGCACCAGCGCGGCCATGAGTTCGGCCCTTGTGCCCTGGTAGTGGAATGCCTGCCTGAGGGAGGTCGCGCGTCCCGCGATCTCCGCGGGGAAGGTCGTCTGGTGCACGTTGACGCCCAGCCCCGCGACGGCGTAGCGCACGTCCTGCTCGTCCAGCGTCAACTCGACGAGGATCCCCGCGAGCTTGCGCCCCTCGTGCAGAAGATCATTCGGCCACTTGATGCCGGGCGCCGCGCCCGTCACTTCTCCCACCGCCCTGGCGGCCCCGACGGCCACGGCGAGCGGCAGCCAGCCGGCGGCCGACGCCTCGAGGCGAGGACGCAGCACGATCGACATGAGCAGGGCCTCGCCGGGCGGATCCTGCCAGGTTCGGCCCCGCCGCCCGCGCCCCGCGGTCTGGTGATCGGTCACCACGGTGGCGCCGGCGGGAGCGCCGGCTCTCGCCCACTCCCCGGCCAGCCGCATCGTCGACGGGACCTCGGGAAGAAACCGCACCGGGTAGTCGAAGCGCCCGTGCCAGAGCGCCGCCATCACATCCGGCAAGGGGCCGTCGGGCAGGGCCAGCAGGCGGTACCCGCGTCCCGTGACAGCCTCGATGCGGCAGCCCGCTGCCGTGAGGACGCCGATCTCCCGGCTGACCATCGCGCGCGACACGCCGAGCCTCTTGCCGATCTCGGCGCCGGAGACGAAGCCTCCGCTCCGCAGCATGGCTAGAATGCGTCCGCGATCCGCCACCACCAGCACCTCCCCCTGAGACGCCGAACGTCCTGCGCCAGGGTGGCCCCAAGCAACGGTGCCAGCGGGCGACCGTCCGGCAACCGCTGCGCGGGCCTCACCTCGAGGAGAGGCTCCAGAACGAAGCGGCGGCGCAAGAGTCCAGGATGCGGCAGCGTCAGGGCTGGATCGTCCATCTCCCTGTCGCCGAACAGCAAGAGGTCGAGATCGAGCGTGCGCGGCGGCTTGCCCGGTGCCCGGACACGTCCCAGTGCGGCCTCGGTCTCGAGGAGACGATCGAGAAGTGCCCGCGGCGGCATCGCCTCGGGCACCAGCAGAATGGCCACCGCGTTCAAATAGTTCGGCTGCGCGATGCTCGTCTCCACCGGTAGGCTCTCGTAGAGCGACGAGACGGCGAGGACCGGCAGTTCGAGATGCCAGAGCCCGCGCCTCAAGGCCGCCTCGGGCCGCCCCAGATTCGCTCCGAGCCCGATGGTGGCCTCAATCATCGCGGCCGATCTCGACCTCCGCCTCGACGCCTTCGGCGACGCCGCCGAGCGGCGCGTGCGGCTTGCGCACGTGCACCCGCACCCGCTCCGCCTGGGGGAACTGCTCGAGCAGCGCCTGCGCGGTCCGCTCCACCAGCGTCTCCAGGAGTCTCAGACTCGGTCCCTCGAAGATGGAACGGGCGGTGCGGTAGACGTAGCGGTAGTCCACCGCCTGCTCCACCGCGTCGGACTGCGCGACATCACGGAAGTCGTAGCTGATCTCGATGTCCACAAGGAAAGGCTGGCCCAGCCCACGTTCGTGCTTGTAGTTGCCGTGGCGGCCGTAAAAGACGAGCCCGCGCAAGGCGACCTTCCTATTCATCCTCGCACCGTCCGATCCGCGACACGCACGGCGTCCACCATCTCGGCGACGTCGTGCACGCGCACAATATCCGCGCCCAGTGCGACCGACAGCGCGCACGCCGCCACCGTCGCCGCGAGCCGATCCTCGATCGCCTTGCCGGTCGCCGCCCCGAGAAAGCTCTTGCGCGACGGCCCGGAGAGGACGGGATAGCCGAGTCCCCTCAGGCTTGGCAGCATGCGCAGCAGCGCATAGTCGTCCTCGGGCTTCTTGCCGAAGCCGAAGCCAGGGTCGAGGATGATCGCGTCGCGCGGGATGCCCAAGGCCTCGGCCGCCCGGGCACGATCGCGCAGGTGCCGCCGCACGTCGTCGCCGACGTGGCGGTAGCCCGGCTCCTCCTGGGCGTGCATCAGGATCACCGCCGCCCCGTGGCGCGCGCTGCCGGGCAGAAGAGCCGGGTCGGCCAGTCCACCCGTCACATCGTTCACGATCTCGGCGCCCAGGCGCAAGGCTGCCTCCGCAACCGGCCACTTGTAGGTGTCGATCGACACGGGAACCCGCAATTGGCCGCGCAGCTGCTCAAGCACAGGCACGACGCGCCGCAGCTCCTCGTCGAGCGACACCTTGACGCCGGCCAGGCTGTCCGCCGTACGGTGCGCCTTCTGGTACCACCGCGTCGACTCCCCGCCGATATCGATGATGTCGGCACCCCCGGCCTGCAGCTCGAGCGCGTGGGCCACAGCCCGCTCTACAGCGTTGTAGCGTCCGCCGTCCGAGAAGGAGTCCGGCGTGACGTTGACGATGCCCATGACGTAGGTGCGCTCGCCGAGCGGCAGGACGCCCCGCGGCAGGCGCAGACCCCGCGGTGTCCGCTCCAGGGCCTGCGCCCCGAGCGACCGCCAGGGCTCGCCCAGTTCCGCCAGCATGGGCCGGATCGCGGCAGGGGGGGCGCTGAGTAGCGCCCCCCCGTCCCCCCGGGTCAGCTGCGGCAGGTCCGGGCCGTCGTAGCCCTCGAGGAAGAGGTGCACAGGGCGTGCCGGCCCGAGGCCGACCTCCTCGAGGACGTCCGCCCGCCAGGACGGCTGCGGCATGCCGAGAACCCAGGCATCGGCCATTTTAGAAGAGCCCCTTGATCTGGCCCTCGGGCGTCAGGTCGATCTTCTCGGCCGCCGGTGCCTTGGGCAGGCCGGGCATCGTCATGATGTCTCCGAGCAGCGGCACCACGAAGCCAGCTCCCGCCGAGAGCCGGACGTCGCGCACGGTGACGCGGAAGCCCTGCGGCCGGCCGAGGAGCTTGGGGTTGTCGGAAAGCGAGTACTGGGACTTGGCCATGCAGACCGGCAGGTCGCCGTAGCCAAGCTCGGTGTAGCGGTCGAGGTTCTTCAGCGCAGGCGCCAGGTAGTCGACGCCGTCGGCGCCATAGATCTCCTTGGCGACGCGCTCGATCTTCTCCTTGAGCGAAAGGCTGCTCGCGTAGAGCGGGTGGTAGTCGCCAGGCTGGTTCGCCGCGCGCACGACGGCCTCCGCCAGCGCGACGCCGCCGTCGCCGCCCTTCACGAATACCTCCGAGAGGACCATCTCGACGCCGAGCTGGTGGGCACGGCTCTCGAGCAGGGCGATCTCGGCCTCGGTGTCGCTGGGGAAGCGGTTGATCGCCACGACGGGGTTCAGCCCGAACTGGCGCACGATCGCGACGTGCTGCTCGAGGTTCGGAATGCCCTTCTCGAGCGCGCCGAGGTCCTCCTGGGAGAGGTTCTTGAGCTCGGCGCCACCGTGCAGCTTCAGCGCGCGGATCGTCGCCACCAGCACCACCGCTGACGGCTTGATGCCCGCCTTCGGCGCCACGATGTCCATGAACTTCTCCGCGCCGAGGTCGGAGCCGAATCCGCCCTCCGTCACGACGTAGTCGGCCAGCTTGAGCGCGAGGCGCGTGGCCTGGATCGAGTTGTTGCCGTGCGCGATGTTCGCGAACGGGCCGCCGTGGATCAGGGCCGGCGTGTTCTCGAGCGTCTGCACAAGGTTCGGCTTGATCGCATCCTTCAGCAGGGCCGCCATCGCGCCGTCCGCCTTCAGGTCCTTCGCCGTGACGTAGGTGCCGTCGTAGCGGCTCCCGACCACGACCTTGCCGAGGCGCTCCTTGAGGTCCTTCAGGCTCGTCGAGAGGCAGAGGATCGCCATGATCTCGGACGCCACCGTGATCATGAAGCCGGACTCGCGCGGCACGCCGTTCGCCTTGCCGCCGAGACCCAGCACGATGTTGCGCAGGGCGCGGTCGTTCATGTCGAGGACGCGCGGCCACGTGATGGTGCGCGCATCGATGCCGAGCGCGTTGCCCTGCTGCAGGTGGTTGTCGAGCATGGCAGCAAGGAGGTTGTGCGCCGAGGTGATCGCGTGGAAGTCGCCCGTGAAGTGGAGGTTGATGTCCTCCATCGGCACGACCTGCGCGTACCCGCCGCCCGCGGCGCCGCCCTTGATGCCGAAGCACGGTCCCAGCGACGGTTCGCGCAAGGCGATGATGGCGTTCTTGCCGATCTTCGAGAGCGCCTGGCCGAGTCCCACCGTGGTCGTCGTCTTGCCTTCGCCCGCCGGCGTCGGGTTGATCGACGTGCAGAGGATCAGGCGGCCGTCCGGCCTGTCCTTCAGCCGCTCATACACCTCGAGCGGGATCTTCGCCTTGTACTTCCCGTACTGTTCGATGTCGTCCGGCCCGAGATCCAGCTTCTTCGCGATCTCGGTGATCGGCAGCATCTTCGCCGCTTCGGCGATCTCGATGTCACTCAGCAACCTTATTCCCTCCATGGACGGTCCCCGGGGCAGACCGTCAGCTTTGGCCACACACGCGACAAGTATATCTCTTTGCGTCTCCTCTTGGTTCAGGCCCGAACGGACCATTTGAATACGGGGGGTATATGGCGCCAGATGCTGGTGGCATGCGGGTTCCGGGATCTCCCTATGCGAGGCGCCTCGCGGGACAACCGCGTGATCGTCTGCGAAAGCGCCTGCGCGGGCACGGCGAACGCGACCCTCCTGCCCCCTGCCACCTGCAGCATGGCCATCCCGACCACGTGCCCGGACAGGTCGATCAACGGCCCACCCACGTTGCCGGCATGGATCGGCGCATCGGTCTGCAGCAGCGGACGCACGCCGCCACCCGGCACGAGCATGCCTCGCGCGCCGGCCGAGACCACGCCGAAGGCGGCGCCTTGCCGCCCCAGCACCAAGACATAGCTGCCCGCCGCCGCCGGGCGCCTCGCGAGGGGCAGGGCCTTCAGCGGGCGAGCCGGCCGCACGTGCAGCACGGCGACGCCGTCGGCCGCATCGAGGTCGATCCGCTGGACGGGCAAAGGGGTGTCCATCGGCGCGCTCCGCACCTCCACCCGCCGCGCCCCGGTGACCAGTCGGAGGCTCGTGAGAATGGCCCCACGCGCATCCACGACGAAACCACTGCCCACGAGCCGCACGGCGATCGGGCGACCCGCCGCGGTGACATAGCCCGTGGGCGCCAAGGCGGAAACTTGCACCACCGCCGGTGCCGCCCGCCGCACGGCCTGGGCCACCGCATCCTGGGCCACGGCCGTTCCCGCCTGGGCAGGTTGCGCCTGCTTGGGCCCCTGCCGCGTGCAGCCACCCAGCAGGACGAGCGGGAGGACCACCGCCGCGACGAAGGCCGCGAATGCCGACGCGAATCTGCGCACGCCTCTCCCTCCCCCAGGAAGATGCGCCTAGTATGGGCAAGCGGCGCTGCAACGCTGCCACGGGCCTTGATAGGCCGGGGCCCGGCCGCCGTACGGCCGGGCCCCGCTTTGCGATCCTACCTAGCCGGCGCTCTCCACGATCGAGACCGACCGACGCGGTGTATGGAACTGTTCCTGCAGCCGCCTGCCGACATCGTCGGCCGTGACCTCCTGCAGCAGGTCGTGGACCGCCATGAGGTCGAGTCCCCGCAAGGCATACTCGCTGAATGCGTGCGCGACCGCCTCCGGCGCGTTGAAGAGCGCCACGAACTCGCCGAGGCTGCGGCGGCGGCTGCGCTCCACGTCCTTAGGGTCGAGGCCGCGCATGAGCGTCTCGCCGAGGAGCGCCTCCACGCGCGCGAGCAGGCGATCGGGGTCCGGCGTGGGGCCGCCGAGCACCGACGCCGCGTAGCCGTCGCCGGAGAAGTAGCTCGAGGAGAACTGCTGGCCGATGAGGCCCTCCTCGTACAGCTGGCGATGGATCTCGGATGAGGGGCCGAAGAGCACGTCGAGCAGGATCTCCATGGTCACCTCGCGCCGCAACGCCTCTTCGGGAGAAGCCGGATCGTCCTTGAAGCCGATCGTGATCAAGGGCACCCCGACCGCCATGCGCTGGCGCTTCATCTCCTCGGCCACGGGCCGGGGCTCCTCCGGGTAGACCCGGCGCAGGGCCGGCTCTCCCACGCCGCCCACCGCCTTGCGCGCCATGGCGAAGACCTCCGCGGGGTCGACGTCTCCCGCCACCATCAGCACCATGTTGCCGGGCTGGTAGAAGGTCCTGTGACAGAGGAAGAGCTCATCCGGACCGATCTTCCGGATCGATTCGAGGGTGCCGCCGATCTCCACGCGCACCGGATGGCTCTGGTAGAGAGCGCCGAGAAGGTTCTGGAACACCACGGAACGTGGATCGTCGAGGTACATCCGCAGCTCCTCGGCGATGATGCCCTGCTCCTTCTCGACGTTCTCCTCGGTGAAATACGGCCGCTGGACGAAGTGCAGCAAGAGGTCGAGCGCCTCGCTGAAGTGCTCGGTGGTCGAGAAGAGGTAGCTCGTGGCGCCATAGTTCGTATAGGCGTTCGACATCGCGCCCAGGGCGGAGAAGCGCTCCGCGACGTTGCCGTCCTGCTCCTCGAACAGCTTGTGCTCGAGAAAGTGCGCGATCCCGGCCGGCGTCTCGCGCAGCTTGCCGTCGCGGTCGACGAAGGTCTGGTCGCATGAGCCGTAGCGCGTGGAAAAACTCGCATAGCGGGTGGCGAATCCCGGCTTCGGCAGCACGTAGCAACTCAGCCCCGAAGGCAGGACCTCCTGCCAGATCTCCTCGCGCAGGGCGGGCACCTCAATCCGCGTCGCCATCGCCATCGCCCTCCCCGTCGAGGAAGTAGACCGTATCCAGCGTGAGTCCTTGTGCGGCCGCCACGATCTCGTCCCGCGCCACCGCGGCCAGTGCCGCGATCCGGCGTTTCGGCTCCGTCGGACGCCCCGCCGCGCGCAGTTCGAAGTCCGTCATGATCGCCTCGCTGGGCGCGTCCTCGGACTGTTCGATCTGCGTCGCGATGCCCTTCAGCGTATCCTCCGCCTCCTGCGGCCGGAACTCGCCGCGCCGCAAGACCTCGAGCTGCTCCAGCACGAGGTCCTGGGCCGCCTGCCGGTTCTCGGGAGCGATGCCGAGATGCACGAAGAGGAGGCCCTTGAGCCCGTCGACCTGGGACTGGGCGTAGTAGGCCAGCGAGTGGCGCTCGCGCACCTCCTGGAACAGCCGGGAGTGGCTGAAGCCGCCGTAGATCCCGTTCATCATCGAGAGCGCCGGATACCCGGGATCCCAGGCGTGCAGGCTCGTCGTGAAGCCGATGGCCAGCTTGCCTTGGGTGACGGGCTGGCGCTCGCGGACCTCGCGGGGACTGGCGGGCGCCGCGTGGGACGTCGCAAGGGCGGGTGGCCGCACCTCGCGACGTCCGATGCGGGCCAGCAGCCGGCGGGCATGATCCTCCGCGGCGGCGCTCTCCAGGTCCCCGACCATGTAGATGGCGAGCGGTGCCCGTCTGAGCGTTTCCTGCCAGTGGCGCCAAAGGCCTTCTCCCGTGTGCCGGTCGAGGTCCTCAAGGCGCCCGAGGCGCGGGATGGCATATGGCTCTGTGCTGCACATCGCCTCGACGAGGCGCAGCTGCGCGTAGTGGGCCTTGTCACTGTAGATGCCCTGGATACGGCGGCGCAGGTTCTCCCGCTCCTGGGAAACCCACTCCCCGCGCAGGCCACCGCTCTCGAGCGGCGGTTCGGTAAGCACGTCGCCCAAAAGCGTCATGGCCTCGGGCAGCGGATCCTCGCCGGACAGGTAGCGGCTTTGCGCCACCTCGAGGTGGAAGATCGTAACCTGCTCCTCGCCGAACTTCAGCACGTCAGCACGGAGTTCGGCGCCGAAGAGCGTGTCGAGCCGTCGGGAGAGCAGGATGGTCTGCGGCAGGCTGCGGGTGCCGCGCTGCAACACCATCGGCACCAGGGCACCAGCGCTTGCGCCCTGGCTGAGCGGCGCCCGGAGCAGCACGCGGACCGTCGTCGTCTTGAACTTGGGCGTGGACCACACGAAGAGCGATGCGCCGGAGTCCAGAGGCGTCTCGATGAAGGCCAACAGTTGGGCCGGGCAGAGCCCGGCCTCCCTCCCTTCGCCATCCGATGCGATGACGCCCCTATTCTTACCGACCCGCCGGTTCTCCTGTCAGCGTTGGCGCTGCACGACCCGCACGGCGCCGTTGGTGGTGGACAGTTCGGCCTCGACGTCTCCTTCGCTGCCGCTCGTCCGCCCGCGCAGGCGCCTGCGGCTGAAGTCGCGCACGTCCTCCTCCACCGCGAGGTCGGGCATGTCGACGGAGATCGGCCCGTGCACCGTCTCCGCGGCGAGCTTGCAGGAGATGCCGCGCGCGAGTTCCAGCTCCACGGCGCCATTGAGCGTCTGCAGCCGGCAGCGCCCGCCCTGGACGGGCTTCAGCTCGGCTTCGATGCGCCCGTTGCGCGTCATCGCGTCCACGTCCTGCAAAGCGCCACGCAGGGCCACGCGCCCGTTGTAGGCCTCGACGTGCACCTTGCCGGCTTCCTTGCCCGACACCTCGATGGAACCGTTGCGCGACGCCACCTGCAGGTCGCGGATGCTTGGCGCCTCCACCTGCACACGGCCGTTCTGGGTGTCGAGCCGCAGCGTTTCCACCGGGAGATCGTCGATGCGGACGCGGCCGAGCCGCTGGGCCACGGTTCCGCCAAGGCGCGTGCCGGGCGGCAGGTAGACGTCCAGGGTGTACCCCACGAACGGTATGCCAATGCCGAAGCCGTACCGCGCCCGGCCCTCGACGCGCAGTGTACGTCCCTCGAGCCGCACGTCCGGAGGAGGCGGCACCTCGCCGAAGAACGGCCGCCCGACGCTCCAGACCGCCCGGCAGACGCCGTCTTCGCCGGGCATCAAAGTGAGTCCGAAATCTCCATCGACGCGCAGTTCGATCGGCTCTTCAGACTCCGGCAGTTCTTCGCGCAGCAACTCCTGCACGTCCGGCTCGGTGTGTTCGCGCACGACCCGCCCGACGCCCGAAAGACTGTCCTCGACCACGGCACGCAGGTCGCGCAGAGTGCCACGCTCGTGCGAGCGCAAAAGTTCCTCGCCTTCGTCCGCACTGAGCTTGCCCTCCGCAACGAGTCGCAGCACGCGGCGTTCGAAGTCTCCCATACGGCATCCTCCTTCAGCGGTTCTCGGATTCGTCCGGCGTCTCGATCTCGAGCAGGCGGAGCGCCTCATCCGCCCGCAGCTCGCCTCGCCGCAGCCTCTGCAGCACCGTCCCGCGGCCTCCGCGTGCGGGCGGGGCAAGGGCCGAGACGATCTCGTCGAGTTGCCCACGCAGGGTCTGGTAGGAGACCGCGTATTCGCGCTCGAGCTCCTTCAGGTTTCCTCGTGCGGCGAGAAACCGCTCGGCGAACAGCTGTTGGGCTGGCGTGAGACCCCGCAGGCCCGGCCGGAACTCTCCCTGCACCATCGTCTGGCAGCGCGGGCAGCGCAGTTCAACCACCTGCATGCCAGCACCACAGCCCGGACAGAGCGGCAGGCCCTGGACCTCCATGATTTGATCCCCTTTCGGCACAATCTTGCCACCATTCGGGGCAGTTTTCAAGCCTTAGAGTGTTGTACCCAAGGACAATCGCGGACACGGAAAGAGCGCACGGGGGATCCCCGTGCGCTCTTGATTCCCTATCTCAGATCGCGAGTTCCTTGCCCTCGATCATCGCCTCGAGCTCGGCGCCCTCGATCGTCTCGACCTCGAGGAGCTTCTCCGCGATGCGGTGCAGTGTCTGCCGGTTGTCCTGCAGAAGCTGCTTCGCGCGCTGGTAGCACTCCTGCACCACTCGCCTGGTTTCGCGGTCGATCATCGCCGCGATCTCCTCGGAGTAGTTGCGATCGCGCATCAGGTCGCGGCCGAGGAAGACCTGGTCCTGCTTGGTGCCGTAGGTCATGGGCCCGAGGGCTTCCGACATGCCGAACTCGGTGATCATCCGGCGAGCCATCTTCGTGACCTTGTCGAGGTCGTCCGCGGCTCCGGACGTGATCTCGGCAAATACGATCTCCTCCGCGGCCCTGCCACCGAGCGCCCCGGTGATGCGGTCGAGGATCTCGTCCTTCGAAATGAGGTAGCGGTCCTCGTTCGGCATCTGCAGGGTGTAGCCAAGGCCCATGCCGCGCGGGATGATCGTCACCTTGACGACAGGGTCGGCATGCGGCAGAAGGTGCCCCACCAAGGCGTGCCCCACCTCGTGGAAGGCGACCTGGCGCTTCTCCTTCTCGTTCATGACGCGCGTCTTCTTCTGCGGACCGGCGATGGTGCGCTCGATGGCCTCATCGAGCTCCGGCATGCCGATGCGCTTCTTGCGGCGCCTGGCGGCGAGGAGCGCCGCCTCGTTCAGGGTGTTGGCCAGATCGGCACCGGTGAAGCCCGGCGTGCGCTTGGCCACCTGCTCGAGGTCGGTTCCCGGCTCGAGCGGCTTGTTGGCCGCGTGCACCGCGAGGATCTCCTTGCGGCCCTGAAGGTCCGGACGGTGGATGACCACCTGGCGGTCGAAACGCCCAGGCCGCAGCAAGGCGGGATCGAGGACGTCAGGGCGGTTCGTGGCGGCGATCACGATGATCCCTTCGTTGATGCCGAAGCCGTCCATCTCGACCAGCAGCTGGTTCAGCGTCTGCTCGCGCTCGTCGTGGCCGCCGCCGTAACCTGCGCCGCGCATGCGGCCGACGGCGTCGATCTCATCGATGAACACGATGCAGGGCGAATTCTTCTTGGCCTGCTCGAAGAGGTCGCGCACGCGGGAGGCGCCGACGCCGACGAACATCTCGACGAAGTCGGATCCGGAGATGCTGAAGAAGGGTACACCCGCCTCGCCGGCCACAGCCCGCGCCAGCAGGGTCTTGCCGGTTCCGGGCTCGCCGAAGAGCAGAACACCCTTCGGTATCCGCGCCCCCAGTTCGACATAGCGCTTGGGATGCTTGAGGAAGTCCACGACCTCCGCAAGCTCCTCCTTGACCTCCTCGACACCGGCCACGTCGTCGAACGTGACGCGCTTGCGGTCATCCGTGTGCAGGCGGGCCCGGCTCTTGCCGAACTGCATCACGCGGTTGCCGCCGCCCTGTGTCTGCTGCATCAGGAAGAACATCACGGCGGCGAGGAGCGCCACCCAGAGCAGCGTGTTGAAGAGCGTGCTGTCGTACCAAGGGGTCGTGGAGTTCGAATACTTGAAGTTGACGCCATTGCTACCCAGCAGGTCCTGCAGACTCGTGGTCGCATAAGGCGAGATGGTCGTCTGGAACGTCTTTCCGCTGGTCATCTTGCCCGTCATGGTATCCCCGTTGATGGTCGCGCTCGTGACCTCATGGCGCTTGACCACGCTGACCATCTGCGTGTAGGTGTACTGCGTGACATTGGCCGGCTGCGCCGTGTGCACGTACTCGAGCACCATGAGAAGCAGAACGAGCATCACGAGGGGGAACGTGATGCGCCGGAAGATATTGTTGTTCACCGACGCCCGGCCTCCTTTCGCGGGCTCTTATCGACGGGCCACGCGAATCGGTTCATTCTAGCACACTCCAAAGTTTCGCAACAACGTCCGCCGACCAGACCCAGACCGTCCTACCGCTCCCCGCGTCGGTCGAACGAACACGGCCAGGCAGCCACACTGGCCTGCCCTCGAGACAGACGACCGGCAGTTCATCGCGGAGCAGGCGCGGCACCTTCGCATCCACCAGGATGTCCTGCAGCTTGCGCGTTCCGCCTGGAAGCCGCAGTCGGTCTCCCGGGCGTCTCGGCCGCACCGAGAGGCGACCAGGTCCCGCATCGGCTGAGAGCGCGCCGTCGGGCGGCGTTCCGACGCCGAACCTCAGACCCTGCCAGAGGAGCTGCCCTCCTGCCGGCAGATCGCACCATGGCGGCGGCTGCCGCAACCACCGGAAGAGGAGCCCGCGCTCGAGCCGCACCTGCCTCGTGATGGCGCACCGACCGTCGCTTTCCAAGACTGCCATGCAGGCGCTGAGACTGTCTGCGTCAGACGTCACACCCTCTCGCGTCAGCACCTGGCGCAAGGCACGTCGACGCAAGGCGCTCGGCGCCGCCCGCAAGGGGCGAAGGTCCAAGGCGCATCCCCGCGCCGGGAGATCGGCCACGAGGCGCGCGGCCTGCTGCTCGAGCCAGTCATCCTCGTCGCGGCGGATGGCCGCGAAGCGGCCGAGTGCCGCAAGCATTTCGGGATTCTCGCGGCGCAACTGCGGCAGGACCTCGAGGCGCATACGGTTGCGGGCAAAGTCCAGCGAGTCGTTGGTCGGATCGTCCGCAAATGCAAGTCGTTTTGCAAGGCAGTACTGGCGCAGGGATGCGCGCGGCACCCCGAGCAGTGGTCGCCAGAGCGGCGGGCGCCAGACCGCCATGCCACCCGCGAAGGCGGTGCCCCGCACGAGCTGGAGCAGCACCGTCTCGGCCTGATCGTCCGCTTGGTGTCCGAGCGCGATCGCTGCGGCACCCAGCGCCTCTGCCGTCCGCCGCAGCGCGCTCATGCGCGCTTCGCGCGCCTGGGCCTCGCTCGCCCTGCGAGGTGGCGGCAGATGCACGACGCTCCAGCCGACACCAGCCTCGCGGGCCAGACGCGCGCAGAGTGCCGCCTCATGCGCCGCCGACTTCCGCCGCCAGCCGTGGTCGACATGGCATAGGTGGAGTTCGAGCCGCCGCTCCTCCCTCAGACCGGCCAGCATGTGGAACAGGGCCACCGAATCCGGGCCGCCCGATACGGCGACCAGGATTCTGCGGCCGCATAGGCCCGCCGCCTCCGCCTCCCGGCGGACGAGCGCCGTAAGTTCCTGCATGGGGCCCGGCTTCGACGTCTTGGCTCGCGGTCCTGCCGCTAGTGCTGCGACAGCGCGCCGAGCACCCGCACCATGTCGCGCAGGCGCCGCACGCGGCGGATCCAGGCGCGTGGCGTGAAACGTCCAGACAGCCCTTCCTGCAGGAGCCGCCAGAGCCGGCGATCCTCCGTTGCCCACGGGGGCTCCTCTCCCGGCACGCTGCCGCCTGCCGCCAGCATGGCGGAAGCCAGCCAGCCGAGGTCGAGCGGGCCGTCGTCGCAATTCTGCCAGCGACCGAGCGCCGCCAGGCGCCAGCGCCGCTCGTTCACGCTGTAGATGATCTCGTCCGAGGCTACCGCGGTGAGCTCCACGGAGTGCTTGGCGAGCACCTCGAGCGCCAGGCCGATGTCGAATCCGAGCCCGCGCAGCTCGTTCGGCGACAAGCGGCGGCCCTCCTCGAGAAACGTCGTGAGGGTATAGCCGGCCAGCCATTCCGTCACCAGGTAGGAGAGCCTCCCGCCGGGCATGTCGCCGCACTCGCGCACCTGTGGCAGCGTCCCTTGGGGCAGTCGCCGCGCCAGGGCGGCGCGGGCGTGCAGAATCTCGCTGCGGCCGATCTCGACCATCCAGGCGCGCCCTGCCTCGTCCAAAGCCCAGAAGCTGCGCTCGCCCAGCGCCACCCCGATCTGATAGCGATGCGACTCGCCCCAGATCACCGGCCGGTCGACCGCTTCGCCCATGGGACACGCCTCCTTCCGCCAGCATTCTTTCCCTGATCGGCCAAAGCTATCCCGGCCGCCACCGTGCGCCGGTGCCAGGGCAGGATCTCCGTCCCGCCGCCCTGGGGATAGAACGCGACGACCAGCACCGTCGCGTCGTCACGCGGCTTGGACCGCCTGCCGAGCGCCGCGTCGAGGATGGCTTCGGCCAGGAACTGCGGGTCTCGGCCGCCAAGCGTCTCGAGGATCGCCTCGAGCCACTCGCCGCGCTCTCCCGGCATGGTCTCGAGCACACCGTCCGAGACGAGGACGAGCCTGTCCCCAGGGTGCAGCGAGAGGTGCTGCACCGTGGCCTCGGCCTCGGGCAGGACGCCCAGCGGCAGGGCCTCCCCGCGCAGCACCTGCACGCCGTCGCTGCGCCAGAGATAGGTCTCGGGGGCTCCGATCTTGAGTGACGCCACCTCGCCCGCGACGAGGTCGACGAGCGCTACGTCCAGCGTCGCGTACCCGTCGCCGCCCAGGGCGCGTCGCACGGCGTTCGTGCTGCGCACCGCCAGCACCGGGTCCATGCCGGTCGCGACCAACCCCTCGAGCGTGTCGAGGGCTCCTGCACTCTGCTCGGCCGCCGCGTAACCGGTGCCCATGCCGTCCGACAGCGCGATCAGGAGGCGTCCTTCCTCGAGCTCGCGCGCGAGATAGCTGTCGCCGCTCAGACCTGCCTGCCCCTTGGCGAGCTGAGCGATCCCGCAGGCGTAGTGGATCCTGGGTGGCAGGGGTGCCGTCGGCGGCGCGAAAGCCCAGCCGAGCATCTGACGCACCCCCAGCAGGACATCGTGGGCGAGGGTCCGCTCGGCCTGCAGGAGCCGGCGCACGTTGGCCTCCGCGCGCAGGCGGTCTCCGGCCAGCGAAACCGCTGTGGCCACCTGATCGGGACGCGGGCAGCGCTGGCGCAGCTCCGGCGGCAGATCGCCGCCGCTGGCGGGGCCGCCCTCCTGACGCAGCATCAGTTCCCGGACGCCGGTATACGTGCGGTAGAAACCTTGATCCCAGCAGGTGCGTTCGAGCGGACAGCCCGCGCAGACATGCTCGCGCACGCTGCCAAGATAGCGCGCCACATCGGCCTCCTCGGCGGATGTGGCCGCCACCTCCGGCGCCAGGGCCCGGATCAGCGCGTCGAGCTGGCCGAGGGCGACCCCCACGCGCTCGTCCGGTGCTGTCGGCGCCTTGGGCGGCGGCGGTTCGAAGATCCGGCGCAAGGCTGCGAACGCCTTGTCCGGCACCGCCTGGCCGAGAACCAACAAACCAAGGGCGCAGCCGACGACCGCCTCACCCGCCTCTAGCGGCAGCACCGGCAATGCCAGGGTCAACGGCGCGACGAGCCCCAGCCAGCCCCAGAACGGACCGTAGCGCCGTAGCGTCGCCCCGAGAGCGCCACCAGCCGCCAGCCACAGCCCGGCCGCTGGCGGCACCGACGTCCCCAGGGCCAGGACCGCGCCGAGGGCCAGGGCAAGCTGCGCGGCAGGCAGGCGACAGCGCAAGGCGATGAACACGACGGCGACGGCCAGCACGAGGTCCGGGTGGAGCAAAGGGGTTCTGGCCGCCTGCAGGGACCAGACGGCCGCAAGCGCGAGCAGTCCGGCGGCGAACTGGCGCTGCTGCGGGTCGTCGCCCAGCAGGGTTCGCCAGGCGAACGCCACCGTCCAACCACCGAAGACGGTCACCGGCGCCAAAAGCAAGCGGGTCGCATCCCCGTGGAGTGCCAAGGCGAGCGGTAGCGCCAGGAGGCCGGCGAGCACCGGACCGCCGACGCCACGGCGCAGCCGCGGCCATATGCCCTCGCCCACCGCGAGCGGCAGCAGGGCAAGGGTGAGCAGGGCGGAAAACGCAGCGCCATCCGCGCCGCGCAAGAGGGTGCCGACGACGGCCGCGAGCACGCCGACCACGGCGAAGGGCAACTCGACCAGGCCACCGGCGGCCGCCAGTCCCATGGGCCAAGCGGGGTGGCCGATGGAGGCTTGTCCCAGGACCAGACCGAGAAAGCCGACGAGAACGACCCGGAGCCAACGTCTTCGGTCCGAAGGCGCATTTCCGCGTCCCGGCCGATCAGTCAATCAACCGCCCCCAGACCGCAGCGTCTACCGCTGTGGTAGTCGTGCGTCGCGGACAGTATAGGCGGGTCGCGCCGCCTTGCCGTGGCGAACCCGGGCGACGGCCGTGCGACAGGATACGTGTCGACGGAAAACGCGGCGCCGCGGCCAGCCCGAACGTTTCGGGGCGGTCGCGGCGCCGCTTGCTCTTCCTTATTAGTCGCTGCTGCCCGCTCTCAGCTACCGGGCGGTTCGCAGAGTTCGATCGCCTGGAGCGGACTCAGGCTTCCCTCCGCCACCCCCTCGATACCGGGCAGATAACGGTCGAGCGTGGCCACATTGACGTGCAGAAGCCTGCGCACAAAGGCCGTATTCGCCTCCGTCTGCCCGAGTTCGACGCTGGTCTTGAACCGCGTCTCCCCATCGCCGAAGTCCATCTCGAAGTTGCCGAGCACGAGGCCGAAGTTCGCCCGGGTGAGGAAGTCGGCCATGGACTGCCTCGCCTCTTCGGGGACCGCCTTGGCCGTCACCGAATAGATCACGAGGGCGTTTCGCTCGTCGTCGACGTGGGCGTAGCACATCCAGCTGCCATGCTGGCCACGGAACCCCATCGCCAGGGTGGACTGGCCCTCCACGGGCGCATACTGCCAGCCGTCCTCCTGCAGCAGCGCCTCGACCATCTCCCGTAGGGACATGCCTGCACCTCCAAGCCTGCCTGCGCAAGGCAGTATAGCACCGAGGGCCGGGCTCAGCCTTGCCGCAGAGCCTCGATCGGGTCGAGTCGGCTTGCCCGCATGGCGGGCCACATGCCGAACACGATGCCCACGACGAGCGAGAAGCCGAGCGCCAGGACGATGGAGTTTGTCGCCACGCCGCCGCTCCAGCCGAGGGCCGACGCCATGATGCTGGCCCCGAGGCTGCCGAGCAGCGCCCCGATCGCGCCGCCGAACAGGCTGAGGATGCCGGACTCCACCAGGAACTGCGTCAGGATGGCGCCGCGACGGGCCCCGATCGCCTTGCGCAGGCCGATCTCCCTCGTCCGCTCGGCGACGGTCACCAGCATGATGTTCATGATGCCGATGCCGCCCACCAGAAGCGAGATGCCGGCGATGCCGCCAAGCATCATCGTCAGGGTGCCCGTGATGGTGGAGAGCGTCGAGAGGATCTGATCCTGCGAAACGACCATGGCCGCGTTCTGGTTTTGGAAGCGCGTGTCCATGACGGCCTCGATCTGGGCCACCGCGAGCGGCGCGATGCCCGCGGAACGAGCCTCCGCGATGATCGACGTGATCTGGTTGGTGCCGAGGATCTCCTCGGCGGTGGTGATGGGCGTCAGGATGACGTCGTCCTCGTTGGCCCCGAACGCCCCGCCTGCGCTCTTGAGCACCCCGATCACCGTCAGGGGCGTGCCGTTGACGTAGATGGTCTGTCCCATGCCCGAACGAACCCCGAAGAGTTGCTGCTCCACCGTCTGTCCGATCACGGCGACATCACGCCTGTAGGTGATGTCCGACGCGATCAGGTAGCGCCCCGCGGCGAGGGTGCGGCCCTGGATCTTCAGGGACTGCGGCGTCGTGCCCATCAGCGACGTGGAATAGGTCTGCGAGCCGAAGGCCGAGGTCACCTGGCCAGTCATGAGAGGCGCGTCGGCGCTGATCTGCGGCACCACCTGCTTGAGCCAGGTCACGTCCTGCGGGTAGTAGAGGACTGCGCCGTTCGAGCGCATCGGCGTGATCGTGATCAGGTTCGAGCCGAGAGACTGGATCTGCGACGTGACCGATCCGGTGGCGGCCTGGCCGATCGAGATCAACGCGATGACCGCACCTACGCCGATGATGATGCCGAGCATGGTCAGAAACGCCCGCAACTTGCCCAGCATCAGGCTGCGCCACGCCATGCGGATGCTTTCCCAGATCATCATTTCGCCTGCACCTCCCCCGGGATGCGCCTGCGCTCTGGGGGCACCTCTTCGTCCGAGACGACGGCGCCGTCGCGCAGGTGGATGATGCGTTCGGTGTGCAGGGCGACGTCCTCGTCATGGGTGACGATCACGATCGTTCGACCGGTCTTGTGCAGATCGAGGAAGAGGCGCATGACGTCCTCGCCGGACGTGGAGTCGAGGTTGCCCGTCGGCTCGTCGGCCAGGATCACATCCGGCTGCCCCGCCAGGGCGCGGGCAACACCCACGCGCTGCTGCTGCCCGCCCGAAAGTTCCATCGGCCGATGGTGGCGGCGGTCGGCGAGACCGACGGCGGCCAGGGCGTCTTCCGCCCGCTTGCGACGCTGGGATCCGCTGAGCCCCCGATAGACGAGCGGAAGTTCCACGTTCTCGAGCGCCGTGAGCTGTGGTAGCAGGTTGTAGTTCTGAAAGACGAAGCCGATGCGGCGGTTGCGCACGTCCGCCAAGGCGTCGTCGGACTTGCGCCCGACCTCCTCGCCACCGAGGAAGTACTGCCCGGCGCTGGGACGGTCGAGGCAGCCGAGCAGGTTCAGCAGGGTCGACTTGCCTGACCCGGAGGGGCCCATGATGGCCACCATCTGCCCCTCGGGAATCGCGAACTCGAGCCCGCGCAGGGCCTGCACTTCGAGGCTGCCCATGCGGTAGGTGCGCTTCAGATCCTCGACGCGGATGACCTCGGGCATGTCACTGGCCCCCGTTGCCGCCGCCAAAGCCGCCACCGCCGCCACCGCCGAAGCCGCTACCCGAGGAACCACCCTGGCCTGAGCCCCCGCCGGAGCCTTGGCTATGGGTGCGGAAGCCGGCGCCGCCGCCCAGGCCGCCGCCGACCCTGAGTCCACCGCCAAAGCCGCTACCAGACGTCGAGCTCGAGACCGACGCCGTGACGACCTTGTCGCCAGCCTTGAGACCGGAGAGGACCTGGATCGCGACGTCGTTCGAGAGACCGGCGTCCACCCGCTGGACAGTGATCTTGCCGTTCTTGACAACCTCAACGGTGGCGGCCTGGCCCGTGCCGCTCACGGCTTCCACCGGCACTAGCAGGGCCTGTTGGACGAAAGCCACATCGATGGTGACGCTCGCCGACATCCCGGCCAGAAGCCCGCCCGGCTTGGGAACATTGATGATCACGTTGAAGTTCGCGACGCCCGAGGAGTTCGTTCCCGCGGGAGAGATCAGCGCCACGCTCCCTGCGAACGTCTGCCCCGGCAGCGCGTCCGACGTCACGATCGCCCGCTGGCCCGTCTTCACCTGGGCGATCGAGACCTGGCTGATCGGGACGACGATCTGCAGGGAACTCGGCGCTTCCACCGCAAACGGTGCGGTAGATGCGCTCGTCGTGGTGGAGGAGCTGTTGCCGCTCGTGACCCCGCCGCCCTGGGTCACGGTGTCACCCGGCTGCACGTTCACAGCCGTAACGATACCCGCGATCGGGCTCGTGATGTTGAGGTCCGCCAGTGCCTGCCTGGCCTTGCGCACATTGAGCTGGTCCACGGCGATCTTCGCCTTGAGCGATGATACCTGGCCGGCCGAGGGCGGGGTTGGGCTCTCGACCTGCTGCAGGGTGGCCTGATCGGATGTCAGCTGCGCCTGGTCGGAAGTCACGGTCGTCTTATCGGAATTCACCACGGCCTCGTCGGAGTTCACCTGGGCCTCGTCCGTCTGCAGCTGCGTCTGCAGCGACGGGTTGGACAGCGTCACAACCGTCTCGCCCGCCTGAACCGTCTGCCCGGCCTGCAGCGCAACGCTTGTGACGCTACCCGAGACCTGCGTCGTGACGGCCTGGGTGTCGGCGAACGCAACCGTACCTGCCTCGGTGAGGTACGACTGCGTGAAGTTGACCGTCGCGTTCATGCCGGCCCGCATGCCCGAAGGCGGATTCTCAATCGTCAGGGTCACCGGGAAGAGCGCCCCCTGCCGGTTCGAGCCGCTCGAAGTCACGCCGATCGTCGAGACCGCGGCGTTCAAGGTGCCCTGGTCCTGCGTCCAGACCTGCACGCCCTCGCCCACGTAGATGTTGGGCAGGTCGATCTCCGGCACGCTGGTCTGCACTTCGATCGAGTCCGGCTGTACCACCTGGAAGACGGTCGTGCCCTGACCGACGTTCTGTCCAGGCGTGACGCTCATGGACGAGACGATGCCGGAGACGGGCGACGTGACGTTGAGGTATCCGATGTTCTGCTGGTCGGTCGCGACCTTCTGCTCGTCGCTGGTGACCTTCTGCTCGTCGTTCTTGATCTTCTGCTGATCGTTCGCGATCTTCTGCTGGTCGACCTTGATCCGGTCCTTGTCCGCCTGGATCTGCGTCGCCGATGCGGGCGTCGGCGAGACGAGCTGGCTCAGGCTCGCCTGATCGGAAGCGAGCTGCGCCTCGGCCGATAAGAGGTTCGACGAGAGCGTGCCCTGCGTGTCGGCGACGGTGGCAAGGATCTGTCCCGCCTTCACCTGGCTTCCGACCTGCACCGGCACCGTCGTGACGGTGCCCGGCTCCTGGGCGTTCACATTGACGGAGGTGGCCGCCTGCACCGTCCCGCTTCCGGTCACGTTGACCATCAGCGGGCCATTGTAGGCGGTGGCGACGGCATAGTTCTGCTGGGTGGGCTTGTGGCCGGCTCTGAGTGCGCGGACGCCGACGAAGGCGACCGCCAAGACGACCACCACCACCACCACGATGGTCACGACTTTACGCATCCCGGTTCCCCCTCTGATTGCGCAGTGCACGGCGCTTTGATTCTGGGCGACGTTTCTTTCACCGGGTTAAGTTCTTGGCCAAGTTTTCCTAAGGTGCGCGCCGACGTACTTTAGTGGTCCGTTTCGCCACCTCGCCTGTTCATTTCTCTGAGGCGATGGAGAATGCGCACAAGAGCCTCCCTATCCTCTGGATCGAGTGCTTCCACAAGGCGCTGCACTTCCGACCGCCTGCGCTCCCGGTGCTGGGCGAGCACCTCCTCGCCCGCTGGGGTCAGGCTCACGACGACGACCCGACGATCCTGCTCGTCGCGGTCGCGGCGCACGTAGCCGCGGCGCTCCAGATCCGCGACCAGCTGGGTGATCGCGGCAGGCGTCAGCTGAAGCGCCTGCGCCAGGTCGGAGACGCGCGAGGGACCCTGGGGCCACGGCGCTTCAAAGCGGCCGCGCGGCTTGAGACGCCAGAGCAGCATGTGGTGGCTAGGCCCGAGTCCTGTCTCGGCCTGCCTGCGCTGTTGTCGCCGCAGGCCGGAAAGCGTCTGGAAGAGCAGCGTAATCAGTTCGTCGACATCCGGCTCCGCCAAGCACTCACCCCTGAAGACTTTTAGTCGCTTAACTATTGCCTGGCCCTGCTGGGCTGTCAAGCCAAGAAAAAGGGCGCGAGGGCTGCCGCGCAGCTGCTCGCGCCATCAAGGCCTGGTGGCCCCAACGGGATTCGAACCCGTGTTCCCACCTTGAAAGAGTGGTGTCCTAGGCCTCTAGACCATGGGGCCGACATCGGCATTATACGCTGTCGGCTCGTCCGTGGCGAGAATCTCCGCCACCAGGCAGGCGATTCATCGGCCGCAGCCCGGGCGGGGACACTTTCAATCGGGGAGGTGGCGTAGATGGCGGGCCGCGATGGCAAGAAGACGCCCGAGGAGGCACTCGATGACCTCAAGATGGACGTCGCCGACGATGTCGACGTACCCCTTGAGGAAAACGGCGACAACGGCGATCTGACCGCGCGCCAGCTGGGCAAGGTCGGCGGACAGATGGTCCGGCGCCTTGTGCGGCGCGGCGAGGAAGCTATGGCCGAGGACGAGTCGGAGAGCCAGGACTAGATCGCAGTGGACTCGCTGCCGGACGGCAGTCCTTGGCGGGGCGATCGCGCCGCGCCTGGACTGCCGCCCGCGCTTCTCTGTCAGTGGCCCCCTGTTTCCAGTGGTATGTTCTTCCGCTCCTTCTGGCGAGCGAATAGGGGCAGGTATTGGCTCGCGTAAGGAGGAATGAAGCCGTCGACGCGATGTTGATCGCGAACTGCACACCCGCTGAAACATCCTGGCACGTTTTGCGTCTAAGTTGTTGCAGCGGGCTTTCTGGAGGGACAGGCGGCTGTCGGTCAAAGAGGACCTCGCCAGCTTGGACGACCGTGAGCTCGTGCGCCGTGCCCAAGAGCGGGATGCACGTGCGTTCGCCATACTCGTCGCGCGGTATGAGGTCCGGGTGAGGCGCATGTGCGCCGCGCTGACCGCAGACCCCGATGCGGCCGAGGAACTGGCCCAGGTCACCTGGGTCAAGGCGTTCGAAGCGGTCGGTCATCTGAGAGACGGCGAGCGTTTCTTCGGCTGGCTCAGGCAGATCGCAGTCAACCATCTGCGGGATGGCTGGCGCAGGCACAAGCTGCCGCAATTGCCGTTCGATGACGCGCTGCATGACCGCCCCGATCCCGGAGCCTTGCCCGATGAGCAGCTGCTGCGCGCTGAGCGCCAGCTGGAGATCGCGCAGGCACTGGCGGCGCTGAGCCTGCATGATCGCAGGATGCTCGCCCTGCGTTACGAGCAGGACCTCTCCTACCACGAGATCGCGGGCATGCTTCACACGACCGAAGGAACCGTCGCAACCTGGCTCTACCGCGCAAAGGAGCGGCTACGCAAGGCCATGGACCAACCGAAGGGCAGGCAGCGGTGATGGTCGCACATATTTCAGGCAAGGACATCGGACGTTACGTGGACGGTGAGATGGGTCGCGACGAGGCGCTCCGCTTCGACCGTCACCTCTCCGCATGCCCATACTGCCGTGGTCGCCTCGAATCGGAACAGCGGCTGACGCTGGACCTCAAGTCCTATTTCGCCATGCCGCTGCCCGCAGGGGCGCACGCGGGCGTTCCGCGCAGTCCCCTGCCGCTCCAGGTCCCGGCCGCCGCGGCAGCGGTGCTCGCCGTGTTCCTCGCCTACCCCGCCCTCAGCCACGAACTTCAGCCGCCGCACACCACCGGCGCCAGTTCCGTCATGCCGTTCAACCTGGGCGTGCGCGTCGACAGCGGGCCGAACTGGTCGCAGCTCTCGACCTGGACCGGCTTCGTGGTCGGCCAGAGCGGCCAGGCGATCGAGGTGCGGACGGGCGACAAGGTCTTGCGCGTCGAGTTGCCGAGCGGCAGCAAGCCCACCGCCTACCCCGTCGGCTCGGCGGTGGTGGTACGCGGCAGCCTCGCACGCGCAGGCGTCGTGTCCGCCGCGGCCGTGCAACAGGTCGCGCCGTAGGAAGGACTGACTCCAGGCGACGCCCGGCCGGATGGCCGGGCGTCCTTGCGTTGTCTCAAACCTGCGCGAGGAACTCCCTGAGCGCCCGCGTGAAGACGTCCGGCTGTTCGAGATGCGGTGAATGTCCGCTCTCCGCCACGACCACTTCCCGGTAGCGCCCGCCCACCGCAGCGTAGCGCTCCAGCAGATGGCGCATCTGACTCACCATCGGCTGGGGAGGGAAGACATCGGCTCCGGGCCACCCCGGCACCGCGCCCATCTGGCCGAGCGCACCGAAATCGAGCAGGGAGAAGTCCGACACGATCTGGTCGTCGCTGCCGCGCACCCAGAGCACCGGCGGCTGCGGCGAGATGCCGGCGAATCCCGAGAGATCGCAGTAGCCGGGAGCCATGCAGTTGTTGATGCCGTCCTCCCCCGGCGCCACGCCCGGCCAGTTCGGAGACGGCGTAAGCCCTCCAGGATAGAAGCCTTCGCCAACGCGCATGGCGAGCACGGCGGAGACAAGCTCCTCCTCCCTCTCGGGACGCACCCGGAAGGGCGGCTTGAAATAGAAGGAATTCATCACGCTCCTGGGCGAGAACGGACTCTCCTCGCTGCGGTCCTTGTCCGCCAGGCGCCGCACATACTCGGGGTTCGCGGCGCCACCGCCGCTGCCGGCGCGATCCGGCCAGCAGTATGTGCCCTGCAGGTCCTTCGTTCCGCCGAAGCCGAAGGGCGGCAGCGGACTCTCCAGCGTCACCGAAGCCACACGCTCCGGGTGGTCGATGGCGTACTGCATGACGACCCCTGCGCCCATGGACCAGCCCAGGAGATGCAGCTTGCCGGAGATATCCATGCTGTGGAGCAGCGCCGCGATATCATCGCTGAAATCCCGCATGCCCCGCCGCCCGTCGATCGGCTTCGGCTCCGTCTCGCCGTAGCCGCGCAAATCTGGTGCGATGACCCGGTAGTCGCCGGCCATGGCCAGGATGAGCTCGTCGAAGAACACCGACGAGGAGGCGTTTCCATGCACCAGCAGCAGGACGTCCTTTCCCTCGCTGCCTGCGCAGCGCAGGTAGGTCTCGACCCTCTGCGTTCTCCGCTTCTGCGCTTTGATCTCCGTGGCCAACCCCTCCTTGCGACCTGACATCCATGTCATGTTTGACGACTCATGCCCCGGTCCCTGCCTGCCCGACCTTGACGCTAGGCAGGTGCTCGAGTACAAATGTTGAGTGCATCACTCATATTAGTTGCGGAGGGGGGCAGCGATTGCTTCCGACATTCATCATCTTTGTCCGTGAGACGCTGGAGGCCAGCCTCGTCGTGGGCATCATCCTGGCGTACCTGCACCGCATAGGGCGACAGGACCGCAAGGCGAGCGTCTGGTTCGGCGTCGGCGTTGCCGTTGCCCTCGACCTCGCGGTCGCCATGGTCAGCTATCATCTGATCCATCAGTACGACGGTTCACAGGTCCAGGCGATCCTCGAGGGCTGCACCTACGTCGTGGCCACCGCCATGCTGACCTACATGAGCTTCTGGATGAAAGGACAGAGCAGCCAGATCCGCGGCGAACTCGAGCGCAAGGTGGACATCGCTCTCTCGCGCGGATCGCTCGGGGCGATGGTCCTGCTCTCGGCGGTGACGGTCGGACGCGAGGGCCTGGAGACCGCGTTTTTCACGCTTGCGATCGCACTGAACCAGCAGGGACTGCCGATGCTGTTTGGTGCCTTTCTAGGCCTGCTCGCCGGTCTTGGCGTGAGCGCATGGGTGTACAGCCTTGGGCGCAGGGCGCCGCTCGGCCTGTTCTTCAATGTGCTCGGCGTCCTGCTGCTGCTGTTCGGAGCAGGCCTCCTGGCGGACGCCGTCGAGTCGTTCCAGTCCATCGGCTTGCTGCAGGTCCTGACGGGCATCGTCTGGCACAGCCAGGCGCTGCTGAGCGAGGAGAGCCCCCTCGGGGACATCCTCCACAGCCTCTTCGGCTACGCGCAGGCCCCGACCGTGTTGCAGGTCGGCGTCTACGTCGCCTTCCTGGCCGTCGCCGTCATCGCCTACCTCAGTCTCACGGGCACGCAGAATCGGCCCCGCGCGGCCGAGGTCAGGGAATAGCACTAGTACGTCGTTTCAGAAGTTCGTTCCCGGCACCCAAATTACATAATTACCCAGCAAGGAGTTTTTGCGCGTGGCGTAGAAGCCCTCTGTAAAGCGGCCTTTGCGGG
>JAJZVM010000047.1 GCA_021845645.1 Bacillota bacterium
GAAGTTCCGAAAGGCCTGCCCCAGCTGCATGATCGCCATCTGCGGTGCGTTCTTCGTAACGTCGAGCATCCAGGGGAACTCCTCGCGCTTGATCGCGTTGAGCTGGCGGCGCAGGGAGGCTTCCGAGGGGGCGGGCAGGGATGGATCCGCCCGGTGCGCCGCATACTGGCGGTCCCACTCCGCAAGGCCCCAGTTGTAGGAAAACCGCGCCGTCCCCGCCGCCTTGGCGAAGTACGTTCCCTGCTTGTTGTTGGGATCAAGAGCGATCTTGTGGGCCATCAGCATTGCTTTGCACCTCCTCTACCGCCCTCTTCACGCCGTCCAGCAGCTTCTGGTTCTTGCGTGAGCGGCTGCCGTAGAGCCTGGCCGAGAAGACTGTAATGATCTCCAGAACGTCCTTGGCCAGGTCCTCCTCGAACGTCGTGTCTTCCCCCTGGTTGAGGATGACGACCTCGACCTCCTTGGCCTCGCAGATGGCGAAGATGAGGTCGGCGCCGAACGCAGCAGCCTGTCCCAATGGCTGATCACCAGCCGCCCGACTTTGCCATCCAAGATTTCGCCGAGCAGGCGCTTGAATCCCTTCTTTTGGCAGTTCATCCCCGATCCGAGGTCCGCCACGATCTCGAACGTCCAGCCCTGGCGGGCGCAGTACAGCTCCAAGAGCGCGCGGTACATCTCCGGCCTAAGCTTGGCCAGGTCATAGCGGCGATGCTTCCCAGCCGTATGTTCAGGCACCAGCTTGCCCTGTGCTTCCCATTGTCTCAGCGTCGTGATGGAGATACCCAAGGATTTGGCTGCCTCACCGATTCCAACGAATTTCTCCAAATAAATAAGTGTAGAACAGATCTGCGGTGGTTCGAAGCAAACTGTTCAACCCCATGCCCGAGGTGCTAGGATGGGGGCGTAGCTGGGGGTGCCGCAAGGCTGAGAGGCTCCTTAGGGAGCCAACCCTTCGAACCTGATCTGGGTCATTCCAGCGTAGGGAAGCAAGGTGCCCGGGGCTACGAGCCTCTGGGCGTTTTGCTTTTGAGAGGGGCGGTTCTGCTTGACGTCTCTGTGGACGCTGCAGCTTCTGGTTCCCGCCGATCGCATGTGCTTCCCGCAGGTGGAGGCGGCCATCCGCGGCGGCGTGACGCTCGTGCAATTGCGGGAGAAGCAGCGGAGCGACGGCGAGACCTATCGCGTCGGCATGGAGCTGCGGGATCTGGTGCGGCGGGCGGGAGCGGCCTTCTTCGTGAACGACCGGACGGACCTGGCCCTCGCGCTTGCGGCCGACGGGGTGCACGTCGGTCAGGGCGACCTGCCGGTGGACGCCGTGCGGCGTATCGCGCCGGGTCTCCTGGTCGGCGCGTCGAGCCACGATCTCGAGAGCGCCCGCAGGGTGCAGGCGGCCGACTATGTCGCGTTCGGCCCCATCTTCCCGACCCCTTCGAAGGAGGACGCCGCCGCCCCCACCGGCGTCGCGGCCCTGCGGCAGGCGGCGGCCGAGATCTCCCGGCCACTGGTCGCGATCGGCGGCATCGGCGCCGCCAACGCCGCCCAGCTGAAGAGCAGCGGTGTCGTCGGCCTCGCGGTCATCAGCGCGATCCTCGGTGCCAGCGACCCCGAAGCGGCCGCGCGGCGACTGCGCGAGGAGTTCCTGGCGTGAGGCGCGGCGTCCTCGTCTGGCTGCAGGAGCCGGAGGTGCCACTGCAGGCGCTTCGCGAGGCCGGCGACACGGGGGCCGACGCCGTGCTGCTGCGCAGGCCCGGGGCTTCGGCGCAGGCCATGCGCGATGGCGCCCTGCGGGTGAGGCAGGCGGGACTCTCCGTCATCGTCAACGACCGGCTGGACGTGGCACTGGCCCTCCAGGTTCCCTGCCAGCTGCGTCACGACAGTCTGCCGCCAGACCTTGCCCGCCTGCTCGCGCCGCGGCTGCCGCTCGGCGCCTCGGTGCACGAGGCGGACGACGTACGGCGGGCGGTCGACGCCGGCGTGGACTATCTCGTGTTCGGCCACGTCTTCCCGACGGCGTCCAAGGCCGGGGCGCCGCCGCGCGGCGTCAAGGCCCTTGCGGCCGTCGTGCGGGCGTCGGGCGTGCCGGTGCTCGCCATCGGCGGCGTGACGGCCGGGAATGTCGCCGAGGTGCTGGCCGCAGGAGCGGCGGGGGTGGTGGTGCGCTCCGGCATCGGGCAGGCAAGTGCGGCAGAGGACGCCCATGCCTTGCGCCTGGCGCTGGATGCAGGGCCTGCACCCCCTGCTGTCCTGACGCGGAATCTCAGGGAGGTGCTCCATTGCGCATCCGCGTGAACGGGGAGTGGCGCGACCTACCGGAAGGGGTCAGCGTGCGCGAGATGCTCGCGGCGCTCGGTCTTGAGTCCCTATGGCTGGCCGTCGCCGTCGGCGGCGAGGTCGTGCCGCAGGCGCGCTGGGACGACCACAGGATCTTGGCGAACGACGAGGTGGAGGTGGTGACCGCGATGGCCGGTGGTGATGACGTGCTCGAGATCGCGGGTCTCAGGCTGGGTTGCCGTCTGCTGGTTGGTACGGGCAAGTTCAAGGACATGGCGACGATGCGCGAAGCCTTGCGTCGCAGCGGCAGCGAGATGGTCACGGTGTCGGTGCGCTACTTCGGACCCGACAGCGGCCAGCCGATCCTGCCGAATCTCGAGCTGGACCGCTATCACCTGCTGCCCAACACGGCGGGCGCCTATACGGCCGCCGACGCCGTGCACATGGCGCACCTCGGCCGTGAGATCACTGGCACCGATCTCGTCAAGCTCGAGGTGATCGGGGACCGCGAGACGCTCTGGCCGGACACCGCAGCCACGATCGCCGCGACGCGGCAGCTGGTCGAGGAAGGCTTCAAGGTGCTGGCGTACACCTCGCCCGATCTCGTCGCCGCGCTGCGCATCGAGGACGCCGGTGCGTCGGCAGTCATGCCGCTGGGCTCGCCGATCGGCACCGGCCAGGGACTCATCGACTGGCAGAGCCTCGGCCGCATCGTCGCGCGGATCAAGGTGCCGGTGGTGGTGGACGCGGGCATCGGTGTGCCGTCGGATGCTGCCATGGCCCTGGAGCTGGGGGCGGACGCGGTGCTCGTGAACACCGCCATCGCGCACGCTGACGACCCGGGCGCCATGGCGGAGGCGATGCGGCTCGGCGTCGCCGCGGGACGCCTGGCGCATCTGGCCGGGCGCATCCCGCGCCTGGGACGCGCCGAGCCGTCGAGCCCGGAGGCGGGCGTGCCGCGGGTGGTCGGGGCATGACGCCGGACCTGGTGGTGGTGGGCGGCGGGATCATCGGCCTGAGCTGCGCGTGGCAGGCGCAGCAGGCAGGCATGCACGTGCAGGTGCTCGATGCGCGCGGCCCCGGCGAGGGGGCATCGCGCCGCGCGGCCGGCATGCTTCTGCCGGACATCGAAGGAGAGCACGACCCGTCCGAGCGCGACTTCGGCCGGCGCAGCTACGAGATCTACCCGCGCTTCGCCGCAGACGTGGAGGCTGCCGGCGGGCAGCCGACGGGCTACGCCCGATGCAGCTGCTGTCTCGTCGCCCAGTCTCCAGAGAGGGCGCAGTCGCTGCGGCACATGGAATGGGGCGCGTTCCTCGAGGTCCCGGCGCTCGCGGCGGAGCTGCCCGGCATCGGCGAGAGCTTCGGCGCGCGCCGCGGTCCCGCGGCGCAGGTGGAGCCCCGTCAGCTCGTCGAGGCACTGGCCAGCGGTCTCAGGCGCCGGGGCGCCGAGATCGAGACGGGCCTCGCCGTTACGGACGTGCGCCGCGGACCGCGCGGCGTCGAGGGCGTGCAGATGGCCGACGGCAGCATGCGCCAGGCGGCGCGCTACCTGTTCGCCACCGGTGCGTGGGCGGGCACGATGCCCTACCTCGCCGAACGTGGGCTCGTCACGGAACCCGTGCGGGGCGAGATCGTCACGCTCGAGGACAGTGGCGACGAGCCGCTTGCGGACATCATCTTCGGACAGGGCATCTATCTCGCCCCCAAGGGCGGGCGCAAGGTGTACCTCGGTGCCACAGAGGAGAGAGCGGGCTTCGACGAGCGTCCGACGGCCGGTGGCACTCTGCACCTCCTGGAGGGGCTGCGCCGGCTCTACCCGGCGGCCATGCGGTGGCAGGTGCGCGAGACCTGGGCCGGCCTGCGGCCGTACCGGGCGGGCGGGCCGCTCATCGCGCGCATCGACGAGAACGCGGTGGCGGCCGCGGGCCACCACCGCAACGGGATCCTGCTCGCGCCGGCGACGGCGGAGCGCGTCCTCGCGCTACTCGCCGAGCTCCAGTAGCTCCTGCACGGCCTGGATGTCGGTCATCGGCCGTCCCTGGTACCGTTCGTCCCAGATCTCCGCACCCTTGCCGGTGATCGTGACGGTATCGCCCTGGCCCGCAAGCGCCAGGGCGTGCCTGATCGCCTCGTAGCGGTCCAGGACGATGTCGGTGGGGACGCCGCTCTCCCGGGCGCCGCTGGCCACCTCGGTCGCCGTCTGCAGGGCGTTCTCACCCCGCGGGTTGTCGATCGTGACGACCAGACGGTCTGCGAGGGCTGCGGCGATCGCGCCCATGAGCGGCCGCTTGCCGCGGTCCCGCTCGCCGCGCCCGCCGAACACCGCGATGACCCGGCCCGGACTGGTCCGGCGCGCGAAGCGCAGGAGCTGCACGAGACCCGCCGGGTTGTGCGCGTAGTCGATGACGACGCGGCGGTCCGGATTCCTGGTCTCGACGATGTGCGTGCGCCCTGCCACCGAACGCACGCCCGCAATGCGCTCCAGCACGTCAGAGGGATTCACATCGAAGCCCGTGGCCGCCGCCAGGGCGGCGAGGGCGTTTTCCACGTTGTAGCTGCCGGGCAGGTGCAGCTCGAGCGGGTAGGTGTCGCCATCGACCGCCACGTCGCCGCGGCCGCCGGCAATGCCCTCGTCCTGCCAGCGCACGAGGCGCACGTCGCCGTCCTGGCCGAACGTGCGGATGGGAACCGTGGTCACGGACCGCAGGTAGTCGTAGGCCGGAGAGTCGAGGTTGAGGACGGCGAACGCCGGGCGGTCCTGCCCGCCGAGGCCGGAGAACAGGAGCCCCTTTGCCTCGAGATAGCGCTGCATGTCGCCGTGGTAGTCGGTGTGGTCGCGCGTCCAGTTCGTGAAGACGGCTGCGTCGAATTGGCAGCCGGCGGTGCGGCTCTGGCGCAAGGCGTGCGAGGAGACCTCCATCACGACGTCGTGGGCCCCGCGCCGCGCGAGATCGTGGAGCGCAGCCTGCAGTTCGGGCGCGGCTGGCGTCGTCAGGCCGAGCGGGCGGATCAGCTCGCCGTCGAGCTGCACGCCCAGCGTGCCCAGCGTGCCCACATGGCGCCCGTCATCCCGCAGGGCGCGGCTCAGGAGGGCCGCCGTCGTCGTCTTGCCGTTCGTGCCGGTGATGCCCACGACGCGCAGGCGCGCGCAGGGGTCGCCCTCGAAGGCGGCCGCCAGGTGCCCGAGCGCCTCGGCGGCGTCCTGCACCACGATGGACGGCACCGGCAGGTGCAGCGGCCGCTCGGCCAGCACCGCGATGGCGCCGCGGTCGACCGCCTCCTGCGCGTAGGCCGTCCCGTCGGTGTGCTGGCCGTGGCGGGCGATGAACAGCCAACCCGGCGCGACGTCGAACGACCGATCCGTGACGCCCTCGATCCTCCGTCCCGCGAAGCTCCCCAGGCGGACCGCCTGGAGCATGTCCTGATAGCTCGACAAAGTGCACCTCATCGGGATAGGGATGCTCACTTCAGGAGCCTATCATGCAACGCGTGAATGTAACATGAGGGCGAAATGAAGCGGGACGGACCTTTCGGCCCGTCCCGCCTCTAGCGGACGATCTTCCCGAGGATGTCCTGCCGCTGCAGGATGATGTGGGTCTGGCCATCGAGCTTGATCTCGGAGCCGCCGTACTTGGTGTAGAGCACCTCGTCGCCGGCGGCGAGCACCTTGCCGAGCTCCTCGTCGGTGCCCACAGCCACCACGATGCCCTGCTGGGGCTTTTCCTTGGCCGTGTCGGGGAGGATGATTCCCGATGCGGTCTTCTCCTCGAGCTCTACGGGGCGCACGAGCACGCGATCATCAAGCGGGTGGATCGTCAAATCCGTCGTCTCCCTTGCCGATCTAGCTGCGCAGTCCGAGCGCCTGCACGAGGCGCTGCTGGTCGAAGCCGACGATCACCTTGCCGTTCACGTCGATGACCGGCACGCCCGTCTGGCCGGAACGCCGCTGGAGCTCCTGCGCGGCCTGGGCGCTGCGGGCGACGTCGACCTCGCGGAAGGGAATGTGCCGTTCGGTCAAGAAGCGCTTGGCGGAGCGGCAATGGGGGCAGGTCGGGGTCGAGTAGAGCACGACAGCCAAAAGGTCTCGCCTCCTCGTGCCTAAGATGCGCCCAGTCGGGCTACGCAACTGAGTATACCCCAAGGAGTATTGCGACGGAAGATCCCCGCGCAGCCGCGGCAGGCCGACAGACAAAGGGGGATGGCTGTGCAGAGGAGTCTCTGGCCTCTGGTTCTGCTGTACGCCGGCGTGGCTTTCGTGGTGGTCGCCCTGCCGCACCTTTTGCTTTCGGCCGTGCCGGCATCGGCCGCCGAGCTGGTGCGCGTGGGGCTTACCGCCGCTTGGGCCATCGTCGCGTTCGCCATCGTGGGGGCCATACGGGGGCGGGGGCTGAGTGAGGTCCGCGCCAGTCCGCCGGAGCGGCGCACGGTCGTGCATTTCGGGCTGCAGATCCTGCTTGGGGTATTGGTGGTCACGGCCTTCATCGTCGTGGCGGACATCTGGCACGTCTCCCTGACGGGCATCGCCCTTGGCGGCGCGGTGACGGGGGTCGTGATCGGGCTCGCCGCCCAGTCCATGCTCGGCAATGTGATCGCCGGCAGCATGCTCCTGAGCCTCCGCCCGATGCGGGTCGGCGAGTGGGTCAGCCTGCGCTCGTGGATGTCCGGCGGCATCGATGCGACCGGCCGCGTCGAGGAGATCAACTTTTTCTACACGGTGCTGCGCGAGGGCGGCGTGCGCCGCGTCGTGCCGAACAGCGCGGTCGCCGTCTCGACCATCGCCGCCGACGAGACGCAGCAGGCCTTCACGCAGACGCTCACCCTGCCGCTCAGCCTGCCGCCCGATGCCGTGGCGGCCGTGCTCGCGCCCTTGCGCCGGCGGGAGGTTGTGGAGGTGCGGCAGGACGCGTACGTCCTGCGCCTGGAGTGGGAAGGCGATCGTCAGAGCCGCGCCGAGCGCATGGAGAAGCTCGTCGCGGTACTCGCCCGGGCCGGCGCGGATGAAGCCCAGCCGGGCTGAGAGGCGCCGCCGGCTCAAGGCACCGGAAGGTGCCGCATGCGTCCGGCCGGCTTAGCGGGCGGACGCCTCGTAGAACTCCTGCACGGCCTGCTTGAAGGCGGCAGGGTCTTCCCAGAACGGGTAGTGTCCGGTGGACAGCTCAGCCACCTGGACCCAGGGCAGGGCCCGCAGCAGCCGACGCCGCTGCGCCACGATCTTCTGGGTCCAGGCGGGGCCTCTTGGATGGAGCGCGAGCAGTTCGAGCGTGGGAACTGTCAGCGCGGCAAGCGCCGGACGCTGCCTCAGGCCAGCCGCGACGAGTCCAAGGCGCTGCACGGCCCGTCCGTCGAGGTTCCACGCCTCCCCGGGCCCAGGTCTGTCCAGAGCGGCGATCTGCAATTCCTCGGACTGCGGCAGCGCGAAGCGCCGCCCGAGTTCGGTCGGATCTTCGGGCGGTTCGGGCGGCGCCGGCCGGCCAGGCCTGCCCGCGATGAGGACGCCGCCCGTCCAGGCGTCGAGGCGCGCTAGGGCCGGCACGAGGTAGGCGATCGCGCCCAGCTCCTGCGGCACCGCGAGCGGGCCCACACCGCTGTCGATCAGCATCAGGGAGCGCAACGGGACTGTGGCCGCCGCGGCGGCGGCCAGTGCCAGAAAGCCGCCGAGTGAGTGGCCTGCGAGGTGCACGGGGCCATGGACGACGTCGCTGCAGAATCGGTCGAGCCAGGTGGCGATGCTCCGCTGGTCCGCCTTTGCCAATGGCAAGCTGCCGCCGGTGCCGGGCAGGTCGAGACAATGCCAGGCGAACTGCGGCAGGGCCCTGGCCACGGCGAGCCCCTCGGCGCCGGTCCAGCCGGCGCCTGGCAGGAACAGCGCCGGGGGGCCGTTCGGGCTGCCGGCGCGGCGAAAGCGGATGCCGCGGCGTGTCTCAACTTGTGCTCCGTCGACCAACCGCCACACCGTCCTCCGGCCCGGCCATGGGCAATAGGCGCCAGCCTGCGCGGGGCGTCCGGCTTTCCTTCCTTGCGCATGCCGCGCCTTCCTGCACTTGGACACCGTCCGGGCACCCGCACGCGTTCGTCAACGGCGACGGCGCGCCGATCGAGACGGGATCCGGAGGGCCGGCGCGCCGCCGCGGAAGCTGGTGGTCGTGCGGAATGCGGCGGGTGCGGGCGCCGTGATCGTCGGGTAGGTGGTGGCCACGCCGAGCGCCATCACGCTCCAGCCCGGGTAGGCCCCGACGCCGCTCTGCACGATGCCGGGCAGGGTCGGGGCAGCGGCGGTCAGGGCCACCTCGCCCTTGAGGTTGTTCAGTCCCGCGACGCCCAGTGAGCTGACGACGACCTCGCCGAAGTCGAGCCGGAAATAGGGCGACGTGGGCCAGCCCAGCCACGCGTTCTGGCTGGCGGTGAAGGGGACCTCCGTCACCGGGTTGACCGTCTCGAGGATCAGCGCGGCGTCGGCGCTGTAGCGGTCCCGCCCGAGTCTCTTCACGGCCCAGACCCCGCCGCCGACGACGCGCCAGCCGACATCAGGGGCCAGGGCTGCAAAGGCGGCGAAGTTGCGCTCCAGACGACGGTAGCTGCGGTTCATCTCCGTCCACGCACGGTGGTCCACGTGATCGGCGACGGCCGCGAGAGGCCGCCCGCTGACGGCAGCCGCGAGCACGTCCATGATCGCGCCGGCGCGTGCTGCTCCGTCGCCAGACGCCGCTAGCCACTGCCAGCCGCCGGAACCCGAGGCGGCCGCCAGCGATGCGGCCTGGGAGGCGAGTCTGCGGCCCTGCAGGAGGTCGACCGGGCGCTGCGGCGCCGCGAGGAACGAGCCTGGCAGCAGCCCCAGCTGGACAGCGACCTGCAGGTAGCCCTCCTGGGCGGCCCACGCCGCGGCCACGGGGCTGTAGGCCCTGATGGCCATCGTCGCGGCAGAGAGCGCGCTGACGGGACGGTCCGGCGCAAAGAGTCCGGGTGCCACCCCCTGCGCGAGCCCGTCCGCCGCCGCCGTGATGATGGCGCGGTAGTCGGGGTCGCTGCGAGGGACGTCGCCGAACATGAACGGCGGGTCGCGCAAGAGGGGCACGTGGAGGGCTGAGAGCAGCTGGCTGACGAACGCTCCCCGCGTCATCGGCGGCAAGGGCACGTTGCCTTGCGGCGTGCCGGCGTGCGCCGGCAGCGCCAGAGCAAGCGGAAGAAGCACGATGGCCAGCGCGGCCGTGCCGCGCCCGATCAGGCGGCGCAAATGCCTCATTGCCTGAGATTAGCACGACGGCCCGGGGGTGCGCGAGCGCGCCCGCCTCGGGCCGCTGCGACTTGCAGTGCCTGCTGACGGTGGTAGTCTCTAGAGCAGGGGGCTGTCCCTGGGGAGGGTACTGCGATGCTGCTGCGCTGGTTGTTGAAGCTCATAGGTCTCGGCTTCCTGCTCGGGGCCGGCACGCACTGCGACATGGACCGCGAGGAGGCCAAGGAGAAGGCCAAGGCATACCGCCGCCGTGCCGCGACGCGTCTCCACCGCCTTGCGGATCGGATCGCCGAGGCGGGCGAGGAGAGCGAGCGAGAGCCTGGTGCGTAGGCTGGTCGTCTGTGGATAGCCGACTGAGCCGTACGGCCGCCGTCCTGCGCCTTGCGCTGGGAGCGGCCGTGCGGGCGCTTTGGCTCACCCGCGTGCGCTACCGCTGGCTGGATCCCGAGCAGCGGATCCATGCGGAGCGCGACCTCTGGGCCGTGGAAGGGCGGCGCCTGCGCGAGGCGGCCGCGCGGCAGGGCGGCATGCTGATCAAGCTGGGCCAGTTCCTGTCGACGCGCGCCGATGTCCTGCCCGAGGAGTTCACGCGCGAGGTCGGGCAGCTGCAGGACGTCGTACCGCCGGTTGGCTGGCTGGAGATCGACCAGGTGCTGCGCTCGGCCTATGGCGCGCGCTACGTGCCGGACGTCTTCCAGACGGTCGAGCAGACCGCCGCGGCGGCCGCGTCGCTGGCGCAGGTCCACCACGCCCGGCTGTCCGACGGGCGCGCGGTGGCGGTGAAGGTGCTCCGGCCCGGCATCGAGCGCGCCGTGCGCATCGATCTCGACGCGGTCAGGATCGCCGTGTCCTGGATGGTGCGCCTGACGAGCTGGGGCAGGCGGTTCGACCTGCTCGCGATCTGGCGGGAACTGCGCGACACCACGGAACAGGAGCTCGACGTCTTCGGCGAGGCCGAACGCAGCCGCCGCTTTGCCGAGAACTTCAAGGACGACCCGATGGTCGGGGCGCCGGAGGTCATGCACGACCTGACGCGACCCGGCGTGCTGGTCATGGAGCTCGTGCAGGGCATCAAGCCCGACCAGCTCGAAGCCCTCGACGCGGCGGGCATCGACCGCCAGAAGCTTGCGCGGCGGCTGATCGAGAGCTACATGAAGCAGTGGCTCGTGGACGGCTTCTTCCATGCGGACCCGCATCCGGGCAACATCTTCGTCAAGCCCGGCGGCGCCATCGTCTACATCGATTTCGGCATGATGGGCGAGATGCGGCCAAAGGACCAGACGGCCCTGCGCGAGCTGGTGCAGGGGGTGATCGCCCATGACCTCGACCGGGCGACGCGGGGGCTCGTGGACCTCGGGTTCGTACGTCCGGGCGCAGATCTCGGCAAGCTGAGGCGCGCGTTCGGCTTCCTGCTGGACCGCATGCTGGGCACGACGTTCTTCCGGGCGAGCGGGCCGGAAGTGGAGGCGTTCGTCCGGGAGATCCGGGATTTCCTCTACGAGCAGCCATTTCAGATCCCGGCGCGCTACACCTTCCTGGGCCGTGCGCTGGGCATCCTCTCGGGCATCGTCGCACCGCTCGCGCCGGGGCAGAACTTCGTGCGGCTGCTGATCGACGGCGCCCGCCGCTACGCCGCCACCGCCGCGGGGGGCACAGGCACGCGCGACGTGTTGCGCGGCGCCCTGCGCCTCGTGCAGGAGCCGCTCCAGCAGGCCCTGCGGCTGCTCGCGAAGCTGGATCGCGACGACTACCGCATCCCGATCGACTTCGAGCCCTTGCGGCGGGAGATGCGGGCTGGCCGGGCTGCGCTGCGCGCCCTCACCTGGGTCACCTTGGGCGGCTTTGCCGCGCTCACGGCGGCGCTCGTCGGCGTTGCCATGCCGACCCTGCGGGATGTCCTTGTGGCGCTTAGCGTAGTCTTCTTCGTCGGGGCGATCATCGCGCAGCGCAGAAGCTGACGGGGAGGTCGGTCGGGTGGCGGACCGCTCGCGGCGTCGCTGGTTCAAGGCTGCGCTGGCGGCCGTCCTGATCGCGGCCCTGGCGAGTGTCGGCTGGAGTTTCTACCTTGGATGGTCGCTGACGCACCTGCCGCGGGCGAAGATGCCGACGAATCCCCGCTACTGGGGCATGCCGTACCGGATCGTACGCTTCCCGAGCGTCATGGACCATCTCCGGATTCACGGCTGGTGGATCCCCGCAGCGCATGCCACCATGACCGTCGTGTTCTCTCACGGCTTCGGTTCGAACCGCGCCGACATCGGTGTCCCCGGCCTCCTGATGATGCGCGCGCTGCACCTCTGGGGCGCGAACATCCTCACCTTCGACTACCGCGCGGAGGGCAGGAGTCCCGGCAGGCTGATCTCTGTCGGTGAGTTCGAGGTGCGGGACCTGCTCGGGGCGGCGGATGCCGCGCGCAGCCGCTTCGCGCCGGGGCTGCCGGTGGCGGTGGTCGGGTATTCCATGGGTGCGAGCGTCGCCCTGCTGGCCGGCGAGCGTGACCCCCAGATCGCGGCGGTCGTGGCGGACAGTCCCTTCGCCGCCCTGACGCCGTACCTCGAGCACAACCTGCCCGTCTGGACGGGTCTGCCGGCCGTGCCGTTCAACTGGCTGCTGCTCCATGTCGCGGCGCCCCTACTCGGCATCGCGCCCAACACCGTGGATCCGCTCGCAGGCGTCAAGTCCCTGGGCCATCGCCCGGTGCTGCTGATCGCCGGCAAGGCGGACAAGACGATCCCCTACCGCAATTCGGTCGAGCTCTACAGGACCCTCAAGCCGACGGACCCGCACGTGCGGCTCTGGCTCGTGCCAGGGGCGCACCACGTCGAGTCGTTCCAGCTCCGTCCGCTCACGTACCTTGCGTACTTGTACGCGACGCTGCACGAGGTGGACAAGGGCCTCATGCGGGTGCCGGCCTACGGCCTCTGAACGCCGGGGATCCTAGAGGCGTGGCCCGCGCCCCGACGCGAACGGCGCGAGTGTCCACAGCCGGAGCCAGAGCGGGGCCGGCGATGCGAGGATCGCGACGCGATGCCCGCCCAAGGACGCGTACCCGACCTTCCCGCCGCGTGCGAGCAGCCGCGGAGAGACGAGGTGCAGCCTGAGGACGCCGCCTGAGGGCGTCGAGAGAGGGGCGGCGGTGCGCAGCCTCTGGACGAATCCGCCCGGCCAGGCGACACTGCCTGCCCTGCTGCCCGCGGGCAGGGTGTGCCCGCGGGACCATGCGAAGGCCCAGTCGAGCAGCCGGCGCGCGTCCCGAAAACGCCTGGCGTCGCTCGGCTCGCCCATGACGACGCCGACCACGGTCCCCGCGCGGCGGGCGGCGAAGAGCAGGACATAGCCGGCCGGCACAGTCTCGCCCGTCTTCACGCCGATGGCGCCCGGGTAGCTGCCCAGCAGCCGATTGAGGCTCAGCACCGACTGCCCTTGCGATAGTTCGGCCGTGGCGGTGCTCACGATGCCGGCAAGGGTCGCGTTGTCGAGGGCAGCCCAGCCAAGGCGCACCTCCCCGAGCGGTGAGAGGCGGTCGAGCGGCGAGAGGCCGCTCGGGTCCGCGAGAGGCGGAAGGCCGAGCCGCAGCGTTGCCGCAATGGACTGCATGCGCCGCAGGAGGCCCTGCTTGCCGCCGGGAGACGTCTCGGCGAGGAGGTCTGCAGCGTCGTCGGCACTTGGCAGCAGCATGGCGACGAGAAGATCGCCTACGGTCAGCGTCTCTCCGGCGACCAACGGCAGCTCGCCGTGCCCCAGGCTCTGGCCAGCACGGGCGGCCGCGGCTTCGCCCGCGGTGACGACGATGCGCTGCGCGAGCGGCAGACCCTCCCGCAGTACGGCGAGGGCCGTCAGGACCTTGATGGTCGACGCGGTGGGGCGGAGCGTCGTGACGCGCCGCCCAGCGATCAGGTGCCCGTCGTACGAGACGGCAAAGGCCGGTGCCACGACCCCCGGCAGGGGCGGCGGCACCGGCGTCTTGACCGTGACTGGACGGAGGCGGGGCAGGGGCGCCGGGACGACGGCGAGGGTGAAGCCGCCGCCGACCGCAAGCGCGAGCACCGTGGCGAGGAGGCGGCGTATCTTCACGGGGCGTATACGGTGACCTCGGAGACGGAGCCGGGGGTGACGAGCTCGTTGGCCGCGCCGAGTGCCCGCGCCACGGCGAAGCCCGCTGCCACCTGCCCGTTCGGGAAGACTACGGTGAGGCTGCTGCTGGGGCTCGTGGTGGAGGTCTGCGTCACAGGGAACCCTGCCTTCTGCAGCACCGCCGCCCAGGCGCTCGAACCTTCGACGGCCACCGGCACGTCCTTGGGCGACGGGAAGGTGGGCAGGCCCGTCCATGCACCCGTGCTGCCGTAGGGCTTCAGCACCTTGGTCACGTCCGCCGCATTCAGCACGTCGTAGTCGGCGCCCTCGATCTGGTTCTCCGCGTTGATGCCGGGCAGCGGCATCGCGCTGAGCTGCATCGAGTCCGCGATCGAGCCGAGCGTCACGTGCTGCACGTGGCTGTGGGCGAGGGTCAGGCCGAGCGAGAGGAGCTGGCTGTTCGAGAGATTCGTCGCGACGTCCTTGCGCCACGTGGCGACCAGGGCCGGCAGGTGCAGGGCCGCGTCGACGGGGTTGTGCAGCAGCTTGTCCTTCAGGGCGAACAGGACCTGCGCCTCGGCGTCCATGCGCTGGAAGTCGGTCGTGCGGAAGCTGTTCGCGGTGTTCTGGCGGACGCGGATGTAGGCCAGGACCCATGGGCCCGAGAGGCAGTGCACACCGGGCTGGAAGTCCGCTCCGCTATGCAGGGGGTCGTAGATCGTGGCGGGAATGTCGATGTTGACGCAGCCCACGGCGTCGACGGCATCGATGAAGCCCTGAAAGTCCGTCGCGATGTAGGCCTTGACCGGCATGCCGGTGAAGTGGCTCACGACCTGCATCGCGAGCTCCGGACCCTGCGCCGGCCCCTCCTGCAGGCCGAGGAACAGCGTCTCCTTGATCTTCGGCACGGAGTCGCGCCACTGCGGCAGGGCGATCAGGAGGTCGCGCGGGATCGAGATCATCGTCACCTTGTGCCTCTGGGGGTCGATGTGCACCAGCATCAGGATGTCCGCCTGACCGCCGGACGTGCCGAGCGAGAGCGGCCCGGTCGCCTGCCGCGCGTTGTTGCCGATCAGCAGGATGTTGTACGGCACGTTCGTGGAGACCGCGGCGACGTGCCCGCCGGGGCTCGACGAGGAGGTGAACCAGCTCCTCAGGTACGCCCCTGCACCGATCAGCACGAGGACAATCACCACGAGCCATATGAACCGGGGCCGCAAACGCTTCTTCAAACCTTTACCTCCTGCGTTGAGGCTCGACGGCCTACGGGTGAACGCTTAGAATTTCTCTCAGTTTCCCGGGGGAGCTATCACCATGTTCACTCTGCGCCTGCCCGACACCGGACCCGATGACCAGGAACTCGCCTGCAACGCCGTGGCCAACACCCTCGCCTGCTCGCTCGACGAGGCCCTGCTGAGCCGCGTAGGAGAGTTCCACTGGGACGCAGCCACCGCTGAAGGTTCGGCCCCGCCTCTGCAGGCGATGCCGTCGAACCGGTATGACCGTGCCGCCCTGCACCTCTGGCACGAGGTCTTCGGAGCGCGCATCATCAAGATGCCGCGCGGCGAGGCGCAGACCTTGCTCGATCTTCTGGACGACTGCTACAAGGTCGCGAGCCGCCTGCACGGCGGCAAGCTGTGGCCGATGATGCAGGCGAGCATCTGGCGCGGCCTGCGCGATGAATTGCAGCATGACCTCCAGGCGGCCGCCAACTCCTAGTCGGAGGCTTCGAGCCACGCGGCGCAGACGGCGCCGTAGCGCTGCCCCGACACGTAGAGCGGCACCGAGAACAGGGTGGTGATCCGGCCGTCGTCGCGCAGGTACGTCCGCGCGAAGAGCGCCGGTCTGCGCTCGTCCAGGCGGATGCCCGCGCGCAGGAAGTCCTCCCGCCCAGCCGGGGCGCCGAGGCGCTCCGCGCCGGTCAGACCAACGCGCGATGCCGCGACGACGACGGGCTCATCGTAAATCCGCTTCAGCCGACTGTGCAACCCGTCATACTCCGGATCGCCCGTCCAGTCCGCCATGTTGTCGCTGTTGTGCGTGAAGCAGTACGCATTGAGGTCGGCGGCGATGACGAACAGATACCGCTGGGAGCGATCCTTGTAACGGTCCAGGATGCGTGCGGCATCCTTGTCCAGCAGTTCCGAATAGCGCGTTTCGTACTTTGGCGGCGTGAAGCCGGCGAGCGGCACCCGATCAACGTTGAAGAGGCGCCCGAGCGCACGCACGCGCGCACCTGTGATCGGCTTGTACTCCATGTCGAGGGCGTCCTCGAGGCTCAGGCGCCCCGCAGCGATGGCGTCGTCGAATAGCTGCTCCAATTCGTGGGCGCAGGCCTCGAGGTCGCTGCACACGGCGTCGACGAACGTGCCGGCGCGCACGCGCCCTAGCGCCCCGTAGGCAGCCTCCGCATCGGAGGCGAGCCGCTCCGCGGTTCTGCCGAGCGCGGTGGTGGCGGAGCTCAGATCCTGCGTCTCCGACCGGACGGACTCCAGGCGGTGTGCGACATCCTGCAGCGCCGCCGTCTGCTCCTCGGTGCTTGCCGCGATCCGCTCGACGAGTTCCGAGAACCTGCCGAGGCCGCCGACCACCTGGCGCACCGCGGCGTCGGCGCGTTCGGTGCGTTCCGCGACCGACGCGGCGCGCTCGGCGGACCGCACCACCGCCGCCGACGTGTCCTGCAGCTCCTGCCCGACGGCCGAGAGCAGGCTCGAGATCTCCTTGGTGGAGTTCTGTGTGCGGTCCGCGAGGCGGCGCACCTCGTCCGCGACGACGCTGAAGCCGCGCCCGTGCTCGCCGGCGCGGGCCGCCTCGATGGCCGCGTTCAAGGAGAGCAGGTTGGTCTGCCGGGCGACGTCCGCGATCAAGCCGCTCATCTGGCCGATGCGCCCCACGGTGCGCGTCAGGTGCTCCATCAGTTCCTGGGCGGCCCGCACGTCGTCGGCGATCTGCCGGCTGTCCGCCGAGGCCTGCCCGAGAAGCTCGACGCCGACCGCAGACTCCCGTGTCACCGCCGTGCCGATCTCCGCCGCGGCGGAGGCGGACTGGGCGATCTCGAGGGCCGCGGCGCGCGACTGCGTGGTCATCTCGGTGGAGACTTCGGCGTCGCTGAGCACCTGCCGCGCGCCGGCCTCGACCTGTGCGATGTCCCGCGTGGTCCGGGCCGTGCGGATGGCGACCTTGGCCGTGTGTTCGGTGAGTCGCTCGACGACCAGGCGTACGTCCTCGAGCCAGCGGTTCACCCGTTCGGCGCCGGGCTGGGAGGGGTCAAGGCGAACGGTGAGATCCGGCTGCTCCTCGATCAGCTGGGCAAGGCGGATCAAGGGATCGGTCGTCGCCAAATGGACACCTTCTTCTGTTGCATGGTCAAAACCGCCAATTCGACACCCGACCGTGTCGAAACCTGCTCGCCTGCCGCCCGCGCGAGGGATTGCCCGAGCCCGGGGCGAACTCCGGAGAGCCGCAAGGAGGTGGCCGGAGCGGACGCGCAAGACATCGCGCAGGTTCTCCTGGCATGGTTCCGGCGGCATGGCCGTGACCTGCCGTGGCGGCGCGCGCCGCGTACGCCGTACCGTGTGCTTGTGTCCGAGATGATGCTGCAGCAGACGCGCGCCGACGTGGTCGCCGGGCGCTTCGAGGCGTTTCTCCACCGTTACCCGGACTTCGCCGCCCTGGCCCGCGCGCCGCTCGCCGACGTGCTGCGCGCCTGGGAGGGGCTCGGTTATTACCGGCGGGCCGAGGCGCTCTGGCGCGCGGCCGGCCTGATCGCGGCACGCGGCGGCATGCCGAGCGACCGCGAGGAGCTCCTCAGGCTGCCGGGCATCGGCCCCTACAGCGCGAGCGCCGTCCGCAGCTTCGCCTTCTCGCTGCCAGATGCGGCGCTCGACGCGAATCTTCGCCGCGTCGCCCTGCGGCTCTTGGGCGATCCCGCGGACCCCGGCAAGGCGGGCGGACAGGCGGTCGCGCGGGCCTTCCTGCAGGACGTCCTGGCCGCCGGGCCGGCCGACACGCTGAGCGACGCCCTGATGGACCTGGGCGCGACCGTCTGCACGGCGCGCCGTCCGCGCTGCGATGCATGCCCGCTCGCGGATGCGTGCGCCGCCTACCGCAGTGGCGCGCCGGAGGCGATCGGGCGTTCCGCGGCGCGCCCCGCGCGCCGCGAGCTGCGCATCGTCGTCCTGCGCGTGGAATCCGAGGCGGGAATGCTCTGGCGGCCCCGGCCAGGGCGCGGCCTGCTCGCGGGCCTCTGGGAACCGCCCCACGCCCTCGGCGGCGAGGAGCCCGACGACGCGGCGATTGCCGCCGTCCTCGAGGAGTGGGGCATCGCGGCTGCACGCGATAGCGGCGAGCGCTGGCCCATGGCGCATGCCTTCACCCATCAGATCTGGACGGGCGAGGTGCGGCGCCTGACGGCGTCGCCCGCACCGCCGAAGCCGCCTGCGCGCTGGCTCGACGCGCAGGGGCTGGCCGCGGTCGCCCTGCCGCGCGCCTTTCGTGCCGTGTTGACGCGGAGGTGGTGAGGCCGATGGAGATCGGGGAGTTCGGACGGTGGGCGGTGGCCTGGGCCGAGGAGCACGGCGGGCTCTGGTCCGTGCAGGAGAACTTGGTGCGCCTGACCGAAGAGGTGGGCGAAGTGGCGCGCCACGTCAACGCGCAGGGCGGCCGCAAGCGGCTCCCGCCGGCGGGCGAGCCGGCGGCTGCAGAGATCGGCGACGCGCTCTTCGTGCTCGCGCTTCTCGCGCACCAGCTCGGCACGAGTCTCGATGCCGCCGCGGGCGAGGTCCTGCGCAAGCAGGCGCGGCGCGGCGAGCGGTTGGAGGACGGGGGGATCCGGCATGAGGGATGACGCGCAATCCTTCGCCCACTTGGAGATCGCCTGGCGGCCCGGGGAAACCCTGCGCAGCGATTGCGTGCTCGGACGCTTCCTGGCGGCCGAGGGGCTGCCCGACGTCGCGGCGCTCGCCGACCGGGCGGCGCAGGATCCGGCGTGGTTCTGGGACGCCTCCGTGAAGAGCCTCGGCATCGCGTTCCAGACGCCGTACAGCCAGGTGCTGGACCTGAGCCGGGGACCCGAGTTCCCCCAGTGGTTCCGCGGTGGGCACTTCAATGTCGCCCACGCGGGCATCGATGTGCATGCAGAGGGAGAGCTGGCCGGCGCGACCGCCCTCGACTGGGAGGGCGAGGACGGCGCGACCCGCCGCATGAGCTTCCGGGAGCTGCAGGCCGCCGTCGACGAGATCGCCCTCGGCCTGCAGCGCATCGGCATCGGGCAGGGGGACGCGATCGGCGTCTACATGCCGATGCTGCCGGAGACGATGATCATCGCGTACGCCGCTGCGAAGATCGGTGCCATCCTGGTGCCGACATTCTCCGGATACGGTGCCGAGGCGGTGGCGACCCGCCTGCGCGACGCCGGCGCGAGGCTCTTGGTGACCGCGGACGGGTTCTGGCGCCGGGGCCGCCACGTGGCGATGAAGGAGACGGCCGACGAGGCGGCGCGGCTCGCGCCGAGCGTCGAGCACGTCGCGGTGGTGCGCCGCCTCGGCCGCGATGTGCCCTGGCAGGCAGGGCGCGACATCGACTGGTCCGAGCTGGCGCGGCTGGGGCAGGGTGGCGCCGCGACTCCGCTTCTGGACCCGGAGACCACGCTGATGATCATCTACACGTCGGGCACCACCGGCCGCCCGAAGGGTGCGGTCCACGCGCACTGCGGCTTTCCCGTGAAGGCCGCGCAGGACCTCGGGCACGCCTTCGACGTGCGACCGGGCGACCTGCTCTTCTGGTACACCGACATGGGCTGGATGATGGGTCCCTGGGCGATCTACGGCGCCCCGCTGCTCGGCGCGGGCGTGATGCTCTACGAAGGCACGCCGGACTATCCGGGGCCGGACCGCCTCTGGCAGGTCATCGCGCGGCACGGCGTGACGCACTTCGGCATCTCGCCGACGGCGGTGCGCAGCCTGATGCCGCACGGCGAGGAGCCGGTGCGGCGCTGGCCGATGCCGTCGCTCCGCGTGCTCGGCTCCTCCGGCGAGCCCTGGAATCCCGATCCCTGGCGCTGGTTCTTCGAGGTGGTGGGGCGCGGCAGCCTGCCCATCATCAACTATTCTGGCGGCACCGAGATCTCCGGCGGCATTGTCGGGTGCTTTCCCACCGAGCCGATCAAGCCGTGCTCGTTCCGCGGCCCCATCCCCGGCATCTCGGCGGATGTCGTCGACGAGCAGGGCCGCAGCGTGCGCGGCGAGGTGGGCGAGCTCGTCCTGAGGTCGGTCTGGCCGGGTATGACGCGGGGATTCTGGCGCGATCGGCAGCGTTATCTCGACACCTACTACAGCCGGATCCCTGGCGTGTGGTACCACGGCGACTGGGCCTATGTCGACGACGATGGCTTCTGGTATATCCTGGGCAGGTCGGACGACACGATCAAGGTGGCCGGGAAGCGGGTCGGGCCGGCGGAAGTGGAGTCGGCCCTGGTGGGACATCCCGACGTCAGGGAGGCGGCTGCGGTCGGGTTGCCGGACCCGCTCAAGGGTGAGACGATCGCCTGCTTCTGCGTGCTGCGCCCTGGGGCTGCGCCCGGAGGCGATTTGGCCGATGCGCTGCGTGCCCAGGTTGTCGCCGTGCTCGGGAAGTCTCTGCGCCCCGGCACGATCGTCTTCGTCGACGAGCTGCCGCGCACACGCAATGGCAAGATCCTCAGGCGCCTGGCACGCCAGGCGTATCTGGGCCAGCAGCTCGGAGACCAGAGCGCGCTCGAGAATCCTGCTGCCCTCGACGCCTTGCGCGCGGCTGGCGGCGCAGAGCGCAACGCTCCTGCCAAAGACAAGGGATAAGGTCCATCTGGCCCGTGGCACGGGCAAATAGGCCATGCAAGGATGCGCCGTACGCTTGGCAAACAATGGGGCCACTCGCCAATATAAAGACCATTTGCCACAACGCAAGCTCGTCTTGCAGGCAAACGATCTTGTCGGGGGACTGGCCTCGTGCATCGCGTTTCGCACACGGCAAAGATGGTGGTTGCCACCGCAGGCGTTGCTTCTCTCATGGTCCTTGTGGCCGGCTGTGGTCAGCAGACGGCCGCGGGTACGGCCCATGCGGCCACGCCGGTCTAGTATCACTTCAACGAGACCATGCCCACCGACGGCATGACCGGCAAGCCGGGATGGCCGAAGTTCACGCCGGGCGACTTCACCCTGCCTGCAGGCGCCGACGTGACGATGACGATCACGGGCTTCGACGATGGCGCGGCAGCGGTTCCGGCGCAGTACGGCAAGGTGTCTGACACCGCCGGCGGCGTCGAGACCGTCAAGGGGCAGAGCGAGGCGCAGGTGCCGGTTGCGCAGGTGGCCCGCACCTTCACGTCCGGCGCGCTGAACCTCAATGTGCCGATTCCCGTCGCGGCGTCGACGCAGAACCCGAGGGTCGTCACGTTCGCGTTCCACACGCCGAGGAGCGGCGTAGACGCGTGGCAGTGCTGCGCACCGTGCGGCAGCGGCAGCTCTCTGGGGCGGACCGATGGCCACCGACGGCTACATGACCGGCAAGGTGACCTTCTCGGACAACTGAGCGCACCCACAAGGGCCCGGTCGGCGTCAGTCGAGTGGGCCGTTCGCTTTTTGCAGGGTGCGATACGCCCTGTCGCGCGGACGCCGAAAGGTCGTGGGCGTGGGGGGGCAAATGGCCCAGACAACGTCAGCATGGGGAAGGTTACGATCGCCGGACAGACCACGGAGTTTCGGTGCCTTTGCCCATCTAGTAAAACCGCACGGCCTGCAACAATGAGGCCGTCAGGAAAATCTTTTGAGGGGGAGCAGATCCAACATGATGCATCTGAAGGGTGGTCGCCTCGCTGGCGCAGCGGCGATCGTCGGAGTGGCGAGTCTTCTGATCGCGGGCTGCGGACAGCAGCAGGCAGCAGGCACCGCCTCGGCCGCGGGCAGCACGTCGTCGTCCACGACGTCCTCGCAGTCCTCATCGACGCCCGCGCCGCAGACGGTCTCGTACTCCTGGTCGGTCGTGAACGGCGGCAACCCGCAGCACTCCGACTGGCCGTTCTTCTCGCAGGACGGCAAGAACCCGATGCCGGCCACCGTCACGCTGCCGGCCAACGCCACCGTGACGCTGACGATCAAGACCTATGACGACGGCGGCGGCACGGTCCCGGCGGCGTACGCCAAGGTCACGGGTACGACCGGCAACGTCGAGACGGTCAACGGCAAGCAGGAGAGCTCCTTCAAGGCCAGCGGCGTGATCTCCCACACGTTCACCGTGCAAGGCTTGGGTCTCAACATCCCGCTGGTCGCGGCCACCGATCAGGGCAGCACCGTGGTGCCGTCGGTGACGGTCGTGACCTTCAAGACGCCGGCCAAGGCCGGGACCTACAGCTGGCAGTGCTACCAGCCCTGCGGCACCGGCAGCGCCGGCTGGGGCGGCCCGATGGTCACGCCGGGCTGGATGATGGGAAGCCTCCAGATCCAGTAGGGAAGCAGCGCAAAGCGCGGAGCGGCGATGGCCGCCCCGCGCTTTCTGCGTGTGCGCCGGGCATGGGCGCCGACGTGGCGGCGAGTGGCCGGGGCAGCACGAGCCCGCCAGCCAGAGGCAAGGTGTCCGCCGCGGGATCGAAGCCCATGGACGCTGCGTCGCTCGGGTGCGTGGATAACGTGGCGAAACCCGAGGCCGGCAAGGGACGGTGCAGCAGAGAGGAGGGGAGCTCGGCGGCCCATCCTACCCGATCTTCCGCCGGCACGCGTGACAGGCTGCGTGCGGCGATTCGCGCGTCAGCCGAAGAGGCGCAGCCGTCTGAGCCCCGAACGCAGCACGACGCCGCCGCTCAGGAGGGTGCACAGGCCGAGCAGCGAGAACGTCGCCGGGATGCCGAAGCTCTGCGCCAGGACGCCGGCCAATGCCCCGCCGGCCGGCAGGGGGAGGTTGACGACGAGCGACTGCAGCGCGCTGACCCGGCCGTACACTGCGCTCGCGATCTGACGCTGCGACAGCGTGGCCATGACGATCGAGACCGGGGCGACTGCGCCGTCGAGCAGGCCGACCGCCGCGACGGCCGGCCAGACGCCGTGGACGAAGCCGAGCAGGACCATGCCTATGCCGGACAGGCCGAGCGTCGCGACCAGCAGGTGGTCGATGCGCAGGCGCTCCGCGAGATAGGGGCCGACGATACCCAGAGCGACGGGCACCAGGCCGGCCGCCATGCCGACAAGCCCGACCTCGGAGGCGTCCCAGTGCAGGCTGGCGCGGAAGAAGAAGACCTCGAGCGCATAGACGCCGCCCCACGTGAAGTTCCAGAAGGCGAAGACGAGCGTGACGTGCAGCACGCTCGGAGCGCGCCGCAGGGCCGCCCAGGCCGGCCTCAGGACGGCGCCTGCCGTCGCTGCGGAGCGATCCGGGGCGGTGTGGGGCAGAAATAGCGCAGGCACCAGCACGAAGACATAGGAGGCCGCGTTGATGGCGAGCGCCGCCGCGATGCCGAGATCGCTGATGGTCGGACCGGCAAGGCCGGGCGACACGTACCAGGCGACCGTGAAGATGATGGCGGAGAGCGCGTTCACGGACACGCGCGCCCGCTCCGGCGTCGCACGGCGCAGGAGCACGTTCTGGGCGTTGTAGGCGACCATGCCGAGGCCTGTCGCCAGCATCGCGGAGGCGTAGATCAGCCAGAGGCCGAGGTGGCCGGAGAGGAACAGGGACAGCGTCGCCAGCGTGACCGCGATCTGCGCGAGACTCGCGCCGGCGATCACGCGGCGTGCATCGCTGCGGTCCACGATGGCGCCGAGCCAGGGCAGCAGCAGCCCCGGCAGGAACTGCACGGCCGCAAGGGTGCCGAGCGCCTCGGGCGTTCCCTTCAGGTTGTACACGAGCCATGGCAGGACGAGGCGGAAGAACCCCTGCCCGACGTCGGACGCGAAGGTGCCGTAGAGGAAGAGGACCACTGGCCGCGGGCAGAGCTGCAGGGCCCGCCATCCGCCGACGAGGCGCAGCTCGCCGCCGTCGTCCGGTCGATCGTGCATAGGGCCAATACCACCAAGCGCTCAGGCAGACTGCCGACGGGAGACTGCCTTCGCTGCGCGGGCCTAAAGACCTGTCGGCGGCGTCCTGCCCCGCAGGCGGGGCTCAAGGCCGTACGCTGCGAACTGGCCGACGGCGTAGCCCAGGGTGATCGTGGCGGGCAGCAGCCACGGACCGAGACCGATGGTGAGGAAGGCGAGCAGCAGCGCGAGGCCGATGCCGCCAGTCCAGAGGCCGCGCCGCAGCCAGCGCAGGCGCTCTCCCGCGGAGAGCGGCGGCTGGAGCGGCTCGAACTGCAGCAGTCCCAGGCGCACCAGGCCGACAAAGAGCGGGATGAGCCCGACGATCAGCCAGGGGCCGAAGCCGATCGGCAGGAGGCCGAGCGTGATGCCGAGGCCGATACCGGCCGTGTTGAGCGAGATCGCCAGAGGATGCGGCGGCACGGCGGGAGGGTAGGCGTAGGGTGCCTGCGGCGGCGGGTAGGGATAGGGCCCAGGTGCAGGCGGCGGCACGGGGTGCTGTCCCGAGAGGTACGCCATGCGCTCCTTGTGCCGGAAGTAGAGCACGGCGATGATGATCGCCGCGATGGCGGCGAAGAGCACGAGCGGAACCAGCACTCCGATGAACGCGATGCCGATCGGATTCGAAGGAACGACGTTCATGACTCTTCCCCTCTACTGCGGCGAGATGCTGACGGTGCCGGTGCCGTCGTCGACCGTCAGGGTGCCCGAAGGCCCCTGGCCGACCGTTCCGGAGTAGACGCCGTTCGAGCCTCCCGAGAGGCCCGGGAATCCGGAGTTCATGACGCCCATGTGCGCCGTGGCCTGGACGCGCAGCGTGCCGCGGGGAGCGATCGCGAGCGACGCGGTGCCGGTGCCGACCGTGAAAGAGGAACTGAGGCCCGGGTCGCCCTGGTACGTGAGTGAGCCCGTGCCGACCTGCACGCTCAGGGGACCGTTGCAGCGCAGGACCTGGGCGCTGACGAGACCGGTCACGACATCGGCGGTGAGCTGACCCTTGAACTCGTGCAGCCGGAGCGCTCCGGTGGTGACGTCGGCGGTGAGGTTGCGGTAGCTGCCGGTGATGTCCGACGCGCCGGTCGTCACCGACACGCTCGCGTCCAGGCCCGACGGCAGCCGCACCTGAAGCTTGTCCGGCATGCCGCCGAAGGTCCACTGCAAGGGCGTCGCCGGTGTGAAGGTCAGGGTCAGGACGCCGCCCTCGACGCTGCTCTGCAGCACCCCGTGCCGCGGTCCGATGGTCGACCACTGCCAGGATACATCGCTTGCGGGCGCGGCGGTCAGCTGCACGTCGCCCACGGTCGGGGCCTGCACCACGACCTCGCGGACCCCCTTGGCCGACAGGCTGCCCGAGCCCCGGTAGACCGGGCCTGGCTGGCCGGCGGCAATCCGCGGCCAATTCAAGATGACGGTGCGCGGAAATCTGAGGGAGATGCCCTGGCGCAGGGCCAGAAGCAGGATCACCAGCGTGGCGAGAGCCAGGACGAAGGCTGCGATGCCGATCGGTCGGCGCACGGCGCATTCACTTCCCTTTGCCCGCTAGACCGCCCGCGGCCCTCCTTGGTTTCACGGGCGGAGGCATCGGGCGGCAACTGGCGAAACCAAGACCTGCCTGCGGCGGTCATGCGTTGTAGGGACGGAGGTGTGGCCGTTGGACGCGCGGCAGGCGGCGCTGGTCGCGCGGGCCCGCAGTGGCGACGCGAAGGCCTTCGAGGAACTGGTGCGGCCGCTCTGGCCGCGCGCCTATCGCCTTGCGCTGCACTTCCTTCAGGATCCCGGCCTCTCGGAGGACATCGCCCAGGAGGCGCTGACGCGCGCCTGGCTGCGCATGGGTCAGCTGAGGGACGAGGCCGCGTTTGCCGGGTGGCTTCTGCGCATCGTCGCGAACCTGGCGCGCAACGCTCTGGGCAGGGCGCGCGAGACGCCGGTCGAGCATCTGCCCGAGTCGTCAGCCGCCGCACCCGCGCCGGAAGCGGGCATCCTGGAGCGCGAGCAGCACGCGCGGCTCGTGGCGGCCCTCGCGGCCCTGCGCCCGCCGGAGCGCCTGGCGGTCGAGCTCGTGCTCCGCGATGAACTCACCTACCGCGAGGCAGCAGGTATCCTCGGCATCCCGACGGGCAGCGTCAAGACGCTCGTGCATAGGGCGCGGGCGAAACTGCAGAGGGTCCTCGCGGCCGATCGGCCCAGCGTGGAAGGAGGTGCCCTCCATGTCGTCGGAGATGTCCGATAGGGAACTCGGCCTCGTGCTGCGCAGCCTGAGTGAGTCACCCGTGCCCCCCATGCCGCCGCTCAGCCTGCCGCCCAGACCCGCCGCCGCGTCGCCGTTGCCCGCGTGGATCCTCTGGTGCGTCGGCGTGTGCGCGGCCCTGACACTCGGGGTGGGCGGCAGCCTGGCGTGGTGGCTCCTGCACGGCGGGCTCGGCGTCGCGATCGGAGAGCTGGCAGCACTTTCGGCGCAGAGCGCTCCAACATTGATGCGCGGCCTCGGCTTCACGGACGCCGTGCTGGCAGGCGCGCTGATCGCGCTGATGCTGTCGCCGCTGACGGTAGTCCTGGTGCCGCGCAGCCGCTGATCGGGAGGAAATCGGCGGGCAAGCGCGAAACGTCAGGCCCGAACATCTCAGCAGAGGGAGAGCGCGATGGGCAAGAAGAAGTTCGAACGTACGAAGCCACACGTGAACGTGGGGACGATCGGGCACATCGACCACGGGAAGACGACGTTGACGGCGGCGATCACGCGGGTGTTGTCGGCGTCTGGCGGGGCGGAGTTCGTGCCGTTCGACCAGATCGACAAGGCGCCGGAGGAGCGCGAGCGCGGCATCACGATCGCGACGGCGCACGTGGAGTACGAGACGGGGAAGCGGCACTACGCGCACGTGGACTGCCCAGGGCACGCGGACTACGTGAAGAACATGATCACGGGCGCGGCGCAGATGGACGGGGCGATCCTGGTGGTGGCGGCGACGGACGGTCCGATGCCGCAGACGCGGGAGCACATTCTTCTGGCGCGGCAGGTGGGCGTGCCGAACATCGTGGTGTTCCTGAACAAGGCGGACATGGTGGACGACCCGGAGCTTCTGGAGCTTGTGGAGCTTGAGGTGCGGGAGCTTTTGACGTCGTACCAGTTCCCGGGCGACGACGTTCCGGTGGTGGTGGGTTCGGCCCTGAAGGCTCTCGAGTGCGGCTGCGGCAAGCGGGACTGCCCGAACTGCGGCAAGGTCTGGGAGCTGATGGACGCGGTGGACGAGTACGTGCCGACGCCGGTGCGCGACACCGACAAGCCGTTCCTGATGCCGGTGGAGGACGTGTTTACGATCACGGGCCGCGGCACGGTGGCGACGGGGCGCGTGGAGCGCGGCGCGGTGAAGGTCGGGGACGAGATCGAGATCGTCGGCCTGACGGAGAAGGCGAAGAAGACGGTCGTGACGGGCGTCGAGATGTTCCGCAAGCTTCTGGACCAGGGGCTGGCGGGCGACAACATCGGCTGCCTCCTGCGCGGCGTGGACAAGGATGAGATCGAGCGCGGGCAGGTGCTGGCGAAGCCGGGGTCGGTGAAGCCGCACACGAAGTTCAAGGGCGCCGTCGTGGTGCTGACGAAGGAGGAGGGCGGCCGCCACACGCCGTTCTTCAACGGCTACCGGCCGCAGTTCTACTTCCGCACGACGGACGTGACAGGGGTCGTCACCCTGCCGGAGGGCGTGGAGATGGTGATGCCTGGCGACAACGTCGAGATGAGCATTGAGCTGATCAACTCGATCGCCATGGAGGAAGGCCTGCGCTTCGCCATCCGCGAAGGCGGCCGCACCGTCGCCGCCGGCGTCGTCACCTCGATCAGCCAGTAAGGAGGCGCGCCGTGGCAGATC